>CAWDSX010000014.1:0-150965 GCA_963805135.1 uncultured Gaiellaceae bacterium | reverse complement strand
GGTTGAAGAGGTTCCCGGCGAGAGCCGGCGGGACCCGAGTAGGCGCCCGGCCTCGATCGCGCCGTCCAGAAGTTCGGCGGCATCGGCCAGCTTGCCGCGCACGTACCAGATCCTCGGCAGGATCGGGTACAGGCGGAATAGTGGATCTCCCCGCCCAGTCGCGCGAGCGAGCCCGGCGCACGATTGCGTGCGCGTCGGCCTCCGCGTAGAGGTCGAGGTAGAGCTCAGCCGCGGCGAGCCAGGACGCCGCATCTGGGCGGTGCGAGAGTTCGTCGTCAGACAGCCGATCGACGAGCGCTGCGGCCTCGGCGCGGTGGGGCGAGCCGTCTTGGTCGGCCCGGTCATGGCGTCCGCCAGCGCGGGCATGGCGAGCGCCGCCGCCAGCAGGGCTGCATCTCCTAACACCTTCCCGGCATCAACAGCGCGCTCGGCCCAGTCGTGCATCGCCTCGTATCGCGCACGGTAGAACTCGTTGAGGGTCAGTTCGATCAGCACTTCGACGGACTCGACCGAGGCTGGCTCAGGCAGGTTACGAAGAGCCCCCACCAGACGGATGTGGGCCTTCTCGTATCGCCCGAGTTGACGCTCCACCGCAGCGCACGTCGTCGCGACTGTGGTGCTGAGGGCGTCGAGTGCTCCGGGATGATCGCGACCGCCTCCAGCAGCGTTTCATGGCTGGCTGTGAACTGTCCCGCCGCCGAGGACGCCGCGGCACGAGCCAGCAGAAGGTCGATGCGCTCGTGCACGGGCGCCGTCGCTGGCAGCAGCCGCAACGCCGCGCCGAACCACCGAGCAGGCGCTTTCGGGCGCGAGCCGTGCCGCGGACTCGCCGGCCTCACGCAGGACGGCGACAGCTGCGACGTCGCCCTCGTGCGCCGACCGTTCGACGTGGTGGGCGCGCGCCGCCGCCGTCGCTCCCCGCACCTCGAGCGCTTCCGCGCACCGCTCGTGGGCCCCGAGCCTCCAGCCGCCCGCGGTGGTCTCGTAGACAGCACGCCGGACGAGCGGATGGCGGAAGCGGAAGCGTCGGGGCACGTCGGTCGTTCGAACGAGATCGACGTGCAGGAGCTGGTCGAGGGAGTCCATCGCCTCGGCCTCGGATATGCCGACTGCGGCTGCCGCCAGTTCGGGCTCGAATGGATCGCCTGCCACCGCCGCTCCTTCGAACACGAGGCGTGCGTGTCTGACAGCGACGCAAGCTCTTCGCTCAGCGACGCGGCGACGGCTGGCGGGACCTCAAGGCCGGTCACCTGAGATCTCCGGGGCGGGCTTGGTTCCGCCTGCGCGCTCGAGCGACCGGGCGAGCTGCTCGAGGTAGAACGGGTTGCCACCGCACTCCCCATAGAGGACGGCCGCGCTACTGGCGTCGACCTTTTTCGCCGAACAGCTCTCGAGCCTCCTCCGGGGTGAGATCGTCAAGCCCGATCCGGATCAGCGCAGTCGCACGATGTGCTCGCTCAAGCGTTGCTGCGAGAGCGCTCCGGCGTTTGGCGAGGGCGGAGCGCGACGGCGGTGAGCACGGCCGCCGCCGGCGGCCGGCGCAAGAGTGCGCTCAGCAGCTCGAATGAAGCCGAGTCGGCCCAGTGGAAGTCGTCGAGCACGAGTACGAGCGGCCTGTGCCTGCGCGAGATCTCGAGCAGCGCGCGCGCCGCGCGGTGGCTGCGATAGCGCTCGTGCTGGGGCGCCACCGCTCGACCGGCTGCGAGCGCGGAGAGCGAGGGCAAGACGTGAGCGAGCTCTGCCTGCACGTCGTCGTCGAGAGTCGAGAACTGACTGGGGTCGAGGCTCTCGACGTACTCATCCAACGCGTGCACGAAGACCGAAAACGGCAGCTCGCGCTCGAGCTCCGAGGCCGACCCGCAGAGAACGAGGTAGCCGCGCAGCTCGGCGCGCGCCGCCAGCTCCGAGAGGAGGCGCGTCTTGCCGATACCCGGCTCGCCCACCAGCTCGATCGCACCGGGCGGCCCCGGTCGAGCTCGTCGAGCACCCGCTCGAGCGCGTCGACTTCGTCGGCGCGCCCGACGAGGGGGTCATGCTCGCGCGCTTGTCGCGGCGCCACCGACAGCGCCAATCGCTCCTCCTTTGCCCGGTTCACGCACGTTTGCACTACGGGAGCGCGTGCGTCGTTCGGGGAAGCACGGATCGCGATCAGGGTTTTCTACGGATTTCCGGGTTCAACGTTGGCGGGCGGTCACAAGACGTTCGCATCCGGATCTGAGCGCGGAGCAACGAGCAGGTCGGGCGGGACCACGTGCTTCGTCGGCCTCGACGCGCTAGCCCCGCTCTCTGACGCGAGACACATCGCTCGCGCGCGAGAGATCGCCTGTGAGTGAACGACCCGCCCTTCCCGCGTGATCGTGGAGGGACCGCGAGCCGCCTCTCAAGGTCGGCTCAATCGAAGGATCAGGGTCAGGATCAGGGTCGCCGCCCGATGTCGGCGTGGCCGTACGGCGACAGGCTGGGCACGCGACCACAAGATGAGAAGAGGTGAAGCATGATGTCTGCGACGACCGTCGCCGCACCGGCACTCGCTCTACGTGCCGGTCGAGAGGAAGAAGTTGGTCGGTATGAAGCGGTCAAGCAGTACTCCGGCGGTCAGATCGCCGCGCTGTGGGCGGCGGCGGCCGTCCCCATGTCGATTCTCGGCTGGATCGTCGCGCCCTGGCTGAGTCATCACCTCGGGACCAGTGAGCCACTTGGAACAGCCCTCCTAATCTGCTTCAACGCAGGGCTCCTCTGGATCCTCGTCTTGACACTGGTCATGGTTCGGCTGGAGCAGGGGGGCTCGGATGGGCGCGCCTTCGCGACGCCCTTTGGCTCCGCGCCCCGCAGGATCCAAAAACCGGCCGCGTGGGCGGCAAGGTGTGGTGGTGGCTGGTGCCGTTCGTGCTCCTTTCCGCCGCCTTGGAGCTGCTGCCGATCAATCCCACCGGACCGCTGCCGAGGGACTTCCCCAGCTTCATCGCCGACGGAGGGGCTCGCGTCGACCGCTTCTACCAAGGGGCTTGGGGGGTGTTCGCGCTTTCGGTCCTGGTCGTCTTCCTGGCGCCAGTCGTCGAGGAGCTGTTCTTCCGCGGGCTTCTGCTACCCCGAATGCACAAGGTCTGCGGCAGGTTCGACTGGATCGTGAACGGGACGATCTTCACCGCCTACCATCTGCACGAGCCGTGGGCCATGCCGACGACCCTGCTGACGGGGATCTTCGGCCAGGCGTATCCTGCAAAACGGTTCCGCAGCATTTGGATCAGCATCGTCTGCCACGCGGCTCCAAGCTTCCTGATGATCGGCATCTTCCTGAGCCTCGTGCTCAAGTAGCGCCATGTCTCGCTTCCTGCTCGAGCACCACCACAAACCGCAGGAGTGCGGCGTTGTCTTCGCCGCATTCAAGGGACTCGAGAGTCCGCTTCGCCACCGTCCCACCCTGGCCTCGTGCCGCTCCGGCGGACACGCGATCTGGTGGACGGTTGACGCAGACACCGAGGAGGAGGCGCTCGGGCTGCTCCCTTACTATGTCGCCGAGCGCACGACCGTCAGCCGCGTCAGTGAGGTCGAGATCCCATGACGTTTCGGAGGGGGCCGGTGGATGGGTAACAACGCCGGAGAGCGACTTTCTCGACATGGGCTCCAGTCCGAGCGGCTGCTCTGGCCGACGAAGGGGCCGGGTGTCTTCGAACACGAGGTGGCGGCGCTCGAGCGGACGCTTGGGCTGACAACCGTCGAGAAGGCGCTCGCCTGGGTGCGAACGTCCTCGATGTGGCCCGCCAACTTCGGGCTGTCCTGCTGCACGATCGAGATGATGGCCGTCGTCAGCTCCCGCTATGACATCGCTCGCTTCGGCATGGAGTACTTCCGCCCGACGCCGCGCCAGTCCGACCTGATGATCGTTCCCGGCCGCCTCTCGCACAAGATGGCGGCACCTCTGCGACAGATCTACGACCAGATGCTGGAGCCGAAGTGGGTGGTCGCGATGGGCGCCTGCGCAAGCTCGGGCGGGATGTTCGCGAACTACGCCATCGTGCAGGGGGTCGACAAGATTGTCCCGGTCGACGTCTACGTTCCTGGCTGCCCGCCTCGTCCAGAGGCGCTGATCGAGGGGATTCTCCGTCTGCACGAGAAGATTCGGGCGGGGATCCCTCCGGCCTACGAGATGCGCGGCGTCGCGGAATAACGGGGTAGCGCGCCGGCGTGGATCAGCCGCACGCACGAAACCTCACTCGATATCCGCCACCGTGCTTCGGCTGCATGCTCGGAGCGCTCACGGGCGCGCGGTGCGCGCCGCGTCGCGGACCACAAAGATAAGGGGTGCGAGGTCAGGGTGGCGGCCCGATGTCGACGCGGCCGCGCAGGGACAAGCTAGGCGGCATTGCCATCAATGAAGCGAGGTGAGCACCATGTCGACGCCTAGCATCGTCATACGGGCTTCGAATTTTCGTGCCGGCCAGGCCGAAGGAGTCGACCGCTACGAACACATACGGCCGAGCACGTCCTGATCCAGAACCGCTCGCTTGGCGTGGGCACGGCCGCGTTCGACTCCGCGATCACGGATGTCGTCTCGCGAGTCTCGAAGGTGGCGGCTGTTGAAGACCTCCGCCTCACCCGTGGCCTGCATGCCAAGGACCTCGCGTCGTCGACATAGGGATGAAGCCGCGACGCTGTCAGCGAACTCCCCGATGGCTCGGGAAGTCCAACGCCGGATGCTCTCAATGGTCTAAGTAAGGAGCTGATTCCGTTGCCGACCGAGATGCTCAGCAAGCGAGAGCTTGCCGAGCATCACCGCGTCCGGCCGCACTAGGAGGTGGTTTGTCATGCAGGTCGCGATGGGAAGGCCGCCGCTCGCCCTCGAGGGCGAGCTGGCGCCGCGCCTGAGCCGCTGGCTGTGGCTCGTCAAGTGGCTCCTCGCCATTCCTCACTACATCGTGCTCCTCTTCCTCTGGCTCGCGTTCTTCGTTCTGACCGTGATCGCGTTCTTCGCGGTGCTGTTCACCGGGCGCTACCCGCGGGGGATCTTCGGCTTCAACGTAGGCGTGCTGCGCTGGTCGTGGCGGGTCGCCTTCTACACCTTCGGTGCCCTCGGAACCGACGAGTACCCGCCGTTCACGCTCGCGGACGTACCCGAGTACCCGGCGCGGCTCGAGATCGAGTACCCGGAGAACCTGCGCCGCGGTCTCCCTCTGATCGGGTGGTGGCTGCTCGGCATCCCGCAGTTCTGCATCGCGGGGATCTTCGCCGGGGCCGGATGGTCGCTCGGACTGGTCGGCATCCTCGTAGTTGTCGCCGGCGTGCTGCTCCTCTTCAAGAATCGGTACCCAACGGAGATCTTCGATCTCGTGCTCGGCCTCAACCGCTGGGTGCTCCGCGTCGTCGCCTACGGGGCGTTCATGACCCGCGAGTACCCGCCGTTCCGGCTCGACGTCGGCCCGCACGAGCCGTCCTTCGACATGAAGCAGAGGGAGACGGCCTGAAGGTGTCGCCGGAGCCGGGTCCACAAGTCGCACCGGAGGTGCGCATGGCCGGAGGTAAGGCGCGTCTCCCACCACGATGGTTCATCAAGATGTTCTGGCACGCCCACCGACGAGTCGTGCGAGCGAGCGGCGGCCGTAAGGGGTTGTGGGTTCCACGCCCAGGTAAGTGGGGCGCCTTGCGGCTCACCACGACGGGCCGACGCAGCGGCAAGCCGCGGAGCGTGATCCTCGGCTACTTCGAGGACGGGCCCAACCTGGTCTCGATGGCGATGAACGGCTGGGGTGTTGCCGAGCCGGCCTGGTGGTTGAACCTGCAGGCCGATCCCCAGGCGGTCGTCGGACTCGCTGGTGGGGCCCGGCGCGAGGTGCTCGGCAGGCCTGCAGTCGGTGGGGAGCGTGAACGTCTGTGGCAGCGCTGGCGTGAACTGGACAAGAACCTCGACGGGTACGCGGCACGACGCCCACGAGAGACGGCGGTCGTCGTCCTCGAGCCGCGCACTGCGGCCGAAGTCAAGGCAGGGAATCCCCTCCCTGCCCGAGTGTGCGGACATGTCACTCGAGCGGCCACCTACGGGTTTCCGGACGGAAGATCCCTTGGGCGTAGCCGGCAACCCGTAATTCCGACCCGTTCAGGATCAGCGGTCGCCCGGATGCCGATCCGGCAGACACGCGGCATCGTTCTGGCGTGACCCCGCACGCCGACCTTGGCGCGGCCCAACTGCCTCCGAGCCATTCCACGATCTTCCGTCAGTTCACGACTGAGTTCGCGATCGTACTCGGCGTCCTCGTCGGGCTCATCACCGGCTCGGTGCTCCACATCCTCGGTGCCGACACGCCGGCAGATGTCGTCTGGGCCATCGCGGCCGTGGTCGTTCTCGGGCCGCTCGTGTGGTCGGTCGCGCGCAGCCTCGTACATCGCGATGTGGGCGTCGATGCAATCGCGCTTCTCGCGATCGCCGCTGCGCTCGTCCTCGGTGAATACCTCACCGCCGTGATCGTCTCCCTCATGCTCGCCGGCGGCAACGCACTCGAGGCGTCCGCCAATGCCCGTGCCCGACGCGAGCTGCGTCTCCTCGTCGAAAGGGCACCGCGAATCGCGCATCGGCGTCGCGGCGCGCTCGTGGAAGAGGTCCAGGTCGAAGAGGTCGTGCCAGGAGACGTGGTGGTCGTCCGCGCAGGTGACGTCGTCCCGGCGGACGGCGTGTTGTCGAATGGCGCCGAGGCGGTCGTCGACACCTCGGCGCTTACCGGCGAGCCGCTTCCAGTGACCGTACGCCCCGGTGGAGAGATCCTTAGCGGAACAGCGAATGCGGCCGATAGCGTTCGATCTCGTGGTCACCCGCGCATCGGCGGAGAGCGCGTACGCGGCGATCGTACGGCTCGTCGAAGGTGCTAACCGAGCAGCGGGCGCCGTTCGTACGCCTAGCCGACCGCTACGCAGCATTCTTCCTCCCGGCGACGATCCTCGTTGCAGGCGGCGCGTGGGTCGCCTCGGGAGATCCAACGCGCATGCTCGCCGTGCTCGTCGTGGCTACACCCTGCCCGCTCATCCTCGCCGCGCCGATCGCGCTCGTTTCAGGGCTCTCCCGTGCCGCTCGAATCGGGGTGATCGTCAAGGGCGCCGGTGTGATCGAGCAGCTCGGACGGGCGCGGACCGTGCTTTTCGACAAGACCGGGACCCTCACACTCGGCTCCCCGGAGGTTGAGCGGATCGTCCCTCTGAATGGCGTCGAGCCGACTGAGGCACTTCGGCTAGCAGCGTCGCTCGACCAGCTCTCAGCACATGTCATGGCGGAAGCTCTCGTGCACGATGCCGAGGGTCGTGGTCTTCGGCTGACGTCGCCCAGGGACGTGCGCGAGCAACCTGGCTCCGGGATCGCAGGCATCGTCGAGGGCCGTGCCGTCGCGGTCGGCGCGGCTAGCTGGCTCGAAGAGATCGGCATTACCGGCGCCCGGGTCGCAGCGAGCGCGGCGGACGGAGGGCATGAAGTAGGACGGGCAAAGGTGTTCGTCGGCATCGACGGCCGACTCGCTGCCATGATCGTGATGGCCGATCACCTGCGCCAGGATGCCCTTGGTCTGACGGCGTCACTGCGTGAGACAGGCATTCGGCACGTCGCGCTCGTCACGGGCGACAGCGCCTCGGTCGGTGAGGAGATCGGGCGCATGGCCGGCGTCGACCGCATTTACTCGGAGCAGCGCCCTCAAGACAAACTCGAAGTGGTCAAGGCGCTGCGAGCCCGAGAGGAGCTTCGTCCCGTGGTCATGGTCGGGGACGGGGTCAACGATGCACCGGCACTCGCTCTCGCCGACGTCGGTATCGCACTCGGTGCACAGGGAGCGACGGTCTCTTCCGAGACGGCGGACGTCGTGATCACCGTCGACCGCGTTGACCGGGTCGCGCACGCCCTGCGCATCGGGCGTCGGTCGCTCGGCATCGCGCGACAGAGCGTGCTCATCGGCATGGGCCTCAGCCTCGCCGCGATGGCGGTAGCGGCGGCCGGCTACCTGCCGCCGGTCTACGGCGCACTTCTTTCAGGAGGGGATCGACGTGGCCGTTATCGTCAACGCCTTGCGCGCGCTCAAGGGCTAACCGCCAGTAGACGCCAAGCTGACCAGTATCAGAGTGATCCGGTGCAGGCCCTGGCGAGTTAGTCGGTCGCTACCTCGACGACGACGTCAACGCCTACACCGGTATCGCGTTCGCCAGGCGCGTAGCTTCTTTCGTTTCTGAGCTGTGGAAAAACCCGGACCGACGATCGGTAGCAACCGCGTACGGCCCAAGGCGCTAGGCAACGTAGATTCGAGGTGAAGGGGAGTATCCACTTCGGCGCTTCGTCACCACGGCTTCGGCCCGGAGCGCCGGGGCCCGAGCGGCTCGGAGAGACCTTCGGACTTGATCGGAAGGAACTCGTTTGGATGTCGCTCTCTGGATCTGGGCTCTGTTTGTCGTCGGCGTGCTGGCGGTACTGCTCATCGATCTTACTCGTCTTCCACCGCCGGGCGCAGGAGGTGGAGCTTCGTGAGGCTGCTGTCTGGACGACGATCTGGCTGGTACTTGCAGTCGGCTTCGCCGGCGTCATTTGGGCCTGGCGCGGCGGCGAGGCGGCGACGGCGTATCTCTCCGGCTACCTGATCGAGCGCAGCCTGTCGATCGACAACGTCTTCGTCCTCGCGGTCATCTTCACCTACTTCGCCGTCCCGCCGGAGTACCGCCACCGCGCGTTGCTGTGGGGCGTGCTCGGCGCGCTCGCCTTGCGCGCAGTGTTCATCGCCGGCGGCGCCGTCGCGCTCGAGCGCTTCTCCTGGGCCGTTTACATCCTCGGCGTCTTCCTGATCGCGACCGGGTTCCGGCTGTCCGTCCGCGACGCTGAGGCGCATCCCGAGCGCAACGTCGTCTTGCGCCTGCTGCGCCGCGTGATTCCGATGACCCAGCACTTCCACGGCCAGCGCTTCATGGTTCGGGTCGAGAAACGCCTGTTGTCCACACCGATGCTCGCGGTCCTGGTGGCGGTGGCGACAACCGACGTTGCCTTCGCGGCCGACTCAGTGCCGGCGATCTTCGCCGTCACGAACGACGCCTTCCTCGTCTTTGCCGCCAACGCCTTTTCAGTGCTCGGCATGCTGGCCCTCTACTTCCTACTCGCCGGAATGATGGGCCGCTTCCGCTACCTGCGCCCAGCGCTAGCGGCGATCCTCGTCTTCGTCGGGGCCAAGATGGTGCTGAGCCACACCTACCATCTGCCGGTTGCCGTCTCTCTAGCGGTCATCGTCTTGATCCTGGCCGCGGCCGCTCTCGGATCGGTGTTCGCCGAGCGGCGCACGCCGACGGCCACAGCGCGCGAGCGTCCCCCTGCTCGTGAGCCACTACTGTCCCCGAACATCCCCGGAGGTGAGAGAGTTGGCGTCGAGGTCGTCAGCCGTGACTGTGTTTGAGCGTGTGGTGGTGGGTGTTGACGGAACCGACTTCGGCTTCGAAGCGCTGCATCAGACGCTGACGCTGAGTCCTCCTGGTGAGGCTGTGCTCGCGGTCACTGCTCTCGACACCTCGATTGCCGGATATGCCGGCTTCCAGGTCGACTACTACAAGGCTCAACTCGAAGAGGAGGCCGAACGTGCCCGCAAAGAGGCGGTCGAGATCATGGCCGACCGACCCAACTGCACAACGAAGATCGTGCGAGGTGATGCGAAGGGCGTCCTACGACACGTTTGTACTGAGCGCGACGCCACGCTAGTAGCGCTCGGAGGTCGAAGCAGCAGTCGGTTCCTCGGCATGATGACTGGCGAGACCGCAGGCACACTCCTGCACGATGCAGCACGCTCGGTGCTCTTGGCTCGCCCTCAGTGGGGTCAGCGCTGGCAGCCGAACCGGATCGTCGTCGGCCTGGACGGCTCGGACCTGTCGCTCGCAGCACTAGCCGTCGCAGATGACTTGTCCGACCGGCTCGGCTCTGCGATACAGGTTGTGACGGCGACGGGCGGGAAGTCTGTCGGCCGCGAGGGCGCGTGGGTCGAACGCGTAACTGAGTGGGATCCGGGGATCCGGTCGCGGTCCTCAGCGATCGCTCGACGGCGGCGGACATCGTGATCCTCGGCTCGCGCGGCCTGCACGGCGTCCGCGCACTAGGAAGCGTGAGCGAGCGTGTTGCGCATCGCGCGCACTGTTCTGCGCTCATCATTCATCCGACGCCGATCTGACTCACGGGCATCGCGCACGGCTCAGCTACGAGTCACCGGCGAGCATAGGCCGACATGCCGCGCGGAGCCACCCACTTTCCTTGAAACAGCCAACGAAACTCGTCGGCGGATCCGGGCCGAGCCGGGTTTCTGATCTCCGCTCGCGACCGAGAGTCCACTCTGATTCCGCAGCACTCGAGGCGGACGGGACGACGAAGGTCGCTTGATTGGCCAGCAAGCGGGAGGGGGGCGCCTGTGGGCGACCCCCTCCTCCACTTCAGGCTCGACCGCCTACCGCTTATGGCTTCGGTGGGTTGCCCGACAGGACGATCCTCGTCGAGGAGTTGTTCGATGCGTCGGGATCGAACGTCGAGCTGGCGACGGTCGCCGTGTTACTGATCAGACCCTCCTTGCCCTTCGGGACGATCGCGATCGTCACCGTCCGGGTTGCGAGCGGCCCGATCGTCCCGAGATTGCAGGTGGCGACCAAGCCGGCGAGCGAGCAGCTCGGGTCCAGCACCGCCACGCGGTCGTTGCTCTCGAGCGGCAGCGCGTCCGTCACGACTACGTTCTCGGCGTCACCTGGTCCCTTGTTGGACACCGTCAACGTGTACGTGATCTGGCTGGACGGCTTGTACTCACCCGCATCGGAGGCTTTCACGATCGCGAGGTCCGCGACTCGGATTTCCGTCGTCGAGCTCGCGCTGTTGTTCGACATGTTCGGGTCGACTACGCCGCTAGCCACGGTCGCTTCGTTGCTCACGACCTTGTGGTCGCCGGGTTTCACCCGGACGACGATCACCATCGTCGCCGTGGCCGACGGGGCGAGCGTCGCGTAGGTGCAACGTGTCGGATGCGCCTGGTCACCGGGAATTCCCGGGACGCACGTGCCGCCTGCGCCGCCGTTTACCGAGACGACGGCCACGCTGTCGGGCAGGAAGTCCTGGATGGTGACATTCGGCGCGATCGACGGACCGGCGTTATGAGCGTGGAGCGTGTAGGTGATGTCCGTACCCGCGACAAGCGGATCAGGCGAGTCCGACTTGTCGAGGCTTACATCCGCTGCCGCGATGACGTTGACGCCGTCACATGACTGGTTGTTCGAGCTGTCGGGATCGGGCGTTACAGCCGCAACGCGGGCGCAGTCGTTGATGTCCTGCGGCTCGGTGGCCGTCTGCGTCACGACCACAGTGGTTCTGCCGCCGGCCGGCTCCGTCCCGAGGTTGCAGGTGACGACTCCTGAGGTGACGGGGCACGCACCCCCAGGGCTGGCGTTCGCGCCCGTGATCGTGAACGTCCCGCTGCTCACGTGACTGTCGGTCAGCGTGACGTTGCGAGCGTCGGACGGCCCGAGGTTGTCGACGAAGATCGTGCACGTTGCGATGTTCCCGGCGAGCACCGGCCCGTCGGGCTTGCAGAGCTTCGTCACCTTCAAGTCCGCGCGGTCCTCGACGATCGTCGAAGCGGACGCCGCGTTGTTCGCGGCGTTCGGGTCGATGACCGTGGTGCTCACGTTCGCCGAGTTGGTGATGCCGATCGGATGACCTGCATCCGAGACGGCGTCAGGCTTGACCTGGACCTTGACGACGACGGTCGAGCTCGCACCGTTCGCGACCGCTCCGAGCGCGCACGTGAGCGTGCCCACAGGCGCCTCGGTACAGATGCCACGGTCATCCGTGACAAACGTCACCTGGACGGGGAGCGTGTCCGTGATCGAAGCGTTGGGCACGTCGTTCGGCCCGTTGTTGGTGACCGTCAACGTGTAGTAGAGCTGATCGCCGGCGTTGACGGGATCGGGACTGTCCGTCTTCGTTATGGCCAGGTCTGCCTTCGGGAACGGCACGCATGCGTTGTCAGCATTCGACCAATAGGTCGCGACCATGACGCCGTTATCCAGACGGACCGGAGGTGTCGGTACATCGCCCACGCTCGAACAGATGTCCGCGGCCTCTCCCTCCGTGAACAGAGGCTGGATGTTCGTGATATCGAACTTCGAGTTGTCGATCCACCCGAGCACGACGTTCGGATCGGTAGCGGCTTCGATGATCTCATGGCTCGCGAGCTCGGAGAGCTCGTCGGCGGACCCCTCGGCGCAGTCGATCGGTATCGCGGCGAATGCGAACTGTTGACCCCCGAGGAGTGTGATGGCGGTTCCCATGAAGTGGTACGCGCCGAAGCTGTCGCAGCTCTTGTTGATGCCGAAGTTGTCGATAGTCGTGCCCGCCGGCAGATACACCACGTAGAGGCTGTCGCCGCCCGGCGAGGGCACCCCCGTCGGTAGCAGGGAAACCTCGCACTCGATGAACGCGAGGATCTCGATGAAGTTCGTGGTTGACCCGGGTGTGTCGGGACACGGATTGAGTAGGCCGCCCGACGTATTCGAGTCGTCGAACTCCGCTGCCCCCACGTCGTACTGGCCGGAGAAATCGAAGTACTCGCTGTCCACGATGCCCTTGGTCATGTTGTCGATGCTCTCCGTGGAAAAGGCCCCCGAGTGATGATCGTCCCAGTCATCGTCCCAATACACGTTGAAGATGCTTGGGTTCTCCAGCACGCGGCCACTCAACGGCCCGACCGGCGGTGGGAGCAGCGGCGGTATCGGAAGGAAGAACGGCGTGAATGGAGGGAGCGTTACCAACGTGTTGACGGCGGCCAGTGCCGCGAGGTTGCCGCGATTGTCATCGAGGCGATTCGGTGGCGTTCCAGCTGGCGCGGGCGCGGCGGACGCCAGAGCCAGGAGAATCATTGCCAACGCAGTTGTGGCCGCAACGAGCTGCGCCGCCGAGGCGAACGGTCGACGAGAGCTCATGAATGTGTGCCTCCTTCTGAGTGAACGACTGGTTCCGCCGGGGGAACAACGTTCGAGGGCAATGCAGCTGAAAGCACTGGGTCGCTAGCTCGTCGCTTTCCGCGTGTTTGTGACCCGGCTCCTACTGGCGGGCGCAGAGACCCGGAAACCACAGATCGCCGCAGCAACGAACCTGGATGCGAGTGCACCATTCCCCCTGACGCTGCTGACACCAGAGTCCTATGACGCAGGCGGTGATACGTCAATAGCACCAATGCGCACAAGCCTCCCTCAGGAGAGGGGTTCTTCGTCCCGTTAGGAGCCGACTGGCGACGGTGACGAGTGGAATGGACGTGACGACCGCTACGCAGCGGTTGTGATGCCGCCGGATTAGGGTTGACTCGACGCCCGGACGGGAAAGCACGCGTATGGCGTCTTACGCGGTGAACAAACGCGCTGCGAGCCGCGCGCGCGAGCTCATCGAGGGCCGGCAGTACGTGGTGCGCAGTGAATGGGGCGAGGTGCAGCCGAAGGCCGCCGACCAGGACGCGTTCCTCGCCTCGCATACGTGGGACGAGTACGCCGAGTGGCACCTCGGGCTCACGGATGGCGCGCGCGACGAGACGAAGGCCAGGTACGCCTTCGTCTTCGGCGACTTCAGGCGGCTCCATCGCTCCGGGCTCATCGCCTGTCACTACCGCGCCGCGGAGTGGGATCACAAGGAGATCGAGCTCGCGGCCCACGAGCTCCTCCAGCTCATGGACAAGACGCGCGCCTCGAGGCGCTCGGGCTAGCGCCGGAACGCCGTCGACTCGATCCGCGCGCGACTCGCCTGCGTGCGAGCGGTGTTGAGCATCCGGCGCTCGCGACACCCCGAGCACCGCAGCTCGACATTGGCGATCCACCGTAGACCGCCCTTCGAGAACGGGATGATCTGGTCGTATCCGAGGTCGTCGCTCGACCTGCAGTCGACACAACGTCCGCGGTCGCGACACCACACTGCGAAGCGCACGATCGGAGAGACGTCGTCCTCTCGTGTTCTCGCACGCTCGAGTCCGAGGACTTCCGCGCGGGCACGGGCGCGATCGTCCGCGTCCCGGTGCTGCTGGAGACGCGAATGACCGACGAGCGCCGCGACGTCCCTGGGCGAGAGCCCTTCGTCGTCCCACCAGAAGCGATCGAGGTACCACCACCAGCGGCGGCCGTCGCGCTTCGCCACGAGGACGGGACGGTCGGCCTGCGACGTCGAAAGCCGCGCGAAGCGCCGCTCCGAGCACTCGAGGTGGTGCCGCGCCGAGTGGAGGCGGAAGACCCTCGCTCTGCGTCTCACGTCGTCGTGGTCGGACGCGTCGCGCTGCAGCCGCTGCAGGCGCTCGCGGCTCTCCTGGAGCTTGTGGCGCGCGACCCTCAGACGCCCACGAACCATCCTCAGCTCGCGGACGATGGCGCGTTCTCCGTGCGCGTCGTCGAGCTCGCGAGCGACGACGAGATCGCGAGCGAGCCTCCGCAGCGCATCGTCAGCGACTCGCGCTTCGAGCTCGGCTCGCATGACCTCCAACTCGGCGCGTGCGAGACGGCGGCGTCGCTTCCTCGCGCGCCGGTCCGCCTCGAGGACCTCGAATTGCTCGATGAAAGCCGCCGTGTCCTCGACGAGCATCGCCGCCGTCAGCGTACGAGTGGCGTCGGAAGGACAGAGCTCGTTCGCGCGCGATAGCGTCAGGCCGGGCGGGCCCAGAGTGCGTCCGTGCCCAACGGCGTCCGCACCGCACGACCGTTCTCGCCGAGCTCGGTCAAGCGGTTGACGGCTCCGCCTCGATCCGGAATCGGATCCGAGCCCTCGGCGAGGAGCAGCGCAACCTCGGCTGTCGTCAGTCCGCCGGGGAAGAAGTCGAGGAGTGGCTCCGGTGAATCGGGCGGCGGGACGCGCTCGAGCTCCGGCGCGAAGTTCGCGAGGACCGTGTCGTACGAGAGGATCGGCTGCCAGCCTCCGGCCACGGCCGTCTCCTCGCCGCGTCGGAACACGACCGACGGCGCGGTGAAGCGCACGAGCCCGTCCGACACCGTCGTCTTGTCCTGCAGGTGCGCGGGCGAGCCTTCGGCCGATCGTGCCTCCGCACGCTGGCGCTCGTACTCGGCGAAGACGTCCGGGTCGTCGGCGCGAGCCGCCACGGCGCCGAGGCCGGACTGAAGACTGTCCGCGTCGTCGAGGTACAGCGCGCCCGCGAAGTAGGCGAACTGGAGCGCGCGGAACGTGCGCCACTCCGAGCCCGGATCGTCGAGGCCCGCCGCGACGACCGCGCGGCAGCCGCGGCCGGTGCCGGAGGGACGCTCCTTGGGCTCGGTCGCGAACGGCATGCCATAGCGCTCGCCGAAGACATGCCAGCGGGCGAGTGCCCGGGGACCGTCGAACGTGCGGACGGCCGCTTCGCTCGGCTCCTCGCGGAGCCCGATCATGACGAGCCTCCACGAGACCTGATCTCGAAAGCGCCACTCGAGCACACGGAGCGCCGGGTTCGCCGAGTACGCCCACGGGCAGCCGGCATCGGTGTAGAGCGTCGCTTCGAGCACGGGCACGCCGCGATGGTAGTTGCGGAGAGAGGTGGTACCCTCCGCCTGCTCGGCCGCGCTAGGTGGGGAGTCAGCGGTTCCCTGAACCCGAAATCCGCTCCATGCGGGGCCGAACGCCGTCCGAGGGACGGGTCGTCGGGACAGGGTCTGCGCACGCGGCGTTGACGATCGGGTCCCGCGCACTGGGAGCGTCCGAACCGCGTCAGATCCGGAAGGAAGCAGCGCTAAGGACTCCCTCTCAGGTGCCGCGGTACCGCCCGATCCGAGCAGGCGACGCAGGTTCCTCCGGTGACATCGATCTCGACGACGGAGCGCGTGGCCGAGCGTTGAGTTTCCCCGCAGAGAGCGGAATCCGCGGGTGCGGATCCCCCTCTCGCGAAGACCCCTGAAGGCGGCCGCTTCGCGGCCGTATGCTCGTCGAGAGCCCGACCTCGCCTCAGCTGATTGAATCACCGAAGTGACGGCGCTCTACCGGAAGTACCGCCCGCAGGGCTTCGACGAGGTCGTCGGGCAGGAAGCGGTCGTGCGGACGCTGCAGAACGCGATCGAGCACGACCAGGTGCGCCAGGCCTACCTCTTCGCGGGCCCGCGCGGCACCGGCAAGACGTCGATGGCCCGCATCCTCGCAAAGGCGCTCAACTGCGCAGGCACTCCCGGCCCCTCGCCCGAGCCCGACAAGACGTGTCCCGTGTGTCTCGGGATCGCGAACGGCACGTCGCTCGACGTGGTCGAGATGGACGCTGCCTCGCAGCGCGGGATCGACGACGTCCGCGAGATCCGCGAGCGGGTCGTCCTCCAGCCCGTGGAAGGCCGGTTCAAGATCTACATCCTCGACGAGGCGCACCAGCTGACCGACGCCGCGTGGCAGGCGCTCCTGAAGCTGATCGAGGAGCCCCCTCCCCACCTCGTCTTCGTGTTCTGCACGACCGAGCTCCAGAAGGTCCTCGCGACTGTCCGCTCACGCTGTCAGACGTTCGTCTTCCAGCGCCCGCGCCTGCCCGACCTCGTCACGCTCCTCCGCCGGGTGGCCGAGGGCGAGGGCATCCAGGCGCAGGAGTCCGCGCTCTCGCTGATCGCACGCTCGGCACGCGGCTCGTTCCGCGATGCCGTCTCGACGCTCGACCAGCTCGCGTCCGCGACGAACAACTCGATCGACGCGCAGTCGGTGCTCCAGCTCGTGGGCGCCGTCGACGAGGAGTCGCTCCTGCGTCTCTGCGACACCGTGGTCGACCGGGACACCGCCGGCGCGCTCCTCTTCCTCGAGCAGCTCGCCGAGCAGGGACAGGATCTCGGGCGCGTCGTCACGGACCTGCTCGAGCATCTGCGCCACCTGCTCCTCGTCCAGCACATGGGTCACGTCCCCGAGTCGCTTCCCGTGACGGAGGAGACGAAGGAGCGCCTGCGCGACCAGGCCAATCAGCTCCCGGAGCCGACGGTGCTCCGACTCATCGATCTCCTCGCCGTCGCCCTCGACGACATCCGCCAGGGCGCCGACCCCAGGCTCCCGCTCGAGCTCGCGCTCGTGAAGGTGACGAGGCCCGGGTCCGATCTGTCGCGCGAGTCGCTCGCGCACCGGGTGGAGCTGCTCGAGGTACGCGCACCCAACCTCGCGCCGCCCGCCGCGAGCTCGGCACCCGCGCCGAGCACGCAGCCGGTCGAGCCGCGCGTGGTCGAGACGCCCCCCGCCGACGCTTCGGCGGGGCCGCCCGTCGAGCTCGAGCAGGTCACCGAGGCCTGGGACCGGAGCATCCTCGACGCGGTTCGCGAGCGCTCGATTCCGGTCGCGAGCCTCCTCACGGAGGCGACGCCGACCACTCTCGCGGACGACACGCTCACGCTCGAGTTCCCGGCAGGGGCCGACTTCCATCGCCGCCAGGTCGCCGAGCCGCAGAACATCGGCCTGCTCCGCGAGGCGCTCTACGAGGTCACAGGGCGCAAGCTGACGGTCGTCCTCGAGTCGCGCGAGGTCGAGGAGCACACGGCACCGCCGGACGACGAGCCGCTCTCCGAAGAGGGCGTGTTCGCACTGCTGAAGGAGACCTTCGACGCCCAAGAGGTGGAGGCGACAGACGAATGAGCTTCGACATGAACAAGATGCTGAAAGAGGCCCAGCGCATGCAGGAAGAGCTCGCGAAGGCCCAGGAGGAGGCGGCCAACGAGATCGTCGAAGCCTCTGCGGGCGGCGGTATGGTCACGGTGAAGGCGAACGGGGCCGGCGACATCGTCTCGATCACGATCGACCCGCGCGCGATCGACCCGGACGATCCCGAGCTCCTCGCCGATCTCGTCCTCGCAGCGGTGAACGAGGCGCTGCGCTCGGCGCGCGGGCTCATGGAGTCGAAGATGTCGGGCTTGCTGCCGGGCGGGATGGGCGACCTCGGCGGCCTTCTGCCCGGTAGCTAACGTACACGCTCGCTCGTTCCGCGGAGTGTCCGAAAGGGACGGCTAGGCTCCGGGCATGCTCAGCCCAGCCGTCGAGAACCTCGTCACCCAGCTGACGAAGCTCCCCGGCATCGGACGCCGGACCGCGCAGCGTCTCGCGTTCCACATCCTCTCGACGCGTCCGGAGGACGCCCTCGAGCTCTCGCGCGCGATCGAGGAGGTCAAGGCGCGCGTGCGGTTCTGCCGCGAGTGCGGCAACCTCACCGAGGACGAGCTCTGCGACGTCTGCTCGGACGCGCGCCGCGACCGCACGGTGATCTGCGTGGTCGAGCAGCCGGTCGACGTCGTCTCGGTCGAGCGGACCGGCGAGTACCAGGGCCTCTACCACGTCCTCGGCGGGGCGCTGTCGCCGCTCGACGGGGTCGAGCCGAGCGATCTCCGCATCGACGGCCTGCTGGCTCGCGTCTCCGCGAACGGCGTGACCGAGGTCGTCCTCGCGACCAACCCCACGATGACGGGAGAGGCGACCGCCGCCTATCTCGCCGATCGGCTGCGCGACAAGGTGAGCGTCACCCGGCTCGCGAGCGGCCTTCCCGTCGGCGGCGACCTCGAATACGCGGACGAGGTGACGCTCGGGCGAGCGCTCTCGGGTCGACGCGCGATGTAGAAGAGCTTTCTGTCGCAAATTGCGACTTTCCCGTATCCGAGAGGGTTGCATCCGGTAGAGGGACGTCATAGATTCCTGCCACTGAACCGGCGGGCCTTCGGGTCAGCCGGTTCAGTGTTTTTTTGGGCTGTTTCCTGCGGAATCCCTACACTGGAGCGATGATCGACCCGGAGCTCCGTATCGGCATCGTCGGCGCAACCGGGGCCGTCGGGCGCGTGACGCTCCAGTGCCTCGTCGATCGCGGGTACACGAACATCCGCACGTTCGCCTCGTGGCGCTCGGCCGGGGGACGGCTCGGCGACTTCGAGGTCGAGGAGGCGACGACCCGCGCCCTCGGGGCCGGCGACCTCGACGTGTGCTTCTTCTCCATCGGCACCCAGTGGAGCCTCGAGCTCGTCCCGGTGGCGGCGGAGGCCGGAGCGGTGTGCGTCGACAAGTCCTCGGCGTTTCGGCTGCAGGACGGCGTTCCGCTCGTCGTTCCGGAAGTGAACGGCGAGCGCGCGCTCGAGAACCGCGGCGTCATCGCCAACCCGAACTGCTGCACGATCCCGTTGACGATGGTGCTCGCGCCCCTCCACGACGTGGCCGGGCTCCGCAGCGTGCGCGTTTCCACCTATCAGTCGGTCTCGGGCGCCGGCTCGGAGGCGATCGAAGGGCTTCGCGCCGAGGACCCCGACGACCACCTCCTCCGCATGGACTGGGAGTTCGACGGTGTCGAGTTCGACGAAGAGGCGAAGCTGCGGGACGAGGCGCGCAAGATCCTCGAGCTCCCCGAGCTTCCGATCAGCGCGACGTGTGTCCGCGTGCCGGTCATCGTGGGCCACGCGGAGTCCGTCTGGATCGAGACGCAGACGCCGTTGTCCGCCTCGGACGCCGAGAAGGTCCTCGCGGAGGCGCCGGGTCTCCGGCTGGAGAAGATCCCCAGTCACGGTCATGCGATCGGCATCGACGAAGTCGTCGTCGGGCGCGTCAGGTCCGACCTGGCCGCCGAGAACGGCCTGGTGCTCTACCTCATCTGCGACAACCTCCGCAAGGGCGCCGCGCTCAACGCGATTCAGATCGCCGAGTTGCTGGTCGGAGCGTCGCTGCCGAGCTACTTCGGCCAGCGGGCGAGCTGACCGCCTAGCCGCCGCCCGGCGGGGCAGGCGCGGGAGCGGGCGCGAACGCATCGCGGACCGCGCTCAACACCTTCTCGCGCGTGCCTTCCTCGACCTGCTGGAGACCGCCGAGGTCGAGCCGGGCGAGCTCGATCCGCCCCGAGGCGCGTAGCGTCCGGAAGCCGAAGTCCGCGAGAAAGTCGCGCGGGAACACGGTTCGGTGGACGAGGAAGCGGTCCGCAGCGGACGTCCCTTCCCGGTAGCGGTACGCGAACGCTTCGAGCGCGCGTGCTCCCTTGTCTCGCGCCTCGCCGATCGCGGCGAGGAAGAGCGACTGCTCGACCCAAGGCTGCGTGTCGGTCAGGAGGTAGGCGCACGTGACGAGCACGGCGTCGTCGGACGGCGGTCCGGCGGGAAGATCGGCCGCACGCGGGAAGAGCGCAGCGGGGCCGTACTGCATCGACCCGAGGACGCGTCCGTCGTCGTCTCGATAGACCGTCCCCCACGCGCCCCACTCCTCCTCGGCGCGCTCGATCCACTTGCGCTTCTCGGGCTCGCGGTTGCCGCGGCTCTGCCACCAGATGCACTCGCGACAGACCGACGGCGCCGTCTCGAGCGTCGCACCGGTGAGGCCGGCGAGGCGCGAGATCATTGCTTCGCGGGAGGTGCGCCGACGCGCTCGACGACGACGTCGACGGAGCGGACCTCGAGGTCGGCCATACGCCCGAGGTATTCGGCCACGCGCTCCTGCACCTGGCGCGCGACCGCCTCGGACGCCGCTCCCCACTCGAGCTCCAGATGCACGACGACGTCGGCAGTCTCCGACCCGCGCGTCACCTCCGCCCCACGCGTGAGACCCGAGACGCCGTTCACCTCCTGGGCCGCGTCGCCTGCGTAGCGAGCGAGGACCTCGGCGGAGATGACCGGAGCCTCCATCACGTCGATCGTACAACCAGCTCCGTGACTTCCGGCCGCGCGAACAGACGGAAGGGGACGAACGTGGTGCCGAGGCCCGGCGAGACGTGCAGCGTCGTCGGCCCGTACCCGTAGACGCCTTCGACGTCGCGTGCGCGGAGGTGGGCGAGACGCAGCTTGCCGCCGGGGTACGGAACGACGATCTGGCCTGCGTGCAGGTGACCGGAGAGGACGAGGTGGAAGACGCCTGGGATGCGCTTGACGATCCCGGGGAAGTGGCAGAGCAGGATGCGCAGGTCGGCGCCGGTGTCGGCGAGCTCGTCCGGTGCCGCCCGTCGAGCTGCGTACGTCTGCGGGTCGACTCCCACGATCTGCGCGCGTCCGCCCGCGGAGCTCGACCTCGACGGCCGCGTCGCCGAGCAGCACGACCTCGGGAAGCGCCTCGATCGCAGCCGGATCGACGCGCTGCGAGAACGGATCGCGGCTGTCCGCGAAGTCGTGGTTGCCGAGGACGACGTAGCAGCGGCCGAGATCGCGGAGCAGCCGTTCGAGGTCGCGCATCCCCGACCGACGCGAGACGAGGTCGCCCGTGATGCAGACGAGATCGGGCTTGCGGTCGATCACCCAGCCCACGGCGTCGAGCACGGCGCGTCGTCCACGCGACGGTACGCCGAGGTGGAGGTCGGAGAGGTGTGCGATCCGAAGCCCGTCGAGCTCGGCCGGCACGCCGTCGAGGCGAACCTCGAGGACGCGCCGCCTCAGCCATCCGGCCTCGAACCAGCGCCCACGCGGCGACGGCCACGCCCGCGGCGAGCACGATGACGAGGAGCCAGGTCAGACGGACAGCTTCTCGGCCACCGGCTCGACCGAGACGACGTGGCGCTTGAACTTCAGCTCGGACGAGTCGAGGCCCGCGGCCACGCCGACGAGCTGCGAGAGGTGCAGGATCGGCATCTGGAAGTCCTTGCCGGTCTGCTTGCGGAGCTTGGACTGCCACGCGTCGAGCGAGAGATGGCAGAGCGGGCAGGGTGTGACCATCGCGTCGGCGCCGGCCTCCTTCGCCTGCTCGATCGGCTGGATCAGCTCGGCGAGCGCGACGTCCTCACGCGCCTGGATGATCGGGAAGCCGCAGCACTTGATCTTCGCCGGGTAGTCGATCGCCTCTCCCCCGCATGCGCGGATGATGCGCTCGAGCGACTCCGGCTTGTCCGGGTCCTCGAAGCCGAGAAGCTTCGACGGGCGCAGGATCTGGCACCCGTAGAACGGTGCGACCTTCAGTCCCTTGAGGCCCTTGTGCGCGGCCGCCTGGAGCAGCTCGTAGCCGTCACCGACGGAGATGAGCCAGAGGAAGTGCATGACCTCGACCCCGCCCGAGTACGGTGGCGCGCCGACCGTGACGAGGTTCTCGTTCACGCGCGCGAGCAGCGCGGCGTCGTTCTGCAGCGCGTGGTTCGCCTGCCTGAGGTTCAGCGTGCAGACGTTGCAGATGGTCATCAGCGTGTCCGCGCCCGTCTCCTCGGCGTAGGCGAGGATGCGCGCGTTCAGGTGGAGGTAGTAGTCGGGCTCCGCCTCGTGGATGTCGCCGGCGCCGCAGCAGGTGACCGCCTCGAGCTCGATCAGTTCGAGCCCGACCTTCGGCGCGAGCGCCTGCGTCGAGGTGTCGAGCTCCTTCGCCGAGAGCGACGCGAGGCAGCCCTTGTAGTACGCGACGGTCCTCACTACGGTCGGCTCCTCGCCCGGAAGGTACGGCTTCGCGAACGAGCCCTCGCCGTACGGACCGCGCTCGGCGGCCTCGTCCGCTGCCTTCGCCGTGCTCGAGGTGGCGGAGCGCCTTCTCCGCCTGGACGATCCCGGCGGCGCCGTCCTTGCCCTGCTCCTGCACGAGGTCGTAGAGCGCGCGTGCCTCGTCGACGTGCTTCGCGACGTGCGGCGGGAAGGGAGGCGGCACCTTGCCGTGCCGCAGCAGGCCCATCGCGAACTTCACTTCCTTCAGCGACTTCGCGATGCCCTGCGTCTTCGGGACGAGCTCGGTCTCGCGCAGCCAGCCCGTCGTCTTCGCCGACGTGACGAACCACTTCGCGTGCTTCGCGCCCATGTCCGAGTCGATGCCTGCGCTCATGGCCTCGGCGCCGAGCTTCGCGATCGCGTCGCGCGGATCGACGCCCTTCGGGCAGCGCTCCTGGCAGAAGTAGCAGCGCGTGCAGTCCCAGATCCCGTGCTCGTCCGAGTACGACTGGAGCCGCTCGACGGTCGCCTGGTCGCGCGGGTCGCCGACGAAGCGCATCCCCTTCGCGAGCGCCGCCGGGCCGAGGAAGTCGGGGTCGGCCTCCATCGAGTTGCACTCGGAGACGCAGCAGCCGCACATGATGCAGAGCGACTCCTTGTGGATGACGTCCATCTGCTCCTGCGAGACGACGTTCTCCTTCTCGCCGGGATCCGAGTAGCCGGGCTCGAGCCACGGCTGGACCGCGCGGATCTTCCCCCAGAACGGCTCCATGTCGACGACGAGGTCCTTGACGATCGGCATGTTCCCCATCGCCGAGATGACGGGCACGTGCCCCGCCTCGGCGATGTCGTACATCCGTGTCTTGCAGGCGAGGACCGCGGCGCCGTCCATGCGCATTCCGCACGAGCCGCAGATCATCATCCGGCAGCTCTTCCGGTACGCGAGCGAACCGTCGACCTGGTCCTTGACGATGTCGAGGCAGTCGAGGAGCGTCGCCTCCTCGGGCGCGTCGATCTCGTACTCGCGCAGCGCGCGCTCGCCCTTGACCGCGTCGTAGCGCCAGATCTTGAGGGCGACCTGCACTAGTAACTCCTCACTTCGGGCTGCCACTTCGTCACGCGGACCTCTGCGTAGTCGAGCTCGGGCCGCTCGTCCACCCAGCGCGTGAGGGAGTGCTTCAGGAACCGCTCGTCGTCCCGCTCGGGGAAGTCCGCCGGCCGTGAGTGCGATCCGCGGCTCTCCTCGCGGGCAAGGCCCGCCTGCACCATCACCCAGGCCAGGTCGAGCATGTACCCGAGCTCGAGCGCCTGCGTGAGGTCGGTGTTGAAGACGTCGCCCTTGTCCTCGACGACGACGTGCTCGTATCGCTCGCGGAGGCGCGAGATGATGTCCAGCTGCTCCTCCATGCGCTCCGCGTAACGGAAGACACCGAAGTTCTCGAGCATCGAGGCGCCGAGCTCGTCGCGGATCTTCCACGGCCGCTCGCCCTCCGAGCGGTCGAGCAATGCCTTGAGGTCGCGCTCCGCGTCCGCGAGCGGCGCCTGCGAGACGGGGCCGCCGTTGCGAGACACGAGCGCGTGCTCCGCCGCCGCCTGCCCCGCACGCCGTCCGAACGTGATCGTCTCCATCAGCGAGTTGCCGCCGAGCCGGTTTCCGCCGTGGACGGAGACGCACGCGACCTCGCCGGCCGCGTACAGGCCGTCGATCTCGGTCGCGCCCCAGTTGTCGGTCGACACTCCACCCATGTGGTAGTGGGCGCCCGGGCGAACGGGGATGGGGTCGTAGATCGGGTCGACGCCGGCGAACGTCAGCGCGAGCTCCCGCGAGCCCGGCAGCCGCGTGTTGATGCGCTCGGCGCCGAGGTGCCGGAGGTCGAGCAGCACCGAGCCGCAGACGTCGCGGCCGGCCTCGATCTCGGTCGTCTCCGAACGGGAGACGACGTCGCGCGACGCCAGCTCGAGCGCGTTCGGCGCGTAGCGCGCCATGAAGCGCTCGCCGTCGCGGTTGATGAGGAAACCACCCTCGCCGCGGCAGGCCTCGGTGATGAGGACACCGCTCGGATACAGCGTCGTCGGATGGAACTGCATGAACTCCATGTCCTTGAGCGGAACACCCGCGTGCAGGGCCATGGCCATCCCGTCGCCGTTGCACGCGTAGGCATTCGTCGTCACGCGATAGATGCGGCCCATCCCGCCGGTCGCGAGCACCACCGAGCGCCCGGTGACGAGCTTCAGTCCGCCGTTCACGAGGTCCCAGCAGACGACGCCGACGCACCGGCCGTCCTCGACGACCAGCCGCCACGCGAAGTACTCCTCGTACACGTCCATCGCACCCTGCTCCTGCCGCTTCATGAGCTGCTCGTAGAGCACGTGGATGAGGACGTGGCCCGTGATGTCCGCCGAGTACACCGTTCGCGGCGAGCCCGCGGCGCCGAACGGCCGCTGCGCGAGCTTGCCCTCCTCGTTGCGCGAGAAGACGCAGCCCCAGTGCTCGAGCTGGTAGATGTCGCCGGGAGCCTCGTTCGCGAGGATCTCGATCGCGTCCTGATCTCCGAGGTAGTCGGAGCCCTTCACCGTGTCGTACGCGTGCGTCTCGGGACTGTCCTCAGCCGCGTTCCCGAGCGCAGCGTTGATCCCGCCTTCGGCAGCGCCTGAATGGCTCCGAGTCGGGTGGAGCTTCGAGACGACACCGACACTGGCACCGGTGTCGAAAGCCTCGATTGCGGCACGCATGCCAGCGCATCCGGCCCCAACCACCACGACGTCGTGCACGACGCGGACGCTACCTGAACACCTGGCGGCCTCTACCGTCGAACGAACGTCGCCCGGACGCTCGTCACGGCGCTCATCGGGACCGTGCAGGTCCTCTTCGCACCCTTGCACGCTCCGGTCCACGTGCGGAGCTTCCAGCCCTTCGCCGGCGTGGCCGTCAGGCGTGCCGGCTGGTACGACGGAAGGCTGGCAGAGCACGTGGGCCGACACTGGATCCCGCCGGAGCTGCTCACGGATCCCCGCCCTTCGACGCGGACGGACAGTCGGAACGCGGCCGGAGCAAAGAGCGCCGAGACCGCGACGCCCGGCCCGACCGTGACCGAGCACGTCGCGCTCCCCGAGCACGCGCCTCCCCAGCGCACGAGCTTCGCGCCCGCGCTCGGGGTCGCGGTCAGCACGACCTGCTGCCCGTTGTTCCAGGTCGTCGTGCAGCTGGCCGAGCACGAGAGACCGGGCACGTCGGCGGCCACCGAGCCGGTCCCGGACACGGTCAGGGGGAGCGGCGCCTGCCCGTCGAGCCGAACGAGCCACGCCGAGTCCTGTGAATCCGTCCACGCGCCTGAGTGTCCGTAGTAGTCGTCCCGCCCCGGATCGAGGACCTTCGCCGAGAGCCCACCCTGCCCGATGAACGGGTACATCAGGTCCGCCGAGCTGTCGCACGTGTGCCCGCTCGTTTCGCCAGTGCAGGCGTGCGGTGTCCCGTCGGGGACGGCGCCCGTCGTGTGGAGGAACTCGTGCGCGGCGATCGCAGCGGTCGAGATCCCGACGCACGAGCGGTAGTAGACGACAGCCAGACCGAACCCGTTCACGTTGCTGCTCCCGCCTTGGCCGCAGACGTCGTCCTCCTCGGCCGGCCCGTCGTAGTAGACGAGGTACTTCGTGAACTGCGACGAGACTCCGGCTTGCGCGAGCGTCTCGAAGATGAGCGGGAATCGGTTGGCGAGCGGCGCCAATTGCGCACTCGAACGCGTCGAGCGCACCGTCGTGATGTCGAGCTGCGTTCCGCACGAGAACGTCGCGATGTCGTCGCGCGGCGCGCGAGTGGAGTCCTGTCCACGCCACCAGGCGTCGACCTGCTCGGCGTCGGACTGCATCACCGGTGCGACGGAGCCGAGATTGTCGGCGCCGTCGGAGGGAATGAGATAGATCCAGTGGATCGGGTTCCCGGCGACGACGTTCGGCGTTCGATCCGCAGTTGCGGCGCCCCCGCACCACGCGGCGGCCGCGGACAGCGCGGCGCTCCGCGGACGGCTGGGCCGTCGAGGACCGTCGCAGCGCATCGACGCCCGGGTGCGCGGAGCCCGTGGCGGCCGTCGGGGCGCATGCGATCGTCGCGACGAGCGCGCCCATGACGGCGACGCGTCTCAAGCGGTCGTTACCGAGAGGCGCACCCTACCCACGAGCCCCTTCGGCGTCACGCGCACGAAGAACGAGCGTTGGCCGCAGACGGACCCGTCGAGACGCTTCACGCGTTGACCGATCCAGTGCGCGCGCCGGACGACCGTCTTACGGTCGGAGCCGACGAGAGCGACGTCGGCCGAGCCGCCCGCTGTCGGAACGGTGGCGCTGACACGAACGCTGCCGTCGAGCGGCGTCGTGAGTGCGATCCACCAGACGCGCGCGGTCTTCTTTCCGAACGTCTTCGTGTAGAGCCGCGCGCGCGGAGCCGCCCAGGGCTGGACCACGTCTTGCTCTGCAGCGAGGAGATCGTCCGCGTCCGGGAAGAAGCTTCGCGCGATGATCGGCCACGTTGCCCCCGTGATGCCAGCCTTGCGCTCGTCCATGAGCCGGTAGACCTCCGCCCACGCCTCTCCTGGGTTCAGCTGGTAATTGGTCCCCTCGTTGCCAGGGTAGGCCTCGTTTCTCGCGACGCGCGAGCAGACGCTCGCGGCGGTCGCCCACCGCTTCGGGCCCCAGTCGATCGCCGTCCACGGATCGTTGAGCCGATGCGAGGCGATGTGGTGGCCGTACTCGTGGCGGACGACCTCTTCGGGCGAGGTATCGACAACGGTCTCGCCCGGAGCCACCAGCTGGTTTCCCCCGTAACAGCCGAGCGCCCGCGATCCGCAGATCTCTTGCACCTCGTCGAACGTGACGATGGATGCTTTGAGCTGCCCGAGCTCGGAACCGTGCGTCAAGTGCACGAGGAACTCGGCCCATCCCTCCGGCGTCGCGGACTCGACCGGAAGCGCGTCGGAGACACGGACGTCGACGACCTCGCCGGTGGACGTCGTGATCGGCCCACCACGGAACGACGTCTCCGCGCGGGCGAGGCGACTCGCGTTGAGCTGGGCTGTCGCCTCATCTTCGAGCGAGCGTGCGTACGAGGCGCCTCGCTCGGCCGCCGCGACCGGGCCACGCGTCGCGACGAGCACGAGTGCGAAGAGCAGAAGCGCCCCCGAGAGGAGCGCGGCGAGATGCCGCATGGTCGGGCGCGCCACCCGGCCCTTATAGCCGCGCGAGTGTGAACCGTGGGTAAGAACCGGCTGGCTAGGCGAGCGGGCCGGCCGCGGCGACCCGGGGCTCGACGTCGTCGAACCGGGTGAAGTTCGCGCGGAACATCGCCGCGAGTTCGGCCGCCTTCGCGTCGTACGCATCAGGGTCGGCCCAGGTCGCGCGCGGGTCGAGGAGCTTCGCGTCGACGCCCGGAACGCTCACTGGCACCTCCAGCCCGAAGACGGGATCCACGCGGTACTCGACGCTGTCGAGCTTCCCAGAGAGCGCCGCATGCAGCAGATCGCGGGTCGCCTGGATCGGCATGCGCTGACCCTCGCCGAACGGGCCGCCCGTCCAGCCGGTGTTGACGAGCCACACCTCGACGTGTGGATGCTCGGCGAGCTTCCGTCCCAGCAGGCCTGCATAGACAGACGGAGGTTGGGGCAGGAACGGCGCACCGAAACAGGTCGAGAAGGTCGGCTGCGGCTCGGTCACGCCGATCTCCGTTCCGGCGAGCTTCGAAGTGAAGCCGGAGAGGAACCAGTACATCGCCTGATCGCGGTTGAGCCGTGCGATCGGGGGTAGCACGCCGAAGGCATCGGCGGTGAGCATGACCAGCGCGCTCGGGTGCCCTGCACGCTTCTCCGGCCTGGCGTTGGCGATCTGCTCGAGCTTGTACGCCGCGCGGGTGTTCTCGGTCTTCGAGTCGTCGTCCAGATCGAGCACGCCGCGCTCGTCCATGACGACGTTCTCGAGGACCGTCCCGAACGTGCGGGTCGTGCGAAAGATCTCAGGCTCGGCTTTCTCGGAAAGCCGGATCACCTTGGCATAGCAGCCACCCTCGAAGTTGAAGACCCCGGTGTCACCCCAGCCGTGCTCGTCGTCCCCGATCAACGCACGCTCCGGATCGGCCGAGAGCGTCGTCTTTCCGGTCCCGGACAGCCCGAAGAAGACCGCGACCTTCTCCTTGACGCCGACGTTCGCCGAGCAGTGCATCGGGAAGACGCCCTCGAGCGGAAGGCGGTCGTTCATGACGGTGAAGATCGACTTCTTGATCTCGCCCGCGTAGAAGGTGCCGCCGATGAGGACCTCCGTCCGCGACGGGTGGAGGACGACGAACGTCTCCGTGCGGGTGCCGTCCTCGTCCGGCTCGGCCGAGACCGACGGCGCGTGCAGCACGAGCGCCTCCGGCTCCATCTCCTCGAGCTCGTCCTCGGTCGGCTCGATGAAGAGCGTCTTCGCGAAGAGCGCGTGCCAGGGGCTCTCGCTGATGACACGGACGGCGATGCGGTGCGCGGGATCCGAGCCTGCGAACGCGTCCACGACGTAGACGTCGCCTTCGCTCAGCCGGTCCGTGACCTTGTCGCGCAGTCGCTCGAAGTCGTCCTCGGCGATCTCGGCGTTGACGTCGCCCCACCAGATGCGCGACTCGGAGCCCGGTTCGCGGACGATGAACTTGTCCTTCGGCGAGCGGCCGGTGTGCTCGCCCGTGTCGACGACGAGCGCTCCGCCCTCGGCGAGCCGCGCCTCGCCGCGTGCGAGCGCGTGCTCGTACAGCTGCGCGGTGGTCGGGTGCCAGAAGACGTGCCCTCGAACGGAGATTCCGTGCTGGGCGAGCTCGTCCCGATCGGGAACGATCGCGATCACGAAACCCCATGCTACGCGCACCCTTCACCCCTCCCCGTGGCGCGTGCCGCCGGCCACCGGTCGAGCACCGCGCGACCATCGCGTGCAGTGTCCGCACCGCGCCGAGAATCGTGCCGTGATCCGCGTCGCCTGGCATCGTCCTGCTCGGCCGTCTCGTCGCCGTGTCCCGGCGCCGCCGCGCCGCCGACTACGCGGACGAGCAGGCGCTCGCCGAGCGCTTCTCGCCGATCGTGCGGATCGTCGAGCAGGACGAGGAATGCGGATACGGCGAGCCGTTCGTCCCGACCGACATCGACCGGCTGCTCGGCGAGGACACCGTCGCGCTCCGAGGGCCGTGGAACCCCACCGACCTCGTGAAGATCGGCCCGGTCGCGGAGGATCTCGTCGGCCGCTTCGAGTACCACCTGGACTTCCCCGGCGACCCGCTCGATGCGGGCTGCGACCTACGAGCGCTGGGCGAAGCGGCTCGGCGCCGGCACGACCCCGTCGTCTACGCGCACGTCGTCACCGAGCCGGAGCGCCCGGGGACGGTCGCGCTCCAGTACTGGTTCTTCTACCCGTTCAACGACTTCAACAACACGCACGAGGGCGACTGGGAGATGGTCCAGCTCAACTTCGAGGCGGACGACGCGGCGGCTGCGCTCGGAAGCACGCCCGTCCAGGTCGGCTACAGCGCGCACGAGGGCGCGACCAGCTCGTCGTGGACGACGACAAGCTCGAGGTCGTCGACGCGCGGCCGGTCGTGTACCCGGCCGCGGGATCCCACGCGAACAAGTACTGCGCCGCGCTCTGGCTCGGGAGCTCCGCCGAGGCGGGCGTCGGCTGCGACGACACGCGCGGCCCGCACCGCGAGCTCTCGCCGCGCGTCGAGACGATCCCGAGCGATCCGCGGCAGCACGGAGCCGCGTTTCCGTGGATCGCGTTCGAGGGGCGGTGGGGCGAGCTGCAGAAGGCGTTCTTCAACGGCCCGACCGGCCCGAACCAGAAGACGCAGTGGACGCAGCCCGTCTCGTGGTCGGACGGCTGGAGCGACCGGAGCTATGCGGTGCCGACCGGAGGGGTCTTCGGGACGAGCACGACGGACTTCTTCTGCACCGCGGTCGCGCGCGGATCGTCCGCGCTCATCCGTCTGCTGCGCAACCCGGTGCCGACGCTGATCTTCATCGCGACGATCCTCGGACTCGCGATCTTCGCGGCCGTACAAGGCAACGTGGACTCCGACGGCTCCGCTTCGCCTCGGGCGACGTCGCACGTGGGGGCAGATCATCTCTGCCTCGGCTCGAATGTACGTCGGACGCCCGCGACTGATCCTCGGCCTCGGGCTCCTGCTCATTCCGATCGCGTTCGCGATCACGCTCCTGCAGTGGCTGCTGCTCGAGGCGGTCGACCTCGCCGGAGTCGTCACCGGCGAGGCGGCGGGTAGCTGGGCGTTCGTTGCGACGGTCATCGGCGCGACGCTGACGCTCCTGGGGCTCGGCGCTCGTCATGGCGGCGACCGCGTGCGCGCTCGTGGAGATCGACGCGGGGCGAACGTCGGCCCGGTCGGCGCGTACCGCGTACCGGCTCGCCTGGGAGCATGTCCGTCCGCTCCTGCGCGCGTTGCTGCTCTGGGTGGCGGTCTGGGTCGTCCTCACCGCGACCGTCTTCCTCATCCCGGTCGCGCTCTGGCTCGCCGTCCGCTGGTGCGCTCGTCGCCCCCGTCGTCGCGCTCGAGCGCGATCGGCGCCCGCTCGGGACGCTGCGCAGGAGCGGTGAGCTCGTCCGCGGACGCTGGATCCGCGTCGGATCGCTCGTCGGCGTCAGCGCCGCGATCGCACTTCTCCTCGGCCCGTTTCTCGGCGCGATCCTCATCTTCCTGACCGACATGCCACTCGCGACCCTGAATATCGTCGCCGGCGTCGTGTACGCGCTCGCGATGCCGTTCGTCGCACTCGTGACGGCATACGTCTACTTCGACGCGCGTGCCCGCCTCGAGCTCGAGCCCGTCGAGCGCGTCAGCGAGCTCCCGTCGGAGATCTCGCTCGACGCCGCGACCTAGGCGAGCTCGGCTTCGAGCGGACGATCGCCTGCGACGAGCTCGGCGAACTTCCCGCCGGCGGCGATCAGCTCGTCGTAGGACCCGATCTCGACGATGCGCCCCTTGTCCAGGACGACGATCTGGTCCGCGTCACGCACGGTCGAGAGGCGATGCGCGATCGCGATCGTCGTGCGGCCCTCCGACAGCCGCTCGAGCGCCTCCTGCACGAGCCGCTCGGTCTGCGTGTCGAGCGACGAGGTCGCCTCGTCGAGGACGAGCACGGGCGGGTTGCGGAGGATCGTCCGCGCGATCGCCATGCGCTGCTTCTCGCCGCCCGAGAACCGGTACCCGCGCTCGCCGACCATCGTCTCGTAGCCGTCCGGCAGCGTCGCGATGAGCTCGTGGATCTGGGCCGCGCGGGCTGCATCCTCGATCTCCTCGTCGCCTGCGCTCGGACGCGCGAACCGCAGGTTCTCGCGCACGGACGCGTGGAAGAGGTACGTCTCCTGCGACACGACGCCGACCGTGTCGGCGAGGCTCGCGAACGTGAGCTCGCGCACGTCGACGCCGTCGATCGAGACGGAGCCCCGTGTCGCGTCGTACAGGCGCGCGACGAGGTACGCGCAGGTCGTCTTGCCCGATCCCGTCTCGCCGACGAGCGCCGTCTTCGTCCCCGGCGGCACCGTGAACGAGACGTCCTGGAGCGTCCAGGCGGCGTCGTCGTAGCGGAACCAGACCGAGTCGAGCGCGACCTCGCCTCTCGGGTCGTGCAGCTCCCTGGAGCCCTCGACGATGTCGACCTCGTGGTCGAGGTACTCGAAGATCCGGTCGAAGAGGGCGAGCGAGGTCTGCACCTCGATCTGCACGTTGAGGAGGCTCCCGATCGGGAAGAAGAGCCGCGTCTGCAGCGTGGTGAACGCGACGAGCGTTCCGATCGTGATCGCCTCGGAGCCGCGGGAGATCGAGAAGCCGGCGAACCAGTAGACGAGCGCGGGCATGATCGCGAAGGTCATCTGGATCGAGGCCATCATCCAGCGCCCCGTCATCCGGCTCCGCACCTCGAGGTCGGCGAGCCGCCGTGACTCGCCCTCGAAGCGGTCGGCGAGGTCGTCGGTTCGGCCCATCGTCTTGCCGAGCAGGATCCCGGAGACGGACAGGGACTCCTGGACGATCGACGACACGTCCGCCAGCGACGCCTGGCGCTCGGCGGTCACCTTCTTGCGCTGCGCGCCGACGCGCTTCGTGAGCCAGACGAACAGCGGGAGCAGCGCGAGCGCGAAGGCCGCGAGCCGCCAGTCGAGGAGGAACATGGCCACGACCGTCGCGAGCACGGTCGTGACGTTCGACAGCACCGAGGTCGCGGTCGACGTGACGACGTTCTCGATCCCGCCGATGTCGTTCGCGATCCGGCTCTGCACCTCGCCCGTGCGCGTGCGCGTGAAGAATGCGAGCGAGAGGCGCTGGAGATGCCGGTAGACCTGTGTCCGCAGGTCGTGCATCACGCTCTGGCCGACCTGGTTCGACAGCAAGCGTCGAGAAGACACCCAATACCCCGGTGATGATCGGGATGGCCACCATCCCCGCCACGAGCGCCGTGAGCAGCTGCATGTTCTGGTCGGGGATCGCGACGTCGAGCACGTCACGCAGGAGGAAGGGCGAGATGACGCCGATGGCGGCGCTGACGAAGATGACGGTTCCGACCACGGCCAACCGCCCCCGGTAGGGACGGAAGAGCGGGAAGATCCGCCGCAGGTTCGCCTTCCGGACAGCAGGGTCGGACGGCCGCTCGACGGGCTCGTCAGTAAGGAAGCGGTCGAAGCGGCGATTACCTGGCATGTCCAAAGCGTACGGACCGAGAGCAGCTGCCCGACCTGCAATGATCGAGACGAAGCCGTTCTTCGTCTTCGCCCGAGGCCGGGTTCCGCTGCGGGCTCCTCTGGGCGCGTCAATCACGCGGACACGGGCGTCGCATGTACGAAGACGAGCTGACGACCGAGCAGGAAAAATGATCGGTTACTTCGGCATCCACGTGGCAGACGAGGTCGTCAGAGTCGAACGTCACCGCATCCCGGCGAGCCTGCCCTACGGCTACCCCTCCTGGGATACGTGGTGGGCAAAGTCGAAGCGGCGGGCCCCGGCCCGACCAAACGCGTTCACGGGGTGGGTACCGTCAGGCCCGCCAGGCGGGAACAAAGTCCAGGATCTTCGACTTCCATCCCCTGCTCGCGGTAACCGGGACGCGCGTCATGCCGGCGACGATGGCGATCACTGCGCGCTTCCCTGAGGCGTGGCAGCACGTGAGCGGCGGCGGTAGAGAATGGGCGCGCGGCCGACGTAAGCGAGCGGGAGGCTCCACGCGTGGACGAGGCGCGTGAACGGCCACACCGCGAAGAGAAGCCACGCCGTGAGCGCGTGGGCCTGGAAGACGAAGGACGCATTCGCCATCAGCATCTCCTGCGGCTGGAGGGTGAAGATCCCGCGGAACCAGGGGCTGACCGTCTCGCGGTAGGCATAGCGGTCGATCAGGGTGCCCCAGACCGTGGCGAGCATGCCGAAGAAGATCACGACGACGAGGACCGGGTAGAGGACAAGGTCGCTCCGGGTGGTCGTCGCACTCACGCGCGGGATGCGGAATCGGCGATAGACGAGGATCGCGAAGCCGGCGACGACCGCGGCGCCCGAGAGCGTACCGGCGAGAACAGCTAGCCAGTGGTAGAGCGAGTCGCTGATGCCGAGCGCCTCCGTCCATGATCGCGGCACGAGGATCCCGAGCACATGCCCGCCGATCGCCGCGAGGATCCCGAAGTGGAAGAGGTTGCTCCCGACGTAGAGCAGCCGGCGCTCGAGGAGCTGCGTCGACCGCGCGGTCCAGCCGAACTGATCGCGCCGGTAGCGCCAGACGTGCCCGACGACGAACGTGGCGAGGCAGAGATATGGAACGACGACCCAGAAGAAGATAGTCGAGCCTGCTCACGACGGTGCTCCCCGCCGAATATGGCTCCAGGCCGACGAGCTCGGTCGGCGGTCCTCCTTCGGCGAGCCGGCGAGCGGCCGCGAGCTGCTCCCTCTTCAGCGTCGGCAGTGCCGTAACGAGCGCATCGAAGGGGCCGGCATACGGGCTCGCAAGGTCATGAAGTCGCGCGCGGATCAGCTCGAGCGTCACTCGGTGGCCATTCAGGAGCGCCTCGCCCTCTTCGGGCGCCAGCGCAGCGAACTCGAGGAGCACGGGCAGGTAGTCGGGGAGCTCACCCGCACCGAGCTCGAAGCCGGCTTCAGCGTAGCGACGCTTGAGCTTGACGAGCTCGAGCCCTCGCTGCCGGCGATCGCCGTGCGTATGGAAGGTCAGGTAGAGGGTCGCGCGACGATCGAAATCGAACGTCTCGACGTATGCGCGTTGCGCCTGCGCCAGTGAGGTCTCGCTCAACAGGGCGAGGAACCGCTCGAGCCTCGCGTCGCCCCCGGCTGCCCCTCGGAGCTCGTCGCGAGCCTCGTAGAGCTCAGGATCCGGGTACTGCAGGAGCACGGAGAGGAGACGCCAAGGCTTCACAGGAGTCTCCTCGTGAACGTCGCCCTCGGGCCCCCGATCCCCACCGCGCCCTGCAGCTCGGCTGCGTCCCCAGAGAGCTCTGGGTGCGACCTCGGGATTACGTAGCGCTCGTCGTACTTCGCGATCGCGAGCAGCCGGAACATCCGCTCGATCGACTCGGCGTCAGGCCCACGGCGTCGGCGATCACGGGGTCAGGCTCGCCGCCGAGCATCCGCGCCCGCATGTGGCTCCGCATCGCCGCGAGCCGCTTGAGCGCGAGCCGCACGGGCTCCTCGTTCCCCGCGGTGAGCATGTTCGCGAGGTACTTCACCGGGATACGCAGCTCGTCGATCACGGGGAAGACGTCGTCCGGGTCGGCCTCGGAGCCCGCGCCCTCGATCATGCTCATGACCGGCGAGAGCGGGGGCACGTACCAGACCATCGGGAGCGTCCGGTACTCAGGATGGAGCGGGAGCGCGACCTCGTGTTCGACGGCGAGCGTGTAGACCGGCGAGCGGCGCGCCGCCTCGAGCCAGTCGTCCGCGATCCCGTCTTGCTCCGCCTGTACGCGCACCGCGGGGTCGTTCGGGTCGAGGAAGAGCGAGAGCTGGGCCGCGAGCAGGTCGTTCTCGACGCGCACGGATGCCGCCTCCTCGACGCGGTCGGCGTCGTAGAGGACGACGCCGAGGTAGCGGATCCGGCCGACGCAGGTCTCCGAGCAGACCGTCGGCTGTCCCGACTCGAGCCGTGGGTAGCACAGCGTGCACTTCTCGGCTTTGCCGGTCTGCCAGTTGAAGTAGACCTTCTTGTACGGGCAGCCGGAGACGCACATGCGCCAGCTGCGGCACGCGTCCTGATCGACGAGCACGATCCCGTCCTCCTCGCGCTTGTACATCGCGCCGGAGGGGCACGACGCGACGCACGACGGGTTGAGGCAGTGCTCGCAGATCCGCGGGAGGTAGAACATGAACGCCCGCTCGTACTCGAGCCTGACCTGCTCCTCGGCGCCATCGCGGAGGTTCGGGTCAGCGGTCGCCGCGCTCCGGAGCGCCGGCGAGGTCGTCCTCCCAGTTCGGCCCCCACTCGAGGTCGAGCGGCTTGCCCGTCAGCTGCGACTCCGGACGCGCCACCGGCTGGTGGCGCTGCGCCGGGGCCGTCGTCAGCGTCTCGTAGTCGTACGTCCAGGGCTCGTAGTAGTCGTCCATCGTCGGCAGCTCGGGGTTGAAGAAGAGCCGGCGAGCTTGCGTCCCGTGCCGCCCGCCTTGAGCCGGAGCCGTCCCTTGCGGTCGAGCTCCCAGCCGCCCTTCCACTGCTCCTGGTCCTCCCAGCGCTTCGGGTAGCCGACGCCGGGCTTCGTCTCGACGTCGTTGAACCACATGTACTCGGCGCCGCGGCGATTCGTCCACACGTTCTTGCAGGTGACCGAGCACGTGTGGCAGCCGATGCACTTGTCGAGATTCATCACCATCGACACCTGTGCTCTGACGTGCATCAGTACTCGACCTCGTCGAGCTTGCGGACGACGGCGAGCTCGTCGCGCTGCGGGCCCGTCGGCCCGTAGTAGTTGAAGCCGTACGAGAGCTGCGCGTAGCCGCCGACGAGGAGCGTCGGCTTGATCGAGATCCGCGTGACCGAGTTGTCCGTGCCGCCGCGGGTGCCGGAGAGCTCGGTCTTCGGGACGTTCACGTGGCGGTCCTGTGAGTGGTACATGAGCCCGATCCCCTTCGGAACCCGGTGCGAGATGACCGCGCGGCAGGCGATCACGCCGTTTCGGTTGAAGACCTCGACCCAGTCGTTGTCCTTGACCCCGATCGTCTCGGCGTCCTCGACGGAGAGCCATGTGACGGGGCCGCCGCGGAAGAGCGTGAGCATCGTGAGGTTGTCCTGGAACTCCGAGTGGATCGACCACTTCGAGTGCGGGGACAGCCAGCGGACGTGCACCTCGGCGCGACCCGGATCTCCCGAGAACTGCTCGCCCACGTGTCGGACGACGTCGATCGGCGGCCGGATAGACGGGCAGCCCCTCGCCGAACTCCAGGAGCCACTCGTGGTCGACGTAGAACTGCTGGCGCCCGGTGAGCGTCCGCCAGGGCACGCGCCGCTCGACGTTGATCGTGAACGGCGAGTAGCGGCGCTCGCGCGACTCCATGCCGGACCACTCCGGCGACGCGATCACCTTCCGCGGCTGCACCTGCGTGTCACCGAAGGAGATGCGTACGTCCGCGGTCTCCTCGGCCAGGTCGGCGAGCGGTACGCCCGAGCGCTTCTCGAGCGTCCTGAAACCTTCGAGCGCTAGGCGGCCGTTGGTGACTCCAGACAGTGCGAGGATCGCCTCACACCAATGGACGTCGCGGGTCGAGGCTCGGCCGCCCGTCGATCTCTCCGTTGTGCCGTCGGAGCTCCTCGATCTCGGGCAGCGGCTTCCAAGTGATTCCCTTCGTGGCGATGCCGAGCTCCTCGACGAGCGGGCCGAGCTTGCGCCACTTCTCGTGGACAGCGCGCGTAGTCGCGCTCGACGACGACGAGCTTCGGCATCGTCTTCCCGGGCACCGGCTCGCACTCGCCCTTCCTCCAGTCGAGCACCGTCCCCATCGGCTGGGCGAGCTCATCGGGCGTGTCGTGGAGGAGCGGCGCGGCGACGACGTCCTTGCGCACGCCGAGGTGCTTCGCGGCGAGCCGGCTGAACGTACTCCGCGATCGCCTCGAAGATGTCGAAGTCGCTGCGCGTCTCCCAGGGCGGCGGGATCGCCGGGTTGAAGGGGTGCACGAACGGGTGGAGGTCGGTGCTCGAGAGGTCGTGCTTCTCGTACCAGGTCGCCGCGGGCAGGACGACGTCCGAGTACAGCGCCGAGCCGTTCATCCGGAAGTCGATCGTCGTGAAAGGTCGAGCTTCCCGGTCGGGGCGTCCTCGCGCCAGACGACGTCGCGCGGCCGGAACTCCTCTCCCGCCTCGCTCGTTCCGGATCGCTGCGTCGGGGACGCCGAGGACGTAGCGGAGGAAGTACTCGTGACCCTTGCTCGAGGAGCCGAGGAGGTTCGCGCGCCAGAGGGTGAGGACGCGCGGGTAGTTGCCGGGCGCGTCCGGGTCCTCGGCCGCGAAGCGGAGCTTGCCCTCCTTCAGCTCGTGGACGACGTACTCCGAGACGTCGACTCTCGGCCGCGTCGGCCTCGTCCACGAGGTCGAGCGGGTTGCGGTCGAAGCTCGGGTACGACGGCATCCAGCCGAGCCGCGCTGCGAGGGCGTTGCAGTCGGCGAGGTGCATGTCGTCGAGGATCCCGCGGCCGATCGGCGATGCGTACTCGCCGCCCGAGTGCGCTGGTACCGCCACTGGTCGCTCATGAGGAACCAGAAGGGCGTCGTGGCCTGCTGGCGCGGCGGTCGGTTCCAGTCGAGCGCGAACGCGAGCGTCGACCAGCCGGTGATCGGACGCACCTTCTCCTGCCCGACGTAGTGCGCCCATCCGCCCCCGTTCACGCCCTGACAGCCGCACAGCAGGACGAGGTTCAGCATCGCGCGGTAGATCTGGTCCGAGTGGTACCAGTGGTTCGTCCCGGCGCCCATCACGATCATGGAGCGCCCGTTCGTCCGCTCCGCGTTGCGCGCGAACTCCCGTGCGACGCGCATGACGCGACTCGCGTCAACGCTCGTGTGCTCCTGCTGCCAGGCCGGCGTGTACGGCTTGGGGTCGTCGTAGCCTTCGGGCCACTCCCCGGGGAGCTCGTCCCGATGAACGCCCAGCTGAGCGGCGAGCAGGTCGAACACGGTGGTGACGAGCTTGCCGCCGATTCGCTTCGCGGGAACACCACGGCGGTGCGAGCCGCCGCCCTCGGACTCGCCGACGTCGAAGCGCGGGAGCTCGATCTCGACGAGCTCGTCGTGCCGTCCGAGCAGCGTCAGGGCCGGATCGAGGTCGCCGAGTTCGAGGTTCCACTTGCCCATCCCCTCGTCTCCCCAACGGAAGCCGATCGAGCCCTTCGGCACGGCCGGCTCCCCTGTTTGCGCATCGAGGACGACCGTCTTCCACTCCGCGTTTTCCCCCGTGTCGCCGAGGTCGGAGGAGCGCAGGAACCGGTCGGCAACCCAGGCGTCACCGTGCTCGCGGAGCGTCACGAGGAACGGGAGGTCCGTGTTCTCGCGTGCGTAGCGCTCGAAGTACGGGACCTGCCGCTCGACGTAGCTCTCCTTGAGGATCACGTGCGCCATCGCCATCGCGAGCGCGCCGTCGGAGCCCGCTGCGGCAGGCAGCCAGTGGTCGGCGAACTTCGTGTGACCTGCGAAGTCCGGGGAGACGACGACGACCTTCTGTCCCCGATAGCGCGCTTCGGTCATGAAATGGGCGTCCGGGGTACGGGTCTGCGGGATGTTCGAGCCCCAGAGGATCACGTAGCCCGCGTTCCACCAGTCGGCCGACTCGGGGACGTCGGTCTGGTCTCCCCAGATCTGCGGTGAGGCAGGGGGAGGTCTGCGTACCAGTCGTAGAAGGAGAGGCACACCCCGCCGATCAGGGAGAGGAAGCGCGTGCCCGCGGCGTAGGAGACCATCGACATCGCGGGGATCGGCGAGAAGCCAGCTACGCGGTCGGGCCCGTAACGGCGAACCGTGTGGACGTGGGCAGCGGCGATCATGTCCGCGACCTCGCTCCCAGGATGCGCGGACGAAGCCGCCCTTGCCGCGCAGGGACTTGTAGCTCCGGGTCTTCTCCGGGTCCTCGACCACGCTCGCCCAGGCGTCGACCGGATCGCCGGTGCTCGCGAGTGCGTCCCGGTAGAGATCGAGGAGGACACCTCGCACGTACGGGTAGCGAACGCGCAGCGGCGAGTAGACGTACCAGCTGAACGACGCACCGCGTGGGCAGCCTCTCGGCTCGTACTCCGGGACGTCCGGACCGTTCGAGGGGTAGTCGGTCTGCTGCGTCTCCCAGGCGACGATGCCGTCCTTGACGTGGATCTTCCAGGAGCAGGAGCCCGTGCAGTTCACCCCATGGGTCGAGCGGACGACGCGGTCGTGCTGCCAGCGGTCGCGGTAGAACGACTCCCACTTCCGCTCACGGCCCGAGAGCGCGCTCCAGCCGCCTCTGCGCTCGGCGAAGAACCGCGGGCGATCGAGAAGGCTCCGGCGCTCAGCCACGAGCGCCCGCGACCGGTGTGCCGCGCAACTCGGAGGCCGGAGCCGTCCTCAAGAGCCACACTGCGAGGGCGAGACAGACGACGACGAAGACGAGGAGTCCCACGAACCCGTAGGTGTACGTCCCCTCGGCGTCCTTGACGAGCCCGACGAAGACGGGCGGGAAGAACCCGCCGAGGCCCCCAGCCGCGCCGACGATCCCGCCCGCCGCTCCGGCCTCGTTCGGGAACTCTGCCGGGACGAGCTTGAAGACCGCGCCATTGCCTGCTCCGAGGAACGCGCCCAGGGTGAGGCACGCGATCGTGACGGGAACGATCCGAGGCTCAGGCGCGATCGCCGCGAGAACGGCGGCGTCGATTGCGATACCGGCGAACGCGAGGACCAGGACGGGGTATGCGCCGACGCGGTCCGCCAGCAAACCGCCGACGGGCCGCGCCAGCGTGGCGGCGATGATGAAGCCCGCGGCACGCGCGCTCGCCTCGCCCTTCGAATAGTCGAACCAATCCTGCAGGAGGGTCGGGAGCAGAAACGCCATGGCGACGAACCCGCCGAACGTGATGAAGTAGAAGACGGCGAGCCGGTAGAGCCGCCAGCCCGACCGGAAAACCTGGCCGTAGCGCGCGGGCGGGACCTCGCGCGGCGCATTGCGCGCGAAGGCGAAGAAGAGCCACGCGGCGGCGACGAGGACGACCGCGGTCACCCAGCCGAGCGCCGGACGATCCCAGCGATCCACGATCCAGGGAGCGCCGAAGAACGCAATCGCCGTACCGACGTTCCCCATCCCGTAGACGCCGAGCGCGAAGCCCTGGCGTTCCTTCGCATACCAGCCCGCGACGAACGGGACTCCGACCGCGAACGAGGATCCCGCCACACCGAGGAGGAAGCCGACGCCGATGAGCGCCGCATACGAGTCTGCGTATCCGAAGAGGACGGCCGGGAGCGCGGAGAACGCGAGCAGGCCGGCAAAGATCCTGCGGCCGCCGTAGCGATCGGTCAGCACGCCCATCGGGATCCGAAGCAGCGACCCGAGAATCACGGGCACAGCGGTCAGGAGGAGCGCCTGCGTGTAGTTGAGGCCGAGGTCCGCCTTGAACGTCTTCGCAAAGGGCGCGACCAGGCTCCAGGACGTGAAGCAGAGAGCGAACGCGAGAGTGGCGAGTGCGAGGTTCCAGGTCGGCGTGGCAAACGACCGCCTCATGCCGATCTCCTTCTCGTTGGTTGACTTCGCGACTGCGCCGCCGAGCTGCTCGACGGTCGTTGTCACGAGGAATCTAGGAAAGAACCGGCTCGGCCGGAACGTCGCTTCGCCGCTCACCGGCTGCGGGTTTCTACGGCTTCGCGCTCTCTCGCTGGCGCGCGGTCGCGACAGGCTGACGTTGACGTGAACGTTTGCGAGCGCTCGGCGTCACGGCGTTAGCAGCAGCTCACCGCGCATGCTGGACGTGTGCTTTCCTGGCCGTTCGTGACGCGGTACGAGCTGCTTCTCGTGGCGCACATCCTCGGTGCGCTCCTCTTCTTCGGCGGCGTGCTCGTCGCCGGGGCCGCGTTCGAGGCGGCTTCGAGGCGGGAGCGTCCGAGTGAGGTCGCGCTCCTGCTCGGGCTCGCCCGGGTCGGCGCCGTGATCGTGCTCGCCGGTGCCGTGCTCGTGCTGGGGGCCGGACTGTGGCTGGCCTCCCACATCGACCAGTTCGGGGAGCCCTGGCTACGTGCGTCGCTCGCCCTGTTCGTCCTCGCGCTCCTGCTCGGCGCCCTGGGCGGCAGGCGACCGAAGCGCGCTCGGCGTCTCGCGACGGAACTCGCGCGGACGGGGGCGCCGTCGTCCTCCGAGCTGCAGAAGCTTCTCCACGACCCGCTGTCGCGTGCTGCGAACTATGCGTCGGGCGCGCTCGTGATCGCGATCGTCGTCCTCATGGTGGTGCAGCCGGGCCGGTAGAGCGCAGTGGACCGCTCACGCGCGTCAGTGATTTTCCCCGATGCACTCGACGCGCGCGGGTGCTTGTCTCGGGGCGAATGCTTGCTCGCACTGCGACAGGACTGTCGTCTGTGCCGTCGGCCGCGGGGGTCGCCGTTGGCCTCGCCGGGGTCGGATTCATCGGTGCCGGGCTCTGGGCTCGACGCGAGGTACGTCTCGCCCTCGCGCGGGAGCGCATCGTCAGCGTTCCCGAGGCTGAACGTCCGACTGCGCCGGTTACGACGGGCCCGGCGGCGCGGTCGCTCGCGGAAGTCATCAGGCGAAACACCGTCGAGGCGACGGGCGGCAACACGTACGCTCAGGTCGCCCCGTACGTCGATGCGGAGGGCAACCCGACGTCCGATAGTGCGCGCGCAGCGAAGGACGAGCGGAGTGGCCAGCCCATCGAGAATCCGGACCACAACCTCTGGGTCCAGTCGACCACGCTGCAAGTTGCGCTCATGCAGGCATACGTGGCCTCGCGGCTGGCCGAGCTGACGATCGCCATGGGTGCTTCGCTCTTCACCGTGGGAGTCGGACTCGCCGCCGCTGGACGCCCCTTGGGGCGATGACCGTCGCACCGAGCGCGTCGGACTGGCGGAGCGGCTCAGGCGAATCCGGACGCAGTGTTTGGGCCTACTTCAGTGCGTTCGCGCCGGCACCGAGTGGGACGAGCTCCCGCGGTGGCCGCCCGACGTCTTCGCTCTCGCCAATCTGGTTCTCGATCACACCGAGGGCTACCGCTTTGTCGTCGCTCCTCCCCCGGACGACGATGGCCGCCGCTGCCGGACTGGGACGGACAAGTGCGCCTTGCCGCTCGGAGTTGGCGTGACGCCACTGGTGAACGCGGTTGCGATCCGTCGTCGCTCGTCGGACGCTGCTGGGACACGGTAAGCCGTTTCCGGGACGTCCCGCTGGCGAAGATCAGGACCGGTGAGGCGTGGGATGTGACCATGGCGCTACTCACCCTCCACGCAGTCGCCGATGAGGCCTGCGCCGACGTCGCCGGATTGGGAAGTCGGGCTTCAGATCGCTCGTTCGAAGGCCGCGCATGGAGGTTGCTCCAGGCCGGGGGCTCACTCGCTCGGCTCTCGCCCACACGTGTGCGGATCGTGCCGAAGAGCCACTTGTGCTCGCACGGGATCACGATCCGCTCGCTCTCGATATACCTCGCACTCTGCTACGAGTCGGTCGAGGTCAGATGGAGGACGTGCCGAGCCGGGACGGTTGGCTGACGGTGACATCTACAACATGGTCCTGCTCCCGTGGCCGCTGTCGGTCAGGGCCGACGACTTCCGGCCGGCTCCGCCGGTCTCCTCGAGAACATGGATCCCGAGCACTTCGGATTCTTCGAATTCGAGCCGGAGCCTCAGCTCGAGTACGCGGCTCGTTGGGCTCCCTGTCTGGAGGCAGCAGCCGCTGTGAGTGAACGTGTGGACGCTGTCATCCTCCCGGAGGGGGCAGCTCCGACCAGAAGCGATACCCGGTCTCGAGCGCACCCTGGCGCAACACGGCGCGACGTTCCTCGTCACCGGTGTCGCGACAGCACGCCTACACGGGTCACATTCGGCCGTAACTACCTCCACTTCGGCGTCGCGACGAGTACAGGCTGGAAGCGCTACGAGCAGGACAAGCACCATCGCTGGTGTCTCGACGATCGCCAGATCCGCCAGTACCACCTCACCCGGTCGCTCGAACCGAAACGGCTGTGGTGGGAGGCGATCGACATCTCCGAACGGACGCTCCACGTCATCGACGTCGGCGGAGGAATCACCACGGTACCGCTCGTCTGCGAAGATCTCGCTCGCCTCGATGAGGTCGCTGATCTGATCAGGCGGATCGGCCCCAACCTTGTTGTCGCCCTACTGCTCGATGGGCCTCAGCTGCGTTCGCAGGTGGCCCGCCCGCTATGGCAGTGTCATCGCGGACGATCCGGGCTCCGCAGTGCTGACGCTCACGTCGCTCGGAATGGCAGCGCGCTCCCGACCGCCCGGGATGCGCCGCTCGCGGGTCATTGCGCACTGGAACAGCCGAACGGACGGTGTGCACGAGATCGAGCTCGCGCCCAGAGCGACAGCGGTGCTGATCACCGGACGCATCGAGAGCACGACCCTCTGGACGGCGGATGGTCGATGCCACCGAGACGTCCCACAGCTGAGACTTGCTGGAGTACATCCGCTGCGGGCTAGGTAGCCAGCTCACCGGGCCTCGCCGGCCGCCCGGAACCCCAGCATCAAGAGCGCCCGCGGCGGCTTGCTCCTAGTGTCGGCGTGGCTGGTTCAATTCGGAGTGAGGCTCGGTGAAGCGCTTTCGCGAGCTCGATTCCGGCGAGCGGGACGAAAGCGAGCCCAACGACAACGACGTGCTACCGGCTGGTACGGAACGGCGTCACGCCTCCCACCGGACACGACGGCTACTTCACCTTCGAGACGACCGATCGCTATGTGAAGTTCGTCGTGCAGACCACACGGTGGCTGCGCCCCGCTCCGGCGGGGCGCAGTCGTGGCAGGCCAGGCGCGGCACGCGGCGAACGACCATCCGTGGACACGGGATCCGCGACCGACCGCTTCCTCGAGCACGGAGGGCTCGCGCCGGCAACGCAGCGCGCGTATGCCTCCGACCTCCGTGCGTTCGCGGCCTACCTCGACCGCCGCGGACTGGCGCTCGGCGACGTCGACGCACGCATCCTCTCGGACTGGGTCGGGGAGCTCGGGGCAGGACGCAAGCGCCTGGCGGCACCCTCGATCGCGCGTCGCCTTGCGGCGGTCCGTTCGTGCATCCGCTTCACGTTCGGCGCGGCGGCCGTCCCCGACGCCTCCCTCGCCCCGCGGCGCCCGCGCCGTCTCCCCGAGGCGCCGAAGACAGCGGAGATCGACGAGCTGCTCGAGCTCGTCGACGGCGACTCACCGCTCGCGCTCCGCAACCGCGCACTGCTCGAGCTCCTCTACTCGGCGGGCCTCCGCAGCCAGGAGGCCGTGACCCTCGATCTCGGCGACGTCGACTTCGACCGCGAGGTCGTGCACGTCCGAGGCAAGGGCGGGAAGGAGCGCGTCGTCCCGCTCGGAGAGGAGGCGGCGCTCCAGCTCGCGCGGTACCTGCATTCGGGAAGGCCCGTGCTGGCAGCCGGCGCCAACGACGCCGTGTTCCTGTCCGCACGTGGGCGACGTCTCGACACGAGCACGGTTCGCCGGCTGCTCCGGCATCCGCACCGCCTCCGACACGCGTTCGCGACGCACCTCCTCGAAGGCGGCGCCGACCTGCGCGTGATCCAGGAGCTGCTCGGGCACGCATCGCTCTCGACGACGCAGATCTACAGCCACGTCGACGCGCGCCGGCTGCGGCGCGTGTACGACCGCTCGCATCCTCGCTCGTGAGAACTAGGCGCGCTTCAGCGCCGCCAGACGAGCGGACTCGATCCGGCGGGCCGTCGACTCGTCACGCGACCAGCGCGGCCACGCGTACTTCGTCGACGAGCGGAGCTCGCAGCCGAGATCGCAGGCGAGCCGCACGCCGCCGCGTGCCGCGCTGAACAGCCCCGCGTTTCCGAGGATCGCCCGCACCTCGCCCGACCCGCGCCGTTGGCGCGCGAGGTTGAGCACTGCCCAATCCTCGATTCCGTCTCGGATCTGCACGAGGCGCGCGCTCGGCCACGCGCCGTTCGGACCCGGGTAGACGAGAACCTTCTCGCCGGACCCGATCGACTCGAACGGGTTCGTCGGCCCGTAGGTCGTCATGCCCTGCGCGTAGAGAACGCCCTGGACGCCTTCGAGCGCGCTCCAGAGGAGGAGCAACCGCGCGTCCGAGAGCGGCTCGGTGGCCGCAAAGCCGGGCGTACCGGGTGTTCCGGTGTATGTGTACGCCCACACCATCTTCCCGCGGGCGCGCACCTTCCCGAGCATCGCCAGGTTGTCGTGGGCGCGGGACTTGCCGACGCGACTGTCCGCGTGACTCGTCCACGTTCCGTAATAGCGCCGGGAGAGGACGGCCCAGATGTCGAGGTCATCCCCGCCGGCGCCGTCCCACAGGAACCGGTTTGCACGCGACGGGTTGCCCGTCATCAGCTGCCGCCCACCCGGGAAGCACTGATGCAGCGCCTTCGCCTGCCGAGCGACAAGCCGCTGGCCGTCGAGGCTCGGCTCGTCGTACCCGAAGAGATACGGAAGCGCAGCGGACCCGAGCACCTCGTTCTGGCTCCAGAAGGCGTGTACGCGCCCGAGGTAGTCGCACCACGTTTCCGGCGCGAACGGGCTCATCTGCGCGATGTAGTTGTGAGCCGCGGTTCGGTTGCTCGAGATCGGGATCCGGAGGGCCGAGAACCCGGGCGAGGCGCGGAGCTGCCCGAGGAAGTTGCCCGCGGAGTCGAGCCACCATCTGGAGCTCGTCTGATAGCCGACCGGCGCTCGAGGCTCGCCGAAGCCCCACGAGCCCGGCGAGACCCGATACGCACCGAGCAAGGCGAAGAGCGCGCGGTTCGCCGACGTCCGCTGCTCGTGGTTCGTGAAGCCGTAGAGCTGCGCGGCCTTCGCGACGTAGGACTCGGGGCTCAGGTTGAACGAGGTGAGGAGGTTCCCGACGCGGGTGGCGGGTCGGGGAAGCGTGACCGGGAAGACGGTTACCCGCACCGGGACGACGGTGCGGCGGCCGTCCGCCGTGACCGCGAGTGACGCGTTGTAGCGACCCGGCCTTGCCCCGTACGGCACGTCGACCTGGACGTGCAGTGGCTGGTTCAGGCGCTCGGTCGCGCGCTCGGTGCCGTCCCAAGGCTCGAGCGCGTCCGGCACCGAGGCGCCTTCGACCGCGACGAAATGCGCGAAGAAGAGGCTGAGCCCGAGCCCGCCTGCCGGAGGAGTCGCCACGTCGACGGAGACCCGGTTTGCGCCGCGCACGACGACGATCGCGTTCTCGCGCTCGCCGATCGCGGAGTTGACGGCGACGTAGCCGACGCCACCGCGCGGAAGCGCCCCGGCCGCGGCGATCGACTGCGACGACGGATACGCGACGACCGACTCGGCCCCGCCCGTCGCGGAAGCTGCACCTGCGAGCGCGACGACGCCCCCTCCGACGGCGGCGAGGGCGACGACCGCGCGCAGGAGCCGACGGCCGGCCGCCGAATCCGGTCCGGCGCCGTGAGTGCTTCCGACCCCGACGTCGAGCGCTACCTGCTCACCCTCCAGGCCCGCCGGTCGCCGCGAACGGTCGACGCCTATCGCCGCGACCTCGCCGCGCTCCGTGCGTTCCTCGACAAGAACGTCGCCGACGTCACCTCGGGCGAGCTCGAATCCTGGGTCGCGTCGATGCGGGCGGAGGGGCTGGCCGCCTCGACGATCGCCAGACGCGTCTCCGCGGTTCGTGCGTTCTTCCGTCACCTCGTCCTTATCGGCACACGAGACGAAAATCCGGCTGCCTCAGTCCAGCTACCGCGCCGAGCCCGCACCCTACCTCGTGCTCTCTCGCCGGCCGAGACCGAGCGTCTCATCGACGCCGCCGTCGGATCGACGCCGCGCGGGCTGCGCGACCGAGCCCTCGTGGAGCTCCTCTACGGCGCCGGGCTCAGGGTCTCCGAGGCCGTCGGCCTCGAGAAGAACGGTGTCGCGCTCGAGGACCGCGTCGTGCGCGTGCTCGGCAAGGGCGGCAAGGAGCGCCTCGTTCCGTTGGGTCGCCCTGCCGCCGAGGCCGTGCGCCGCTACCTCGCCCTCGGCCGGCCGCACCTCGATCGCCGCTACCGGCCGGAGCTCTTCCTGAACGCCCGCGGTGGCGCTCTCACCCGTGCCGGCGCCTTCCTGATCCTCCGCAAGCTCGCAGACCGCGCCGGCCTCGAGCCGGGCCGGGTGCATCCGCACCTCTTGCGCCATTCGTTCGCCACGCACCTGCTCGAAGGCGGTGCCGACCTCCGCTCCGTCCAGGAGATGCTCGGGCATGCGGACCTCGGGACGACCGAGCGCTACACGCACGTCTCCGATCGGCGGCGTCGGGAGGTCTACTTCCAGTCACATCCGCACGCACGCCGCCGCCGGCCGACCGACAGCTCTCCCGCCTAGTCGGTCCACGCCTCACGCGCCAGCGCGACCACGTCGGCAACCGCGCCCTCGCTCGCGTCCACGAGCGTCACATGGCCGAGCTTCCGCCCGGGTCTCGGCTCCTTACCGTAGAGGTGGACGTGCGCGCCCGGAACCGACCGCAGCCGTTCCGGCGGCGGAGTCGTTCCGACCAGGTTGACCATCACGCTCGGGCCGCGAGCTGTCGTCAGGCCGAGCGGGAGTCCGAGGATCGCGCGCAGGTGGTTCTCGAACTGGCTCGCCTCGGCGCCGTCGATCGTCCAGTGACCGGTGTTGTGCACCCGCGGGGCAAACTCGTTCGCGAGGAGCCCCCCGTCCACGTCGAAGAGCTCGACCGCGAGCACGCCTACGTATCCGAGCTCGTGGAGGAGCCGTCCGGCGATCTCCTCCGCCTCGCGCTGCGGCGCATCGTGAGCAGGCGCACGGGAGACCGCGAGAATTCCGCCGCGGTGCTCGTTCTCGGCGAGCGGGTAGAAGCTCGTCTCCCCCGTCGCTCCGCGAACCGCCACGATGGACAGCTCGCGCCGGAAAGGGACGATCCCCTCGGCCAGCTCGTCGTCACCGATCGTTTCCGGCGATTCCACCACGCGCTGGCCCTTGCCGTCGTAGCCGAGGCGGCGCGACTTCACGAGCGCGGGGACGCCGACCTCCTCGACGGTTCCGAACGGCGCGGTCTTGATCCCTAGCCGCCGGAAGAGCTGCTTCTCGACGAGGCGGTCCTGCCCGAGCTCGAGCGAGCCCGCACCGGGGACCGCGCCGACGCTCCGGGCGGCGTCGACGGGGACGTTCTCGAATTCGTAGGTCACCACCTCCGCGCCGTCTGCGAGTCGGCGGAGACATTCCGGGTCGTCGTAGGCGCCGACGATCAACTCGCCGACCTGGCCCGCACATGCGTCCGCTGCCGGATCGAGGAAGCGCATGCGGACACCGAGCGGAGCGCCTGCGAGCGCGAGCATTCGTCCGAGCTGCCCGCCGCCCAGGCAGCCGACGAGTGCCGTCACGCGGACGGATCGGGCGCGGCGAGAACCGACTCGGTCTGCTGCTCGCGGTACGCGGCGAGGCGCGCGCGGACGCCGTCGTCGCCGCGCGCGACGATCGCTGCCGCGAGCAGCGCCGCGTTGACGGCGCCGGCACGGCCGATCGCGAGCGTCCCGACCGGCACGCCGGCGGGCATCTGGGCGATCGAGAGGAGCGAGTCCAGCCCTTGCAGCGTCTTCGACTCGACCGGCACGCCGAGAACGGGCAACAACGTCTTCGACGAGGTCATTCCAGGGAGGTGCGCGGCGCCGCCAGCGCCGGCGATGATGACCTGGAGCCCGCGCTCCTCCGCCGACTCCGCGTAGGTGAAGAGCTTGTCCGGGGTTCGGTGCGCCGAGACGACCTCGGTCTCGAAGGAGACACCGATTGACTCGAGCGTCTCCGCGGCATGCCGCATCGTCTCCCAGTCCGAGCGCGAGCCCATGATGATCCCGACGACGGGCCGCGCGCTCACGGGCCTGAGACTACTTCTGCACAAGACCGGAAGTCCGCTTGCGCGGGACATCCGGTCACGAGGCAGAGCAGAGGACCTGGGCCGCGGCCGCTTCGCGGCCGCTGCCGCGGTCCTCCCACGACGACTACTTCGCCCTCGACTTCTTCACGAGGAGCGCCGCGACCGACCGCGCAGCCTTGCGCAGCTCGGCGTCCTCCTCGTCGTCGTCGGCGATCCCCTCGAGAATCTGGATCGTGTCGCGCTGAGCGGTGCCGTTCTTGAGGCAGATGACCGCAAGCCGTCGAACCGCGGCGTTCGGGTCGCGCGCCGCGAGCTCGTGGAGCAGCGGCCGGAACGCGTTCACGTCGCCCGGATGCGTCCGCGAGAGGCCCTCGAGTGCGATGAGCGCAGAGCCGCGCGCGGCCGGGCTCTCGTCTTCGAGCCCCCGCCGCAGAAGCTCGATCTTCTGCCGGAAGCGGAACTGCGAGATCGCGCGGTACGCCTGCGCCCGAACGCGGTAGTCGGCATTGCGCGCCCCCGCCTCGATTTCCTCGTCCCACTGCGCACGAAGCGTCGCGAGGGCCTTCTCGTCACGTGCCTGCGCGAGGGCGTCCGCCTCGGCAGCCGCCTCGGCGAGCGTCATCCGAGATCGGAGAGCGAGCGTGGGCCAGGGCCGATGTAGCGCGCGGCCGGTCGAATCAGGCGAGCCACGCGCTTCTGCTCGAGGATGTGCGCCGACCACCCTGCAACGCGCGCGCACGCAAACATGGCCGGCGTGAGGGCGGCGGGAATGTCCGCGACGTCGAGCACGATCGCCGCCCAGTACTCGACGTTCGTCGCGAGCACGCGCTCGGGATGCCGCACCTGCAGGGCCGCGAGCGCAGCCGACTCGAGCGCGCGCGCCGTCTCGACCCGAGCGGACCCGAGCTCCTCGGCCGTCCGTGAAAGGAGCCGCGCGCGTGGATCCTCCGCCCGGTAGACGCGGTGCCCGAAGCCCATGATGCGGTCGCCTCGCGAGAGCAGATCGTCGACGTAGCGCTCGGCGTCCCCCATCGCGGCGACCTCGTCGATCATCGGCATGACGTGCGCCGGAGCTCCGCCGTGGAGAGGGCCCGACAGTGTCCCGATCGCCGCAGACATCGCCGCTCCAGCGTCCGCGCCGGTCGAGGCCGCCACACGAGCGGTGAAGGTCGACGCGTTCAGCCCATGCTCCGCCGTGCAAATCCAGTAGGTGTCGATGGCCGTCACGTGTCGCGGGTCGGCCTCGCCGCGCCAACGGAGGAGGAACCGCTCCGCTGCCGTCTCTCCGGCCGCGACCACGTCGTCCGGCACGGTGTCGGCGTGACCGTCCGCCACCCGAGCCGAGCGGGCGACGATGGACATGACCTGAGCGGAGAGCCGGCCGAGGTCGTCACGCGCCTCCTCGTCGGAGTTCTCGGTGAGCTTCTTCAGGTCCCAGACGCCGGAGAGGCGCGCGATCTCGGCCTGCGCGTCGGCCGGCGCGTTGCCCGTGAGGGACGGCGGCTCGTAGGGATCGGGCTCCGGCATCCCCGGCTCGAGGCTCTCGTCGACGAGAAGCCCCCAGACCTTCTCGTACGGGACGTGACCGACGAGCTCCTCGATGTCGACGCCGCGGTAGCGGAGCGCACCACCCTCGCGATCCGGCTCGGCGATCTCCGTCTCGACCGCGACGACGCCTTCGAGTCCCGGCTTGAAGTCCGCGACCTCGCTCATTCTGCGGAGACGCTACCTGAGCTGAGTTCTCCGCAGTTCGAGATTCGTTCGCGGACGCGCGTCGCTGGCTGCCCGTCGCGCGGTGCATCGTGGCTACGATCGCGCAGCCCATGGCCCATCGAGTAACCCTCATTCCCGGCGACGGGACCGGGCCGGAGCTCACCGAGGCTGCCCGCCGCGTCCTCGAGGCGACGGGCGTCGCGTTCGAGTGGGACGTCCGCCAGGCCGGAGTGGACGTCATGGAGGAGGCGGGAACGCCGCTCCCGGAGGGGACGCTCGCATCGGTGAAGGAGAACGGCGTCGCCCTGAAGGGCCCGATCACCACGCCGATTGGCACCGGCTTCCGCTCGGTCAACGTCGCCCTGAGACACGAGCTCGAGCTGTACTCGTGCCTCCGCCCCTGCAAGTCCTATCCCGGCGTCCGGTCCCGCTACGCGGACGTCGACATCGTCATCGTCCGGGAGAACACGGAGGACCTGTACGCGGGGATCGAGTACGAGGCGGGCAGCGAGGACGCGACCAAGGTCATCGACACGCTCAACGCGCTCCAGGCCAAGCAGATCACCGCCGGCTCGGGCATCTCGGTGAAGCCGATCAGCGCCTCGGCGTCGGAGCGGATCATCCGCTTCGCGTTCGAGTACGCGCGGGCGAACGGACGCCGCGAGGTGGCCGGGGTGACGAAGGCGAACATCATGAAGTTCACGGACGGCCTCTTCCTGTCGGTCTTCCGCGACGTTGCCGCCGACTATCCGGACGTCGCGGCACGCGAGGTGCTCGTCGACGCGCTCACGATGCAGCTCGTGCAGCGGCCCGAGGAGTTCGACGTGCTGGTGCTGCCGAACCTCTACGGCGACATCATCAGCGACCTCACCGCGGGTCTCGTGGGCGGGCTCGGGGTCGCGCCCGGAGCGAACATCGGCGAGCACGCGGCCGTGTTCGAGGCGACTCACGGCTCGGCGCCGAAGTACGCGGGCCAGAACAAGGTGAACCCGACGGCGATGATCCTCTCCGGGAGGCTGATGCTCGAGCACCTGGGAGAGCGCGACGCGGCACAGCGCCTCGAAGCCGCGGTCGCAGCCGTCATCGCCGCAGGCGACCGCGTGACCTACGACCTCAAGCCGACGCGCGACGACCCGACCGCGGTGGGCACCTCCGAGTACGCAGACGCGATCATCGAAAGGCTGGAATCCTGATGCGAAAGAAGATCACGGTCGTCGGTGCCGGGAACGTCGGCGCGACGTGCGCCCAGGAGCTCGCGCGGCGCGATTACGCCGACGTCGTCCTCGTCGACATCATCCCGAAGTTCCCGCAGGGGAAGGCGCTCGACATCAACCAGGCGGCGGCCGTCCTCGGCTACGAGCCCGCGATGGTGGGCTCGAACGGCTACGAGGAGTCAGCCGGCTCCGACGTGATCGTGATCACTGCCGGAAAGCCACGCTCGCCCGGGATGAGCCGTGACGACCTCGTCACGACGAACGAGGCGATCGTCTCGTCGGTGACCAGGGAGGCCGTGAAGCACTCGCCCGACGCGATCCTCGTCGTCGTCTCGAACCCGCTCGACGCGATGTGCCACGTCGCGAAGGCCGCGTCCCGCTTCAAGAAGCACCGCGTCGTAGGCATGGCGGGGATCCTCGACACCGCCCGCTTCTCGACCTTCATCGCCCAGGAGCTCGACGTGTCGGTGAAGGACGTCACGGCCGTCGTCCTCGGGGGACACGGCGACCAGATGGTGCCCGTCGTCTCGGCGACGAACGTCGGTGGCGTCCCGCTGCCGGAGCTCCTTCCCAAGGGCAGGATCTCGAAGCTCGTCGAACGGACGAAGTTCGGCGGCGGTGAGCTCGTCGGACTGCTCGGCACGTCGGCGTGGTACGCGCCCGGCGCAGCGGCCGCACAGATGGTCGACTCGATCTGCCTCGACGAGAAGCGAATCCTCCCGTGCACGGCGTACCTCGAGGGCGAATACGGGATCAACGGGCTCTACATGGGCGTCCCCGTCAAGCTCGGCTCCGGCGGCGTCGAGGACGTCGTGAAACTCCGCCTCACCGCCGACGAGAAGAAGATGCTCCGCGCCTCCGCGGCCGCCGTGCGCGAGGTCGTCGGCGTGCTCAAGAAGAAGTAGGCGTGGATCTCGGGCTCAGCGGCAGGACCGCGATCGTCTGCGGAGCGTCTTCGGGCATCGGGCTCGGAATCGCCGAGTCGCTCGCCGGCGAGGGGGCGAACGTCGTCATGTTCGCGCGGCGGCAGGAGCTCCTCGAGCGGGAGGCGGAGCGGATCGGCGGCCTCGCCGTTCCGGGCGACGTCACGAACGAGGACGATCTCGAGCGCCTCGTCGCGACGGCCGTCGAGACCTTCGGCGGCGTCGACATCCTCGTGAACAACTCGGGCGGCCCGCCCCGGGCGGCTGCGACCGAGCTCGACGCGGAGCAGGTCCACGCAGCCGTCGACCTGCTGCTCGTCTCCGTCGTGCGGCTCACGTCGCTGTGTCTTCCCCACCTCGGGCGCAGCCCCGCGGGCCGCATCGTGACCGTCACCTCCTCGACGGTGCGCGAGCCGATCGACAGCCTCGCGCTCTCGAACTCGATCCGTCCCGGGATCGTCGGCTGGGCCAAGTCGCTCGCCCGCGAGCTCGGGCCGACGGGGATCACGGTCAACTGCATCGCCCCCGGCCGCATCGACACCGAGCGCATCCGCGAGGTCTACCCGGACGGGCCGAGCGCGGACGACCTCGCGTCGATCCCGCTTCGCCGACTCGGCACGACGCACGAGGTCGGCGACGTCGTCGCCTTCCTCTGCTCCGAGCGCGCCTCGTACGTGAGCGGCATCGTCGTCCTGGTGGACGGCGCCCTCACGCGAGGGTTGTAGTGACGGCTTGAAGCGGTTCGCCGGCATCGCCGTCGTCCTCGGCCTGATCGGGCTCGCGGCCACAGCACTTCTTCTCTGGTGGCTCCCGGCCGACGACTTCCTCTTCGTCCCGGACCGGGCGAAGCCACTTGCCGACAAGGTCGAGGTGCAGGGCGGCCGGACCAACGCGAAGGGCGACGTGTACTACGTCGACCTCTTCGTGCGGCGCATACGCAAGCTCGAGCAGCTCCTTCCCTTCACTCGACCCGACGGCTCCACGTTCGTTTCCGAAGACCGGCTGACGCCCGCTGGGACGAGCGACGCGGAGCGCGACCGCCAGAACGCCGAGGACATGAAGCGCTCGGAGCAGATCGCGGCGGTCGTCGCCCTCCGCGCGCTCGGCTACCAGGTGACCGCCACCCCTCGAGGCGTGCTCGTCACGGCGGTGTACTCGGACGTACCGGCGGGGAAGGTGCTCGATCCGAACGACGTGATCGTCGGAGTGAACGGAGTGCCGGTCCGCACGCCGGTGGAGCTCCGCCGCGAGATCGCCCGCATCGACCCCGGCGACGACGTCAGCCTCTCCGTGCGGCGCGACGGCAAGGTGATGGACGTCACCGTGCGGACCATTCCGAGCCCGGAAGACGCGTCGCGCGCCGTCATCGGCATCCTCGTCGACCAGGACGCGACGATCGAGCTGCCTCTCGACGTCGATATCGACCTCGGTCGCGTCGGCGGCCCTTCGGCTGGGTTTCCGTTCGCCCTCGAGATCGCCCGACAGCTCGGCCGCGACGTCACCCACGGCTGCCGGATCGCTGCGACCGGCGCCCTCGCGCTGGACGGCTCCGTCATCCCGATAGGGGGCGTGAAGCAGAAGACGATCGGCGTGCGACGAGCGGGTGTGGACACGTTCCTCGTCCCTGTCGGCGAGAACGCGGAGATCGCCCGCAAGTACGCGCACGGCCTTCGCATCATCCCTGTTGAAAGTTTTCAACAGGCGTTGCGGAGGCTGACAACGAGCCCTGCAAAGTGCTGAATTTGCAGGGACTTCGTCGTCGCTGACAACACGCGCAATTTGCGGCCAATTCGTCCGGGAGGGGGTTGTCCGCTCAGGACCTGCTCGCCAGAATGCTGAGCGGTCGTTGAGGGGCGGCCGACCCGAGGGAATGGCTCAGAAGAAGCGAACACCTGTCACCTGCGCCGACTGCTACTTCCGGCAGGAAGCGCTCTGTGCGCTCACCGGCAACGTCCCGTGCCCGACCTTCCGCGCGTCGACCCGCGGCGCGCTCGCGCCGCCACCGCAGCCGCGCCTCGTGCCGCGGTTGCTCGAGCCGGTTCAGGTCGGCCACGCCGCCTAGACTGCGGACGTGAGCACGCAGGGCAGCGCGCCCCCTCCGAAACCGGAGAAGGACACCCCCTGGAAGCTGATCGTCTTCGGCGTGCTGGCCGTCTACGCCCTGCTGATCATCTTCCTGAACCGCAAGCAGGTCGAGGTGAGCTTCGTCTTCTTCTCGACCGAGATCTCGCTGCTCGTCCTCATCCTCCTGTGCGTCGGCATCGGCTTCGCCGCGGGCTACCTGTTCGAGCAGCTCCGCGAGCGCCGCAAGCGCGAGGCGTCAGCCTAGGAGGCGCAGGACGCGCTCGACGCCCTCGGCGATCCGCTCGGGCGTCTCGTAGCTGTAGGCGAAGCGCGCGCTCGTGGCCCCGCCGCCCGATCCCTTCGCGAAGAACCCCGGCCCCGGCACGAAAGAGACGCCCTCGCGCTCCGCCGCCGCCCCGAGCTCCGTGGAGTCGGCGCCGTCGAGGTCGACCCAGACGAAGTACCCGCCGGCGGGACGGCTCCAGGAGACGCCGTTCGGCGCGTGCTCGGCAAGCGCTGTGAGCATCGCGTCGCGACGAGCCCGCAACTCGCTGCTGACGTGGGCCAGGTTCGGCTCGAAGCGACCGCGGGAGATGAACTCGTGCACGACCGCCTGCGGCAGGAACGGCGGCGAGATGTACGTGGAGACCGCACGCTCCTCGAAAGCCGATGCGTGCGCCTCGGGGAGGACGAAGTAGCCGCTGCGGACGCCCGGCGCGACGGTCTTCGAGAACGACGACGTATACGTGACGAGGTCCCCGCCCTCGAGTTCGAGCAGTCTCGCCTCCGGTGCGCCCTCGAAGCGGACGAGGCCGTACGGGTCGTCCTCGAGGACGGCGAGACCGTGCTCGCGGACGACCTCGACGAGACGCGCGCGGCGATCGGCAGAGAGCGTCCTCCCGCTCGGGTTCTGGAACGTCGGGATCGTGTACAGGAACGACGGCGGGTCGCTGCGGCTCCGCAGCTCGGCATCGAGCGCGTCGGGATCGATGCCCTGCTCGTCCATCTCGAGCGCGACGATCTCGGCCCCGTCCCGGGCCAGGATCTTGAGCGGCCGGTCGTAGCTCGGCGCCTCGACCAGCACGCGACCGGGTGCCCGCGCGAGCTGTTCGGCTGCGTAGAAGACGAAGCCCTGGAGGCCGCCGACGGTGAGCACGACGCGTTCCGGCGCGACGCCGTGCCGTCCGGCGACCCACTCCCGGAGCGGCCCGTAGCCGCCGCCTGGACCGTACGCGAAGACCTTCGCGCCGTCGCGCTGCGCAACCGCGTACGCGCACTCTGCGAGCTCCTCGGCCGGAATCAGCTCCGGCGCGGGCGCTCCGCGGGCGAACGAAATGGGCGGCTGGGGCATGCCTTCGAGACTACGCGAAGAACGTGTCGTCGTCGGAGTACGGCGGGACGCAGCAGCAGAGCAGCGTCACGCCTGCGGTACCCGCCGTTAGCTGGTGCCACGCACCCGGCGGAATGAGGATCGCGTCGCCCGGCCCGACGGCCCGGATATCGCCGTCGACCTCGAGCTCGCCGCCACCGGCGAGGATGAGGTAGATCTCTTCACTTCGCCCGTGGTAGTGGCGCAGCGTCGCCCGGCCCGGCTCGAGCGTGGCCTCGGCGAGGCTCTGGACCTCCGTGTGCAGGTACTCGCGGATCGTCGAGCCGTCCTTCGTCGTGAACGGCGCCGCGTCGCGGTCGCGGTTGCGTATCTCCATGACGCGCCCTACGCACGGGCGATCTCGGCGACGAGCTTGCGCGGCCTCGGTCGGAGTCGTCCCGACGCGGACGCCGCGCGCCTCGAGCGCTTCCTTCTTCGCCTGGGCCGTTCCTGCCGAGCCGGAGATGATCGCTCCGGCGTGACCCATCGTCTTCCCGGGGGGCGCGGTGAAGCCTGCGATGTAGCCGACGACCGGCTTCGACATCTCGGACTCGATGAACGCTGCCGCCTTCTCCTCCTCGTCGCCGCCGATCTCGCCGACCATCACGACCTGCTTCGTCTGCCCGTCGGCCTCGAACAGCCCGAGGACGTCGATGAACGACGAGCCGACGATCGGATCGCCTCCGATCCCGACGATCGTCGAGTAGCCGAGCCCGAGCTGCGCGAGCTCGTGCCCGATCTGGTACGTCAGCGTGCCCGACCGGGACACGAGGCCGATCGCGCCCTCGCGGAAGATCTCCGCAGGAATGATCCCGACGTTCGCCTTCCCAGGCGACAGCGCGCCCGGACAGTTCGGCCCGACGATGCGGACGTCGCGACCCTGGACGAACGCGTGGAGGCGCAGCATCTCGTGCGCCGGGACGCCCTCGGTGATGCAGATGACGGTTGCGATGCCCGCGTCGATCGCCTCGTACATCGCGTCCGCGGCGAAGGGAGCGGGAACGAAGACCATCGCCGTGTTCGCGTCCGTCTCCGCGACGGCGGCGGCGACGGTGTCGAAGACCGGGATGCCCTCGACGTCCTGACCGCCCTTCCCGGGCGTCACCCCGGCGACGACGTTCGTCCCGTGCGACCGGTTGCGCAGCCCGTGGAAGCGGCCCTCGGAGCCGGTCAGCCCCTGGACGACGAGCCGCGTCTCGGTGTCGACGAGGATCGCCATCAGCGCCGCCAGCTCCACCGCGCGCCGCGCGCCGTCGAGCATCGTCGCCTCCGTGTGAGAGGTTCGGCAGCGCCGCCTCGCCGAGGATGCGCCGGCCCTCCTCGGCGTTCGTGCCGTCGAGCCGCACGACGATCGGGAGCTCGATCCCCATCTGGCCGACCGCCTGCAGGATCCCGCGCGCGACCTCGTCGCAGCGCGTGATCCCGCCGAAGATGTTGAAGAAGATCGCGCGGACCTGCGGGTCGCGCGTGATCACCTCGAGCGCGTCGACGACGCCCTGCGCGTCGCCGCCGCCGCCGAGGTCGCAGAAGTTCGCCGGGCGCCCGCCGACGAACGTCACGACGTCGACCGTCGACATCGTCAGCCCCGCGCCGTTCCCGAGGACGCCGACCTCGCCGTCGAGCTTGACGTAGGTGACGCCCTTCTCGCGCGCGAGCGCCTCGAGCGGGTCGGCGGCCGCGACGTCGCGCATCTCGGCGATGTCCGGGTGCCGGAAGAGCGCGTTGTCGTCGACGGTGAACTTCGAGTCGAGCGCGCGCACCTCGCCGTCGGGCGTGACGATCAGCGGGTTGATCTCGCAGAGCATCGCCTCGTCGCCGACGAACGCCTCGTAGAGCTTCCCGACGATCGCCGCGATCTGCTTCTGCTCGCTCGGGTCGGTCACGCCGCCGTCGTAGACGAGCCGCCGCGCGTGCCAGGGGTGGCAGCCCTCGAGCGGGTCGACGTGGAGCCGCACGAGCGCCTCCGGGCTCGTGGCGGCCACCTCCTCGATGTCCACCCCGCCCTGCGTCGTGAACATGAAGAGCGGCTTCTTCGCGCTGCGGTCGAACGTCAGCGAGAGGTAGTACTCGCGCTCGATGTCCGACGCGCGCTCGATCCACAGCTTCGTGACGACGTGGCCGCGGATGTCCATGCCGAGGATCTCGCCCGCGCGCGCTTCGGCCTCGTCGGCCGGTCGCGGCGAGCTTGATGCCGCCCGCCTTCCCGCGCCCGCCCGTCAGCACCTGCGCCTTCACGACGACGGGGTAGCCGAGCTCGTCGGCAGCGGCGCGCGCCTCGGCGGGTCGTCGCGAGCCGCCCCTCGGAGACCGGGATCCCGTAGCGGCCGGAAGAGCTCCTTCCCCTGGTACTCGTAGAGGTCCAAAGCGCGGGCGAGTCTACCGCTCGACCGTGGAGGCCGTCCGCGCAGTGTGCGAGCATGAGCGCGGTTGAGCCGCACCACGATCATCGTCCTCCTCGCGCTCGGCGCGACGTTCGCCGGCTTCGTGCTCGCGTCGAACGCGCGACGGCTCGCGGCGACGACTGCCGACGTCGCGCCGAGCATCGCCGCCGGCCCGCAGACGGCGACCTCGGCTGGCGCGAGACCTACGGCCCGCGCGGCGAGCAGCTCGTCTTCACCGTCGACGCGCTCGAGGTCACCGAGACGGGTGGCAGGCGCGGATCGGCATCGAGAACCGCACCGTCGGTCGCGCTGGGAGCTCGCGCCCGGCGCGACGCCCGACGGCACGTTCGGGCTCCAGCTCTTCGAGACGGGCGACGCCGCACGAGCTCGACGAGCGCAACCGGAGCGGCACGCTCCCGGCCGTGCGCGCGCGACGCGCTACGAGCCCGAGCTACCGCGCATCCTCGAGCCCGGGGCGTCGTGGGAGGGCGACGATCTCGGCGCACGGCGCGCTCGTCGCCGGGAGCTGGGCGCGCGTCGTCTTCGGCACGCTCGTCGCCGTCGGCAAGCCGCCGGAGGGCCTGGGCGAGCTCGTCATCTGGATCACGGACCACGCGTACCACCTCAGAGCCCTGACGGTCGCGTCACAGACGCGCGCGCCGAAGCCCACCTGTGGCTCGGGCTCGGCGCCGCAGCTCGCCGGCACGGACGGGCCGATGCGCTCCTCGACGAGTCGCCGCGTACTCGCGCCCGTCCGCGCCTCTGAAGCGAACGGTCTCGCCGTCGTCGACCAGCGCGAGATCGCCGACCGCGTCGAGCTCGAGCTCGGCTTCGCGAGCGCCAGCTCTGCCGCCTGCACGCGCGCCGGGTACGCCGTGCGGCCGCGATAGCGCGTCGAGGTCGATCCGCCCCGCGAGGGCTCGGTCGACGACGGACGGCGGACTCGCCGGGCGTCGACGCGGCCGAGGTGGACGCCCGCCGGGAGGACGAGGACGTTCGCTGCGAACCGGTGACCGCCCTGATGCGACGAGAGCCAGAGCTGGTCCTCGTCGAGCTCGCTGCCGAGCGCGCCGTAGACGGCCGTCCCTCGAAGAGCGCAGCATGCGTCGCGCGTTCCGTGACCGCAGACGAGGACGAGCGGCGTCGCGCTCGGCTCGCCGCCGCGCACGAGATCGACCTCGGCGAGCGTCGCGGGCGACGCGAGCTCGAAACGACGCACCTCTCCTTCCGACTCTCCGGCGCGGACGACGAACGCGAGCCCGCGCCGGTGCGCGTCCGCCCGGGACGGCGAAGGAACAGGAGACGCGATGAGGGTGTCGCGTCGAGCCATGCGCGTGCGGCGGCGCGCGCCGCTCCGGGCAGCCCGGCGCCGTCCGCGACGTCGCGCTGCCACGTTCCCGGCACCTCGACGAGGAGCCAGTGCTCGCGCCGTCGTCGCCGTCGCCCCGAGCGGCTCGCCGGCCAGCTCGGAGAGGTCCGCGCAGCGCGTCGGACTGCTCACTCGGTCGCGAGCACGCAGATGACCTGACCGTTCGAGACCTGCTCGCCGGGGGCGACCGCGAGCTCGGAGACGACGCCGTCGGCGGCGGAGACGATCTCGTTCTCCATCTTCATCGCCTCGACGACGCAGATGAGATCGTCCCGCCTCGACGCGCTCGCCCTCGCGCACCGCCACGGCGAGCACCGTCCCCTGCATCGGGCTCGTGACCGCGCCGTCCGCGCCGCCCGTGAGCCCCTTGCTCCGCTCTCGGTGACGGCGCGCGAGCTCGGCCCACGGCGGCTCCGGGGGCTGCGAGCCGGATCTCGTGCCGGCGGCCGTCGAGCTCGACGGCGACGACGCTCGGGCGTCACCGAGCCTGCCGTCCGTCGGTCGCGGCGACCGACGCTCGGCCCCTCGAGCGACAGCGTCGTCGAGCTCCCGCGCGCGCTGCGCGAGCTCCTCCGACTCGACGACCCCGCGACACGTCTCGCCCGCCGACGAAGCACGGGCGTCTCGAGCAGCGCGCGGTGGAAGCCGAGCAGCGTCGTCGGCCCCTCGATCACGAACTCCTCGAGCGCGCGCAGCATCCGCCGGCGCGCGCGTGCTCGCGGTCGACGTCGTGGACGATCAGCTTCGCGATCAGCGGGTCGTACAGCTCGGAGATCTCGTCGCCGGCGCGCACGCCGGAGTCGACGCGCACGCCGATGCCCGCCGGGCTCGCGGTAGGCCGTGATCCGGCCCGGCGACGGGCAGGAAGCCGAGCGCGTGACGTCCTCGGCGTTGATGCGGCACTCGATCGCGTGGCCGCGAAGCACGACGTCCGTCCTGCGTCACCGACAGCGGCTCGCCGGCGGCGACGCGGATCTGCTCGCGCACGATGTCGATCCCGGTGACCGCCTCCGTGACCGTGTGCTCGACCTGCACGCGCGTGTTCATCTCGAGGAAGTAGTACGCGCCGTCCGGCGTCGAGCAGGCCCTCGATCGTCCCGGCCGAGCGGTAGCCGACCGCGCGCGCCGCGTCGACCGCGATCGCGCCGATGCGCGCCGCGGAGCTCGTCGTCGACGGCCGGCGACGGCGTCTCCTCGACGAGCTTCTGGTGGCGCCGCTGGATCGTGCAGTCGCGCTCGCCGAGGTGGACGACGTTGCCGTGCGCGTCGGCGAGCACCTGCACCTCGACGTGCCGCGGATCCTCGAGGTAGCGCTCGACGTACACGGCCGCGTCGGCGAAGTACGCCTCGCCCTCGCGCCGCGCAGCCCTCGAAGGCGCGCTCGACCTCGTCGGCGGAGCGCGCGACCTTGCATCCCCTTCCCGCCGCCGCCGGCCGACGCCTTGATCGACGATCGGGTAGCCGACCTCCTCCGCCGCGGCGAAGCACGTCGTCGACGGACGGCGGCGGGGTCGTCGTCCCGGGCACGATCGGCACTCCCGCCGCGCGCATGCGCTCGCGCGCGGCGATCTTCGACCCCATCGCCTCGATCGCCTCGGGCGGAGGGCCGATCCAGACGAGCCCCGCCTCCTCGACGCGACGCGCGAAGTCCGCGTTCTCGGCGAGGAAGCCGTAGCCCGGGTGGATGGCGTCGGCCCCGGACCGCAGAGCGACCTCGACGATCGTGTCCGCCCGGAGGTACGACTCGGTCGCCGGCCCGGGCCCGAGGAGGTACGCCTCGTCGGCGAGGGCGACGTGCAGGCGCTCGCGGTCGGCCTCGGAGTAGACGGCGACGGCCCCGATCCCGAGCTCGCGCAGCGTGCGGAACACGCGGATCGCGATCTCGCCGCGATTGGCAACGAGGATCTTCCGGAAGGCGGCCACGGGACGCGTATTCTCCCCAACGGTGAGCCTCCCGGACCAGCTCACGGTCGCCCGCATCGCTCGCGGTCCCGATCGTCGTGGTCCTCTTCGCCTGGGACTTCCCGAACCACGCCTACTGGGCGACGGCTGTCTTCGTCGTCGCGATGGCGACCGACCAGATCGACGGCTGGCTCGCGCGCCGCCGCGGGATCAGCTCGGCGCTCGGCACGCTGCTCGATCCGGTGGCCGACAAGGTGCTCGTCCTCGCCGCGCTCGTCATGCTGATCGGCGAGGGCGTCGCCCCCGCCTGGATGGTCGCGCTCATCGTCGTGCGCGAGATCCTCGTCTCGGGACTCCGCCTCGCGGCGGTCGAGCGCGGCGTCGTGCTCGGGGCGCGAGACCTCGGTCGAGCCAAGACCTGGGCGCAGGCGCTCGCCGCCGCGATTGCCGGACTCGCCGCCGCCGGAGCCTGGAGCGACGACGTCGCCTGGTGGGCGCTGCTCGTCGCCCTCGTCGCGACCTGGGTGTCCGGGCTCGACTACGCGCGGGTGGCGCCCCGCGTGCTGCGCGGCGAGAGCGCGTAGCCCTCCGCGATGCGCGCTTGCCCTCGACGCCTTCGAGCGCGCGCTCGCCGCGCGCGAGCGTGAGCCCGAGAAGGAAGCGGCGATCGAGAGCGCGCGCCACGCCGTGGGCAAGACGCTGCGCGCGCTCGGGCGCACGGACGAGGCGATCCCGCTGCTCGAGACCGCCGTTCGGTGGGCTGCGCGCGTCGACAAGCCCGACGGCTGGTTCCACGAGGAGCTCGCCGAGGAGTACGCAGCGGTCGGCAGCGGAACGACGACGCTCGCGAGCAGGCCCGTCTGGCGATTCCCCTGCTCGAAGCCGACGACCCGTCGTTCGCGGATGACGCGGAGCGCAGAACGCGCCTCGCCGCGCTCGCCGCCGAGAGCGCTAGAGCGGGATGTTCCCGTGCTTGCGCTTCGGCGTCGGCTCGCGCTTGGTGAGTGCCGTCTCGAGCGCCGAGACGAGCACGGGGCGCGTGCGCCGCGGCTGGATCACGTCGTCGACGTAGCCGCGCTCCGCCGCCGTGTACGGGTTCGCGAAGCGCTCCTTGTACTCGGCGATCAGCTCCTCGCGCCGCGTGTCGGGATCGTCCGACTCCGCGAGCTCGTTCCGGAAGACGATGTTGACCGCGCCCTCCGGCCCCATGACGGCCACCTCGGCGGTCGGCCACGCGACGTTGAAGTCGGCGCGGATGTGCTTCGACGACATGACGTCGTACGCGCCGCCGTACGCCTTGCGCGTGATCACGGTCAGCTTCGGCACCGTCGCCTCGGCGTAGGCGTACAGGAGCTTCGCGCCGTGCCGGATGATCCCGCCCCACTCCTGCGCCGTCCCGGGCAGGAACCCGGGCACGTCGACGAAGGTCACGAGCGGGATGTTGAAGGCGTCGCACGTCCGGACGAAGCGGGCGGCCTTGACGGACGCGTCGATGTCGAGCACGCCCGCGAGCGCCCCCGGCTGGTTGCCGACGACGCCGACCGCATGCCCGCCGAGCCGCGCGAACCCGCACACGATGTTCTCGGCCCAGTGCGCGTGGACCTCGAGGAAGTCGCCGTCGTCGACGACGCGCCCGATCACGCGCCTTGATGTCGTACGGCTTGTTCGGGCTGTCCGGGACGAGGGTGTCGAGCGACGGATCCTCGCGGTCGACGGGGTCCGACGGCGGCGCGTACGGCGGGGAGCTCGAGGTTGTTCTGGGGCAGGAACGAGAGCAGGTAGCGCGCCTCCTCGAGACATGCCTCCTCGTCCGGCGGTCGTGAAGTGCGCGACGCCGGACCGGGTCGCGTGCGTGGCGGCGCCGCCGAGCTGCTCGAAGCTGACGTCCTCGCCCGTGACGGTCTTCACCACGTCGGGGCCGGTGATGAACATGTACGAGGTCCCCTCGACCATGAGCACGAAGTCCGTGATCGCGGGCGAGTACACGGCGCCGCCGGCGCACGGCCCCATGACGAGCGAGATCTGCGGGACGACGCCGGAGGCCTGCACGTTGCGCCAGAAGATCTCCGCGTAGCCGGCGAGCGAGACGACGCCCTCCTGGATGCGCGCGCCGCCCGAGTCGTTGATCCCGATGACCGGGCAGCCGTACTTGACGGCGAGGTCCATGACCTTGCAGACCTTCTCCGCGAACACCTCCGAGAGCGAGCCGCCGAAGACCGTGAAGTCCTGCGAGAACACGAAGACCTTCCGCCCGAGCACGGTGCCGTAGCCGGTCACGACGGCATCGCCCCACGGCCGGTTCTCGCGCATCCCGAACTCGACCTCGCGATGCCGGACGAAGCGGTCGAGCTCGACGAACGAGCCCGGGTCGAGGAGCTTCTCGATCCGCTCGCGCGCCAGGAGCTTCCCCCGCTCCCGCTGCCGCTCGACGTGCCTCTCGCCGGCCGGATGGAGCGCGTCCTCGCTCAGCTCCTGGAGCCAGCGGAGCTTCGCCTCGGTCGTGTCGTGGATCTCGGCCATCGTCCGCGGAGCCTAACCAGGGACGGAGACGCTGATAGCTTCGCGGCGTTGCCCAGCACGCCGATCGATCGCTCCGCCGCCTGGCCGTACGAGGACGGCGAGCCCGGCGCGTTCACGTACTCCCGCTTCTCGAGCCCGACGATCGCGGAGGCCGAGGCGCGCCTCGGCGCGCTCGACGGCGGCGAGGCGCTGCTCTTCGCCTCCGGCTCCGCGGCGGCGACGTCGCTCGTCCTCGCGCTGCTCGCGCCCGGGCAGACCGTCGCGCTCGCGGAGGGCGCCTACTACGGCACGGGCGCGATGCTCGACGAGCTCGCCCGCTGGGGCATCGAGAAGGTCGAGTTCGACCAGACCGGCCCGCCGCCCGACGGCGGTCGACCTCGTCTGGCTCGAGGCGCCGTCGAACCCGTTCCTCACGCTGCCGGACTTCGAGGCCGCCGCCGCTCATCCGGCTCGGGTCGTGTGCGACTCGACGGCCGCGACGCCCCTCAACGTGCGCCCGCTCGAGCACGGCTGCGACGTCGTCCTCCACTCGGCGACGAAGTACCTCGCCGGACACGACGACGCCCTCGTCGGCGCGCTCGTCTGCCGCCGCGCCGAGGACGCGGCGCGACTCCTGGAGTTCCGGTCGCGCACCGGCCCCGTGCCCGCGGCCGACACCGCATGGCTCGTCCTCCGCGGTCTCGAGACGCTGGAGGTGCGCTTCGCGAGGCAGACCGCGTCGGCGCAGCACATCGTCGAGCGCCTCGGCCGGCACCCGGCGGTGACGGTCGTTCGCTACCCGGGCTTCGGCGGCCTCCTCTCGTTCGACGTCGCCGACGCCGACGCCGCGCGCCGGGTCGAGACCTCGACCGCGCTCGATCGCGAACATGACGAGCCTCGGAGGCGTCACCTCCCGCATCGAGGCGCGAGCGCGCTGGGAAGGCGAGCCGTGTTCCTCCGGGCCTTCTTCGGCTCTCGGTCGGGCTCGAGGACGCCGACGCGCTGTGGAGCGACCTCGAGCAGGCGCTCGGCCGCGCATGAGGCTTCCTCGACCGAATCCGCTACCACCGGCCGCCGAAGACCCCGCAGGAAGCGGACAAGCTGGCGCTCAGGCAGCTCGAGACCCGGGGCGCGGACCTCTCGCTGCCGCGACACGTGATCCATTTCCTGCTCTTCGAGCACGAGGCCGACGCCCGCGCGGCAGCCAACACGATCGACGGCGGCTCGTGGACGACGCGCGTCGATCCGCCGACGCCAGACGCTCGACGAGTGGTCCGTCCGCGTCGACGGCCACCGGATCGTCGGGCCGGACACCGTGGCCGCGTTCCGAGCCCAGTTCGAGCAGATCGCGGCCGCGCACGGCGGCGAGTACGACGGCTGGGAGGCCGCGGCCAAGCCCTAGCCCGGCGCATCAGATGTCGAGCCGGAGGTCCTCGAGGTCGAGGTCGCGTGCGACCCGGATCCAGACGTCGTTCGAGATCACTCCTGTCTGACGAAGCTCGACGAGCGCCCCGCGCTCGGCGTCGAGGAGCTCGCGCCGCAGCCGCTGGTAGTCCTGCGAGCGGCTCTCGATCGAACCGTCGTCGCCGTCGTCGAAGCGGGCGCGGAACCGGTTCGTGCGGAACCGGTATGCGCCGCGGACGCGCTCGGCCGTGTCGTCGCGGACCCACTCCTCGTCGATCAGCTCCTCGAGGCGCGCGAGCGCAGCCTCCGCGGCGTGGATGCGCGCTTTCGCATCCTCGCATGTCCTCGCCGCCGTCGTCCTCGAGACCGAGCAGCGCGGATGACGAACGGCAGCGTCAGGCCCATTCCGACGAGCGTGGCGAGGATCACGCTGAACGTGAGGAACAGGATCAGGTCGCGGCCGGGAAACGCCTCCCCCGCATCGGTCTCGAGGGGCAGCGCGAGCGCCGCGGCGAGTGAGACCGCGCCGCGCATCCCCGCCCAGGAGACGAACACCGCACCCCGCCAGCTAGACACACGCCTGGCTATCCACTTCGGCGCCTGCAGGACGACGAAGACCCACGCGAACCGGACGACGATGACCGCCGCGCTGACCAGCGCGGCGTATCCGACGAGCGTCCAGGGCGAGTACTCGCCGAGCGCGTCCACGACGAGGGGCAGCTGCAGCCCGACGAGCACGAACAGGAGCGCGTTCAGCAGGTACTGGACGATCTCCCAGACCGCGACGCCCTGCACGCGCACCTGAGCGGTCGTCAGCTCGGGGGTATGCCAGCCGAGGTAGATGCCGGCCGTGACCGCGGCGAGCACGGCCGAGACCCCCATCAGCTCCGCCGGGATGAACGCGACGTATCCGGTGAGGAGCGAGATGGTGATCTCCGCCGGCGGGTTGTCGAGGCGGAGCCGGATCTGGCGGACGAGCCAGCCGACGACGAGCCCGACCGCGATGCCTCCTCCGACGCTCACGACGAAGAGTCCGCCCGCGTAGAACGCGGAGAACGAGCCGGCGACGACGGCTCCGACGGCGACGCGGTACGCGACGAGGCCCGTGCCGTCGTTCACGAGGCTCTCTCCCTCGACGATCGTCACGAGCTTCCGCGGCACCCCGTAGCGCCGCGCGATCGACGTCGCGGCGAGCGGGTCGGTCGGCGAGACGATCGCGCCGAGGACGAACGCGCTCGCCCACGAGAGCCCGTCGATGAAGGCGTGCGCGACCACGGCGACGCCGACCGTCGTCGCGACGACGAGCCCGACGGCGAGGAGCCCGATCGGCTTCATGCTCGCCCGCAGGTCCCGGAGCGACGTGAAGAAGGCCGCGCCGTAGAGGAGCGGCGGAAGCACCCCGAAGAAGACGAGCTCCGGCTCGAGGTCGAGCTCGGGCATGCCCGGGAGCACTCCGAGCGCGAGCCCGCCGACCACGAGCAGGATCGGGTACGGAATGCGGAGCGCCGGAGCGATCGCGAGGAGGGTCGCGACGGCCAGGAGCAGCGACGAGCGCGACGAGGCCGACCTGGAGATCGAGGTGCATCGCCGGACTTTGCCACCGGCGCGTCTCGTGACGTCGCCGGCCGCGCTTCTGCCATCCTTACCCGAGCATGGTCAGCCTGTTTCGCAAGTCGGTCGAGATGCCGACGCCCGAGGACGCACTGCCCGGACGCGACACGCCGGTCGTCGTTCCGGGCATGCACCTCGTCCTCGGCACGCCCATCGGGCCGCCGTTCCCGGAGGGGACCGAGCGGGCGATCTTCGGGATGGGCTGCTTCTGGGGCGCGGAGCGGATGTTCTGGCGCGCCGAGGGCGTCTACACGACCGCGGCCGGGTACTCGGGCGGATTCACGCCGAACCCGACGTACCAGGAGGTCTGCACGGGCCGCACGGGCCACAACGAGGTCGTGCTCGCCGTCTTCGACACGTCGAAGACGAGCTACGAGGCGATGCTCAAGATCTTCTGGGAGGGCCACGACCCGACGCAGGGCATGCGCCAGGGCAACGACGTCGGCACGCAGTACCGCTCGGGGATCTACTGGACGTCCGAGGCGCAGCGCGACGCCGCGCTCGCGTCGCGCGACATGTTCCAGGAGGAGCTCTCGAGCGCCGGCTACGGGCCGATCACGACCGAGATCGTCGAGGCCGGGCCGTTCTACTACGCCGAGGACTACCACCAGCAGTACCTCGAGGCGAACCCGAACGGTTATTGCGGCCTTGGCGGGACGGGCGTGAGTTGTCCTGCGCCAGCGACAGCGGCGAGCGAGTAACCACCGGGGTTCCAGCGGGCAGCGTGCCCAGCCGGGCGTCCTCACGCCACCAGCGGCTCGAGCACGTAGCTCGCCCCGACCGATCAGCTCGGCGTTGATGCGGCGTGGTGCCTCGGGTGCGTCAACCCGGTGGAGCGTGAACCCGTCGAACACTCGCCGGAGCGCCATCTGCGTCGCGGCGATGCCCGCGGCGCTCGTCGACCTCCCCGGCGACTGCGGCCCGCAGCGCGGTCATGCGCTCCATGAACTCGCCCGCCGCGTCGGCGATGTCGAGCGTCGTCTCGATCTGCTCGCGCTCGGCGGTCAGGTCGGCGATGGCGAGCGCCGCGGCCTCGGCCTCGCGCTGAGGCACAGCGGCCAGCCTGCCGCGGCTCACGCACTCGCCGGCATGAGCCGGAGCTCTCCGGTCCACGACGTCGTCGTCCGCGGCGGCGCCCACGAGGTTGCTTCGCTGGTGGACCTGCGCGCCCGCGAACGAGCCCTCCGTGACCGTGCCGTTCAGGACGATGAACCCGGCCGGGCTGACATGCACGTTCATCTCGGCCGTGAACGAGATGCCTCCGACCGTGATCGTCTCGGTCGCCGTCAGCTGGGCGGCGTTGCCCGTGGCCCGGAAGCTCGTGACCTGCATCTCGATCGTGCCGCCGTCCCCGGCGGTACCCACGCAGTGACCGACGGCTTCGTCGCACGTCTTCGCGTACGGGATCACGATCGGCGCGCTGGACGCGGACGCCTGCGCCGCCCCGAACGCGACGACCCCGACGACCGCCCCGACGACGGCCACGGGTCCGATCACGACGAGGGCTACCCAATTGAGAGGTCGTCGCATCACTTCGGTACCTCCTTGTCTCTAGGCTGCGTGTTGAACGCGCCTGCTTGTCACAGCTGTCCATACAACAGTACTTATATAAGAACTGTTATATCTCTACAAGTATGTCCAGTCAGCCTGCATCTGATCCGATTACCAAGCCCCTCTGGCGATCCATGCGCCTGTTGCAGGCGCGGATGGACGCCGACATCGATCGGATCTACGACGAGGCGAAGCTCGACGTGAAGCCGAACTATGTCATGGAGCTACTACGTCTCGACTCGGATGGGCCGATGACGATCGCCGAGCTCGCAGCATCGGTCGAGCGAACACACTCGGCGATCAGTCAAAAGGTCGCCGCTATGCAACAAGACGGTCTTGTCCGCACGGCAGCAGGCCATGATGGACGCAGCAAGCATGTTCTGCTGACCCGAAAGGCGAAGCGCATCGTCGGTCGGTTGGCAGCGGAGTGGCGTGCGACGCACGCTGCTATCGCGGAGATCGAGTCCGAGATTCCGTATCCACTGAGCACGGTCGTCGCCGATGTCGAACTCGCGCTCGAGCGGACGAGCTTCTACGAGCGAGTGAAACGCAAGCTCGCGGAGGACCCAGCATGGCGTGATTGACAGCCACCGGGATCGGGGCGAACAGCAGGTCGGCGTCAGTAAACGTTGATCGTGCCCGCAGGCTGGCCCTGCGGGTTCGAACTCTGTTCGCCTAGGCTCCTCACCTCTCGCGCCTGCGGCAGCGCGTGGTGGCCTATGGGCTTTCGCCGGGGTTCTGGCCAGCAGGGCCAGTCCAGCGAGTGTACTCCTCCGCTGCGCCTGAGCATGGGCGGGGTCAGACGCCAAGGGGAACGCACGCGAGGACTCGAAACCCCCCTCGGGGTTCGCCCACCGTCAGCGTAGACGCCGACCCCGCTCCGTGAGGATACGACGGTCATCGACGTCTAAGCAAGGGGGGCGAAAGGCGCAACGAAGGACGAGCGCCGCCCCTCCGAGTTGACGATCGGTTGACTGCGGCGGGATCATTTCCAGACATGGATGACTACGAGGTAGTCGCCGAGGAACTGAGCAAGCTCGCGGAAAAGTGGCACGACCTCGAGATGCGCGTGGCCGAGGTCGAGAAAGTGAACGCCCGGCTCGAGGAAGCCGCCCTGACCACCGCCCGTGCCCTGGCAGAGGTCTCACATCACTGGAACGCGGTGTACGACGCCATGCGCCGCGCGGACAGAATCGACCGACCAGATCTCGTCCGAGCGCGACCACGATGCGGCCAAGGCGCGTCGCGGAGAGGCATCGGATTAGGGCTCGTCGGGGGGAGTAGGACGACAGGACGAGACGGGGCGACGGGGCGATGGGGCGAGCGTCAGAAACGAGTATCGTCGTCTCATGGAAGATGCTGATCGTGACGTTCTCGAGTTCGTCGGCGATCAGGGGAAGACTCCCGGACAGGTTGCCGAACGCTTTCCAGCATTCGACCTAGAGCACCTCGTTCGAGCCGAACTAATACGGCCGCGTCGGACCAACCCTGTCAAGACGCAGTCGCGCCGCACTGAGCCAGCGCCCGACTCGACGTTCTACGTGCTCACATCTCGCGGAGCCGAGGCAATCGGCCTCGATCAGCACACGCTTCACTCGGACTAATGGCCGCCTAGCGAGCGGGCCACGGGGTAATTGGCGGCCGGGTTACGCGTTATGTGCGGGGTTCAGCCGGTGACGGCCACCGGGATCGGAGCGAAGAGCAGGTCCGCGGCGGATACAAACGTTGGGGAACCCGAACGGCTACTGCGGTCTCGGCGGCACCGGCGTCTCGTGCCCGATCGGCGTCGGCGTCAGCGCCGCGCGCTGACGCCTACGGCTCGGCTTCGATCATCGCCGCGACAGCCCCTCTGGTCTGTCGCTCGCTCGTGAGTCCGGTCCCGCCGGCGACGCGCTGCGCGATCCAGACGGGGATGATCGACGCGACGATCACGAACAGCGCGACGACGTTGACGACGGGCAGCTCGCGAGGTCGTGCGAAGTTCGTGAAGATCCAGATCGGCAGGGTTTGCTGCGCTCCGGACGTGAAGATCGTGACGACGACCTCGTCGAACGAGAGTGCGAACGCGAGCAGCGCACCCGCGAGCAGAGCGGACCGGAGCTGCGGGAACGTGACGAAGCGAAACGTCTGCCAGCCGTCGGCGCCGAGATCCATCGACGCCTCGTCGAAATTCGCGGAAATTCGGCGCATCCGCGCGACCGCGTTGTTGTAGAGGACGACGATGCAGAAGGTCGCGTGCCCGATGACGATCGTCCAGATGCTGAAGCTGATCCCTAGTCGGGGCGAGGACGTTCAGGATCGTCGCCTGCAGCGCGAGCCCCGTGACGATTCCCGGCAGCGCGATCGGGAGAATGACGAGGAACGAGATGATCTCGCGGCCGAAGAACCGGGACCGGGAGACCGCCAGCGAGGCGAGCGTGCCCAGCACGAGGGCGATGAGGGTCGCGCCCGACGCGGCCTTCACCGAGAGCCAGAGGGCGCCGCGGACGTCGGGGTTGTTCCAGGCCACGCTGAACCACTTCGTCGTGTAGTGCTCGATCGGCCACGTCTGCGAGATGTTCTCGTTGAACGCGTAGATCGCGATCACGACGAGCGGGAAGTAGATGAAGACGAGCGTCGCGGCCGCACCCAGCCGCAAGAGGATCCGCGCCGCCAGGGACTCGGTCACGCGGCGCTCACAGGCTCTCGAATGCGCCGAGCCGCTTGGCGCCCCAGAGGTAGACGGTCATGACGGCGACCGGGACCATCGCGAAGGCGGCCGCCACGGGGAGGTTGCTCCCCCGGCCGTTGTAGATGACCGTCCCGATGAACTGCTCGTTGGAGATGAGGCTCGGCAGGATGTAGTCGCCGAGCGTCAGCGAGAACGTGAAGATCGAGCCGGCGACGACGGCCGGGAACGCGAGCGGCAACGTCACCTTCCAGAAGGTCCGCAACGACTTCCCGCCGAGATCCGCCGACGCCTCGAGCAACGAGCCGGGGATGCGCTCGAGGCCCGCGTAGATCGGGAGGATCATGAACGGGAGCCAGAGGTACGTGAACGCGAGCCAGAGGCCGGTCGAGGAGTAGCCCGGCCCGGAGAGCCCGAAGGGCGCGAGTAGCCAGTTGAGCACGCCGTCCTCGCCGAGGATGGTCCGCCACGAGTACGCCTTCACGAGGTAGCTCGCCCAGAGAGGCGTCAGCACCGCGACGACCAGGAGGTTGCGGGTGCGGGGTGATGCGACTCGGGCCATGTAGTAGGCGATCGGCAAGGCGAGAACCGCGTCGGCGACCGTCACGAGGGCGGCCATGCTGATCGTCCGGAACGCGACGTTGCGGTACACGGGCTCCTCGAGGAGCGTGCGGTAGTTGTCGAGGTTCCACGTGTGTGCGATCTCGGTTCCGAGGATCCCCCCGATGCTCCAGAAGGAGGCGAGGAGGAGCAGGAAGAGCGAGCCGAGATAGATGACGAGCAGCCAGCCGAGCGGCAGCGCGAGCAGCGCGGCGAGCCGGAGGCGCGAATGCCGGATGAAGAACGTGGAGAGCCGCCGCCCCGGGCCCTGCCGGGGCGGCGGCTCGACATCGACGATCGACGTCACGCGTGCGGCGTTCGACGACTAGCCCCGCACCTCCGTCCAGGCCGATCGCCAGTCCTCGTAGGTCTTGCAGACGTCTCCGCGGTCGTCGCCGCAGTCGGCCTGCGGCGTGTTCCAGAAGTAGATGTTGGCCCAGTACGCCTCGACGTCGGCGTAGTAGTCGGCGCAGTGGTTCGGGTTCGTCGTCTTCTCGCACGCCTTCGCGTTCGAGGGCGCCTCACCGAAGTACTCCGCGACCTTCGCATTCGCCTCGGGCGAGATGATGTAGTTCATCCAGAGGTACATGCAGTTCGGATGGGCGGCCTTGGAGGCGATCATCCAGGTGTCCGACCAGCCGGTCGTGCCCTCCTTCGGAACCTTCGCCGTCACGTTCAGCGGCGGCTTCTCGGCCTTCATCAGGTTCACCTGGTACGGCCAGGTGGTCCCGACGACCGCCTCGCCGGACTTGAACGACGTGACCTGCTTCGCGTACGTGACGCCGTCCCAGTACTCGCCGATGTTCGGTCGCTGCTGCTTCAGCAGGTCGATCGCGGCGTTGAACTGGTCGTCGTCGAGCTCGTACGGGTTCGTGATGTTGAGGTCCGGCTGCGTCGCCTTGAGGTAGAGGGCGGCGTCCGCGATGAAGATCTGGTTGTCGTAGATCGACAGCTTGCCCTTGTAGTCGGTCCCCGGCCAGATCGCCGCCCACGAGTCGTTGTCGGGCGAGATCGCGTCGTTGCTCCAGACCATCAGGTTCGGCCCGCGGCCGTGGGGGACGCCGTAGCCGACGCCGTCGACCGTGTTGTACGACTTGCCCTTCAGGCCTTCGTACACGTCGGCGTAATTCGGGATGAGGTCGAAGTTGACGGGTGCGACGTCGCCCTTCGCGATGAGCCTCAGCGTCGCGTCGCCTGACGCCGAGACGCCGTCGTACGCGCCGGTCGCCATCAGGTCGACCATGTCGTCCGAGCTCGCGCCGTCCTTCGTGTTCACCTTGCAGCCCGTCTGCTGCGTGAACGCGTCGGCCCACGACTTGTCCGCATAGCCCGCCCAGATGACGAGATTGACCTCGCCCTTCGTTCCTCGCGTTCGCCTGGATCTCCTCGAGCGTCGAGCCGAGACCCTCGATCTCGGTGCTCGCCGACCCTCGTCGTCACCTCCACCGCAGCCGGCCGCGACAACGCTCAGCGCTCCCACGAGCAGAGCCGAGCGTCGCCCAGACGGCGATGCGCTTCCTTCTCATTCGGATCCTCCCTCCGATTCGTCGATCACCGACTCCTGCTCCGGGCGCCATGCGACACGCACACGCCGTCCCTTCGCCTCGAGCACCTCGCTCGAGCCCTCCTCGAGGTTCTGCGCGAGCACCTGGAGCTCGCCACCACGGTCGAGCGTAACGTGGTACCGCGTCACGGGCCCGACGTACTGGACGTCCCGCACCGTCCCCGCCTCGACGTGCGATCCGTCCTCGGGCTCCTCGCCGTCCTCGAGGAGGTTGAGCTTCTCAGGGCGCACGGTGTACCGGCGGCCGTCGCGCTCGATCACGTTCGAGACGCCGACGAACCCGGCGATGAACTCGCTCTGCGGATGCTCGTACACCTCGGCCGGGCGGACCGATCTGCTCGATCCTGCCCTGGTTGAACACCGCGAGCCGGTCCGACATCGTCAGCGCCTCCTCCTGGTCGTGCGTCACGTAGACGAACGTGATCCCGACCTCGCGCTGGATCGACTTGAGCTCGATCTGCATCTCCTGGCGGAGCTTCAGGTCGAGCGCGCCGAGCGGCTCGTCGAGGAGGAGCACCTTCGGGCTGGTTGACGATCGCGCGCGCGAGCGCGACGCGCTGGCGCTGACCGCCCGAGAGCTGCGCCGGGCTTGCGGTCGCCGTAGCCGCCGAGCCGCACCATCTCGAGCGCCTCTGCCGCGCGCGCTCCTGCGCTCGCCCTTCTTCACCTTCTTCACCATGAGCCCGTACTCGACGTTCTGCTGCACGGTCATGTGCGGGAAGAGCGCGTAGTCCTGGAAGACCGTGTTGACCGGCCGGTCGTACGGAGGAAGGCGCGAGACGTCCTCGCCGGCGAGCTCGATCGTCCCCTCGTCGGGCATCTCGAAGCCCGCGATCATCCGCAGTGTCGTGGTCTTGCCCGAGCCCGAAGGCCCGAGCATCGTGAAGAACTCTCCGGCGGGGATGTCGAGGTCGACGCCGTCGACCGCGACGACGTCCCCGTATCGCTTTGTCAGGTTTCTGACGCTGATGTCCGGGGCGCTCGCCTCAGGCGCCAAGCGACTCCTCCAGGATGGCGAGCCCCTCGTCCAACTCGTCCGGCGCGATGTTGAGAGGGGGTAGCAGCCGAATGACGTTGCCGTAGAGGCCGCACGAGAGGAGGACGAGGCCGCGCTCGAACGCCGCGTCGACGACCGCCTTCGCGCGATCGGGCGTGCGCTCGGCGAACTCGAACGCGAGCATCGAGCCGAGCCCGCGCACCTCGCCGATCTCCGGGATGGCGCGAGGCGATGTCCTCGAGGCGTGCGCGGAGCGTGACGCCGAGCTCGCGTGCGCCCGCGAGGAAGCCGTCCTCCGTCACGACGTCGAGCACCGCGAGCGCCGCCGCGCACGAGAGCGGATTGCCGCCGAACGTCCCGCCGAGGCCGCCGGGCGGAACGGCGTCCATCACCTCGGCGCCGCCGGTGACGCCCGCGAGCGGGAGACCGCCGCCGATCGACTTCCCGAACACCGTCATGTCGGGCTCGGCCCCCGCGTACTGCTCGATCGCCCACATCGTCCCGGTCCGCCCGACGCCCGACTGGACCTCGTCGTTCACCCAGAGGATCCCGTGCTTGCGGCACAGCTCCTGGAGCTTCGCCGGATAGTCCGGCGGCATCGCGAGGAACCCGCCCTCGCCCTGGACCGGCTCGAGGACGACGCAGGCGACGGTCGACGGGTCGACGTCGGCCTTGAACAGGTGCTCGAGGGCCGCGATCGAGTCGTCCGACGAGATGCCGTGGTACGGGTACGGCGCCGGCGCGCGGTAGACCTCGGGCGCGAACGGGCCGAAGCCGGCCTTGTACGGCTTCACCTTGCTCGTCATCGACATCGCGAGCAGCGTCCGCCCGTGGAAGGCGTTGTCGAAGGCCACGACGGCCGGTCGGCCGGTCGCCCAGCGCGCGATCTTGACGGCGTTCTCGACGGCCTCGGCGCCCGAGTTCACGAGGATCGAGCGCTGCTCGCCGCCGCTGCACGGCGAGAGCTCGGCGAGCCGGCGGCAGACCTCGACGTACGGCTCGTACACGCCGATCATGAAGCACTGGTGCAGGTAGCGATCGGCCTGCTCCTTGATCGCCTCGACGATGGCGGCGTGCCGGTGCCCGGTGTTCTGGCAGCCGATCCCGCCGGCGAAGTCGATGAACGACCGGCCGTCGGGGTCCGTGACGCGCGCACCCTCGGCGTGGGCGACGACGAGCCTCGGCGTCGACATGCCCGGCGCGACGTAGCGCGCGCGGTCCGCGAGGATCCGCTCGGCGGCGGACGTGTCAGTCGGCTGCATCGCGCGATTATCTGTGCTCGGACGGGGTTCGCGGCAACTGCAGGCAGCCGCCGTGCCGACGCCGTACCCTATGGCTGCGTGCCGGAGTAGCTCAGCTGGTAGAGCACCTGCTTTGTAATCAGGCAGGCCGTGGGTTCGAGTCCCGCCTCCGGCTTCAGATCGTGGGGGAACCCATGGTTCCTCACGCGAGCCCCCTCCTTCACGATCGACGAGCAAGCGGTCACCGCCTCCGGCCGGCAGAGCCGCCCTCGGCGATCGAGCGCGTCGTCGGATCGGAACAACGCGGCGGCCTACGCGAGCACTTCGCGCGTCTTCTGGTGCGCGAGGATCTTCCGCTTGACGCGCTGCAGAGCGTTGTCGATCGTCTTCGTGTCGCAGCCGAGGTCCTCGGCCATCTCCTCGTAGGAGTTGCCCTCGAGGTACAGCGTGAGCGCCTGCGACTCGAGCGACGAGAGGCCCGACCCGAGGCAGAAGACGAGGCTCTGGAGCTCCTCCGTCGAGATGACGCAGACGGACGGGTCGTTCACGCTCGGGCCCGGGCAGCGCGTCGCCCAGCGTGCAGTCGCCTTCGGACTCCTGGCCCGCGGGCGTGTGGCTGAACGAGACGTACGTGTTGAGCGGCGAGTGCTTGAAGCGCGTCGCGGTCTTGATCGCCGTGATGATCTGCCGGGTCACGCAGAGCTCGGCGAAGCTGCGGAACGACGTCTCCTTGTCGGGGCGGAAGTCCCGGACGGCCTTGTAGAGGCCGATCATCCCCTCCTGGATGAGGTCGTCTCCGTCGCCGCCGGCGAGGAAGTACGAGCTCGCCTTGAGCCGGACGAAGCCGGTGTACCGGCGCATGAGGTCGTCGAGAGCCTGCTGGCTGCCGTTTCGTGCCTTCAAGACGAGCTGGAGATCCTCGAGCTCTCGCTGGACCTTCTGCGCTGGCTTCAGTGCGGTGGCGGTGCGAGCGGCCATGCCGGTACCCCCGTGTCGACGGCGTTGCGAGACTCGCATTCGGGACGATCATCCTGTCCGCGGTGCAAGTCTCACCTTGAAGTTGAGGAAGAACCTAGCACCATCCGCCGAGCGTTACAAGCCCTTTGCGAGAATTGCAGGATGCTAAGAACATACGTTCGTACCGAGTCGGGGCGGAGGTTCGGCTGGCCGCACCACGCCGCGGTCATCCGTCTGCCACGATCCGTTGCATGAGCCGCACCGTGCTGATCGTCGACGACCACCCGAGCTTCCGAGCGTCGGCGCGAGCCATGCTCGAATCCGAGGGATTCGTGGTCGTGGGCGAGGCGGAGGACGGCGCGAGCGCCATCGACGCCGTCGGCCTACTCGCCCCTGACGTCGTGGTGCTCGACGTTCAGCTCCCCGACATGACCGGCTTCGACGTCTGCGTAGCGCTCCAGCGCCGCAACGGGCGCGCTGCCGGACATCATCCTCGTCTCGAGCCGAGACCTGTCGGACTACGGCGAGCTCGTCTCCACCTCCTGCGCGTGCGGTTTCGTCCCGAAGGACGAGCTGTCCGGCGACCTCGTCAGCGCGCTGCTGCCGTGAACCGGGTCGTCGTCGTCTTCGGAGTCGCGCTCCTCGTGCGTCGAGGCGGTCGTCGCCGCCGTGCTCATCGCGACCGTCGACCCGGCGACCGGGGGCGCGGTCGGAGGTGCCGCGGGCGGCGCCGCGGGAGGCACGCAGCTCGTCGGCGCGACGACGGAGACCGACTGGACCGAGTTCGGGCTCGCGATCACGGCCGGCGCCGCGTTCGTCGTGAGCGGGCTCGTCGCGCTCACGCTGCGGCCGGAGAACCGCACGGGCATCTACCTCGCCGCCACGGGCTACGCCTGGTTCTTCGGCGCGCTGCAGGAGTCGAGCAACGACTGGCTGTTCACCATCGGCTTCCTCGTCGGCAATCTCGTCTGGGTCCCGTTCACGGCCCTCATTCTCGCGTACCCGACGGGACAGTTCGAGACCCGACTCCAGCGCGTGTTCCCGATCGTGACCGGAGTCGTGCTCGTGGTGCCGGCGCTGCTCGCAGCGCTGCTCGACTCGAGGCCGGCTTCGGATTGTCCGGAATGCGCCGACAGCGCGATAGCGCTCCAGGGCGACACCGACGCAGGGCACGTGCTCGATGTCCTCGACCTCGGCCGCGGGCCTCCTGCTCATCTCGATCGTGATCACGATGCTCGTCCGCCGCTGGCGACGGGCCAGTCCGGCGATGCGCAAGCTGGCGTGGCCGGTCATCGCGGCCGGCATCGCGGCCCTCGGAGCCATCGGGCTCCTGGTCGTCAGCAATGAGATCTCCGCGTCGGCCTCCGATGCGCTCCAGCCGCTGTTCTTCGTGGCATTCGCGGCCGTGCCGGTCTCGTTCCTGTTCGGCGTCCTGCGCACCCGGCTCGCGCGCTCGTCGGTGTCGGAGCTCGTCGTCGCGCTCGATGCGGGAGAACCGCTCCGCGGGGCGCTCGCAGGCGCCCTCGGCGATCCCGACCTCGACGTCGTGTACTGGCTCGACTGGCGTCGCGGCCTCGGGGGCGCTGGCTGGGTCGACCTGCAGGGCCAAAGCGTCCAGGAGCCGACGCCCGACGACCGCAGGGCCGTGAAGCTGGTCCAGCGTGACGGCGTCCGCGTCGCTGCGATCGTCTACGACCGAGGGCTGGACGCCGAGCCCGAGCACCTCGAAGCGGTCACCGCAGCTGCCGCCCTGGCCCTCCAGAACGATCGACTGCAGGCCGAGCTTCGCGCCGAGGTCGGCTTCATCTCCACCGTGACGAACACTGCGCCGAGCCTCCTCGTGAACATCGGGACCGACGGCCGCGTCCGCAGCATCAACGTCGCCGCCCTCGACGCCGCGGGCCTGGACGACGACGAGCGTGCGCGTGGCGAGCACTTCTGGAACCTCTTCATCGAGCCGGGCGAGCGGGACGGCATGATCGCCCGGTTCCATGCGCTCGCTCCCGACTACCCGGCGGGCGAGTACGAGAACACGTTCACCAACGCGCGCGGCGAGGTGCGCACGATCTACTGGCGCGCCGCGCCGGTGAAGGACGCGGCGGGACGGGTCGTGAGCATCGTCTCGGGGGGCCTCGACATCACGGAACGCCGAAAGCGCGAGCTCGAGCTCGAGCGCGAACGCGACGCGACGACAACCGCACTCGAGACGATCCCGAGCATCGCCGTGCTCATCGATCGCGACGGCACCATCCGCGACCGCGACGTCGACAACCCCCGGGTCGGAGCGAACCGCGCGTTCCGGCAGGCGCTCGGCTGGCGCGACCACGAGCTCGTCGGAACCCGCTTCCTGGATCTGGTCGTGGACGACGACGGCACGGCCGCAGCAGCGATTGCGACCGCCGGCGCCGGAGCCGCGTCCGAGGAGGTCGAGTCCGAGCTGCGCTGCGCCGACGGGAGCGTGCGCGCGTTTCTCTGGACGGCCGTCCCGGTCGCCGACGTGACCGGGCGCACCGAGGCTCTCGTGCTCGTATCGGGAATCGAGATCACCGAGCGCCGGCGGTTGGAGGTCGAGAAGGAGCGCGAGCGCACGTTCCTGAACGCGATCGCGAACAACGCGCCGAGCATGCTCTGCCTGATCGACGAGGAAGGCCGCCTCACGCAGGGAGGCGCGAACATCGCCTTCGAGCGCACGCTCGGGTACGAGCCCGCCGACGTCGGCGGTCAGGTGCTCTGGGAGCACTTGGTCGACCCTGCCGAGACCGACGAGGTGCGCACGCTGGTGGAGGCCGTCTCGGCGGGCGCACCAGCAAAGGAGCACGACAACACTTGGGTTGCGCGCGACGGCCGCAGGCTGTCGGTCGCCTGGACCTGCACGCCGCTGCCCGAGATCGACGAGCGCCGCCTCTTCCTGATCACCGGCGTCGACATCACCGAGCGCAAGCGGACCGCCGAGGATCTCCATGCGTCGCGCGCTCGCCTCGTGCGGGCCGAGGATCGCGCGCGGCGCGTCCTTGAGCGAAACCTTCACGACGGCGCGCAGCAGCGGCTCGTCGCACTCTCGATCGCGCTGCGTCTCGTCGAGTCGAAGCTCGCGTCCGACCCGACGGCGGCGACCGAGCTCCTCACAGGGGCACGCGAGGAGCTGACCCAGGCGCTGGCGGAGCTGCGCGAGCTGGCCCGCGGGATCCATCCCGCAGTCCTCACGGACCGCGGCCTGCGGCCCGCGCTCGAGATGCTCGGCATCGCGGACTCCCGTGCCGGTCGAGGTCGTCGCCCCAGACGAGCGCTTCGCTGCAGAGACGGAGGCCGCCGCCTACTACGTGATCGCGGAGACGCTGACGAACGTCGCCAAGTACGCGCAGGCGTCCTCCGCCCGCGTCGAGGTGGCCCAGTCGAACGGCTCCCTGAGCGTGCTCGTCTCGGACGACGGCATCGGTGGTGCCGACCCGACGGTCGGCTCCGGCCTGCGCGGGCTGGTCGACCGCGTCGCCGTCCTCGACGGGACGCTCGAGATCGTGAGCCCGCCCGGTGGAGGCACGGCCATCCGCGCAGAGATCCCGCTGGCCGAGGAGACAGTCGAAATACACTCCGGCCCGTGAACGCCCTCCCCACCGGCACCGTCACGTTCCTGTTCGCGGACGTGGAGGGCTCGACTGCGCTCCAGGGCAACGCTGCGGCGGTCTACCCGGACGCGATCGTGCAACTGCGGAGCATGTTGCGCGAGACGGTGTCCTCCAGCGGCGGCGCGGAGTCGGACGCCGTCGGGGACGAGTACGTCGCAGCCTTCGGCGAGGCCCCTGGGGCAGCCGGCGCGGCGCTCGAGATCCAGCGCAGACTCCGCGACACCGAATGGCCCGGCGGGATCCGCGTCCGTATCCGGGTCGGACTGCACACCGGCACGCCGACACTCGGCGACGAGGGATACACGGGCATCGACATCGTCCGCGCCTCGCGCATTGCGAACGCCGGACACGGCGGCCAGATCCTGGTGTCCGCCGACACGCTCGGCGCGCTCGACGACATGCCATCGAGAGACCTGGGCGAGTTCCGACTCGAAGGGCTGGCCCATCCCGAGCGGATCCACCAGCTGCTCGCGGACGACCTTCCCCGCGACTTCCCTCCGCTCCGAAACACGATCTCGACACTTGGCGCGGGCGTGACCGTGGCGCTTGCGGACGACACTGTCCTCCTCCGCGAAGGGATCGCGCGCCTGCTCTCCGACTCGGGCTTCGAGGTCGTGGCGCAGTCCGGCAACCCGGACGATCTACTCCGGCATGTCGCGATGCACAAGCCCTCCGTCGCAATCGTCGACATCCGCATGCCGCCGACGCACACCGACGAGGGGATCGAGGCCGCGCGCGAGATCAGGGAGCGCTTCCCCGCAACGAGCGTCCTCGTCCTCTCGCAGTACGTCGAGGCGGCGTACGCGATGGACCTGTTCGCGAGCTCGACCGAGGGCCTCGGCTACCTGCTGAAGGACCGCGTCGCGGACGTCGAGGAGTTCGCAAACGCCGTTCGGCGCGTCTCGGAAGGGCGGATCCGCGCTCGACCCGGCCGTCGTCGGCGAGCTCCTCGGCCGAAGTCGCGAGCACGACCCGCTCGAGCAGCTCACCCCACGCGAGCGCGAGGTCCTCGAGCTGATGGCCGAAGGACGCTCCAACCAGGCGATCGCCGACCGCCTCTTCGTCACGCTCCGCGCGATCGAGAAGCACGTGACGAGCATCTTCGTGAAGCTCGACCTGCCGGCGACGACGGACGACCACCGCCGCGTGCTGGCGGTCCTGGCCTTCCTCAACGCCTGACGCGCCAACGGTGCGGATAACCGCACCGCGAGACACCTGAGGGCCGCACCACGGCGGCGACCCCTCGGCGCGATCCTGGGCAGGCACTCACTTTCGACCCAGGAAGGAACCGAGATGTCTCCTCTCAGGCACAGCACCAACATCGCGGCCCGTATGGGTCGCTGGAGCGCGAGGCACCGCAAGACCGCGATCTTCGGTTGGCTCGCGTTCGTCGTCGCAGCGTTCGCGATCGGCTCTGCCGTCGGGATGCAGACGATCGACGAGAACGACTCGAATGTCGGCGAGGCGCGCCGCGCGGATCACATCATCCGCGACGGCGGGTTCTCACTCGACGAGCAGTCCGAGTACGTCCTCGTGCAGTCGAAGACCGCGACCGTCGAGGATCCCGCGTTCCACGCGGTCGTCGGCGACGCGATCGCCGCTGTCGAGCGCTTCCCGCAGGTTACGAAGCTGCGCTCGCCGCTCGCACCCGGCAACACAGGCCAAATTTCGGCCGACGGCCACTCGGCGCTCATCCAGTTCACGCCGAAGGGCTCCTACGACGACGCCGTGACCTATATCGACTCGATCACCGCCGCGACCGACGAGGTGCAGAAGGCCAACCCCGACTACGTCGTCGTCCAGGCAGGCTCGGCGTCGACCGGCAAGGCACTCGACGAGATGTTCGGCTCGCAGCTCGCGCGGGCGGGTCTGATCTCGATTCCGATCACGCTCGGGATTCTGCTTGTCGTCTTCGGGTCGCTCGTCGCGGCGTCCATCCCGCTCCTGCTCGCGCTCACGTCCGTGTTCGCGACGCTGGGGCTCATCGCACTCTCGAGCCAGTTCGTCCCGATGGACGAGTCGGTCTCGGAGGTCATCCTCCTGATCGGGCTCGCCGTCGGCGTCGACTATTCGCTGTTCTACATCCGCCGCGAGCGCGACGAGCGCCGCGCCGGAAGGAGCGAGTCGGCCGCACTCGAAGCCGCCGCCGCGACGTCCGGCCGAGCAGTCCTCATCTCGGGCTTCACGGTGATGATCGCGATGGCCGGGATGTTCTTCTCGGGCGACAAGTCGTTCATGTCCTTCGCGATCGGGACGATGCTGGTCGTCGCCGTCGCGATGATCGGCTCGCTGACGGTGCTGCCGGCGATGCTGGCATGGCTGGGCGACCGCGTCGAGAAGGTGCGCGTTCCGCTGCTCTGGCGCGTCAGGCGCCAGGACGGGGACTCGCGCGTCTGGGGCTGGATCCTCGACCGCGTGCTCCGGCATCCCCTCGTCTCCGCGATCGGCGCCGCGGCCGTGCTCGTCGCGCTGGCACTGCCCGCGCTCAACCTGCACACTGCGATCTCCGGCCTCGACGCGCTCCCGAGGTCGATGAAGGAGATGCAGTCGTACAACCGGGTCAACGACGCGTTCCCGGGAGGCGCAACGCCGGCCGTGGTGGCGATCTCTGGCGACGCCGACGATCCGCAGCTGCAGGCGGCAGTCGCCGACCTCGAACGGCGGGCGCTGGCATCCGGAAAGGCGCTTCGCCCGATCCATGTCGACGTCGCCCCGAGCGGCCGGGCGATGCAGGTCGCGATCCCGCTCGCCGGCAAGGGCACGGACGGGGTCTCGAACGGCGCGCTCGCGACACTGCGCAACGACCTCCTCCCGGCGACGCTCGGAACGGTCGACGGGGTCGAGTACGCGGTCACCGGCGACACGGCGGCCTCGAAGGACTGGAACGACGCGATGAAGTCGGCCGTCCCGGTGGTCTTCGCCTTCGTCATGGCGTTCGCGTTCCTGCTCCTGCTCGTCTCTTCCGCTCGCTCGTCATCCCGGTCAAGGCGATCCTCATGAACCTGCTCTCGGTCGCCGCCGCCTACGGCGTGATCGTCGCGATCTTCCAGTGGGGCTGGGGCGAGAACCTGCTCGACTTCAACTCGAACGGCGGGGTCGCCTCGTGGCTGCCGATGTTCCTGTTCGTGATCCTCTTCGGCCTCTCGATGGACTACCACGTGTTCATCCTGAGCCGGGTTCGCGAGTACTACGACCGCGGTCTCGACACCGAGAGCGCCGTTGCGCAGGGCATCAAGTCGACTGCCGGAGTCGTCACGAGCGCCGCAGTGGTCATGGTTTTCGTGTTCGGCGTCTTCTCGCTCATGCCGATCATCGACATGAAGGAGATGGGGATCGGGCTCGCCGCCGCGATTCTGATCGACGCCACGATCGTCCGGGCCGTGCTCCTGCCCGCCACGATGAAGCTCCTCGGCGCGTGGAACTGGTACCTCCCGCGCTGGCTCGAGTGGCTTCCCGACCTCGAGCACGAGCGCTCGGTGGAGCCCGTGCCGCAGCGGGCGGCCGCCTAGCCGGCTCGAGAACGCGCCCCGGTCGCCCTCGCGGCGGCCGGGGCGCCTTTGCGTCTACTCGCCGCGACGGAGCCGCTCGAGGCGTTCGCGGGTCTCGTCGTCGAGGCGATCGCCGACGCGGCCTCCGGCACCCGTCTGCTCGCGCTCGACGTGCTCGACCGGCGTGAGCTCCGCGAGGAACGCGCGGGAGGCGAGCTTCCGCACCTCCTGCCCCGACGTCCAGCGGACGGCGTGGTCGGACGAGACGACGCAGACCCGCTCGGACGCGCGGTTCTCGGCGGCGAGCCGCTCGAGGAGGTCGTCCGCGTGCGCGGTGAACCGGATCTGCAGCGGCCCGATTGCGCGCTCCTCCCCCACCCCGTCGAAGACGAGCACGCCTCGCACGCCCCGCACAGCCACGTAGCTCGCGAGCGTGTCCACGAGCTCGTCGCGATCCGAGAACGAGCCGGCGTGGAGCAGGTTGTAGCCGTCGAACAGGTAGAGCGTCGGCTCAGCCACGGCGAGCGGTCCGCTGCCGGCGAGCCTCGAAGAGGAGCACGGCGGCGGCCACGGAGACGTTGAGCGAACCAACCTTGCCCGCGAGCGGGATCGCGACGGTCGCATCGCACGTGCGACGAACGAGCGGGCGGACGCCCTTCCCCTCGGCTCCGAGGACGAGCGCGACGCCGCCCGTGAGGTCGGCGTCCCACATCGCGACCGCCCCCTCCGCATCCGCGGCGTACGCCCAGAGCGCGTCGCCCTTGATGTCCGCGAGGTAGCGGGCGAGGTTGGGCACGACGGCGACCGGAAGGTGCTCCACGGCGCCGGCCGACGCGCGGCAGACGGCGGGCGTCACGCGGGCCGAGCCGTGCGCGGGGACGACGACCGCAGTGGCACCCGTCGCCTCGGCGCTGCGGACGACGGCACCGAGGTTGTGCGGATCGGTGACCTGGTCGAGGCAGACGAGCACGGGCGCGTCCTCCGCGGCGAGCTCGTAGGCGTCGGCGTAGCGGAACGGCTCGCACCAGGCGACGACGCCCTGGTGGTCGCGCGTGCCCGCCGCCTCGGAGAGGACGCGCTCGGGCTTGACCTGCGGACGGGGGCCGGAGTCGAGCCAGGGGATCTGTGCCGCCGCACGCTCCGTGACCCAGGTCTCGAGCACCTGCCGCGGGCCGCGATACAGCTCGCGCGCGGCGTTCCGCCCGTAGACGAATTCGCGGGTGAGGGTCATCGGCGCCGGACGAGCCGGAACCCGTCCGCCTCGTCGCGCACGTCCCAGCCCGCCGCCTCGATCTCGTCGCGCAGGCGATCGGCCTCCGCGAAGTCCTTCCCCGTGCGGGCCTCGACGCGCCGCTCGGCCAGCGCGACGACCTCCGCCGGCGCGTCCTCCGACTCGGCGAGCGACTCGAGACCGAACACGCCGAGCGCGCGCCGCAGGAGCTCGTGGTCGCGCCACTCGTGCATGACCGCGAGCGCGGCCGCCGTGTTGAAGTCGTCGTCGAGAGCCGCAGCGAACCGCTGCCACGAGCCTTCCGGCGCGGGTTCGGACGGGTTCCTGAAGACCTCGCGAAAGCCCTCGGCTCGTGCCGCCGCCGAATCGAGCGTCGCGTCCGTGTACTCGAGCGGCTTCCGCCAGTGGCCTGTCAGGAAGAAGGTGAGCAGCGTCTCGCGACCCCAGCGGTCGAGCGCCGCCCTCAGCGAGACGTCGTTCCCGACCGACTTGTGCATCTCCTCGCCCGCGAACGTCAGCATCCCGTTGTGCATCCAGAGCTGGGCGAAGGGATGGCCCAGCGCCCGCGACTGCGCGATCTCGTTCTCGTGGTGCGGGAAGACGAGGTCGAGCCCGCCTCCGTGGATCTCGAACTCAGGCCCGAGGTGCTTCTCGGACATGACCGAGCACTCGATGTGCCAGCCGGGTCGCCCGCGCCCCCAAGGCGACTCCCACGAGGTGTCCTCACCCGGCTTGTTCGCCTTCCAGAGCGCAAAGTCGCGCGGATCCTCCTTGCGCGGATTCGGCTCCTGCTCCTCGACCTGATCGAGCCGCTGACCGCTGAGGCTGCCGTACTCCGGATATCGCGTGACGCGGAAGTAGACGTCGCCTTCGGACTCGTACGCGAACCCGCGCTCGATCAGCTCCTCGATCATCGCGATCTGGTCGGGAACCGTCTCGACGGCGGTCGGCTCGACGTCCGGACGTCCGAGCCCGAGCCCGTCGGTGTCCTCGATGTACCAACGCGAAGCGTCCGCGGCGAGCCGCGCGCTCGCGCCGGGCGCGGCGTCGTAGATCTTGTCGTTGATGTCGGTGATGTTGATGACGAGCTTGGTGTCGTACCCGGTCTCCGCAAGCCACCTGCGCAGCCACATCGCGACGACGAACGGGACGGCGTTCCCGACGTGGATGCGCTGGTACACGGTCGGACCGCACGAGTAGATGCGGATCGGCCCCGGAGGCGGAGGAAGATCGCGCAGTCGCGCGCGTGAACGTGTCGTACAGGCGCATCGCGCGATCGTAGTCAGGCGCCGCGAGCGCGGTCGGCCCGGGCGAGAGCCTCCTCACGCGGCACGGCAGCGAGCACGGCCGCGAGCTCCGGGCCCTTGTCGGCCCCGGTCAGCGCGAGGCGGAGCGCGTGCAGGTCGCCGCCGACGGCCTTGAGCTCACGCACGATCGCGCGGCCGTCGTCGTGCGACAGCCGCTCCGGCGCAGGCGTGCGGAGCTCTACGAAGCGCTCGAGCGTCGGCGCCGCCTCCGGCGCGAGCTCCACGACCGCTGGCTCCAGCACGAGCTGCGCGTACTCCCGCGCCTCGACGAGGGTGCGCGCGCCGCGCAGTGCCTGGACGACCTCGACCGGCGCGTCGGCGGCCGCGGCGAGCTCCTCGTCCGGCATCGCTGCGATCGCATCCACGGCGAGCCGCCGCAAGCCGGGAGAGGTCGAGCTGGACGTCGTGCTCGGGCAGCCCGAGCTCGTCGAGGTACGCCCGTACCGCCGCCGGAGGGAATCCCTCCTCGCGCAGCTCGGCGATCGACGAGTGCCCGTGCCGCTTCGAGAGCTTCTTTCCGTCCTCGCCCAGGATCAGGCCGTGATGGATCACGACCGGCAGGTGCGCCCCGAGCGCGGTCGCGATCTGCGTCTGCACGGGGAGGTTCGGCCGATGGTCGTTGCCGCGAATGACGTGCGTGATTCCGAGCTCGAGGTCGTCCACCACGGACGCGAGCTGGTACGTCGCGGTGCCGTCCGCGCGGAGCAGCGTCGTGCCGCCGGCGACGAGGCGAACGGATCCGTCGTCGTCCCGCTCCGCCTTGCCCGACTCCAATGCGCGCTCCGCCGCCGCGGAGTACGACGCGCCGCGCTCGCTCTGTCGCACCGGGCCCTCGTCGAACGCCGACGCCGAGCCAGGCGAGGTCTTCGAGGATCGCCTCTTCCCCGCCCTCGACCGTCCGGCTCGCGTCGGTGTCGTCGATCCGCAGCACGAGAACGCCTCCGTGCTCGTCGGCGAACCGCCGGTTCGCGACGGCCGTCAGCGCGTTCCCGACGTGCAACGACCCGGTCGGGCTCGGCGCGAAGCGGACGCGGACGGACACCGGCTACGCGTCGATGGGCACGTGCCCGGGCTGCCCGGCGACGCGATCGAGCCAGGCGCGGATCGCCGGGTACGGCTCGAGGTCGAAGCCGCCCTCGTGCGCGACGTGCGTGTACGCGTAGAGCGAGATGTCCGCGAGCGTGTAGCGCTCCCCGACGAGGAACGAACGATCGGCGAGATGGCTCTCCATCGCGTCGAGCGCCGCGTAGCCGCCCTTCATCACGCCCGGGAGCCGTTCCTCGTACCGCTCGCGCGGCAGCCCCGAGTACGCGATCAAGAAGCGCGCGACGGCGATGTTCGGCTCGTGGCTGTACTGCTCGAAGAACTGCCACTGCAGCACCTGCGCGCGCTCGTACGCGGTCGTCCGGCACGTACTTCGTCCCGTCGCCGAAGTACCAGAGGATCGCATTCGACTCCCCGAGCGGGCGGCCGTCGTCGAGCACGAGCGTCGGGACGCGCAGGCCCGGGTTCAGCTCGCCGAGCACGTCCTTCCGGTTCGAGCGATCGACGACGCTCAGCTCGACCGTCTCGTACTCGAGCCCGAGGTGGGCCAGGAGGAGGCGCACCTTGTAGCAGTTGCCCGAGACCGCCGAGTTGTAGAGGCGCAGCACGTCGACAGCGTAGTCGGGCGTGGCTACGCTCCGATGGTGGCCGTCAAGCGCCTCACCGACGAGGAGCTCGTCGCGATGCTCGAGCTCGCCCGAAAGTCCGACAGCGTCGAGCTCAAGCTCACCGTTCCCGCCGCCGACCACCGCACCGCGATCTGCCGGCCTCGGCCTCGATCCGCTCGAGGCGCAGATCCGGCAGGTCTTCTTCTTCGACACGCCGCGACCTCGACGCTCAACGCGGTCGGCGTCGTCGCGCGCGCCCGGCGGATCCAGGGTCGCGCCGGCGACACGGTCGTCAAGCTTCGGCCCGTCGAGCCCGGACGGCCTTCCGGCCGAGCTTCGGAGCTCGCCGAGACGTGGGCGTCGAGGTCGACGCCATGCCCGGCGGCTACGTGTGCTCCGCGTCGCTCAAGGCCAAGGCGGCCGCGACCGAGTTCGAGCGGTCGCGCTCGGAAGCGCTCCGATCCGCAAGCATCTTCTCGAAGGAGCAGCGCAGCCTTCTTCGGCGCCCACGCGCCAGAGGGCTCGCGATGAAGGATCTCTCGATCCTCGGTCCGATCTTCGTGCTGAAGCAGAACTTCACAGCCGAAGGCGCTCGGACGACGCCTGACCGCCGAGCTCTGGTTCTACCCGGACGGGTCGCGGATCCTCGAGCTGTCGACGAAGTGCACCGCCGCGGACGCGTTCCAGGTCGCCGCCGAGGCGCGGTTGTTCCTCACCGAGAAGGGCGTGAGCCTGAACGGCCGTCAGGAGACGAAGACGAAGGCGGCCTTGACGTTCTTCTCGAAGCAGCTCGAGCCGCGCCGGGCTAGCGGTAGTCCGGGTTCGCGAAGTCGAAGCGGCACCCCGCGTCCCACAGCGAGCGCTGGTTGCCGTGCGCCGGCATTCCGCCCGCGTCCTTCAGCATCCGCGCGAGGTGGAGGAGGTTCCACGTCATGAAGGTCGTGTTCCGGTTCGTGAAGTCGTTGTCCGGCCCGCCCGAGCCCTCGTCGAGGTAGGACGGACCCGGCCCGGCCTCGCCGATCCAGCCGGCGTCGGCCTGCGGCGGGATCGTGTATCCGAGGTGCTGCAGCGAGTAGAGGATGTTCATCGAGCAATGCTTGATCCCGTCCTCGTTGCCGGTGATCAGGCAACCGCCGACCTTGCCGTAGTACGCGTACTGACCGTGCTCGTTGAGGAGGCTCGAGCAGGCGTAGAGCCGCTCGACGACCCGCGTGCACACGGACGACTTCTCCCCGAGCCAGATCGGCGAGCCGAGGACGAGGATGTCCGCGGCCTGGACGCGCTCGTACAGCTCGGGCCAGTCGTCCGACGCGGCGCCGTGCTCGCGCATGTCCGGCCAGACGCCGGGCGCGAGATCGTGGTCGACGGCGCGAACGAAGTCGACCTCGACGCCGTTGCGCTCCATGATCGCCATCGAGATCCGCATCAGCCCCTCGGTGTGCGACTGCTCCGGTGACGGCTTGAGCGTGCAGTTGACGTAGAGCGCCTTCAGGTCGGAGAAGTCCCAGCGGCTGGTGCTGCAGAGCTCCTCCTGGAACGACGTCAGTGTCATGTCGTGCCTCCGCTCAGGGTTCGTAGGTCGTCAGCTCGATCACGTTGCCGTCGGGATCGGAGAAGTAGACGGAATGCGCGTTTCCGTGGTCCTCGAACCGAACTCGACGCCGTGCTCGTGCAGACGCTCCTGCGCGCGGGCGAGCTCGTCCCGCCCGACCATGAACGCGACGTGCCGAAGGCCCGTCGACTCGGGCAGCCGCTCGGGTGTCTCGACCTGCGCCTGGAAGAGCGCCACGCACGCGCCGAACTCGCCCATGAAGACCGGCCAGTCGTCGCGCCGCGGCTCGCCGCGCTGTTCGAGGCCGAGGACGTCGCGATACCACGCGATCGAACGTGGGCGGTCGCTGACGTTGAGCGACACGTGGTCGAGTCGCTGCAGTTCCGACGACAGAATTCCACCATGTCCGACTCGGCGACCGAGCGCTGCTCCTCGAGCTGGTTCGCGGCGAAGGGGCGCGATCTCCCGTGGCGCCGCACGCACGACCCGTACGCGATCCTCGTCAGCGAGGTGATGCTCCAGCAGACGCAGGTCGAACGCGTCGTCCCGCGCTACCTCGCCTGGCTCGAGCGCTGGCCGACCGTCGAGGCGCTCGCGGCGGCCTCACCCGCCGACGTGATCCGCGAGTGGCAGGGGCTCGGGTACAACCGCCGCGGGCTGAACCTCCACCGCGCCGCGTGTCGCATCGCGGAGCACGGCTGGCCCGACGACCTCACGGAGCTGCCCGGCGTCGGGCCGTACACGGCCGCCGCGGTGCGCTGCTTCGCCTTCGGCGACGACGTCCTCCCCGTCGACGTGAACGTCGCTCGCGTCCGACGGAGAACCGGCGCCGAGTTCTCGTCGAGCCGCGGCTCAGGCGCTGATGGATCTCGGCGCGACCGTCTGCCTCGCCCGCGTCCCGCGCTGCGGCGATCTGCCCGCTCGCCGCCATCTGTCCGTCGCGCGGGATCCGCGAGGAGCCCGCGCGGAAGCAGGGGCCGTTCGAGGGCTCGTTCCGCCAGCGGCGCGCGACGACGCTGCGGCTCGTCGCCGACGCGCCCGCGAGCTCTCCGGCCTCGACGACGAGGCCGTTCGCTCGCTCGAGCGAGACGGCCTCGTCGTCGTTACGGCCAGGCCTGGTCGAGCTCCCAGGTTGAGTCGACGCAACGACGCGGCCAGACGACGTGGCCGCGTCTTGGGGAGCTCGGCGCTCCTAGAGCACCGGGCAGTTGACCACGATCGGCATGGCCTCGATCGAAAAGCCGAGCGTGACATCCTGTGAGAACGTTTGACCGGGCCGTCGGCCGCGAGCGCAGGGAGCGCATGTTCGAGCGCTTCTGGCGTGGGGGGACGCGTCCCGCTCCTCGCGCGGCGCGAGGCTCGGCCTCGCGATCTCGCGCGGCCTCGTCGAGGCCCACGGAGGACGCATCTGGGACGAGGATCGCGAGGGCGGCGGCGCCCGCGTCTGCTTCACGCTGCCCGCGCGCTGAGTCAGACCCGGTGCAGCACCCAGACGTTCGGCTCGACGTGCGTGCCGATACCGTCCTCGACGACGAGCGTCGCGAGCGCGCCGGGGAAGACGTACTCGCCGTCGCCGGGGAAGGCCATGCCGGTCCACTCCGCCCAGTCGGTCGCGGCGGCGCGGATCACCATCGACCGCGGCGCCGCCTCGAGGATCTCGCCGCCGACGCGCTCGTGGATGCGGAGCCACGGGTCGAAGTGCGCCCCGTCGTCGCGCCGCCAGAGCATGTACTGCTCGATCGGGATGAGCGGGTAGCGCTCCTTCCACGTCGGGCGCACGGGCGCAATGACGCCTCTCGACAGCCCCGCGGCGCGCGCGTTGTCGACGAACGTCTGGATCATCCGGCTCGAGAGCTGCCGGCCCTGCTGACTCGGAGCGACGCTGATCGCGATCGCCATGAGCGCGGTGTGCTCCCGATCGGACGTCATGCCGCGGACGAAGCCCTCGTCCCATCCCGACGGGAGGTCGTCGCTCGTGCCGTCCCACGGAAGCGGGACGGCGTGCGCCTCGGCGAGCAGCTCGTCGCCGTCGACGAGCGCGACCTGGAAGTCGGGGAAGTCGGTGTACAGGCGACCCCAGTACAGGTTCCCCGGCTCGTTCTCGTTCATGTACGCGGGAAAGGTCGGCCTCGTCAGCTCCTCGAAGCGGCGCTCCATGAGGTCGGGACGATCGGCGTAGCGGACGATCTTCACCGGCGCAGCAGGGCGACGGCCTGCGCGGCGAGACCCTCGCCGCGGCCGCTGAAGCCGAGCCCGTCGGTCGTCGTCGCCCGCACGGCGACGAGCTCGGCGGCGACGCCGAGCGCGCCGGCGAGCCGCGTGCACATCTCGTCGCGGACGTCGGCGATCCGCGGCTCCTCGCCGATGAGGACGCAGTCGGCGTTGACGAGCTCCCAGCCCGCCTCGCGCACCTCTCGGTAGGCCTCCCACAGCAGGTCGAGCGACGATGCGCCGCGGTACTGCTCGTCGCCCGACGGGAAGAGCGACCCGATGTCGCCGAGGTTGGCGGCGCCGAGGATCGCGTCGATGAGCGCATGGGCGACGACGTCGCCGTCCGAGTGGCCGGCGAGGCCGCGCGGGTGCTCGAACGGCACGCCGCCGAGCACGAGCGGCACGCCCTCCTCGAGCGCGTGTGCGTCGTAGCCGATTCCGACCCGGAGCTCCATCAGGCGAGCGAGGCTAGCGCGTCGGGAAGCGACGCGAGATCGTCGAGCGCGAGCGCCGCCTCGGGCGGCGTCCGCTGCAGCCGCCCCCATGGCCCACGACGGATGTGGACCGCGACCATGCCGGCCGCCGCCGCGGGAAGGACGTCGTTGTCGACGCGGTCGCCGACGTAGGCGAGCTCGGTCGGCGCGTGGCCCATGAGGCTCGCGACCCTCTCGAAGAACGCGGGGTCCGGCTTGCGGACGCCGAGGCTCGCCGACGACGAGATGACGTCGGCCGGCAGCGCGGACTCGCGCGCCCATGCCTCGAGCGCCTCCGTCTGGTTGCCGACGATGCCGACCCGGAAGCCGAGGTCGCGCACGCGCTCGAGGCACTCCGACGCGTCGGGATAGAGGTCGTCGAGCGAGTACGGGATCTCGTGCCACCAGCCCGGTCGGCTTCTCGATGCCGAGATGGCCCCACAGCGCGTCGTGCTCCTCCCCGCGCTCGATCGTGACGCCGAGGGCAGCCCACACGACGTGCGGCTGCAGGCCGCCCGTGCTCGGCAGAGGCGACGCCACCACCGCTCCTCGTCGACGAGCGTCTCGCCGACGTCGAAGACGACGCGCCTTCAGAGCCACGACTCGACGAGCGCGAGGTCGGCGGGCGTCGTCACCTTCACGAGCCTTGGATCGCCCTCCACGACGGCGACCCGGCCGCCGACTGCGCTCGACGAGAGACGCGCAGTCGGTCGCACCCGAGAGGTCGCCCGAGAACGCCCGCCGCAGCGCCGGAGCGAGAAACGCCTGCGGCGTCTGGGCCGCGACGAGCCCGGTCGCGGTCGACGGTCTCCACGACCACGCCATCGTGGACGCGCTTCAGCGTGTCCGCGACGCGGAAGCGACGGGCACGGCACCGTCGAACCCCTCCCCGAGCGGGGCCGAGCAGGCGCTCGACCACGGCGTCGTCGACGAGCGGGCGCGCCGCGTCGTGGACGAGCACGACCAGAGCGCCTCATGGGAACCTCGAAGAGCGCCGCGGCCACGGACGCCGCGCGCGTCGCGCCTCCCGTGACGCAGGCGACGACCTTCGACGCCGCGAGCTCCTCGGCGAGCAGGATCGCGGGCTCCTCCCAGCCGGGCGGAGCCGCGACGACGATCGCGTCGACGAGCTCGCACCGATCGAGCCGGTCGAGGCTCTCGGCGAGCAGCGGCCGCCCGCCGAGGCCGGCGAACGCCTTCGGACGGTCGATCCCGAGCCGCTCGCCCGAGCCGGCGGCGGCGATGAGCGCCCAGGTGGCCCCGACCTCGGAGCCGCCCGAGCCGTTACGCACTCGCGGTTGCGGCCTTCGGCTTCGCTCGTGACTTCGGCTTCGGCTGCCCGGCCTTCGAGAGCACGTCGTCGAGCCACGCCGCGGCCTCTTCCTCGTCCATGTCCTTCGCGTACATGAGCTCGGAGGCGAGGATCTTCTTCGCCTTCACGAACATCTGCTTCTCGCCGGTCGAGAGGCCCTTCTCGTTGTTGCGCACGGCGAGGTTCCGGACGACCTCCGCGAGCTCGAAGATGTTCCCGGTCTTCATCTTGTCGCGGTTGTGCTTGAAGCGGCGGTTCCAGTTCTTCGGCATCTCGGTCGAGCCCCCCGAGAGCGTCCGCACGACCATGGCGACGGTGCGCTGGTCGATGACCGTTCTCAGTCCCACCCGTTCTGCGTTCTCACAGGGGACGTTCACGGTCATGTCGTTGTGGAGGATCTGGATCGTCAGGTACTCCCGCGTCTCGCCCAGAACCTCGCGCTTCTCCTTCCGCACGACTGTCCCCGCGCCGTGGTGCGGATAGACGACCTTGTCGCCGATGTCGAACAAGAGGGCCTCCCCGATGTCGGTGTCCGTCGCCTTCACGAAAAAGAACCGGCAGCAGTCCTCCTGCCGGCGTCCGGGTCACATCATAGCGCGTTCTTCACAGGCGATTAACGGAAGCGCAACGGGGCGCGGAGCCTAGGCGGCGGCCTCCTCGGAGGGAGCTCTCGGCTCCAATCCTGCCTTCGAGAGCGGCCCGCAGCGTCTCCGCGACCGCGAGCCCGTGCGGGCGTGCGAGCCGTCGTCCCCTCGGGGACGACGACGGTCGCGATGCCGAGCTTGGCGCACTCCTCGAGCCGCCGCTCGGCCTGCGATGCCGGACGGAGCCGGCCGGTCAGGCCGATCTCGCCGAACGCGGCGAGGCCCTCGCGCACGGGCACGCCCCGCGCCGCCGACGCGATCGCGAGCGCGACCGCGAGGTCGGCGCCCGGCTCCTCGATGCGGACGCCGCCGGCGACGTTCACGAACACGTCGGAGCTCGCGAGCGCCACGCCCGCGTGCCTCCCGAGCACGGCGACGATCATCGCGAGGCGCTTCGGATCCACCCCGGTCCCGACGCGGCGCGGCATCGCCAGATCGGTCGGAGCGACGAGCGCCTGGATCTCGAGCAGGATCGGCCGCGTCCCCTCGAGCGCGCACCCGACCGCGGCGCCGACCTCGCCGGCGCGCGTCGTCCCGAAGAGCTCCGACGGGTCCGGCACGCCGACGAGCCCGGCCGGCGGTCATCTCGAAGACGCCGAGCTCGTTCGTCGAGCCGAAGCGATTCTTCGTCGCGCGGAGGACGCGATGCTCGTGGTAGCGGTCGCCCTCGAACTGGAGCACGCAGTCGACGAGGTGCTCGAGGACGCGCGGCCCGGCGACGGCTCCGTCCTTCGTGACGTGGCCGACGAGCACGGTCGCGACGCCCGCCTCCTTCGCGACGCGGAGGAGGCGGCCGGCCGCCTCGCGCACCTGGGCGACCGAGCCCGGTGCCGAGCCGAGCCCGGCTGCGTGCAGGGTCTGGACCGAGTCGATGACGCACACGTCGGGCTTCTCCGCCTCGAGCGTCGCGCAGACCGTGTCGAGCTCGGTCTCGGCGAGGATCTCGACGGACTCGGCGCCGCCGAGCCGCGCCGCGCGCAGCGACACCTGGGCCGCCGACTCCTCGCCCGTGACGAGCAGGGCTCGCCGCCCGCTCCGCGCGATCGCGCCGAGCGCGCGTGAGCAGGAGCGTCGACTTGCCGACGCCGGGCTCGCCGCCGACGAGCACGAGCGATCCGGGCACGAGGCCGCCGCCGAGCACGCGATCGAGCTCGCGACACGCCGGTGGAGATGCGCGCCGCCTCCTCGGATCGCACCGCACCGAGCGGGACCGGCTTCAGCGGCGCCGCCGCCGGCGCGCTCGGTCGGGGATCCGTGCAGCTCCTCGACGAGGCTTCCGAATGCGCCGCAGCCGGGGCACTTTCCGAGCCAGCGGCCCGACGTCGTGCCGCACTCCGCGCACGTGAACTGGACGGTGACCTTCGCCACGGGCCAGTCAGTCTAGGAACGAGATCCGACGCCGTTCCGTCACGGAACGTGCGCAGATTCGCTTGAAAGTCGGCGGCAAGTGGTTAAGAGTGCCGGAGACCGCCGCAGACGTCGACGAAAGGACGGGCCGCATGGACCGATTCAACGCGCTCGGGCGCGGCGCGCAGCTGATGCTCGTCGGAGGGGTGCTCCTGTTCATCGACATGCTTCTTGCCATGGCAGGAGCTTCGACCTCGGACCGCTCGGCGACGACTCGCGGAAGCGGCTGGTACGGCGCTCGCCGGCGTGATCCTGGGCATCCTCACGATCATCCTCCTCGCGTGGCTGATCGTCCGCATCGCGTCCGTCGACATCCCGCTGCCCGTCTCGACGGCGATGACCGCAGCGGTCCTCGGGGTGCTCATCCTCATCTTCGCCATCATCAAGCTCCTCACCATCCTCGGTGACGAGACGACGATCTGGGCGTGGGTCGGGGTTGCGCTGGCGATCGTCATCGCCGTCGGAGCGTTCCAGGCGGTCAACGAAGCGGGCGGTGTCGACACGCTGAAGAGCGAGGCGAGCGCGCTCGGATCCTCCGCCGGTGGCGCGTCCACTGCACCCGCTGCAGCCGCCCCGGCTGCTGCCGCCCCGGCCCCCCCGGAGCAAACGCAGGAGCGCGCACCGGCCGCCCCAAGCGAAGCTGCGGAGGGGGCAGCGCCCGCCGACGCGGACGCAGGCTCCGAAGCTACGAGCGGCGAGCCGTCGAGCGAGCAGGAGACCTAGTCTCGGCTCGTCACGCACCATCGCGGCGCGACGCTCGCGCCGCGATGGTGTCGCCTTGCGGGAACCCCCTGCAAACCTCGCGTTTTTCCGGAAGCCGAGTACCCTGTGGTGGGTCTGGATCGGACTGCGGCCGTCCGATGCCCCCCACACGGCCGAAAGGACTCAGATGGCGAAGTTCAAGGCCCTGTCGCGAGGCTCGCAGATCGTCCTCGTCGCCGGCCCGCTGCTCTTCCTCAGCCTCTTCTTCACGTGGCAGTACGTCGAGGTCGACTACGGGCGGGCAGGCATTGCCACCATCTCACTCGACGGCTGGGACGCGTGGGGGCTCCTGCTCGCTCTCCTCGTGCTCGCGACCATCAGCCTCGTGGCACTCCAGACCTTCACGGAGGGCGAGCTCTCCGAGGACGTCCCGTGGCCGACGATCACGTTCGGGCTCGGCGCAGCCGTCTTCGCCGTCGCGGTGGTGAAGAACCTGACGGACGCGGGCTCGTCGTGGCTGAGCTACGGGTTCGTCGGGCTCGCCGGCGCCGTGCTGGTCGGGGCGTACCTCGACTGGGCCGCCGGCGCGGAAGAGCGACAGCCTGCGCTCGCGCGCAAGCGGCGAGGGCTCAGGTCAGCCGCTTGACGAGGAGCGCGCGGTCCTCGCCCGGGCCGTCGTAGTCCGGGACGACCCGCTCCACCTCGAACCCCATCGCCTCGTGGAACGCGAGCGATCCCCGATTCGCCGGTGACGTGACGCAGCGGACGACGGTTCGCCCGTTCTGGCGCGCCTCGTCGAAGAAGCGCTCGTAGAGCGCCCGGCCGAGACCTTCGCCGCGATCCTCGGGCGTGACGCCGACGAAGTGGATGTACGCCTCGTCGTCGCTCGTCTGGGAGAGGAACCCGCAGACGAACCCGAGCAGCTCGCCGTCCGCGTCCTCGGCGACGAAGCTCGTCCCCTCGAAGTGGATGAAGAAGAGCTTCGGGAGCATCGGCGCCATGTCGCGCCCGCCCCACCAGACGTTGATACGGCCGATGACCCGCCCGTAGTCGGACGCCTTCGCGTGCCGGATGTCGACGCCGCTAATTGTCGGACGGCTCGTCGACGAGCTCGGCGAGGTCCGCCAGCACCGCCTCGTCGTCGCCCGGAGCGCCGACCGCAGCCGGCACCGGCGTCCCCTCGATCACGCGGATCTCGACCGGCGGCTCGCCCTCGGCGGGATGCTCGCGGCGGTCGACGATCAGCGTCGTGCCGGGCGCGAGCTCGCGTCCGAGGATGAAGTCGGCGAGCGGGTCCTCGAGCATGCGCTGGATCGCGCGGCGCAGCGGCCGCGCGCCCATGGCCGGGTCGTACCCCTGCTCGACGAGGAGCTCGCGCGCGTCGTCCGTGAGCTCGATGACGACGTCGTGCTTGCCCATCTCCTCGCGGACGCGCTTCATCATCAGGTCGACGACCTCGAGGATCTCGGACTTCTCGAGCTTGTGGAAGACGATGACCTCGTCGATGCGGTTCAGGAGCTCGGGCCGGAACACCTTCTTGAGCTCCGACATGACGCGCTCCTTCATCTCGTCGTACGAGAGCCCCTGCTCGTCGCCGATCGAGAAGCCGAGCGTCTGGTTCTTCGAGATCTGCGCCGCCCCGAGGTTCGAGGTCATGATCACGATCGTGTTGCGGAAGTCGACCTTCCGGCCCTGCGAGTCGGTGAGCTTCCCGTCCTCGAGGATCTGCAGGAGGATGTTGAAGACGTCCGGATGCGCCTTCTCGATCTCGTCGAGGAGGACGACCGAGTACGGCTTGCGCCGGACGGCCTCGGTGAGCTGGCCGCCCTCGTCGTAGCCGACGTAGCCTGGTGGCGAGCCGACGAGCCGCGAGACGGAGTGCTTCTCCATGTACTCCGACATGTCGACCTGGATGAGCGCGTCCTCGTCGCCGAACAGGAACTCGGCGAGCGTCCGCGCGAGCTCGGTCTTCCCCACGCCCGACGGGCCGAGGAAGATGAACGAGCCGGTCGGCCGCTTCGGGTCCTTGATGCCCGCGCGTGCGCGCCGGATCGCCTTCGAGACGGCGACGATCGCCTGGTGCTGGCCGATGACGCGCTTGTGGAGCTCGTCCTCCATCCGGATGAGCTTCTGCGACTCGGCCTCGGTGAGCTTGAAGACCGGGATCCCCGTCCACATCGAGACGATGTCGGCGATCTCGTCCTCGCCGATCTCCGGCTGCTCCTCGTCGGCCTGGTTGCGCCACTCCTCCTCGAGCTCCTTCTTCTTCTGCGTGAGCTTGCGCTCCTTGTCGCGGAGCTGCGCGGCCTTCTCGAACTCCTGCGCCTCGATCGCGCCTTCCTTGTCGGCGCGGACCTTGTCGATCTCCTCCTCGAGCTCGCGGTAGCGCGGCGGCGCCGCCATCGTCGCGATGCGGACGCGCGAGCCCGCCTCGTCGATGAGGTCGATCGCCTTGTCGGGGAGGTGCCGGTCCTGGATGTAGCGGTCGGCGAGCTGTGCGGCCGCCGAGCAGCGCCTCGTCGGAGATCTTGCAGCGGTGGTGCGCCTCGTAGCGGTCGCGCAGGCCGCGCAGGATCTGCACGGTCTCGTCGATCGACGGCTCCTCGACGCGCACCTGCTGGAAGCGGCGCTCGAGGGCGGCGTCGCGCTCGAGGTACTTGCGGTACTCGTCGAGCGTCGTCGCGCCGATCGTCTGGATCTCGCCGCGCGCGAGCGCAGGCTTGAGGATCGACGCTGCGTCGATCGCGCCCTCGGCCGCGCCGGCGCCGACGAGGTTGTGGAGCTCGTCGATGAAGAGAATGATGTCGCCGCGCTGGGTGATCTCCTTCATCACCTTCTTCAGGCGCTCCTCGAACTCACCGCGGTACTTCGACCCGGCGACGAGCGCGGCGAGGTCGAGCGTGTAGATCTGCTTGCCCTTGAGGATCTCGGGCACCTGGCTCGAGGAGATGCGCGAGGCGAGCCCCTCGACGACGGCGGTCTTGCCGACGCCTGGCTCGCCGATGAGCACGGGGTTGTTCTTCTGGCGGCGCGAGAGGATCTGCATCACGCGCTCGATCTCGGTCTGCCGGCCGACGACGGGGTCGAGCTTGCCCTCGACCGCGGCCTTCGTCAGGTTCCGGCCGAACTGGTCGAGCAGCTTCGAGCTCTTCGTCTTCTCGCCGGGCGCGACGCTCGCGCCCGACTGGCGGCGGCCGGGACCCGAGAGCATGCGGATGATCTCGTTGCGGATCTTCTCCGCATCCGCGTCGAAGTCGAGGAGGATTCGTGCTGCGACGCCCTCGTTCTCGCGCACGAGGCCGAGGAGGATGTGCTCCGTCCCGATGTAGTTGTGGCCGAGCGAGAGGGCCTCGCGCAGCGCCAGCTCGAGAACCTTCTTGGCGCGCGGCGTGAAGGGAATCTGTCCGGTGGTGACCTCGTCGCCTTGGCCGACGATGCGCGCGACCTGCGCGCGCACCTCTTCCACCGTGATGTCGAGTGACTCGAGGACGCGGGCAGCAAGGCCTTCCTCCTCGCGGAGGAGCCCGAGCAGGATGTGCTCCGTGCCGATGTAGTTGTGCTTGAGGGCCCTTGCTTCGTCCTGCGCTAGAACGACGACCTGTCTTGCCCGTTCGGTGAATCGCTCGAACAACTCCCTCGACGCTCCTTTCGGGTCGGATTCCGGAGGCCGCCTCGCTCCCCGGGTCGAAGGGACTGTCTGATCGTAGCCGACTGGTCTCGTTGTGGGTCTCACACGCCGGGTTCGCCCGGCACCCTCGGTACCCTTCTCGGCCGTTGAGCAACGAAGCCTTAATCGGCGCGCGGCGATGAAGGTCCTCGTCACCGGCTCGTCGGGTCAGATCGGCACCAACCTCGCGCTGCGCCTCCAACGCGACGGACACGACGTGTTCGGAGTCGACAAGCGCCAGAACTCGTGGACGAACGAGTTCCCGTATCTCCTACAGGACCTCGCAGGGCACTACCCGGCGTTCCGGGGCGGAATCAACGGCGTCGAGTACCCCGACGTCGACCTCGTCGTCCACCTCGCAGCGCACGCGAAGGTCCACCAACTGGTGCGCGAGCCGCACCGAGCGCTCGAGAACGCCGTCATGACCTTCAACGTGCTCGAGTACGCGAGGCTCAAGCGCGTCCCGATCGTGTTCTCGTCGAGCCGGGAGGTGTACGGAGACGTCCACCGCTTCGAGGAGTACGGCGAGCAGGTCGCGGACTTCGCTTATGCCGAGAGCACCTACTCGGCGTCGAAGATCTCGGGCGAGGCTTTCATCTACTCGTACGCACGCTGCTACGGCCTCCCATACCTCGTCTTCCGCTTCTCGAACGTCTACGGGCGCTTCGACAACGACCTGCAGCGGATGGTTCGAGTCATCCCGCTGTTCATCCATTCGATGCTGCGCGGCGAGCCGATCACGATCTACGGCGGGAACGACAAGACCCTCGACTTCACCTACGTCGACGACTGCATCGATGGAATCGCTAAAGGGATCGAGGCGCTCGCCGAGGGCGGCGTCGTGAACCAGACCATCAACCTGGCGTACGGGCAGGGGAACACACTCGTCCGCTGCGCCGAGCTCATCGCCTCCGAGCTCGACATGGAGCCCCAGATGACCCTCGCCCCCTCACTCCTCGGCGAGGTGACGCACTACGTGGCCGATCTCTCGAAGGCGCGGCAGCTCCTCGGATACGGTCCGCAGGTCTCGCTCGACGAAGGGATCGCGAGGGCAGTCGCGTGGTTCCGCGAGCATCGGTCCGCGCATCCGGAGGAGGACGTTCCGGTCACAGCCGACCACGAGGGCTCGGGGCGTGAGGTAGGCCCCGTCTGGAAGAAAGCGACCGCCTGAGCGAACGCTCAGGCGGCTTCGACTCGCGCGTCCCGCACGGAGATCGCCACGTCGAGGCTCGCGCGGGCGCCCGCGCCGGAGCTCACCGACCTCGTCGGGCTCGAGCGGCGGGGCGAAGTGGAACCTTGTCCCGCCCGGCATCCGAGTCTGCGTAGCTCGGACGTCTCGGCTGCCGTCTCCATGCCCGCGGCGACGAGGGCGACGTCTAGCGTATGGGCGAGATCGACGATCGCCTGGACGAATCCCTGCCGTGTCGCGTCCTCGTCGAGCGCGCTCACGAACGAGCGGTCGACCTTGAGCGTGTGGACGGAGGCTCTCCGATTAGGATCGGCTGGATGGATGAGGCGACCGAGCGAGAGCGGCTCTCGTGGGCCGAATTCGGCTCTGCGGCGCGCGAGCTCGCGCGGCAGGTCGCCGATGGCTACGCCCCCGACCTCGTGCTCTCCGTTGCACGCGGGGGGCTTCTCGTCGGCGCCGCGCTGGGCTACGCGCTCGACGTGAAGAACACGTGGACGATGAACGTCGAGTTCTACACGGGCGTCGAGGAGCGCCTCGAGGTGCCGATGATCCTCCCGCCCGTCCCCGAGCTCGTCGACCTGGACGCCGCGCGAATGCTCATCGCCGACGACGTCGCGGACACCGGCGAGACGCTCCGGCTCGTCAAGGACTTCTGCGCCGGGAAGGTCGGCGAGGTGCGTTGCGCGGTGCTGTACGAGAAGTCGCCCTCGGTCGTCAAGTGCGAGTACGTCTGGAGGCGTACCGACCTGTGGATCGACTTCCCCTGGAGCGTCGAGGCTCCGATCGTGCGCGCCGCCGTCACGGCGTAGACGCATCGCGCGCACGAATGCGCTCCGCGCAGTCTCGGAGCCGATGCTCTGCACGAACGAGCGGCCGATCTTGAGCGATCGACCGTCAGGTCTTGCAACAGGGAGAGCGACGAGTAGCCTGTCCTGAGCCCGGAGCGTCGGACTGTCGCGTCGAGACGTCGACGCTGACCCCGAGGTGCCCGGCGGCTACGGGGCCGGCACGCTCGTGCATGGCCTGGCAGCACGCCTCCCTCGCACCCAGCGCCCGATCTCGACCAGGGGTGCGCGCTCGACGTCACGGAGCAACAGCGCGCCGACGATGTACCGACCGTCGATCGGGGTATGCCTAGGCGGCGGCGTCAGGCTTCGCGCAGCGCAGGGAAGAGAATGACGTCGCGGATCGTCTCGCGGCCCGAGAGCAGCATGACGAGACGGTCGATGCCGAGTCCGAGGCCGCCCGTCGGCGGCATCCCGTACGAGAGCGCCTCGACGTAGTCCGGATCGCCGCGCACCCCCTCGACGTGCGCGGACTGCTCGTCGAAGCGGCGCTGCTGCTCGGCCGCGTCGGTGATCTCCGTGTACGCGTTTCCGAGCTCCATTCCGGCCGCGAAGTACTCGAAGCGCTCCGTGACGGACTCGTCCTCGTCCGTCACGCGAGCGAACGGCGACAGCTCCACCGGATGCCCGTGGACGATCGTCGGCTCGACGAGGCTCGGCTCGACGAAGTGGCCGAAGGCGTGGTCGACGAGCTGCGCCCAGTCCTTGTCCGCCTCGGTGTCGACTCCCCGCTCCGTCAGCCAGGAACGGAGCTCCGCCTCGTCACGCGTCCACAGCTCGTGGGCCTCGAGCGACTCGACGAACCCGATTCGCCTCCAGGGACGCTTGAGATCGATGGAATGGCCCCGAAACGTCGCAACGGTGGTTCCGCTCGCCTCGAGCGCGACGCGCTCGAGCATCGTCTCGATCCGGTCCATCGTGTCGCGGAAGTCCGCATAGGCCTCGTACCACTCGAGCATCGTGAACTCGGGCTGGTGCTTGTACGAGACGCTCTCGTTGCGGAAGTCCTTACCGATCTCGTAGACGCGCTCGAGCCCCCCGACGATGAGCCGCTTGAGGTAGAGCTCGGTCGCGATCCGGAGGTACAGGTCGACTTCGAGCTCCTTCGAATGCGTGACGAAGGGGTGCGCGAATGCACCGCCGTACCGTGGCTGCAGAACAGGCGTCTCCACCTCGACGAACCCCTCCTCGTCGAGGAAGCGTCGAATCGACGTGACGACCCGAGCACGCAGCAGAAAGAGCTCGCGCGCGTCGTCGTTCATGAGCAGGTCGAGGTAGCGCTTGCGGTAGCGCGTCTCCTGGTCGGTGAGACCGTGGAACGTGTCGGGCAGTGGGCTCGTGTTGCGCGCGAGCACCGTCAGCTCGTCGACCATGAGCGAGGGCTCGCCACGTCGGGACTTCGCCGGCTTGCCGGCGACCCCGACGACATCGCCGAGGTGTACGTCGACGTCGCCGATCCGCCCCGTGTCGCACATCAGCTGGATGCGTCCCGAGCGGTCGACGAGGTCGCAGAAGACGAGCTTGCCCATCTCGCGGCGCGCCATCACACGACCCGCGAGGCGGCGCGTGTCCTCGAGCTGGCCCCCTGCCTCGAGCTCCTCCGCCGCCGCACGGACATCCGCGACCGTGTCACGGTTGGGAAAGCGCTTGGCGCTCATCGACGCGGGACCCTATCGGCGCTCAGCGCACGAGGCTCGGCTGCGCGCGATCGCGAACGTGCGGGCTGCCCACTCAGGCGGCCGCACCGTTCCAGGCTTTACGCGGCCTTGATCTCCATGATCTTGAACTTCACCTTGCCGCCGCGCGGCGTGACGACCTCGACGGTCTCGCCCTTCTTGCGGCCCATGATCGCCTTGCCGACGGGCGACTCGTTCGAGAGCTTGTTCTCGGCCGGATTGGCCTCGGCCGAGCCCACGATGAAGTACTCGGTCGTCTCCTTCGCGTCCACGTCGCGCAGGCGGACGACGGCGCCGACGGACACGATGCTCGTGTCCACGCGCTTCTTGTCGATCACCTGGGCGTTCGCGAGCCGCTCCTCGAGCTGCGAGATGCGGTGCTCGAGCATCATCTGCTCGTTCTTGGCGTCGTCGTACTCGGCGTTCTCGGCGATCTCGCCGAACTCGCGAGCAGCAGCGATGCGCTCCGCGATCTCGCGCCGTCTCGTCGTTCGCAGCACGTTGAGCTCGCTCGTCAGCTGCTTGTAGCCCTCAGGGGTGAGGATCACGTCCTTCACAAAAAAACGCCTCCAGAGACGACATCGGGGGCCCTGCCCGGGCCCCGACAACCGCGGAATGGTAGCTAGCCCGTCTGCGGGCCGTCAAACGGCCGCGAGTACCATCCGACGACCGTGATCGACCTCCGCGAATCCTGGCGAATCGGCCCCGTCGAGGTACCCACGCGCCTCGTCCTGGCGCCGATGGCGGGCGTCAGCGTGCAGGCATTTCGTCGCCAGGGACGCCGCTACGGCGCCGGGCTCGTGTGTTCCGAGATGGTCAGCTGCGCCGGGATCGAGTATCGCAACGAGAAGACGCTCGGGTACCTCCGCGTCGCCGCGGACGAGCATCCGCTCGCGATCCAGCTGTTCGGGTCGGAGCCCGAGACGATGGCGGACGCGGCGCGGATGGTCGAGGCGGTGGGCGCCGACATCGTCGACGTCAACTTCGGCTGCCCGGTGAAGAAGGTCACGAAGACCGGCGCAGGGGCGCACCTGCTCGAGGATCAGGACCGAGCGTGCGCGATCGTCGCGGCGATCGCGGACGCGGTCGACATCCCTGTCTCGGTGAAGCTCCGCCGCGGCGTCGGCAACGGCTCGCGCGCCGCACTCGAGCTCGGGCCGCGGCTCGTCGACTCCGGAGCGTCGTCGCTCACGCTCCATCCACGCTCTGCCCAGCAGATGTACACGGGCACCGCGGACCACTCGCTGACCGCGGAGCTCGTCTCGCTCGTCGACGTTCCGGTCGTCGCGTCCGGAGACGTCACCTCGCGTGCACGGGCGCAGACGGTGCTCGCGACGACGGGCGCCGAGGCGGTCATGGTCGGGCGCGGCGCACAGGGGAATCCGTGGGCGCTCAAGGAGATCGTCGACGGCGACGACGCAGAGCCGTCCCGCGAGGAGGTCGCCGCGGAGCTCGTGCTCTTCGTGCGCGAGACGGTTCGCGAGCTCGGCGAGCGCAGGGCTTCGGGATTCCTGAAGAAGTTCTACGGTTGGTACCTCGGACAGGGCCGCTTCCCCAAGGAGTTCAAGCAAGAGCTGCTGCGACTCGACTCGACCGACGAGGTCGAGCGCCGGCTTCTCGCTGCCGCGCCCGGCGCAGGTGAGATCGTGGAGCGTCTCGAGGCGGAGGTGCCGTCCGGTGCCGAACTGACGCTCGAGCTGCCCGTCTCGATCTACGGCGGCGGCTGATCCGGCGTCAGTCCTCAGCGTGGCCGCCGGCGAGGGCCGTGGCGACGCCGAGTCCGATGTACACCGTCCCGCTGACGTAGCGCTGTGCCCGCACGAAGCGGCGCGACCGGCGCAGCATGCCCCCGGCCGTGCCGGCCGCGAGCGCCCAGATCGAGTCGGTGAGGAGGCCGAGCAGGGCGAAGAGCACGCCGAGAAAGGCGATCTGCACCGCTGGGTGAGGCGCGTTCGGGTCGACGAACTGCGGGAGAAACGCCAGGAAGAAGAGCGCCGTCTTCGGATTGAGGACGTTCACGACGATGCCCTGCGCGAATGCGCGGCGCAGGTTCCGTTCACCTCCGAGCGCGACCTCGGTCTCTGGGTGCCTCGCAAACAGCGTCCACAGGCCGAGGCCGATCAGGTACACGGCGCCCCCGATCTTGACGGCCGTGAACGCGACGGCCGAGGACAGTACGAGTGCGGAGAGCCCGAGCGTCGCGGCCGCTATGTGAACGAGCGTCCCCACGTGGATACCGAGAACCGACGCGAGACCGGCACGGCGCCCATGCTCGATCGAGCGGGCGACGACGTACAGCACGGCAGGGCCTGGAACGAGCAGGAGGGCGAGCGCAGCGAGGACGAAGAGGCCGATGGCGGGCGCATCGGGGATCACGCGTTCAGCCCCCAAACGAGCCGCAGACCTTCGAGGGTGAGGAATGGATCGATCCGCTCGATCGTGTCCGAGTGCGGCGCAACCAGGTCGGCCAGCCCGCCGGTCGCTACGGCGCGCGCGTCGACCCCGAGCTCACGCCGGATGCGTCCGACGATGCCGTCCACCTGACCGGCGAATCCGTAGACGAGCCCGGACTGAAGGCCTCCGACGGTGGTCTTGCCGATGACGGTCTCCGGCGCCGAGTAGTCCACCTTCACGAGCCGCGCCGCACGCGCGAAGAGGGCGTCCATGGAGACTCTCGATCCCGGGCGCGAGCACACCGCCGACGTACTCCCCTTCCGGCGAGACGACGTCGAAGTTGGTCGACGTGCCGAAGTCGACGACGATCACCGGCGCGCCGTAACGCTCCTTCGCGGCGACCGAGTTCACGATTCGGTCCGGCCCCACCTCGCGCGGATCGTCGTACCGGATCGCGATGCCGGTCTTCACGCCCGGCCCGACGACGAGAAGCGGCGCATGGGCCCACTTGCGCGCGAGCTCCTCCCACTCCCGCACGAGGACGGGCACGGTGGACGCGAGGCAGATCCCGGCGACGCTCTCGAAGTCGAGGAGCCCGGACAGGAGCACACCGAGCTCGTCGGCCGTCGTCGACCGCTCGGTCGCGAGCCGCCAATGCTCGGCGAGCTCGCCGTCGCGGTAGAGACCGAGCGCGGTCTGCGTGTTGCCGACGTCGACGGCGAGGAGCATCGCGCTAGTGAATCAGAGCACCGGAACGGCAGTCGTCACATTCGACACGACGTTGTTAGAGTCGGCTGCGGTGTTCGGTAGGCGGAGTCGCGACGTCGCTGCGCCCGCAATCGCCCTCGCGGTTGCCGGAGTCGTTGCGGGAGCGCTCGCGGCTAGCTTCGCGGCACGCCGGCGCAGGCGAGCAAGAGGAGCGTCGATGGCAGACGCCAACAAGCGAATCATCCAACGTCTGTTCGAGGAGCCCTGGTCGGGCAACTTCGACGTGATCGACGAGTTCGTCGCACCCGACTACGTCGGCCATGACCCGTCCGAGCAGGAGCCGACGCGTGGCCCCGACGGCGTCAGGGAGTTCATCGAGAGGTACCGGGCGGCGTTCGACGGCGCCCGGCTCACCGTGGACGACCAGTTCGCCGAGGGCGACAAGGTCGCGACCCGTTGGACGGGTCGCGGCACGCACACGGGCGAGATCGCCGGGATCGCACCGACCGGCAAGGACGTGACCATGACCGGGCTGACGATCTCGCGCTTCGCAGGCGGGAAGGTCGTCGAGGAGTGGACCACCTGGGACACCCTCGGAATGCTCGTCCAGCTCGGCGTCATTCCGGCGCCCGCGCGAGCGTAGACACGCGACGTTCACGAATGCGGAAGGCCGCTAGGCGGCCTTCCGCAGGTCCGGGAGGGTCGCGCGCGTCGGCGGCGAATACGAATCGCCGCCGAGCGGAGATGCCGAGCTTCTTCACCTCCCAGCACATGCCGTGCACCGAGTGCGGAGCATCGGTGCGCGCGAGCGAGCTCGAGGGTCACACCTGCGATCCCGAGCGGCGACTCGAATACCACCTGTTCCAGCTCCGCGACGAGGTCGCCGGGTTCGAGCACGGTCTCGGTACGTACCTCGACTCGCCGCAGGGCCGCTTCGAGCAGTGGCTGGCCGAGCGCGACCGGGCGGGACGAGCTAGGACGCGGCTAGTCGCGACGATGCGCCCGAAGTGCGGGCGGCGTCAGGGATCTCTGCGCAACGCGAATCCGGTCAGCGGATTCGCGTCTTGCATACTCAGAGCGCGTCTTCGTCGCCGGAGAGCGGCTGCCCGATGCGATCCGCGAGCGCCTCGGCCGTGAGGCGGGACTCCTCGCCCTCGCCGCGTAGCTCCTCCACCGTGACGTCGCCGGACGTGTACACCTCGGCACGCGGGATGATCCGGCTCGGGCGGTTCTTGTCCCAGACCCACACGTCCTCCATGCGGACGTGGAAGTAGGGGTAGCTCACCTGCGGCAGCGCCTCGAGGTCGAGCTTGTTGCACAGGTACGTCGCGTCCTGGGTGAGGACGCAGTACCTGAACAGCGAGAAGACGGCCGAGTACTCGCGCTTGAGGGAGAGCTCGAGCTCGGCCTCGTAGTCGTCGAGATCGTCGAGGTGTGACATCGCGGGTCAGTCTAGCGCCGCGAGGGCCGCAGACACGTTGCCGAGGCCGGGCATCTCGAGGCCCGGGTCGAGGTCGGCGAGCGGCTCGAGCGCGAACCGGCGCCCGGCGAGTCGAGGGTGCGGCACGCGCAGCCCCGGCTCGTCGACGGTCTCATCCCCGTAGACGAGGAGGTCGAGGTCGACGGTTCGCGGCCCCCAGCGCTCGCCGCGAACGCGGCCGAGCGCGCGCTCCGTCTCCAGGAGCAGGTCGAGGAGCTCCCGTGGCGTGAGGCTCGTGTCGATCGCCACCGCGCCGTTCAGGAAGGGCGGCTGGTCGACGACCCCCACCGGCGCGGTCTCGCGAAACGGCGAGACCGCGACGACCTCGACCGCGTTCGCGGCCGCGAGCAGGTCGACGGCCCGGCGCAGGGTGACTTCGCGCGGCCCGAGGTTCGCGCCGAGGCCGACGTAGGCGCGCGTCACGCGCGCGAACGCTCGACGATCGCAGCCGCGTAGTCGACCGGCGGGTCGAGCACGACGTCCGGCTTGCGTACGCGAACACGCACCCACTCGACCGTCGGGAAGCGCTCGACGATCCCGTCGGCGATCGCGCCCGCGAGGCCCTCGAGGAGCAGTCGCTCCTCACCGCCGAACACGGCGCGCACGAGCGCGGCGAGCTTTCGGTAGTCGACCGTGTCCTCGATCCGGTCCGTCTCCGTCGCGTCCCCGCGCACGTCGGCCCACAGGTCGACGAGGAAGCGTTGACCGAGGCGGCGCTCCTCCTCGAGGTAGCCGTGGTGGCCGAACACGACGAGACCGATGAGCTCGATCCTCATGCCGTGATCCTTCCACGCTCGATCGACGCCGCAACCTCGAGCGCCTCGACCGTCTCGCGCACGTCGTGCGCGCGGATCATCGACGCACCGCGCTCGTAGGCGGCGACGGCCGCCCCGATCGACGCCGCCAGGCTTCCGGTCGTCGCGCCGGCGTCGCCGAGGATCTTGCCGAGCGTGCTCTTGCGCGAGACACCCACGAGTACCGGACGCCCGAGCGCGGCCAGGACGTCGAGGCGGCGAAGAAGCTCGAGGTTCTGGTCGGGCGTCTTGCCGAACCCGATGCCGGGATCGACGCAGATGCGCTCCTCGGCGATCCCGCTGGAGACGGCGAACGCGACCCGCTCCTCCAGGAACGCCAACACATCGGACACGACGTCGTCGTATCGAGGAGCGACCTGCATCGTCCGCGGCTCGCCCTGCATGTGCATGAGACAGACGAAGGCGTCTCCGTCCGCGACGACCTCGGCCAGGTCGGGGTCGGCGCGCAGCGCGGTCACGTCGTTCACGAGCTCCACGCCGAGCTCGAGTGCGCGTCTCGCGACCGCAGCCTTCGACGTGTCGATCGAAACGGGGAATCCGCGAAGACCTTCGAGCACCGGCTCGACGCGCGCGAGCTCGTCCTCGGCGGAGACCGGAGCGGCACCCGGGCGCGTGGACTCGCCGCCCGACGTCGACGAGCGCGGCGCCCTCCTCGACCAGCCGCCGCCCGTGCGCGATCGCATCCCTGGGGTCGACGAACCGGCCGCCGTCCGAGAAGCTGTCTGGCGTGACGTTGAGCACGCCCATGACGGACGGTCGTGGCCATCGCTCCTCGAAGGACGTGCCGGCGGCCATGGCGCGGAGCGTAGCTCCGTCTGATCAGGCGGCCAGAATCGAAGGCCATGAACACATCTGGCAACACAGGCCCTCTCGGGCAGCCGAGAGGCATCGGCTTCGCGATCCTGATCTTCATCGTCACGCTCGGGATCTACTCGCTGTACTGGGTCTTCAAGACCCAGGACGAGGTCAAGAACCACTCCGGCCAGGGCGTCGGCGGAGTGCTCGGCCTCGTGATCTACATCGTCGTCTCGATCGTCACCTGGTTCCTCGTTCCGTCCGAGGTCGGGAAGATGTACAAGCAGGACGGCCGGCCGGCTCCGTTCTCCGGCTGGACCGGCCTCTGGCTCCTGCTGCCGATCATCGGGGCGTTCGTCTGGTTCATCAAGATCCAGGGCGCGCTCAACCGGTACTGGGAGAGCGAAGGCGAGCGTCGGCTCGTTGCCCATGGACGAGCCGGGAGTCGCGTAACCCGGAGCGACCGTGCGCGGTAGGGCCACCCGGGTGGCCCTACCGGCGCTGATCGTCTTCGCGCTGGTGGCGGTCGTCGCGGTGGCCGCGACAGGCTCCGTACCCAGGGGATCGAACGAGTCGCGGGCGCCGTCGGCGACGTTCCTCGACACGCTCTTCACGCTCGGGATCGTCGCGGTGGTCGCCGGAGGCATCCTGCTCGTCTACGGTCTCATGCAGCGAAAGGCGATCGCGAGACAGATCGCGTCAGGCCGTTATCCGCGATTCACGCTGGCGAGCTTCCTCCTGTCCGTCGGCGTGCTCGTCGTCGTCGTCTGGCTCTTCAAGAATCCCGAAGGGAGGACGAACATCGACGAGGAGGGGCTGTTCGGGGGATCGACTCTTGGAAACACGCCGTCGGACACCGAGCAGATAAGGTCGTACGAGCCCAGCGTGAGCTGGATTTCGATCGCCGTCGTAGTAGGGCTGGTCGTGGTCGCAGCCGTTTCCTTCGTCACCTCCAGACGGCGGGCGAGACGCGGACGCACTCCTCGCATCGACCTCGCCCAGGAGCTCGCCGTCGTCCTCGACGACACGCTCGACGACCTCCGCGCGGAGGCCGACCCACGCCGGGCGATCATCGCCGCATACGCACGCCTCGAGCGCGTACTCGCGGCCAACGGCGTCGCACGGCACGCATCGGAGACATCGGACGAGTACCTCGTCCGTGTTCTCCACGACCTCGAGTTGACGCCCGATGCGATCGGCCGCCTGACGGCGCTGTTCAGAGAGGCTAAGTTCTCGCACCACGCGGTCGACGCCACGATGAAGGAGAGTGCAATCGCAGCACTGGAACAGGTTCGGGACGAGCTGCGGTCGCTCCGCGACGCGCCGCCCGCTCCCGAGCCGCACGCCACCGAGGTCGTGCCGTCGTGAAGCGCGACGTCGTCGGCGCGCTGCGGTTCCTCGTGCTCCCCACCGTCGCGCTCGTGCTCGTCGGAGGTGGTGCGCCTGGTCGCCTGGAGCTGGCAGCCCGGACCTACGCCCTGCTCGCGTGCGGCGTCGTGCTCGTCGTCGCGGTACGCGCAATCCGCCGCGCCGACCCACCCGAGACCCCACTCCACAGTCCGGCGAGCTCGGCCGACCGCAGGCGGCGCCCACCACCAAGCCTCGCCCGGCTCGAGCAGCTCGCCGCGCTCGGCGTCGCCAGCTCGTTCGACCTTCAGTACCGGCTCCTCCCACCGCTCCGGTGGATCGCCGCAGGCCTCCTCGCCTCACGCCGGCGAGTCGAGCTCGACGGCGAGCCCGAGGCTGCGCGGCGCGTCCTCGGAGACGAGACGTGGGACCTCGTCCAGCCCGCGCGACCGGCGCCGCTGGATCGCGTGAGCCGTGGCATCAGTCCCGCGGAGCTGACCCGGGTGGTGGAGTCCCTGGAGCGCGTGTGAGCATTGATCTCGACCAGGTCCGCGAGCTCTCCGACCGTGTCCTCGCCGAGGTGGAGCGCGCGATCGTCGGCAAGCGCGATCCACTCGAGCTCGTGTTCCTCGGCTTCCTCGCCGACGGACACGTGCTGCTCGAGGACTACCCGGGGCTCGCAAAGACGCTTGCTGCTCGGTCGTTCGCCCAGGTACTAGGGATCGACTTCGCGCGCATCCAGTTCACCCCCGACCTCATGCCCTCCGACGTGACCGGATCCTCGATCTGGAACCAGCGCGACTCGGACTTCGAGTTCCGGCCCGGGCCGATCTTCACCAACCTTCTCCTCGCCGACGAGATCAACCGCGCGCCCCCGAAGACGCAGGCGGCGCTCCTCGAGGCCATGCAGGAGCGCCAGTCGACGATCGAGGGCGTCACGCATCGGTTCACGCCGCCGTTCCTCGTCGTCGCCACCCAGAACCCGATCGAGTACGAGGGCACATATCCGCTCCCCGAGGCACAGCTCGACCGGTTCCTCCTGCGGACGGCGTTCGGCTATCCGAGCCGGGACGACGAGGTCGACGTGCTCACCCGCCGCATCGAGCGAGCGGTCGACGACGTCGTGCTCGAGACGGTGATCGATCGCGAGACGCTTCTCGAGATGCAGCGCGCCGTCGAGACCGTGCACGTCGCCGAGAGCGTCCGCGAGTACTGTGTCGACCTCGCCACGGCGACCCGCACGTCGGAGAGCGCTGCGGTCGGAGCGAGCCCGCGTGGCAGCCTCGCGCTCCTCAAGCTCGCACGTTGTCGGGCCGCCCTCCAGGGGCGGGACTATGTCCTCCCTGACGACGTGAAGGCGATCACCGTTCCCGCGCTCGCCCACCGGCTCGTGCTCCGCCCCGAGCTGTGGGTGCAGCGCATCACCGCGGAAGACGTCGTTCGAGAGGTGCTCGAGGGCGTCTCGACGCCGACCGCCGAGGACGTTCGCCCCGCAGCCCGCTCGTGACACGCGCGGGAAACCCGCGCCTCGTCGGTTACGTGGCGTTGGCCGCCCTCGGGCTCCTCGGCGCGCTCGCCCTCCGCCGGCCCGAGCTCGCCGTCGCCGCCGCTCCCTTCGCCCTCGTCGTCGCGCTCGGGTCGCGCGCTCGCGACCCACGGGTCGCGGTCGAATTCACGATGGACGCCGAACGGACGTTGGAAGGCGCCAACGAGGAGGTCACCGTGACCGTCCGCTCGGAGCGCACCGTCGACAGGCTCGAGCTGCTGCTCGACCTTCCTGCGGGCGTGCAGGTTGCGGACGGCGAAGCAGCGCAGAGCATGCGCCTGCGTGCGGGCGAGGAACGTGAGCTCGACCTCGCACTCCGCTGCGTGCGCTGGGGCGTCTACGACCTCTGCGCGGTCAAGGTGCGCGCCCGAGACCCGTGGCGCCTCGTGACCTGGGAGGGTCGGGTGGGTGCCTCGCACCGGTTGAAGGCGTACCCGCGCCCGCTCACCCTTCGACGACTGCTCGCGCCGATGGAGACCCAGGCGTTCGCGGGCAGCCGGGTCGCGCGCACGAAGGGCGACGGGGTCGAGTACGCCGACATCCGCGACTTCGTGCCGGGCGATCGCGTCCGCTCGATCAACTGGCGGGCGTCGGCGCGGCGCCAGGGGCTCGTGGTCACCGATCGCCACCCCGAGCGCAACACCGACGTCGTCCTCTTCGTCGACAGCTTTGCGGACGTCCGCGACGGCGACCGCAGTGTCCTCGACGACGCCGTTCGCGCGGCCGCTGCGCTCGCAGCGAGGTACCTCGAGCACCGAGATCGCGTCGGCCTCGTCGGCTTCGGCGGCGTCCTTCGCTGGCTGCAGCCCGGGATGGGATCGACCCAGCGCTACCGCCTCGTCGAGACGCTGCTCGAGACCGGCGTCGCACCGACGTACACGTGGCGCGACGTCAACGTCATACCGGCGAGGATCCTTCCCCCGGCGGCTCTCGTCCTCGCTCTCAGCCCTCTCGTCGACCCACGCTTCGTCGTGGCGCTCGAGGATCTGCGCGGCCGTCGCTACGACGTCGCCGTCGTGGAGGTCGACCCGGTCCCGCTCGTGCGACCGGGCCGAACCGAGGTCGAGCGCGCTGCCTACCGCCTCTGGCTCCTCGAGCGCGAAGTTCACAGGTGGCGGCTGGAGAGCCGCGGCATCGGGATCGCAACCTGGGGCGACGGCGCCCTCGACACCGTGCTCGAGGAGGTGAGGACATTCAGGCGCTACGCGCGAACGGCACGCGTCTAGCAACCGGCGCTGGCAGCATCGCCTGCCTCCTCGCCGTTGCAGCGGTGCCGATCGCGCGCGGCGACGAGACGTTCCAAGAGCTCGACGTCCGCGTCGCGGCCGTCGCGCTCGTCGCTCTCCTCGCGGCGATCGTCCAGGGCTGGTCCTGGCTCGTTCCGGCGGCGATCGCCCTGGTAGGCGGGTCGTACGCGGCCGAGCTCGCGATCGACGATGCCGCACTCGACCTTGCCGTCCCGGTCGTCGCGGTCGGCCTTCTCCTCGCTGCCGAGCTCGCGTACTGGTCACTCGACGAGCGGCGCCGTGTCCCGGGCGATCCAGGCCAGGGCCTGCGGCGAGCAGCGCTCGCCGCGCTCGGGGCGGCGGGCGCGCTGGTCGTGGCGAGCGCGCTCCTCGCGCTGGTCGACGAGGTGCATGGGCGGGGCATCGCACTCGACCTGGTCGGCGCCGTCGCTGCCGCGGCCGTCGTCGCCACGGTCCTCGCGACCGGGCGTGATCAGTCGAGCAGCGGCTCGTAGAGCGGCCGCCGGAAGGGCCAGTCCGACACGAGCCACGCCGCGACCGCCTCTCGAAGCGGAGAGTCGAGCTCGGCGCGCGACGCCCGAACCCACGACGTCACGTGAGCGTCGTGAAGGTCGTCCGCCGCCGGATAGACGTATACGCATCCGATCACGTCACGCTCGGGATCGAGCACGGTGTACGTAAACCCCGTCCGCTCGGCGAAGTCGAGCGAGTGCCGGTGGAGGTCGGCGAGGTTGTCGTCGAGGCTCATCTCGCGCGGCCACGAGCTGTCGGGGCCGTAGCCCGGCGAGCCGAGGATGTGCTCGATGCTCGAGCTCCAGGCCGCGTAGTCGCGGTCATTGTGCTCGGAGCCGAGCGGTTCGAGGCGGAAGCGGTCGGTCACGAGTACGAGCGGAGGCTCGAACCCGTCGGCGACGAACAAGCGCTAGGAGGTCGCCGGGTCCGGCGGCGGAGGCTGCATCGCGGCGCCCGGAAGCGGACGCGGCTGCGGCTTGAGCTTCGGCTTCGCCTCGGCCTCGGGCTCCTCGATCTCCGGGATCGGGGTCTCCTCCGGGAAGACGGACTCCTCGGCCTCGCCGGCGAGAAGGCGCTCGAACTGCTCCTTGTCGATCGTCTCGCGCTCGATGAGGATCGCCGACAGCCGGTGGAGCTCCTCCATATGGTCGCGTAGGACGGCCGTCGCGGAGGCGTGGCCCTCTTCGATGACGCGGCGGATCTCGTCGTCGATCTCCTTCGCCACCTCGTCGGAGTAGTCGGGCTCGGAGCCCATGTCGCGACCGAGGAACGGGAGGTCGTGGTTCCGGCCGAGCACACGTGGCCCGAGCTTCTCGGACATCCCGAAGCGCATGATCATCTGCTTCGAGGTCGCGGTCACGCGCTCGAGGTCGTTCGCCGCGCCCGTCGTCACCTCGTGGAAGACGAGCTCCTCCGCGGCGCGCCCACCGAGCGTCATGGCCAGCTCGTCCATGAGCGCCGACTTCGTCGTCAGGTACTTGTCCTCGGTCGGCAGCGAGATCGTGAGGCCGAGCGCCTGCCCGCGAGACACGATGGTGATCTTGTGGACCGGGTTCGTATTCTCGAGGTAGTGGCCGACGAGCGCGTGGCCCATCTCGTGGTAGGCCGTGATCTTGCGCTCCTTCTCGGAGAGGAGGCGGGCCTTCTTCTCCGGCCCGGCGATGACACGCATGATCCCTTCCTCGAGCTCGTCCTGCTCGATCATCTTCTTCCCGTTGCGCGCGGCGAGCAGGGCCGCCTCGTTGATGAGGTTCGAGAGGTCGGCGCCCGTGAAGCCGGGGGTGCCGGCGGCGAGCGTGTCGAGGTCGATGTCGCGCGAGAGCGGCTTGCCACGCGAGTGCACCTCGAGGATCTTCCGGCGACCGAGACGGTCCGGTCGGTCGACCACGATCTGCCGGTCGAAGCGCCCAGGGCGCAGCAGCGCGGGGTCGAGGATGTCGGGCCGGTTGGTGGCTGCGATGAGGATGATGTTGTCCTTCATCTCGAAGCCGTCCATCTCGACGAGGAGCTGGTTCAGCGTCTGCTCGCGCTCGTCGTGGCCGCCGCCGAGACCCGCGCCGCGGTGTCGGCCGACGGCGTCGATCTCGTCCATGAAGATGATGCAGGGGGACGCCTGCTTCGCCTGCTCGAAGAGATCGCGCACGCGCGAGGCGCCGACGCCGACGAACATCTCGACGAAGTCGGAGCCCGAGATCGAGAAGAACGGCACGCCTGCCTCGCCGGCGACGGCTCGCGCGAGGAGCGTCTTGCCGGTGCCTGGCGGCCCGTACAGGAGCACGCCCTTCGGAATGCGCGCGCCGAGCGCCTGGAACTTCTTCGGGTTCTCGAGGAACTCCTTGATCTCGTGCAGTTCCTCGACGGCCTCGTCTGCACCGGCGACGTCCTTGAACGTGACCTTCGGCGAGTCCGGCGACATGCGCTTCGCGCGGCTCTTGCCGAAGCTCATCACCTTCGAGCCTCCGCCCTGAACCTGGTTCATGAGGAAGATCCAGAAGGCGATGAGGATGACGAACGGGAGGACGTTGATCAGCAGCGCCCACCACGCCGACGACCCCGTGCCCTTCGAGTCGAACTCGACGTTGTTCGCCTGGAGCAGGTTCTGGAACTGCGTCGCCGATTGGGCTGTCGGGTAGTTGACCTTGACCTTGCCGCCCTCGACGAGGTTCGCGGTGATCTGCTGTCGGTTCGGGTTGAACTCGGCGTCGTTGACCGCGCCGACCTTCACCTTCGCGATCAGCTGCGAGTACGTCATCTTCTGCTCCTGGGACCGGCCGGGCAGGAGCGTCTGACTCGCCAGATAGACGAGCAGCACGATGATGATGAGCGGGAAAAGCGCGCTGCGGAAGAAGCGGTTCACTGTCGGTCGTCGCAGGGTAGCACCGTCATTCTTCGGCACCCACCCCCGAATCCCCCTCCCCCGTTGTGCGCCGGTTGCGGGCTACGTGGCGTTCGGCACGAGGCCCTAGTGGGCGGGTGGGATCAGGTCCGGGTGGAGGACTGCGACATACGGGAGGTTGCGGTACCGCTCCGCGAAGTCGAGCCCGTACCCGATGACGAAGCGGTTCGGGATCTCGAAGCCGACGTAGCGCACCGGAACGTCGATCTCGCGGCGCTCGGGCTTCGTCAGGAGCGTCACGACCTCGAGGGACGACGGCTTGCGGGCGCCGAGGTTCCGCATGAGATACGAGAGCGTCAGTCCGGAGTCGATGATGTCCTCGACCACGAGGACGTCCCGCCCCGAGACGTTGATGTCGAGGTCCTTGAGGATGCGGACGACGCCCGAGGAGTCGGTCGCGGCCCCGTAGCTCGAGATCGCCATGAAGTCGATCTCGCACGGAACCGTAAGCTCGCGCATGAGGTCGGCCATGAAGAAGACGGCGCCCTTGAGGACGCCGACGAGAAGGAGGTCACGGCCCGCGTAGTCCGCGGAGATCTCGGCCCCGATCTCGCCGATGCGCGCCTGGAGAGCATCCTCCTCGATGAGGATCTCGCCGACGCCCTTCTCGAGTTCGGTCTGGGTCACTCGTCGGCATCTTTCCATGCGCGGACGGCGTCTTCCCAACCAGGCGCCACGGCGACTCCGGGAATGGCCACGACGTCCTCACCGGAGACGACGAGCGGCCACGTGTCTCGTGCCGCTCGCGGCACCTTCGCGTCGACGAACACGTCCTGGATCTTCCGCGACCGGCCGGCGAGGCGGTCGCCCGGGCGTCGCGTGCGGACCACGAGATCGGGACGCTCGCTCTCGATTCGCCACGGCCCGAACTGAACACGTCCCTCGAGTCGCACCTCGCCGTACTCGCGGACCGCGCGAACACCGCTCCCGAGATCGGCGCTCTTCGATCCCTCGGAGGACGAGAGGAGCGCGACCAGTGTCCGCTCGAGCTCCCGTGGGAGCCTCGGCCGCTCGCCGGCGAGCGCGAGCAGGTTGCGATCGGCCCCGGGGTGCAGGCGGCGGAGGAGCGGCAGGATCTCGTCGCGGATGAGACCCCGCTTCGTATCGGCGTTCGACGAGTCGACGCGGTACGCGAGGCCGTGCTCCTCGCAGTAGCTGGACCGTGTCCTCGCGCCACACGTCGAGCAGCGGCCGCACGACGCCGTCCTCGCGCTTCGGCTTGATTCCCTTCGCCGTGCCGGACGACACGAGCCGGTAGACGACGGTCTCGACCTGGTCGGATGCCGTGTGGCCTGTCGCGCGGAGGCCGTGCGCCTCGGTCGCTTCGTAGCGGATCGCGCGCAGGGCCGCCTCGAAGGAGCCGTGCGACTCGGCGTGGCGCGGGACGACCTCCGCTCCGAGCACGTCTCGGCAGAACGCGGCGTCCTCCGTCGACTCCGCGCCGCGCAGTCCGTGATCGACGTGGACGGCTGCGACGCGGTAGCCGAGCTCGCGAAGGACGTGCCAGAGGCAGGTCGAGTCCGCGCCCCCGGAGACGAGGCACGTGACCTTCGCGCCGGGAGGGATGAGCTCGTGCCGGCGGATCGTCGATTCGACGCGCGCAGCGAGGTCGCTCACGCGCGCATTGTGCCGCGGCTAGTCCGCCGATGGCGGACGCGTCGGCGACCTGTGCTGCCGGGGGCACGTCGATCTCGACGGGCTCGCCGTAGTCCCAGAGCTCGAACGCGAGCGAGACGCTGCCCTCCTGTCCGCTCGTCGCCTCGGGCACCTCGACGTCGAGCGCCAGCTTCCGCACGAGCCCGTCCCCGTCGATCCAGATGTCGAGCGGGACCTCGGCGACGCCGGTCTGTGAGAGCCGATCGAGAATGGACGCCGCGTCGGCGTTCGTCGCAGTCGCCTCCCTCGACGAGCTCGGCCGGGTCGAGCAGGGCGCGATAGTGCGTCGTCTCGACGCCGCGCAGCTCTTCACTGCCGACGGTCTCGATGTCGCCGCTCAACCCTCGGAGCGCCCCGAGCACGTCGCGCGGGTCGTTCCGCGTGAACGCAGTCGAGCTCCTTGAAGTCGAAGCCGCCTGCCTTGACGTCGCCGGCAGTGCCGCGAACCCACGTCTTTCCCTCGGGCAGCTGGCCGTCGATCGCCGGAAGACGGACGTAGCCGACGTCCCCGTCCTGCACGATCTCGACCTTCCAGCCCGCCGGATCGTCGAAGTCCGGCAGGTCGGACTTGTCGGCGCCGGGGAAGCCTGCGACGAAGCCGCCGAGAAGCTTCGCGAGCGACGACATGTCCACGGAGAACGAGGCTCGCTCGCTCGCGGTGTCGAAGGCGCCCTCGCCCGAGAGTGCGAGCGGCTCGTCGGCGCCCGCGAACGTGAACGACATGTCGAAGGAGAAGCGGCCGCTCGTCGCCTCGGCGCTCGTCGACGCCGACGCGGCGAGCTGCTCGAAGCTGATCGGCTCGCCGGTTGGCGTCGACCCCGCTCGACGCGCCGCCACCGCACCCGACGGCGACCAGCGCGCAGGCGGCAACGAGCGACGCACCGCAGAGTCGGAGACGCGTCATCAGGGCTGAGGTCGGACGCGGCCGGCGCGCGCTCGTCCTTCGTTCGAGTGATCTTGGCCGCGCAGCGATGGTGCGGAGTGTAGAGCCCGTCCTCAGACGCGAAACGCCGGCGCGCGACTCCAGGACGTCAGCAACTCGGCCGCTCGCTCGACGTCCGCGCGCTCCAGCCGGTACGGATGCGCGTGCTCCACGGGCGCCATCCGCGCCGCCGGAACGAGACCCACCGCCGCATCGAGTGCGTACCGCAGCATCAGCGCATGACCGACGAGCAGGATGACGCTCTCGTCGCGAGCGAGGAGGACGTGGAGCCCGCGGGCGAATCGTGCTGCCGCATCGGCCCGGCTCTCACCACCGCCGGGCGCGGGCTCGGACGGCGACTGCGCTGCCGCCCACGCCCGATACTCGTCGAGCGGGCCGCCGTCGAACGAGCCGAAGTCGATCTCGTTCAGCTCGGGCACGACGATGACACCGAGGTCTCGTCCGTCGAGCACGAGCGCGAGCGTCTCCTGGGTGCGGGCGAGCTCGGTCGTCGCGGCGAGCGAGATCGGCTCGTCGGCGAGCAGGGCTCCCAGCGCCCGCCCTTGCTCCACTCCTTCGGGGACGAGCCCTTCGCCGGGCGTCGCGCACGACGCGATGCCGTCGCGGTTCGATCCGGCGAGCCCGTGCCGGGCGAGGATCAGCCGGTCCACGACCTCAGAAGAGGAGCGAGCGGTAGTCGAGGACGTGCTCCATCCCGATCGCCTCGTACAGACGAATGGCGGGCGCGTTCTCGGAGCGGACGAACAGACAGACGGCCGGCACGCGCTCGAGGAGCAGCCGACACAGGTCGGAGAGCCCTCTCGCTCCGTAGCCGTGGCGGCGCACTTCCGGGTCGACCCACACCTGCTGGAGCTGCACGGCCTCCGGCGTCCAGGCGGAGGCCTCGGCCTTGAAGAGGATCACGCCGTCCTCCTCCCAGAGCCACGAGCGGTCCTCCTCGATCTGACTACGCGTACGCCAGCGGAAGCCGTCCGCGTCGCGGCGCAGCGGATCGAGCCCGAGCTCCTGCTCGTGTGCAGCCGCGCACGCGGGCATGAGGAGCTCGAGGTCGTCGAGAGTCGCGGGGCGGAGCCCGGTCTCCCCCGGTGGAGGCGGCTCGCGGATGACGAAGACCGGTTGGCCCGGCCGATCCTCTCGCGGCCCCGGGAGCCGATCGCGGGACGCTTCCCAGAGATCCGTCACCGCGGCCGCCTCGCCGATGAGCATCCTCGGTGCGGCCCGCGCAGTCTCTCGCGCGAACGCCTCGCACCCCTCGCCGGACGGTACGACGTTCACACCGAGGTGGCACAGCGCGCGCAGGTCGGCTCCGCCGTCGGCGAGCCCGACGAAGCGCCCGAGTCCGCGTCGCGCGACGTCCTCGAGGAACACGCGCTCCACGGGATCCTCGCGCGCAGAACCGGAGGATCTGCTCGCGCCTGGGCTCGACGAGCTTGGCGACCAAGGCGCGAACTGTAAACGGGGTTCCGGCGCCGCCGGTTCGGCGAGAACCCCGCTCCCTCGAGGCCTCTCGATGGAGCTAGGGTTCCGCGCGATGCCGATCCACCTCCGAGCCGAGCCGGGCGACTACGCCGAGGCGTGTCTCCTCCCAGGCGATCCCCTGCGCGCGAAGTACATCGCGGACACCTTCCTCGAGGACGTGCGGCAGGTGAACGCGGAGCGCGGGCTCCTCGGCTACACCGGCACCTGGAACGGCAAGCCGGTCTCCGTTCAGGGAACCGGCATGGGCTGCCCGAGCGCGACCATCGTCTTCGAGGAGCTCATCCAGCTCGGCGTGAAGCGCCTGCTCCGCGTGGGGACCTGCGGCGGGCTGCAGCCGGACCACGCGCTCGGCGACCTCATCGTCGCCATCTCGGCGGTTCCGGCCGACGCGACGGCGACCCACCTCGTCCTCGGAGAGCCTCACTGCCCGACCGCGAGCTGGGAGCTCGTGCACGAGGCGGTCCACGTCGCGAAGCACGCGAAGGAGCCGCTCCGCGTCGGGCCGATCGTGTCGAGCGACCTCTTCTACAACCCGGACGAGGGCCAGTACGAGCGGTGGTCGAAGCGCGGGATCCTCGCCGTCGAGATGGAGGCTGCCGCGCTCTTCACGCTCGCCGCGATCCGCGGCGTGCACGGAGGCTGCCTGCTCACGGTCAGCGACATCGTGGTCGAAGGCGAGTTCGTCCGGATCTCGGACGAGGAGCTCCGCGCCGCGGTCGACCGCATGACTCGGGTCGCGCTCGACACCGCAACGGCGGGTCACGACGGACACTAGTCCCGGCCGCACCGTCTTCCTCGTCAACCCGGCGTCGGCCGCCGGCTCGACGGGAAAGCGCTGGCCCGAGATCGCACATCGCGCCGCCGCTCGCGGGCTCGACGGCGACGCGCTCATCTCCGACGCACCGGGCCGGCTGACCGAGCTCGCCGCCGAGGCGGTGGGAAGCGGCGCGAAGCGTCTCGTCGTCGTCGGGGGGGACGGCTCCGTGAACGAGGTCGTCAACGGTCTCCGCGCAACGGACGACGTGGAGCTCGCGGTCATCCCCCGCGGAACCGGTTGGGACTTCGTCCGGACGTTCGACATCCCGCGCGACCTCGACGGCGCGATCGACGTCGCCCTCGCGGGAGCTGTCCGCGAGATCGACCTCGGGACCGCGAGCTACCGGACCTGGGCGGGCGGCGAGGCGAGCTCGACGTTCGCGAACGTCGCGAGCGCCGGCATCTCGGGCGCCATCGCGCAGCGGGCGAACGAGTCGTCGAAGGCGCTCGGCGGGAAGGTCTCCTACTACTGGGCGACGCTCGCCGTCTTCTTCGGCTGGCAGACCGGCGAGATGCACGTCACCGTCGACGGTGAGTCGCGGAGCGGGAAGATGATCGACGCGATGATCTGCAACGGCCGCTACCTCGGCGGCGGAATGATGATGTGCCCGGACGCCGAGCCGGACGACGGCGCCTTCGACGTCCTCCTCATCGGCGACGTGACGAAGCGCGACCTCGCGTTCGTGCTCCCGAAGACGTACAAGGGCAAGCACCTCCCCCACCCGCGGCTCGAGCTGCTGCGGGGAAGCGTCGTCACCATCGAGTCGGAGGAGCCGCTTCCGATCGAGCTCGACGGCGAGCAGCCCGGAACGACGCCCGTGCGCTTCGAGATCGTCCCGCGTGCCCTGAAGCTACGCGTTCCGCGTCACGGTTGAGTCAACTCGGCGAAGCGCGCGCGAAGCGGGTGCCTTCAGGGATCCCGCGACCGGGATTCGCGCGAGCGAGTCCCGGTCTGCGAACTAGGTCGCCTTTCGAGGTGCCTGGCGTCGCGCGGGGGTCTTGGCCTTCTTCAGCGCCGCGACCTCCTTCTCGAGCTTCGCGATCCGCGCTTCGAGGGCGTCGATGCCCCGCACCTTCTTCGCGAGCTCGTCGACGCGGGTGCGCAGATCGTTGACCGCGGTGAGCGCCTTCTGCCCGCCCGGCAGGTCTGCGAGGCGCTGCAAGGCCTCCTCGCCGGCATCCGCGAGCCGGGTCACGAAGTCCTTGTCGGCCTTGGGCTTCTGTGTCGTCTCTGGCATACCGCAGTCATACCACTCCGCTCAGCGAGAGCGCATCGGCGACAGCGGTGAGGGTCTCGCCTGCACCGGCGTCGATCCTCATGAGCGCCTGCGCGTCGAGTGCGGTAGGGCCGCGGTTGACGGTCGCGAACGCCTGCGCCTCGAGGGGAAGGCCGGCAGCGGGCCAGACCTCGAGCGACGAGCCGACGACGAGCATGAGTCGCGCTCCACGCGTGAGGTGTGTTGCACGCTCCATCGGCCCCGCAGGCAGCAGCTCGCCGAAGAGGACGACGCCCGGCTTCAGCACGTCGCCGCAGCGTGGACACGTCGGAACCGAGCTCTCCGCGAGCTGTGCCAGGACGGCGTCCGCGGGCTCGGTCCACAGGCAGCCGAGGCACTGCGCCGAGCGAATCGACCCGTGCAGCTCGACGACGTCCTTGCTTCCCGCACGCGTGTGGAGTAGGTCGATGTTCTGGGTGACGACCGCCTGGACGAGACCTCTCGCCTCGAGCTCGGCGAGCGCACGGTGCGCCGCGTTCGGCTCGGCGTCGCGGAGCATGCCGATCCGCTCGCCGTAGAAGCCCCACACGCGCGCAGGGTCGCGCCTGAACGCACGCAGGGACGCCACCTCGAGCGGGTCGACCTCGGCCCAGATACCGGACGCGGACCTGAAGTCGGGGATGCCCGACTCCGTCGAGACGCCGGCGCCCGTGAGCACGACGCACGGCTGGCGCTCGACGATGAGCGCGGCTAGGTCCGCGGCCGACACGGGCGGATCGTAGTGTTGGCCAGATGACCGACCGCCGACGTCATCGCCGCGCCGGAGGTGGCTGCGACGCTTCGCCGGATGGCGCCGCCTTCACTCGCGTCCGATACGCGCTCGATCGGGCGACGTCCCCGTCTCGGTCGCAGCCGTCCCCGCATCGACGCCAGTTACCGGTCAGTCATCTAGTGGAGGGCTTCTCGTTCTCGACCGACGTGCGCGTGCGGTTCGCCGAGACCGACGCGCAGGGGATCGCGCATCACGCGTCCTTCGTCGTGTGGCTCGAGGTCGCCCGCGTCGGGTACCTCTCGCAGCATGCCGGCGGCTACCAGGCGATCCGCGAACGGGGGCTCGAGGCGCTGACGACCGAGGTCCATCTCCGCTACCACCGCGCGGCGACCTTCGACGAGACGCTGCGCGTCTGGGCGCGCTGCGGCGACCTGCGCGGTGCGCGCTTCACCTACGAGTACCGGATCGAGCGAGACGGCGAGCTCGTGGCGGACGGGTACTCGAAGCATGCCGTCGTCGACCACGAGACGTACCGACCGACGCGCGTGCCGGACTGGCTCGTCGACGCGATCGCTAGGGCAGAGGCGTCGGCGTAGAGGTCGTCTCCTGCGGCGTCTCGCCGGCCGGCGGCGTCGACTTCTTCGGCTTGGCGACGACCTTCGTCCCGACGCGCACGACACGGGTCTCGCCCTCGTAGGAGGTCGTCCACGTCTCCGAGCGGACGAGGTCGCCGTCCGCCGAGTAGATCTCGCGCGTCGCGGTCGTGCGCGTAGGCGCCGTCCCTTCCTCCTCGACGACGGTCTTCCCCTTCGGAAGCTTCGGATCCTTGACCCGCTCGACAGGGACGCGTCCCGTGACCACGAGCGGCGTGGCCGAGCTCTCGACGCGCCGGCTCTCGCCGCCGTAGACGGCGATGCTGATCCCGTCGCTCTCCGTGAAGCCCTTCACGAGGACCCACGTCTTCGTGTCGTTCACGAACTTGAGGTCGAGCGACGGCCAGTACACGGTCGCGTCGCGGCCGAGCTGGTACCGGCTGATGTACAGCGAGTGCGGGTGGCGCTCCGTGATTCGTAGGCCGGCTTCCCACGCAGCGTTGAAGGCCGTCGTCGCGACCTGCGACGTGCCCCCGCCGACCTCCTCCGCGTACTCGTTGCCGATGATCACCGGAGCCGATCGGAAGCCGCGCTCGGCCGTACGCTCGCCGATTGCGTCGTTCAGCGAGAAGGTCCCGCCGGGGCGAACGAGCGTCCCGTCGAGCGCCCTGACGCCGAGCTGGAGGTTCGTGATCCGGTCCGCGGTGCCCGAGTAGTACGTCTTGTACGACGACATGCGCGTGTCGATGCCCATCGCCAGCGCCTCGGCGGTGGAGCGCTCAGGCCTCGCACGAACGATCACGAGCCGGGCGACCCGGTTCGTCGGCCGCGTCGCGGCACGCAGGATCGCGCGTGCCGCCTGCGCGACGTTCACCTCGAGCCCGTCCCGCGCAGGGACGACCTGGACGGTGTCGCCGTAGACCGCGAACCCCGCGTCACGCGGCAGCCGGCCGACGGTCTTCGAGAGCGCGCGAAAATACTCATCCGCGGCAGCGCCCCCGATGGCGAGCGAGGCGGAGCCGTCCTGCGGCAGCTTCAGCAGCGCGGCGACGCGCCGCCTGGGGACGCGGAAGCTCCGTTCGGCGGCCGTTGACGACGATCGGGCGCGAGATCGCGATGCGTGCGCTCTCCGCCGGTGCGGCGAGCATCTCGTCCGTCACCACGGGAGGCGTGACGCTCACGGGCAATGCCGTCGTGCCGGAGGCCGTCTGCCGGAGGTCCTCTCCAGCCGCCCGAGCCGGCGCACGATCAGCTCCGCGGCGGCGTCCCGATCGAGCCTCGCGCCGGTCGCATCGGGAACGACCTGGATGCGGAGACCTCGCCTGACGAGTCTCGCGTTCTTCGGCGACTGGTCGACGTCGTCGGCGATCCTGTCGAGCGCATACTCGAGAGCGGCGTTCGAGACGGTGAGCCGCGGGAGCACCTCGGCGCCGAAGACGCGCGCGCGGAGACGTCGGAAGCCGCGCAAGGGTCCGAACCCGTCGCCAGCCCGACCGGCGGCAGCCACTGCAGCCGTCCAGTCGGGCTGAACAGCGAGCTGATTCGCCGCGAAGTGGTACGTCTCCCCGCCCGCAACGAAGACCACCGGCTTCGCGGAGCGCTGCTCGAACAGGGCGTCGAGCTTCGCCACGGCCTCGCCACGCGTCAGGCCGCCGACGTCGACCCCGGCCACCTGCGTCCCGGCCGCGAGCTCGCTCCGGGAGCCTGCGAACGCGAGGCCGACGAGAATCGCCAGGACGACTCCGATCGCGGCGACGAATGCGAGCGTCCTCGGCGTCGCGATCGCGCGCCGGCGACGCCGAGCTCGCGGTACATAGAGAGGTGAATCGACGCGCACGGGGTCGTGAATTCTAGACGTGCCGATCGTTGCTTATCTGTTGGCTTTTCGGTCAACAGCTGCGCGCATATGCGGACTAGAATCGGCAGTGGGTGGTGGGATGGGGTGCCCCGTGTAAGCCGCCCTCAGAACACGAAGAGCTCGATCCCGCCGGAGACGTACAGCTCGACTCCGGTGATGTAGCCCGCAAGATCCGAGCACAGGAACGCGATTGCATTGGCGATGTCCTGCGGGTCGCCGGGGCGCTTGAACACCGTCCGGGAGGCGATGCGCTCGTTCATGACCGCGTTCGCCATGTGGAACGCCTCCGTACCGATGATCCCAGGGACGATTGCGTTGCACGTGATGCCGTGCCGTCCGCCTTCCATCGCGAGCGTCTTCGTCAGACCGAGGATCCCGGACTTCGTCGTCGAGTAGCTCGCTTGACCGAATCCGCCGAGGGTGCCGGCGACGGACGCCATGTTCACGATCCGCCCCCACCCTCGCTCCTTCATGTGCGGCCAGACCGCCTGCGCGCAGTTGAAGCCGCCGCTGAGGTTGACACGCAGGTCGCGCTCCCAGAGCTCGGGGCTCTGGTCGTGGAACTGCCCGACGTGGTCGAGCGTCCCGGCGTTGTTGACGAGAATGTCGACCGACCCGAGCTCCTCGACGGTCCGGGTAACAGCTGCGCCGACCTGCTCGCGGTCGGTCACGTCGCAGAGCACGGCGAGCGCACGCCGCCCGAGCCCGCGGATCTCCTCGACGGTCTCCTCGGTGTGAACCATCCCGCCGGTGCGCGCAGCGGTCGCAAGTGCGCCCCAGCTGTCGGTCTCCTCCGAGAGCTCCGACTCGACGAGGATGTCGGCGAGAGCGACGTCCGCGCCGGCACGGGCGAGGGTCAGCGCGTCGGCACGACCGAGCCCGCGCGATCCGCCCGTGACGAGCGCGACGCGCCCGCCGAGATCGATCTCGAGAGCCATACGGGAAACCTAGTCGCCGCGCGGGATGAAGATCTCCTTGGCGATCACGAGGCGCTGGATCTGCGACGTGCCCTCGTAGATCTGGAACAGCTTCGCGTCGCGCATCAGCTTTTCGACCGGGTACTCCTTGATGTAGCCGTACCCGCCGAACACCTGAACCGCGTCCGTCGTCACCTTCATCGCCGTGTCTGCCGCGAAGCGCTTCGCGAACGACGACTGTAACGTCGCGCGCTCGCCCTGGTCGTGGAGCCACGCCGACTGCCACACCAGGAGTCGCGCGGCCTCGATCTCGGTCGCCATGTCCGCGATGAGGAAGCTGACGCCCTGGTGCATCGCGATCGGCACGTCGAACGTGACGCGCTCCTTCGCGTACGCGACCGCGAGCTCGTACGCAGCCTGCGCCACGCCGACGGCGCCGGCCGCCGTCCCGGGACGCGTGAAGTCGAGCGTCTTCATCGCGATCTTGAAGCCGTCGCCCTCCTCGCCGAGCCGGTTCGCAACGGGAACGACCACGTCGGTGAGCGCGAACGCCGACGTGTCGGTCGAGCGCTGGCCCATCTTGTCGAGGTGCTTCTCGATCTGGACGCCAGGCGCGTCCATCGGGACGATGAACGCCGAGATTCCACGATGGCCCTTGCTCGGATCCGTCTTCGCGAAGACCACGGTCCAGGTCGCCTGTCCCGCGTTCGTGATGAACGTCTTCGAGCCGTTCAGGACGTACTCGTCGTTCCGGCGCTCCGCAGTCGTCTTCATGCGTGCGACGTCCGAACCGGCATCGGGCTCGCTGAGCCCGAACGAGCAGAGGATCGGCTCCTCGAGGAGCGGGGGAAGCCAGGTCTCCTGCTGTTCGTCCGACCCCGCGAGGAGGACCGGCCCCGCCCCGAGACCGTTCGCGAGGATCGACGTGCCGATACCCGAGCACCCCCAGTTCAGCTCCTCACCGACGAGCATGCCGTCGAAGGCCGGGAGCCCGAGCCCGCCGAGGGACTCGGGGATGTGGAGGTTCATGAAGCCCAGCTCGTGCGCCTTCGCGATGACGTCCGCCGGGTGCGTCGAGTGCTCGTCGTACTCGGCCGCCCTGGGACGGATCTCCTTCTCGGCAAACTCGCGCGCGAGCGCGCGGAGCTCGCGCTGCTCGGGCGTCAGCGCGAACGAGACGCCCGCGCCGACGCCCGCCTCCAGCTGGGTCATGACGTTTCACTCCTCGTTCGATTGACTAGTCAGTCAACCGAAGTGTACGCGCCGGTCCGAAGAGACGGTCAAGCGCTCGACGGCGTTCCGTAGGATGTCGTTCGCATGGCGACCACCACCGAGCGCCCCGCACTCGACCCGCTCGACTACCTTGCGATCGACGCGCTCCTGGACGACGAGGAGCGCGCGATCCGCGACACCGTGCGGCAGTTCGTGCGCGACAACGTCCTCGAGGACGTCGGCGACTGGTTCGAGAAGGGCATCTTCCCGCGCGAGATCTTCCAGGAGCTCGCGAAGCTCGGCCTGCTCGGGATGCACCTCGAGGGGTACGGGCTGCCCGGGGCGAGCTCCGTCGCCTACGGCCTCACGTGCATGGAGCTCGAGGCCGGCGACGCCGGAGTGCGGAGCGCCGTCTCGGTGCAGGGGTCGCTCGCGATGTTCCCGATCTGGAAGTTCGGCTCCGAAGAGCAGAAGGAGCGGTGGCTTCCCCCGATGCACACCGGAGAGGTGATCGGGTGCTTCGGGCTGACGGAGCCCGACGCCGGCTCCGACCCGGGCTCGATGCGGACGCACGCTCGCCGCGACGGCTCGGATTGGATCTTGAACGGCGCGAAGATGTGGATCACGAACGGGACGATCGCGGACATGGCCGTCGTGTGGGCGCGGACCGACGAAGGGGCCATCCACGGGTTCATCGTCGAGCGGGACATGCCCGGCTTCTCGGCGCCCGAGATCCACAAGAAGCTCTCGCTGCGCGCCTCCGTCACCTCGGAGCTCGTCCTCCAGGACGTCCGCGTGCCGGAGGAGAACCGCCTGCCCGAGGTCACGACGCTGCGCGGCCCGCTCTCGTGTCTGAACGAGGCGCGGTTTGGAATCGTCTTCGGTGCGGTGGGCTCGGGGCGCGCGTGCTTCGAGGCCGCGCTCGAGTACGCGAAGGAGCGAATCGTGTTCGGCAAGGCGATCGCCGGCTACCAGCTGACACAGCAAAAGCTCGCTGAGATGGCCCTCGAGCTGAACCGCGGCTTCCTCGTGGCGCTCCACCTCGGCCGCATGAAGGACGACGGAACGCTCCGCCCCGAGCACGTCAGCCTCGGCAAGATGGGGAACGTCCGCGGAGCGATCGAGGTCGCGCGCACGGCCCGGACGATCCTCGGCGCGAACGGCGTGACGCTCGAGTACCCGGTGATCCGCCACGTGAACAACCTCGAGTCCGTCCTCACGTACGAGGGGACGCACGAGGTGCACACGCTGGTCGTCGGCCAGGCCCTGACCGGCGCGAACGCGTTCCGTTAGTCGCGCTCGTCGATTGACGTATCGAGTACGGCCGCGAGGCGCCGATCCCGCGCCGCGAGCGCCTGCGTTCCGCGCGGAGCTGGATCCGCGAATAGCGGATTCGGCTCCTTGCGCAGTACCTACGCCTCGCCGTCCCAGTAGTCGAGGATCGGGCCGGGACGGGAGAGCAGGATGCGCTCACCGGCGACGCTCCGCGCGCCGACCTTGCCGGAATCCGGATACTCGACGATGTCCGGCATGTTCCGCGACGAGAGCATCAGGACACGAATCGGGGCGCCGGTCGCGTTCCGCACCTGGTGCAGACCGTCCTTTCCACGCGGAAAGCAGACGACGTCGCCCTCCCGGAGCTCCTGCTCGCCGTCGGGAGTGCGAAGCGTCGGGGCGCCCCGGAGGACGATGAGCCACTCCTCGTTCGCGTGGTGCGTGTGGTACGGCCAGAGCCGATCGCCTGGTTCGAGCTCGTACATGCTCCCGCCCAGGAGCTCGGCGCCGACGTGGGCGCCGACCCACGCGTCCTTGCTGCGCCAGCCAGGACGGTCCTCCTCGCGGTCCCAGACGTCACCGTTGAGGTTGAAGACCTTCACGCTGCGAGCCTAGACGCGAAGACCTCGAAGGGCGAGATCGATCGCCGTCGCCTCGGCGCTCGACACGTCGGCTTCGGCGTCCGGCAGCCCGCCGAGCACCCATCCTGTCAGCACCTCCTCGAGGCCGCCGTAGACGATCCAGCTGGCGAAGCGTGGGTCGACATCGCGTCGGAACTCCCCTGTCGCCTGCCCCTCCTCGATCACGCGCTGAAGGATGGCGAACGCCTCTCGAACCTCGACGACCTGGCCCTGGAGATGCTCGCTCCGCGCGACCTCGCGCACCATGACCGTGACGAGAGCCGGATCGTTCCGCCACGTGCGCAGGAGGATCTTCGCGATGCCCTCGAGTTTCTTCCAGGCCGGCTCGTCGGCGAGTCCTCGACCGCGCGGAAGCGCACGATCAGCTGGCCCCAGTTCTCGACGAAGATCGTGCGCAGGACCTCCTCCTTGGAGGAGAAGTAGTGGTACAGAAGACCGTGCGCGACGCCCGCATCCGCGGCGATGTCGCCGACGCGCGAGCCGTGGTAGCCGTGTTCGGCGAAGACGCGCACGGCCGCGTCGAGGATGAGCTTTCGCTTGTCCACCTGGGCGATTGAACGGTCAGTCAACGCGCACGAGGATAGAGCTACGCTCCCGCGGCGTGCAACCGCTGACCGGCATGCTCGTCGTCGACTTCACGCGCTACCTCCCGGGTGCGTACGCGAGTCGCGAGCTCTCACGACTCGGCGCGCGCGTCGTGCGGGTCGAGCCGCCGGCGGGCGATCCCATGCGCCCCACCGCGACCGCATGGGACACCGCGCTTCGCGCCGGCAGCGAGTCGGTCGTCTGCGACCTCCCGCACGACGCACCGTTCGCGCAGGAGCTGTGCAAGAGAGCCGACGTCGTCCTCGAGGGCTTTCGACCGGGTGTCGCCGCGCGCCTCGGTGTCGGTCCCGACCAGGTCTCGCCCACTGCCGTCTACTGCTCGATCACCGGCTTCGGTAACGACGCGCGACACCGACTGCGAGCGGGCCACGACCTCAACTACCTCGGCTGGGCGGGCGTCCTCGAGGACACGGCACCCGGTCTCCCGCCGATCCAGGTCGCAGACCTCGCGGCCGGCGCGCTGGGAGCGGTGACGCAGGTGCTCGCGGCCCTCGTGGAGCGCTCCCGCACGGGCGCAGGGTGTCACGTCGTCGTGTCGATGACCCACCGCTCACACGACCTCGTCGCGCACAGGCTCGGCGGCGAGCCGGTCGCGCGCATGCTGACGGGCGGGCTCGCCTGCTATCGGATCTACGACACCGCGGACGGACGTCAGCTGACGGTCGGCGCCCTCGAGCCGAAGTTCTTCGGGCGGCTCTGCGAGCTCCTCGAGCGCGGGAATCTCGCGCAGCGCCAGTACGACGCGGATCAGGAGGCGCTCGCCGCCGAGCTCGCGGCCGTCTTCCGCACGCGCACGCTCGCCGACTGGCTCGAGCACTTCGGCGACGAGGACGTCTGCGTCGGGCCGGTCTCGACGCGCGAGGAGGCCGCCTCTTCCTTCGGGACGCTCGCTCGGGCGAGCGAGGTGCCACTCGGCGCACACACGGACGCGTGGCGCGACGAGCTAGGCGTGGACGAGACCTAGAGCAGCCGGGAGAGCGAGCAGCGTGTCGATGCGATCCGGGGCGTCCGGCATGACGGCGTCGCGGTCGAGCAGGATGGCCCGGATTCCGAGTGCGCGCGCCCCCTCGATGTCGTCCTCGTAGGAGTCCCCGACCATCGCCGTCTGCTCGGGTCGTACGTCGAGCGCCTGCAGTGCGGCGACGAAGATCGAGGCGTGCGGCTTGACGCGGCCGTGCGCCTTCGAACCGACGACGGCGTCGACGGCGAGCGCGTGGTGCTCCACGAACTCGTCGAGGTCGCGCTGGCCGTTCGAGATGAGCCCGATCTTGATCTCGTGGCGACGAAGCTCGTCGAGGACCGGCAGCGCGTCCTCGTAGAGCGAGAAGTTCTCGTGCCGCTCCCACTCGCGCACCATCTCGGTCGCGCACGCCCGAGCGGCGCCGGCGTCTCCGCCCATCCCGAGGACGATCTGCTCGGTGAACGCGATCCAGATCTCCTCGTCGTGCACGAGCTCGTGGTTCTGCTGCAGGGTGGCGATCGCGTCGGCGCGAGCGTCCGCATACCGATCGGGATCGAGTGCGAGCCCGTGCCGATCACCGATGCGACGGTATCCCTCGGGCCCAGCTCCGGCCCAGGCCGGAAGAGCGTGAAGTCGACGTCGAACAGGACGGCCCTCAGCATCGGGTCGAGGATAGATCCGCGGTGGCTGGTCAGCGACATCGCTCACAGGGCCGGAGGCGGGCTCTGCCCGCCGGTAGGCCTACAGCAGCAGAGGAGTCGCCGCGCCAGGAAGGGGCACGCGGGGGGAAACCTCAGGTTTCCCCCCGCGATCAGTCGGGGTGCCCAGATTTGAACTGGGGGCCTCTCCGACCCGAACGGAGCGCGCTACCAGGCTGCGCCACACCCCGAGCGCGGAAAGGGTACCGGCTTGCCGGGCACGGAGCCGACGTCTCTCGAACCCGTTGCGCGGCCGACGCGGCCCGCAGTATGCTCAGGGCGTGATGGATGTCCTCGAGAGGCGGGACGCTTGACCCGCCCCGGAAGCGAATGACCCGGAGCCCGACGAGCGCTGACCGCGCCGGCGGGCTTTTTCTTTGCCGGCACAGATCCGAGGAGGAAGCATGGCCAACCACCTGACGCCCGAAGAGCTCGCCAAGGAGATGGGGATGGATCGCGACGAGGTCATCCGCATCTGCATCGAGGAAGGCGTACCGATCTACCACGGCAAGATCGACAAGACGCTCTTCCAGGCATCGCTCGAGGCTGTCGGGGCAGGCGCCGGAGCCTCCACCTCGTCCTGAGCCGCGCGGCCCGGGCAGCTCACCGCCGTCATCGGTCGTGGAGCTCGACCACATCCTGCTTGCGGTCGACGACCTCGACAGCGCGGCCGCTCATCTGGAGCGCGAACACGGCCTGACGTCGTACGTCGGGGGAAATCATCCCGGCTGGGGGACGGGAAACAGGATCGTGCCCCTCGGCGGCTCGTATCTCGAGCTGATCGCGGTGGTCGACGAGCGCACGGCTGCCGGATCCGACATCGGGCGCTGGGTAGCGAACGGTGCCAGCGCGACCGGCGCGCCGATCGGCTGGGCCGTTCGGCCAGACGACCTCGACGCGACGGTCGAGCGGCTAGGGATGACGGTGTTCGAAGGCTCGAGACAGAGACCTGACGGAACGACTCTGCGCTGGCGAATGGCCGGCATCGACCGGGCGTTCGACGAGCCGGAGCTGCCGTGGTTCATCGAGTGGGACGATCGGGCAACGTACCCGGGCGCGGCGGCGCCGGTGGACGCACGCATCGTGCGCATCGAGCTGGCGGGGCGTCCCGACGCGCTCGACGACTGGCTCGGCCCGCATGCCCTCCCCCTCGACGTGCAGAACGGCACCGCAGGAGTCGTCGCCGTGGAGCTCGACGGCCCGCGAGGCACGCTCACCCTGCGACGCGCGGCTAGCTAGCTCGCCTTGCTCTTCGCCTTGCGCGTGCGAGCCGGCTTCGCGGGAGCTTCCTCTTCAGCCGTGGTGCCCTTCTTCGCTGCCGCGACGCTCGCCTTCAGCGCTGCCATGAGATCGATGACGGGAGCGACCTCGACGGGCTCGGGGGCCACGATCTCCTCGCCGCGCATCTTCGCCTCGAGGAGGGCGCGCAGGTCGCGCCGGTACTCGCTGGCCAGCGCGTCGGGCTCGAAGTCGCCGGCCAGACTGTCGATCACCTGGCGCGCGAGGTCGAGCTCCGACTTCTTCACGGTCGTCTCCTCGACCGCCTCGGAGATCTCCGCCTGCGAGTACACGTCCTCCGCAAGGAAGAGGGTCTCGAGCGCGAGCGCGTCGCCCTTCGAACGGACGAGGCACAGGCTCTCGCGGCCGGCGCGGACGAAGCGGCCGAGCGCTGCGGTCTCGGTCTGCCTCATGGCCTCGAGGAGAAGGACGTACGGCCTGCGCTGCGCCGTTTGCGCCGCGGGCACGAGGTAGTACGTCCGGTCGAAGAAGATCGGGTCGACGTCGTCCTCCTTCACGAAGCGCGTGATCTCGATCGAGCGCGAGTCGTCGGCGCGCTCGATCGCCTCGAGATCGGCGTCCTCGACGATCAGGAACTGGCCCTTCGTGACCTCGAAGCCGCGCACGATCTCGTCCTGCGTGACCTCGCGGTCGTGGGTCGGGCACCACCGCTTCTGCTTGATCGGCGTCGAGCACTCGCGGTGGAGGAGGCGGAAGGACACGTCCGATTGCCGGGCGGCGGGCTTCGTCGCGGGAGCGAGCCCGACGGGAATCGAGACGAGGCCGAAGCTGAGTGATCCGTTCCAGGTCGTACGCATGGGCAAAGGGTATTCGACCGCGCGTGGGATCTCGTGCTCAGCGCGGACCGGATGGATTCGTCCTGGAACGGTGAACCCCTTCCCGGCTACATTGCGAGCGTGACCGAGACGGTTGACGCGCGTCTAGAAGCGCCTTCGGCAGCCCGCACGCGGACGATCGCGCAGCTGTGGCGCGACAGCGTCGCGGCCGGGCGCTCGACGCCCGCATACCTCGCAGAGACGGACGACGGCTGGCGCGAGGTCTCGTGGACGGAGGCCGACGAGCGCGTCCGCGCATACGGGAACGGGCTGCTCGCGCGCGGCGTGCGGAAGGGCGACAACGTCGCGCTCCTCGCGCGCAACGGTCTCGAGTGGGCGCTCGTCGACTTTGCGCTCGCGCGGATCGGGGCCGTCGGGATCCCGGTGTACGCGTCGAGCTCGCCGAAGGACGTCGGATACCTCCTCGAGCACTCGGAGGCGGTCGCGGTCGTCTGCGAGGACGCCGCGCAGCTCGCGAAGGTGGAGGCGGTGACGGACGAGCTGCCGTCGCTCCGCCACGTTCTCACCTACCACGACCTCGAGGGGCTGGCGGCCCATGGGGACGACTTCGCGGCAGCCAATCCGACCACGCTCGACGACGCGACGCGCGAGCATCACCGAGGACGACCTCTACACCATCATCTACACGTCCGGGACGACCGGCCCGCCCAAGGGCTGCATGCTCTCGAACCGCAACTACTTCGAGATGGCGACCGTCGTCGACAAGATGGAGACGACGTACTACCGGCCGGACGACGTCATGCTGCTCTACCTCCCGCTCGCGCACAACTACGGGCGGCTGATGCTCCTGCTGGGTGCCCACGTCGGGTTCACGATCGCGTTTCTCGCCGACCCGCTCCGTGTCGCCGAGGCGCTCCCACAGGTGAGGCCGACGCTCCTGCCGAGCGTGCCTCGCGTGTACGAGAAGGTCCACACCGCGGTCGTCGCCCGCTTCGACGCGGCGACAGGCGCCAAGAAGCGCCTGCTCGACTGGGCGCTCCCGATCGGGCGTGAGGTGAGCCGGCTCGAGGGTGCCGGCGAGACGGTGCCCGGCCGGCTCCGCCGAAAGCACCGCCTCGCCGACAAGCTCGTCTTCAGCAAGGTGCGAGAGCCCTTCGGAGGACGGTTGCGCATGCCCGGATCGGGAGGGGCGCCGCTCTCGAAAGAGATCATCGAGTTCTTCGACGCGGTCGGAATCCGCATCACGGAGGGCTACGGCCTCACCGAGTGCACGACCGCGGCGAGCACGAACCGGCCGGACCTGTACCGCTTCGGCTCGGTCGGGAAGCCGTTGCCCGGCTTCGAGGTTCGCATCGCCGACGACGGCGAGATCGAGGTCCGTTCGGAGACGGTGTTCCAGGGCTACTTCAGGGACCCGGAGGCGACGTCCGCGGTCCTCCTGCCCGACGGCTGGCTCAAGACGGGAGACATCGGCCACCTCGACGAGGACGGGTTCCTCCACATCACCGATCGGAAGAAGGACATCCTCGTCACGGCCGGCGGCAAGAACGTCGCGCCCCAGAACATCGAGAACGACCTGAAGACGTCGAAGTACGTCTCGCAGGCGCTCGTGATCGGCGACAAGCGGCCGTACGTCGCGGCATTGCTCACGCTCGATTCGGCCGAGATCGGCCGCTGGGCAGCCGAGCACGGCGTCGAAGGCGATGCCGCCTCGCTCGCCGACGACGAGCGTGTCCACGAGCTGCTGCAGCGCACCGTGGACGATGCGAACCGCGAGCGGTCACGCTTCGAGCAGGTCAAGCGCTTCACCGTGCTTCCTCGCGACTTCACGATGGAGGAGGGTGAGGTCACGCCGACGCTGAAGCTGCGGCGGCGCGCAGTGCAGGAGCACTTCGCGAACGAGATCGAGTCGCTCTACGCAGATCCGCGTGTCGAGCGCCGCGCCGGCGACGAGCTCGCTGGCTAGAGCCGCTTCGCGCCGACGTACGAGCCCCAGCGCCCATCCATGCTCGAGATGCGTCACGACGTCGCCGGTGTGCGGCGCGTGGACGAACTGGTTGTTGCCGATGTAGATGCCCATGTGGCCCGAGACCGCTGAAGAACACGAGGTCTCCTGGCGCAAGCTGATCGCGCGGAACGTACGTGCCATACCCATAGATCGACGCTGCATGGTGGGGGAGCGAAACCCCTAGCTGCGCGAAGACGTACATCACGAAGCCCGAGCAGTCGAAGCCGGTCGACGGGCTCGAGCCGCCCCAGACGTACGGGATTCCGAGGTATTGCAGCGCGATCCCGACGACCTGTCCGTAGCGCGGAGCCGGGAGATTCGGGTCGTAGGAAGGCGTGTCGTAGCTCGGCTGCGATCGCGGCCTGGTCCAGGACGTCCTGCTGGGCCTGCTGGGCGGCTAGCGCCGCCTGCGCCTGGGCCTGGCCTGGGCCTGCGCCTGCGCTGCGAGCGCAGCCTGGCGCCGCGCCTCCTCCGCGCGCATCTGCGTGATCTCGTCCTTGACCGACTCGAGCATCCGATTCTGCTCGGCAATCGTCGACTCGATGTGCTGCTTCTGCGCGGCCCGCTCGGCGACGATCTGCGTCTGATCCTCGTGGGCTTGCTGGAGGTTGGCCCGTCTCGTCTCGACCTCCTTGCGGTACTGCTTGACGGTCCTGAGGATCCGCGCGTCCTGGCTCGAGACGCGCTCGATCGCGTCGAGCCGGGCGATGATGTCGTCGAGGCTGCTCGACCCGAGGATCACCTCGAGCGTCGAGTCTCCCTGCCCGTTGATGTAGAGGTCGCGCAGACGCGTCGCGATGCGCTTCTGGGAGACGACGAGGCTCCTCTTCGCGGCCACGAGGTGCTTCGCGTTCGACGCGAGCTCACCTGTCGATCGCGGCCGAGCTCGATGTTCGCGTCGTAGTACGCGTCGCCGGCCTGCTCGAGCTCCACCTGCATGCTCTCGACCTGCGCCATGATCGCCTCGGCTTGCTGCCGCTTCGACGTGATCGTCTGTCCCGATGCCGGTCCAACGGCAAGCAGAAGCCCGGCAGCAGCAGCCGCAGCAGAAACGACTATCGGCGCCCATCCGGTGCGCGAGCCTGTAAACGTGGCCCGTCGTCGGTCCCGGACAGCACCGCCGGTGGCGGTCTGGCCCGTCACAAGTCGGAGACGCTAGCAGCGTGCACGGACGGTTGCAACCGACAACAGAGCCAAAAGTTCTGCAAAGAGGGCACTCGGGAGGTATCGGCACGGGGGTGTGTTAGCGTCTCCCCTTCGTGCGTAGGGGAAGGCGCAGGTGGGGACCGGCGCTCATCACGGTCCTCGCGGTACTCGTACTCGGCATCGAGGGCTCCGCCTTCGGCCAGCCGCAGGCTCAGCAGGCGTACAGGATCAAGGTCGACGCCGTCGCGTACTCGCTGCCGGGATCGACGGCTCTCGGCGTCCCGGTGGCGAAAGGCGTCGTCGCAGTCGATCCGAAGCTCATCCCGCTCGGGACGAAGCTGCACGTACCCGGATACGGGCCCGGGCTCGCCGCCGACGTCGGCTACGCGATCAAGGGTCGCATCATCGACCTCTGGTTCCCCACGAGGGCCAAGGCCCGGGAGTGGGGCCGGCGCACGGTCACGATCACCGTCTACCGCTAGGCCGGGACCTCCGCCGTCGGAGGGCTCCGGTACACAGACGTCCGTGAATCGCGCACGAGCACTCGTCCTCGCCGCCGTGCTCGTCGCTCTCTGCGCGGCTTCCGCGCCGGGAACGGCCGCGCCGCCGTCGATGGACGCCGCTCTGGGACGAGCTCTTCGCGCCCAGGGAATCGCGCCCTACCGAACCGCGGCGATCGTGGTCGACGCAAGCACGGGCGCGACGCTCTACGAGCACAACAGCGCGGCATCACTCCTCCCCGCCTCGGTGGAGAAGCTCGCCGTCTCGTACACCGCGCTCCACGTCCTCGGTCCGCGCTACCGGTTCCGCACCGAACTCGTCGGTACCGGCTCGCGTTCCGGGCGCGTCTGGCACGGGAGCCTCGGGCTCGTCGGGTACGGCGATCCGACCCTGACCCGCGCCGATCTCGTGCGTCTCGCGCGTCGATTCGCCGACACGGGGATCAAGCGCGTTCAGGGTCGCGTCTTCGGCGACGACACGTACTTCGACGCGCGCCGCGACGCGCTCGGGTGGAAGCCCTCGTACGTCGGCATCGAGTCGCGCCCGTTGTCGGCGCTCTCGGTCGCCGACGTCCCCTTCGTCGGCCTCAACGGCTCGGCCGCGGCTGCAGCGCACGCGTTGACGGAGGAGCTCAGAGCCCGAGGCATCGCCGTGACCGGACGGGCGGGCGCGGGACGCGCCCCCTCCGACGCTCTTCCGATCGCCTTCGATCTCTCTCAGCGACTCGCCAACGTCATGCCGCGCATGAACGCCGCCTCGGACAACTTCGTGGCGGAGATGGTGCTCAAGGGCCTCGGCGCGACGATCGCCGGGCCGGGCTCGACCGCGGCCGGCGCGAAGCTCGTCCGGTCGACGCTCCGCAGCGCGGGCGTGCGGCTCGCCGGCGTCCGCATCGCCGACGGCTCAGGGCTCTCTCGATTCGACCGCGTCACCGTGGATGCGCTCGCAGACGTCCTGCGCGCGGGAGCCTCGGACCCTCGTGCCGGCAAGGTGTTCGTCTCGTCGCTCGCCGTCGCCGGCGTGTCGGGCACGCTCAAGGCGCGCCTGGCCACGCGGCCGACGCGCGGCCGCATCCGCGCGAAGACGGGGACGACGAACCGGGCGTCGGCGCTCGCAGGGTTCGTCGGGCGGCGCTACGTCTTCGCGATCCTGCAGAACGGCTACCCCGTTCCGTACTGGTATGCGCGGGCCGCGCAGGATCGCTTCGTGAGGGTGCTAGCGCGCTCCTAGCAGCGCAGCGAGACCCGCCTCCGACAGCACCGGAACGCCGAGCTTCTCGGCCTTCTGCGCCTTCGATCCGGGGCTCTCGCCGACGACGACGCCGGTGGTCTTCTTCGACACCGAGTCCGAGACCTTCGCGCCGAGCGACTCGAGCGCCGTCTTCGCCTCCTCCCGCGTCCAGCGCTCCAGCGTTCCGGTGATGACGTACTGATTCCCGGTGAGCGGCCCCTCGGGAGGACGATCGTCCTCGGCCGAGGCGAGCTGCAGTCCGAGCCCCCGTAGCTCCGCCACGAGCGCGAGGTTGTCGGGATCGGCGAACCACTCCGCGATCAGCTCGGCCCGTTCCGGCCCGATACCTTCCACGTCCTCGAGCTGCTCGAGGGTCGCGGCGGCGAGCGCCTCGACCGTCCGGAAGCGGAGCGCGAGGCTCCGCGCGATCACCCAGCCGACCTTCGGGATGTTCAGCCCGAACAGGACGCGGGAGAACGGCTGCTCCTTCGAGCGCTCGATCGACTCCCAGGCGCGCGTGGCCGAGATCTCGGCGAACCCCTCGAGCTCGGCCAGCTGCTCGGCGGTCAGCCGGTACAGATCCGGTAGGGAGCGGACGATCCCCTCGTCCCAGAGCTTCTTGATGGTGCTCCCGCCGACGTTCTCGATGTCGAGAGCCGGGCCGACCCAGTGGTAGAGCGTCTCCAGGCCACGCGAGGGACACGCCCGATTCGGGCAACGGTGCATGACCTCGCCCTCGGGCCGCACGACCTCGGTCGAGCAGAGCGGGCAGCGCTTGGGCATCCGCCACGGCTTCGTGCCCGGCTCGTGCTCCCCGGCCGGGCCGACGACCTGCGGGATGACGTCGCCGGCGCGCTGCACGGTCACGAGATCGCCGACGCGAATGTCCTTCCGCCGGATGTCGTCCTCGTTGTGGAGCGTCGCGCTGGTCACCGTCACACCGCCGACGTGGACGGGCTCGAGCTCGGCGAGGGGGTTCAGCACTCCCGTGCGGCCGACGCGGACGTGAATCGCCTCGAGGCGGGTCACCGCCGACGTGGGCGCCCACTTGAACGCGCGGGCGAAGCGCGGACGCCCGTGCAGAGAGCCGAGGCGGCGCTGCTGGTCGAAGGAGTCGACCTTGATCACGATGCCGTCGATCTCGTACCCGAGGTCTGCGCGCCGCTCTTCCCATGCGACGCATGCGTCCGCCACCTCGTCGATCGTCTCGACGCGCTGCGCGTCCGGGTTCGCGCGGAAGCCGTGCGCTCGCAGCCACTCGAGCGCGTCCCACTGCGAGGCGAGCTCGGCCCCCTCGAGCACGCCGATCCCGTAGACGAAGATCGACAGCGGCCGCTCGGCGGTGACTGCGGGGTTGAGCTGGCGCAGCGAGCCCGCCGCCGCGTTCCGCGCGTTCGGCGCGGGCTTCTTCCCCGCCGCGAGCTGCGCCTCGTTGAAGCGCACGAAGCCCTCGAGCGGGAAGTAGATCTCGCCGCGGACCTCGCGCGCGTGCGGGCGGCATCGTCACCGAGCATCCGCAACGGAATCGCCTCGATCGTGCGCAGGTTGGCCGTCACGTCCTCCCCGCGCTCGCCGTCCCCTCGCGTCGCCCCGCGGACGAGCGCGCCGTCCTCGTAGACGAGCGACACCGCAGAGCCGTCGATCTTCGGCTCGAGGACGTAAGCGACGGGCTCGTCGCGTGTCGAGCCGCTTGCGGACGTCGTCGGCCCACTTCTCGAGCGCCTCGCGCGTCGTGACCTTCTCGAGCGAGCCCATCGGCGAGAGGTGCGCGACCTTCGTGAAGCCCGCCGCCGGCGGCGCCCCGACGCGCTGGGTCGGCGAGTCCGGGGCGACGAGGTCGGGATGCTCGTCCTCCAGTGCCTTGAGCTCGTCGAAGAGCGCGTCGTAGGCCGCGTCGGCGATCTCGGGATCGTCGAGCACGTGGTAGCGGTAGTTGTGGTGCTCGATCAGCCGCCGGAGCTCCGAAGCGCGCTCGGCCGGGGCAGCCGCCGTTCTAGAGGACACCGAGCAGCTCCTCGGGCGTATGCACGAACGCGTCCGGCTCCTCGGCGAGAAGGCGTTCGTCGGGGTGGATCCCGCCCCAGCCGACCGCGACCGCGAAGACGCCGGCCGCCTTCGCCGCGCCGATGTCGAACGGCGAGTCTCCGACGTAGACCGCCTCGTCCGGCGCGCCGGCGAGCTTCTCGATCGCGAGCAGGACGGGCTCGGGATCGGGCTTGTGCCTGCTCGTGTCCTCGTACCCGACGACCACGTCGAAGGCGCTCGCGAGGGCCGGGAAGCGCTCGAGTGCGAGGCCGACCGTCCGGTGCCGCTTCGCGGTGACGATCCCCAGCTTCCGGCCCTGCGCCTTCAGCCCCGGCAGGAGCGCAAGGAGCTCGTCGAAGGCCTCGAGCGTCTCGTGCAATCCGTCGTTGTGCTCCTTGTACGCGTCGAGCAGCTCGTCGGCGTGCTCTACGTCGATCGCCTGCATCTGGGCGACGATGCCCTGGCCGCCGATCGACATCTGCAGCTCGTCCGGCGGGATCTCACGGCCGAGGACGGTGCGAACGGCGTGCTGCATGGAGGCGAGGATGATCGGCCCGGAGTCGATCAGCGTGCCGTCGAGGTCGAAGAGGACGATGCGAAAGCGCACGGTGCCGGCCACCGGGCGATCGTAGCCGCGGTCAGTAGTCGACCCGCTCGAGGTACAGACCGTGCGGCGGCGCCGTCGGACCCGCCTCGGCACGCGGGCGTCCGTCGAGGAGCCGCTCGATCCTGTCGGGTGCTTCCGAGCCCGACTCGAGCATCGTGCCCGACGAGCGTTCGCACCATGTGCCGCAGGAAGCTGTCGGCGGTGACGGTGAACTCGAGGCCGGTCATCTCCGACCTCCCAGCCGGCGGCGAGGACGTTCCGGACGAACACCTCGTGCTGCGTCTCGGTCGGCGTGAACGCGCGGAAGTCGTGCTCTCCGGGGAGAAGCGCGGAGGCAGCCTGGAGTGACGCGTGGTCGACGGGACGCGACCACTGGAGCGCACGGCGTGCGTCCAAGCGGAGACCTCAGCCCCGTGTGGACCAGGTACCGGTACGACCGCGCCCGTGCGGAGAAGCGCGCGTGGAAGCCCTCCGCGGCCTCGGCCGCCTCGGACACCGCGACGTCGTCGGGCAAAGCCGCATTGAGCGCGTCGGCAGCCCGTTCGAGTGGCGGCCCGCCCTCGACGTCGAGGCTCGCGACCTGGCCCGTCGCGTGCACCCCGGTGTCCGTCCGCCCTGCGACGGCGAGGCCTTTCCAGCGCGGATAGACGGCGTCGAGTGCCTCCCGCACGACCCCTTCGACCGTGCGCAGGCCAGGCTGCCGCGCCCAGCCGCGGAAGTCGGTTCCGTCGTACTCGAGAGTGAGCCTCAGGTTCACGCGTCGCTACGGGGCGAGAAGGAGAGCCTCGTTTGCGGAACTGACCGTCAACCCGGGCTCGGGACCGCCGCCGATCACGAAGACGCGCCCCGCGAGCGCCGCGACGCCGACGCCGTGTCGCGGGCTCGGCAGGTCCGGCAGCTGTACCCAGCGCCTTTCCGCGACGCGGTACGCGAGAACCTCCGCGATGGTCCCGCCGGGCTCCTCCCCACCGACGGACACGATCTGGCCGGCGACGCCTACCGCGCCTGTCCCGCCGCGCGCGTCGGGCACGGGCTGGAGCCTCTTCCACGAACGATCTCCTGGCCGGAAGCTCTCGAAATGCAGGAGATTCGTGTCGAGGCCGGCCGTGCGGCCGCCGACCGCGTAGACGACGCCCGCGAGCGCTGCGACGCCGAGGTGCTCGCGCGGCGCCGGGCCGGGGACGACCGACCAGCGCGAGGTGCGGAGATTGAACGCGAGCGCGTTCCGCGCGAGCCGCCTGCCTTCGCCGACGCCGCCGGCGACGACGATGCGGCCGCCCGCGACGCCGGCGCCCGCCGCCGCCCGCGGGAACGGCATCCGCGGCAATGCTCGCCAGCGCCCTCCCTGGAGAACGAAGACGCTGCGCAGGACCGCTCCCGAGGCCGCATACCCTCCGAGGACGTAGGCGCGGCGGCCGACGCCGACTGCCATCGCGTGGTTGACGCCGACGGGAAGATCGGGGAGTCGCCCCCACGCGTCGCGCGCCGGCGAGTACGCGTCGACGCGCCGCGAACTGCTCCCGTCTGCCGTGTACCCGCCGAGGACGACGATCTCGCTGCCGGCGGCGGCTGCGGACACTTCCGTTCGCGGAACGGGCAGTGGCAGCTCGCGCCTCCCACTCGGTCCGAAGCCGCCGACGTGGCGACCACCGCGGCGACGGCGATCGCGACCGCCGCGGCCGCACGGCTCACGCCGGCTCGACCTCGAGCGTGAGGCCGGAGACGGCGACGCACCACCACCGAGGCTCCGGCGTCGCAGCCGACCTCGCAGCGCGCCCGCCAGATCTCGCCGTTGACCCTTACCTGCCCCTCGGGGCAGAGGGCTTCCATCGCGACGCCGGTCAGACCGACGAGCGCCGACGCTCCGACCCTCGCCTTGCGTCGCTGCGAGTACCACAGGCCGACACCGACCTCGACGAGGTCGACGGCGAGCGCCACGACCACCGTGATCACGCCCCACGGAGAGGGAAGCACGAAGATGGCGAGCAGGAGCGCGACGAGGAAGAGCACGCCGTGAGAGTACGCTCGCGCGGTGGCGGTGCGCATCACGTGGCCGAGGCGCTCGCCTGGCGCATGCGACGCCATCTCATCGAGCCCGTCGGCGAACTGTCGCTCGCAGGCGTCGTGAGCCGACTGTGCGGCGCTACGGTCAGGTGCTCGCCTGGAAGCCTCCCTCACCGCTCGCCGGGATCGTGGGCGTGCGGATCGAGACGGACGCGTCGCCGTCGTTCGTCGCCTGGAAGGAGATCGAGGTTCTGGGGTAGGCCTAGGACTCGGCCGGCTGCTCGTCCTGCTCGGCTGCCGCGGCACGCCGTATGGCGAACGGCGACACGACGGGCTCGAAGTCGACGAGCTCGAGGTAGACCATCTCGGCGGCGTCGCCCTGGCGCTGGCCCAGGCGCACGATGCGCGTGTAGCCGCCCGGGCGATCGGCGAAGCGCGGAGCGACGTCCGCGAACAGCTGGTGCACGACGTCGTTCGAGCGAAGCGCGGCGAGCGCCTGCCGGCTGGCATGGAGGTCGCCGCGCTTGCCCAGGGTGATCATCTTCTCGGCGAAGGGCTTGACCGCCTTCGCCTTCGCCTCGGTCGTCTGGATCCGGCCGTGCTCGATCAGGGCGCCCGCGAGATTCGAGTAGAGCGCCTTGCGGTGGGCGGAGTCCCGCCCGAGCTTCTTGCCGGATCGCTGGTGACGCATCGGGCTAGACGAGCTCCTCGCCCTTGAGCGTGAGGCCGTGGGCGCCGAGCGCGGAGCGAACCTCCTCGATCGACTTGCGACCGAAGTTGGGGATCGCGACGAGCTCGTTCTCGGACTTCGACGTGAGGTCGCCGATCGTCTCGATGCCGACGCGCTTGAGGCAGTTGTAGGAGCGGACGCCGAGCTCGAGCTCCTCGATCGGGAAGTTCTCCATCCCGTGCATGACCGGCGCCTCGGCGACCGCCTCCGGGGCGGACTCGCCGAAGCCCTCCATCGCGTCGAGGTCGGTGAAGATCGCGAGCTGGCGGATGAGGATCTCGGCCGCCTGGCCGATCGCGTCGCGCGGCTCGATCGAGCCGTCGGTCGTGACGTCGAGGACGAGCTTGTCGTAGTCCGTGCGCTGACCGACGCGCGCGGCCTCGACCTCGTACGCGACGCGGCGCACGGGCGAGAAGATCGAGTCGATCGGGATGACGCCGATCGTCGTCTCCGGCCCGCGGTTGAGCTCGGCCGGGACGTACCCGCGGCCGCGGCCGATCGTCAGCGTGATCTCGAGCTTGCCCTTGTCGGAGACATGGGCGATCTCGAGCTCCGGATTGAGGATCTCGAGGTCTGCGGGAGCCTCGATGTCGGCGGCGGTGACGACGCCGGTGCCCTTCTTGGCGATGTACACCTCGATCTCGGGCGACGCGCCGTGCAGGCGGACGATGAGGTTCTTGAGGTTGAGGATGATGTCGGTGACGTCCTCGCGGACGCCGGGAAGGGTCGTGAACTCGTGGGCGACGCCCTCGATCTTCACGGCCGTGACCGCTGCGCCCTCGAGCGAGGACAGCAGCACCCGGCGGAGCGAGTTCCCGAAGGTGTGTCCGAAGCCGCGGTCGAGCGGCTCGATCGCGAATACGCCGCGATGCTCGTCGGCGTCCTCGTGGACGATCTTCGGGATCTGGAAGTCCATCAGGCTGGTTCGAACTGCCACGTGAGTCCTTTCCTTCGGTGGTGCGAGTTCAGCTGGAGCGAGTTCGGCTGGGTTACTTCGAGTAGAGCTCGACGATGAGCGATTCCTGCACCGGTGCGTCGATCTCGTCGCGCTCGGGCCACTTGAGCACGGTGCCCGTGAGCCCGTCGTGGTCGGCCTGCAGCCACGGCGCCACGCTTGCGGTCAGATCCGTCGCGTCGCGGACGAGCTGCTCGACCGGGCTGCCCTGCTTGAGCGCGACGACGTCGCCGGGGCGCACGCCGTAGCTCGGGATGTTGACCCGGCGGCCGTTGACCTGGAAGTGGCCGTGGCGTACGAGCTGGCGCGCCTGGGCGCGCGAGCCGGCGAAGCCGAGCCGGTAGACGACGTTGTCGAGCCGCGTCTCGAGCATCCGCAGGAGGTTCTCGCCAGGGGCGCCGAGACCGCGGGTCGCCTTCTCGTAGGTCGTGCGGAACTGCTTCTCGAGAAGCCCGTAGTAGCGGCGGGCCTTCTGCTTCTCGCGGAGCTGGAGCAGGTACTGGCTCTGCTTGATGCGGCCGCGGCCGTGCTCTCCCGGCGGATAGCTGCGGCGCTCGACGGCGCACTTCTCCGTGAGGCACCGCTCGCCCTTCAGGAAGAGCTTGATGCCCTCGCGTCGGCACAGACGGCACTTGGGGCCGAGGTCGCGGGCCATCAGACACGCCTCCGCTTGCGCTGGCGCACGCCGTTGTGCGCCTGTGGCGTCACGTCCTTCACGCCGAGGATCTCGAGGCCCGCGGCCTGGAGCGAGCGGATCGCGGTCTCGCGGCCTGAGCCAGGGCCTTTCACGAAGACCTCGACCTTCTGCAGGCCGTGCTCCATGCCCTTGCGGGCCGCGTTGTCAGCGGTCACCTGAGCGGCGAAGGGCGTCGACTTGCGCGAGCCCTTGAATCCGGCCGAGCCGGCGGACTCCCACACGATGACGTTCCCCTCGGCGTCGGTGAGCGTGACGATCGTGTTGTTGAACGACGTCTTGATGTGCGCCTGGCCGATGGCGATGTTCTTGCGGACCTTGCGCCGCGTGCGGCCGCGGGCCGCGGATCTGCGGGGAGGCGCCATGGGTTACTTCGCCTTCTTGCCGCGTCCGACGGTTTTCTTCGGGCCTTTGCGCGTGCGAGCGTTGGTCTTCGTGCGCTGACCGCGCACGGGAAGCCCGCGCCGATGGCGGATCCCGCGGTACGCGCCGATCTCGGTCAGGCGCTTGATCGCCTGGCCGCGATCGCGGCGAAGGTCGCCTTCCACCTCGACGTCGGAGTCGATGTAGTTGCGGAGCTTCGTGACCTCCTCGTCGGTGAGGTCGCGCACCTTCTGCTCGGGATCGAGCTCGAGCTCGCGGATGATCTTCTGCGAGGTCGACTTGCCGATCCCGTAGATGTAGGTCAGCCCGATCTCGAGCCGCTTCTGCGTCGGGAGATTGACTCCGGCGATACGTGCCATGTGGCTTCTAGCCCTGCCTTTGCTTGTGACGCGGATTCGTGCAGATGACGATCGTGCGGCCATGCCGCTTGATCACGCGGCAGCGCTCGCACATGGGCTTGACGGATGGGCGGACTTTCATCTCGTTACTTCATTCGAAAGGTGATTCGGCCGCGGGTGAGGTCGTAGGGAGAGAGCTCGACCTTCACGCGATCACCGGGGAGGATGCGGATGTAGTGCTTGCGCATCTTCCCGGAGATGCGAGCGAGGACGTCGTGACCGTTGTCGAGCTGTACCCGGAACATCGTGCTGGGGAGCGCCTCGACGACTTCGCCTTCGACCTCGATCTTCTCTTCCTTGACTGCCACTTCGCGCGCGAACAGACCTTTCGGTAGACGGTTTCCTGTGAGAACGTGCAGCACGGCCTGACGACCGCACCGCGGCGGGACATCGTAGCAGACGTTCTTCGTCTAAACCCGCACGCCTCCTGGTATTCCGACGCGCGGCGTGAGGATCCGCGGCCCGTCGCCCAGGATCGCGACGGTGTGCTCGAAATGGGCCGACATCGAGCCGTCCGCCGTGCGGATCGTCCAGCCGTCCTCCATGACGTTCACGTCGGACGAACCGACGGTGATCATGGGCTCGATCGCGATCGTCATGCCCTCCGATAGACGCGGTCCGCGCCCCGGCTCGCCGAAGTTCGGGATGTGCGGGTCCTCGTGGTAGTGGCGGCCGACGCCGTGCCCGACGAGGCTCCGGATGACCGAGAAGCCGGCGCCCTCGACGAGCTCCTGGATCGCGTGCGACACGTCCCCGACGCGGTTTCCGACGACGGCCTCGGCGATCCCGGCCGCGAGCGCGTCCTGCGCGACGTCGAGGAGCCGCTGCGACTCGGCTTCGATCTCGCCCACGCCGAACGTGTACGCGCTGTCGGCGATATAGCCGTCGAGGGTGACGCCGACGTCGATGGTCACGAGGTCGCCGTCTCCGACGACGAACTGGTCCGGGATGCCGTGCACGACGACGTCGTTCGGCGAGATGCAGATCGCCTTCGGGTAGCCCTTGTAGCCCTCGGAGGTCGGGATGCCGTCGTGCTCGCGGATGAACGCGCCCGCGGCTGCGTCCAGCTCGTCGGTCGTGACGCCCGGACGCAGGAGCGCGCCGGTGTGGGCGATCGTCTCGGCGACGAGCGCACCGGCCGCCGCGATCTTCTCGATCTCGCGGGAGCTCTTGCGGATGATCATCTCGCCGTCACCGCCTCCAGCGCGTCCTGGATCGCGGCGAAGACCGCGTCCACCGTCTGCTCTCCGTCGACGATGACCTCGATCCCGGCGAGCTGATAGCGGTCGACCACGAGCTCGGTGAGCTCGTGATAGAGGCGGAGGCGGTTGGCAATGGCCTCGGGCGAGTCGTCGGCGCGGCCCTCCTGGGCGGCGCGCTCGCGCAACCGCTCGGTCGCGACCTCGTCGGAGACCTGCAGCAGGATCACCGCGTCGAGCGGCTTGCCGATCTCGTCGAGCATCGAGTCGAGCGCCTCGGCCTGCGCCATCGTGCGCGGGAAGCCGTCGAGGACGAAGCTCTCCTCATCGGCGAGGCGCTCGCGGATCAGGCCGACCATGAGGTCGTCGGGCACCAGGTCGCCGCGCTCGAGAATCGGGCGAACCTGAGCGCCCAGCTCGGAGCCGTTGGCGACCGCCTCCCGCAGGATGTCGCCCGTGGCGACGTGCGGAACGCCGTACGCCGCTGCGATCTGCTTCGCCTGAGTCCCTTTTCCGGAACCCTGTGGGCCGAGGATGAGTATGCGCATAGTCGCCTCGCGGGCTACTTGAGGAAGCCCTCGTAGGAGCGCATCATCATCTGCGACTCCATCTGCCGCATGGTGTCGAGCGCGACGCCGACGGCGATCAGCACGGAGGTGCCGCCGAGCGCGCCGGCGCTCGCCTGCGAGAAGCCGCCGTACGCGATGAAGAGGCTCGGGAGAACTGCGACAGCTGCGAGGAACAGCGACCCCGGAAGCGTCAGGCGCGAGAGGACGCGGTCGAGGTACTGCGCGGTCGGCGGTCCCGGACGGATGCCGGGGATGTAGCCACCGTACTTGCGCAGGTTGTCCGCCTGGTCGACCGGGTTGAACTGGACCGCCGTGTAGAAGTACGTGAAGATCACGATCATGAAGCCCTCGATGACCAGGTAGATCCAGTCCCCCGGCTGGAAGTACTCGTTCACGAAGTCGCGCGTGGCGGGGAAGTACTGGGCCATCGTCGGCGGGAAGGCGAGGATCGCCGCGGCGAAGATGATGGGGATGACGCCGGCCATGTTCACGCGCAGCGGGAGATAGGTCGAGCCGCCCGCGGTCATCTTCCGGCCCACCATGCGCTTCGCGTACTGGACCGGGATCCGCCGCTGGCCCTCCTGGACGAAGACGACGGCCGCGCAGATCCCGACCGCGATGAGCGGGAAGAAGAGCTTCTCCATCGGGCCGCCGTTCCACCAGGCGGCGATGCCGATCGGGGCGCCCACGAGGATCGAGGCGAAGATGAGGATCGAGATGCCGTTGCCGATGCCGCGCTTCGTGATGAGCTCGCCGATCCACATCAGGAGGACGGTTCCGGCGGTCAGCGACACGATGATGAGCACCATCTCGCCCGAGCCCGCGTTGAGCGCGCCCTGGCTGCGGAAGAGGAACGCGTACCCGGTCGCCTGGGCCGCGGCGAGGATCACGGTGAGATAGCGCGTGTACTGCGTGATCTTGGCGTAGCCCGCCTCGCCCTCCCGCTGCAGCTCGCCGAGCCGCGGGATGACGACGGTCATCAGCTGGATGATGATCGAGGCCGTGACGTACGGCATGATCCCGAGCGCGAACAGGGAGAACTGCGAGAGCGCGCCTCCCGAGAAGAGGTTCAGCAGGCCGAGGATCGTCCCGCCGCGACCGGAGAAGTAGTCCTCGATCGTCTGCGAGTCGACGCCCGGAGCGGGAATCCACGAGCCGAGCCGGTACGCGGCGAGCATCGCCGCCGTGAAGAGCACGCGCCCGCGGAGCTCCGGAACCCGCCAGGCGTTCGCGAGCCAGGAGAACAT
>CAWDSX010000013.1:0-35181 GCA_963805135.1 uncultured Gaiellaceae bacterium | reverse complement strand
CGACGCGGCAGACGGCCGCTGCGGGCTCGAGCCCTCCCGGCCAGTGACCCTGCCGCCATCCCGATTCCCTCGTTCTCCGGAAGCGAGTCGCGATCTGCCCACAGGGGGTGCTCGCGGATCCGCTCGAGCACCTCCCGCACGCCGATGACCGGAGACGGGTTGCCGCTCACCCCGACGTCCCCCTCGACGACGGCGTTCCTCAGGCGAAGCTCGATGGGGTCGAGCCCGAGCGCCTTCGCGAGCTCGTCGAGGAGCGACTCGAGCGCGAAGGCGGCGGTCGGCGCGCCCGGAGCGCGGTAGGCGCCGAACGTGAAGCGGTTCGTCTGGACGCCGTAGCCGCGCAGGTCGTGCGCCTCCCAGTTGTACGGACCGGCGACCAGGAGAGAGCTGATGCCTTCGACGCCCCAACCGGCATTCGACCCGCGGTCGACGATCATCCGCGCCTCGATTCCGGTCAGCGTTCCGTCGGCTCGGGCGCCGATCTTCAAGTGCGTCACCTGCGCGGAGGCCGGGTTCGTGGCCTGGAAGTCCTCGCTCCGCGTGAGCACGAGCCGGACGGGCCGCTTCAGCGCGAGCGCCGCGCCGACCGCAAGCGGCTCGATCAGGGCGAACTTGCCTCCGAAAGCCCCGCCGAGCGGCTCCGCGACCACGCGGACGCGGTCGAGCGGCAGGTCGAAGGCGCGGGCGAGCTCTCGCTGCGTGACGAACGAGCCCTGCGTGCTGGTCGAGACGACGAGCGTGCCCGAGGGCTCGAGCCAGGCGGTGCAGACCTGCGGCTCGAGATACGCCTGGTGCACCCACGGCGTTCGGAACGTCCCCTCGACGATCGCCGCGCTCGCGGCGAACGCGGCGGCGACGTCGCCCTCGCTCGCGCGTGATCCGGTCGAGGACGTTCCCCGAGAGTTCCTCCGCGGGATCGTCCGCCTGGCCGTGGTCGACGCCGGCGTGGATCGACTCGAGGTCTCCCGCCTCGTCGTCCGCCTCCTCGACGGTCCGCGCGAGCGGAGCACCGACGTCCATCGCTGCCTCGACGTCGACGACCGCCGGGAGCGGCTCGTAGTCGACGAAGACAGCCTCGGCGCCGTCCTCGGCCGCCGCCTCCGACTCGCCGACGACGAGCGCGACCGGCTGGCCCGCGAAGACGACCTCGTCGCGGGCGAGCGGCTCGGAGGTTCGGTCCGTTCCGGCGGACGCGATCGGGAGATCGGCCGCCGCGAGCACGGCGACGACTCCGGGGAGGGCGAGCGCCGCGCTCCCGTCGATCCTGCGAATGCGCGCGTGCGCCTCGGTTGCGAGCACGGGCCGCGCGTGGAGCAGGCCGTGGACGTAGCCGTCGGCTGCGTAGCGCGTCGCTCCCGTCACCTTGTCCGGGGCGTCGAGGCGCGGTCGCGCGACGCCGATCAGTGCATCGCTCACCGACTCCTCCCTGCGCGTTCGCGCGGCGCTCGAGAGCGCTCGCTCGGCGACGACAGCGGCAAGCTCGCGTCGGTACTCCTCCGAGGCGAAACGGTCGCCGAAGATCTCAGCTGTCGCGATCGCCTCGCGCGGATCGCCGTCCAGGACGAACGGCGTTGCGCCGACGCCGGTCAGTGCCACCGTCTCGTCCTCGGGGCTCACGAGCGCGGCCGCCCCCACGAGCGCGAAGCCCGACGCAGGATGCTCGACCGACGCATACGCGGAGCCGGAGCCCGGCGCCGGGGTCGGCACGACGACGTCGATCACGAGCTCCTGCGGGCCGAGTGCGGTCGTGAAGGGGCCGACGAACACGTCGGCGAGCGGGAGGTCCCGCACCCCCTCGGGTGACTGGATTGCGAGGCGAGCTCCCAGTGCGAGCACGACGGCGGGCATGTCCGAGGCCGGATCCGCATGCACGATCGACCCGCCGATCGTCCCCAGGTTGCGCACCTGCAGGTCGCCGATCTCGCGCGCGCATTCGGCGATCGCCTCGAGTCCGCCCGGCAGCTCGGCGTCGGCGAGCTCCGCCCACGTCGCGAGCGGGCCGACGTGCAGCGCGCCGTCTCGCTCCTCGATCCCGCCGAGCGGCGAGCCTGGAGATGTCGACGACGAGCGACGGTCGCGCAATGCGCAGCTTCATGACCGGGATCAACGACTGCCCGCCGGCGATCGCCTTGGCGTCGGGCTCGCCCAGTAGCTCGAGGGCGTGGTCGAGGTCCGTCGCTCGCGCGTAGCGCGTCGCGGCCGGGATCACGAGGGGGCTCCCACTGCGCGGATCGACTCGACGATCCCTTGGTAGCCCGTGCAGCGACAGAGATTGCCGCGCAGCGCATGGCGGATCGCGTCGTCGCTCGGCGCCGCGTCGCGGGACAGCAGGTCGGCCGCGGTCAGGATCACGCCGGGCGTGCAGAACCCGCACTGCAGGCCGTGATGCTCGACGAACGCCTTCTGGAGGGGATGCAGGTCGCCGTCCGGCGCGAGCCCCTCGATCGTCGTGATCTCACGGTCCTCGGCCTGCCGGGCGAGAATCGTGCAGCTCTTCACCGCGCGACCGTCGACGAGGACGGTGCACGCGCCACATTGGCTCGTGTCGCAGCCGATGTGCGCTCCCGTGAGGCCGAGCCCGTCGCGCAGGGCATGGACGAGGAGCGTGCGGTCGTCGACCTCGAGGGAGCGGGGTTCTCCGTTGACGACGAGTCGGAGCGCCTCAGACACCGGCAGGCAGCGTCGCGAGCTTGTCGCGCAGGTACGCGAGGTACGGCTGCGGGTCGATCGTTGGCGATCCCGTGAGCCGCTCGATCGTCTCCTTCGGCGTGAACTTGCGGCCGAGCGAGTAGAGGTTGTCGCGGAGCCAGGCGGCGAGCTCGTGCAGCTCGCCCGCCTCCATCTGCGCGTCGAGGTCCGGGAGCGCGTCGCGGACCGACGCCCAGATCTGCAGGGAGATGACGTTCCCGAGCGCGTACGTCGGGAAGTAGCCGATGCCGCCTTGCGACCAATGGATGTCCTGGAGGACGCCGTGCGCGTCGTCGGGTACCTCGAGGTCGAGCACGTCGGCCATGCTCGCGTTCCAGGCCTCCGGCAGGTCCTTGGGGTCGAGCGTGCCCTCGATCAGCTGCTGCTCGAGCTCGAAGCGGAGGATGATGTGGAGGCTGTACGTCGTCTCGTCCGCCTCGACGCGGATGAAGCCTGGCTTGGCGCGGTTGACCGCGGCCAGGAACGCGTCGAGGTCGACGTCGCCGAGCTGAGCGGGGAACGCCTGTAGCAGCGGCTCGTACCAGTGCAGCCAGAACGGCCGCGAGCGGCCCACGAGGTTCTCCCACGTGCGGCTCTGCGACTCGTTGAGCCCGAGCGAGGGCGCGTTCGCGAGCGGCGATCGCTCGAGCGACGCCGCGATGCCGTGTGCGTAGTGTGCGTGACCCGCCTCGTGCAGCGTCCCCCAGAGCGCCTGGAGCCCGGCGTCGTCGTACCGCGTTGTCAGTCGCACGTCCCGGGTCGAGAACGACGTGCAGAACGGGTGCACCGTCGGGTCGAGCCGGTACGAGCCTTCCTCGAGGCCGAGCGTTGCGAGTACCCGCTTGTAGAACTCCTCCTGCTCGTCCGCCGGATACGCCTGCTCGAGGAACGACGCCTCGACCTGCGGCGCTTCACGTACGAGCTCGGCCAAGACGGGCCGCATCGCTCCGAACACCTCGGCGACCTCGGAGGTCAGCATGTGCGGCTCGAAGTCGTCGAGCAGCGGCGTGTAGGGCGAGTCCTCCCAGTCGAAGCACTCGACGTACCGTCGCTTGAGGTCGAGGTTCCGCTCGAGCGCCGGAAGGAACTTCGGGAAGTCGTTCGACGTGCGCGCCTCGATCCAGACCTGATTGCCGAGCGCCGCCGCGCGGATCATCTCCGTCCTAAGCTCGGTCGGGACTCGGCGCTGCTTCTCCCAGTCGCGCCGCGTGACCCGGATGAGGCTGGCGTCGTCCGAGTCGTAGTCGAGCGACTCCTCGAGCGGTCGGAGCCGTTCGAGCAGATTGCCGATCTCGGCGTCGGTGAACTTCTCGTGCGCGATGCGCCCGACGGTCGCCATCGCCTCGGCCCGCGCGGGGTGACCGCCCGGCGGCATCGTGACCTTCTGATCCCATGCCAGAACGCCGACCGCGCGCGCGAGATCGGCGATCTCGGCAAGGCGCTCCTTGAGCGCGCGAAGATCCGCGTCCACCTCGTTGGACTCTACCCACCGCGTTAGGATCCGCGTCCGATGTCGGACCCCGCCATCGAGACGCTGTTCGAGGAGGATCGGCGGTATCCGCCCCCGCCCGACTTCGCGGCCCAGGCGAACGCGAAGGCGGACATCTACGACGTCCCGTTCGAGGAGTTCTGGGAGCGCGAGGGCCGCGAGCGCGTCACCTGGTTCGAGCCCTTCACGTCACTCCTCGAGTGGGAGCTGCCGTACGCGAGGTGGTACGGCGGCGGGAAGATCAACGTCACCTACAACTGCCTCGACCGCCACGTCGAGGCGGGGCTCGGCAATCGCGTCGCGTTCTACTACGAGGGCGAGCCCGTCGGCGAGCGCACGGCGATCACGTACGCGCAGCTGCTCGAGGAGGTCGTGCGGGCGGCCAACGGGTTGAAGCAGCTCGGCGTCGGCAAGGGGACTCCGGTCGGGATCTACATGGGCATGGGGCCGGGGCTACCGGTCGCGATGCTCGCGTGCGCGCGCCTCGGCGCGCCGCACACGGTCGTCTTCGGCGGCTTCTCCGCCGAGTCGCTCGCCGACCGGCTCAACGACATGCGCTGCGAGGTGCTCTTGACGCAGGACGAGAGCTACCGGCGCGGCTCGATCGTCCCGCTCAAGCGGAACGCGGACGACGCGCTCGTCTCGTGCCCGGGCGTCCGCACCGTCGTCGTCGGCCAGCGCACGCGGGGCGACGTGCCGATGACAGCGGGTCGGGACATCACCTGGAACGAGCTCGTCGAGGGCCAGTCGACCGATCCGGCGTCCTGCCCGTGCGAGCCGATGGACTCGGAGGACCTGCTCTACCTCCTGTACACGAGCGGGACGACCGCGAAGCCGAAGGGGATCGCGCACACCACCGCCGGCTACCTCGTCGGCGTCGCCGCGACGCACAACTACGTCTTCGATCTCAAACCCGAGCGCGACGTCTACTGGTGCGCGGCCGACATCGGCTGGGTGACCGGGCACAGCTACATCGTCTATGGGCCACTCTGCAACGGCGCGACGAGCGTGCTGTACGAAGGGACCCCGGACTTTCCGGACCGGGACCGCTGGTGGGAGATCATCGAGCGCTACAAGGTCACGATCCTGTACACGGCGCCGACCGCGATCCGCGCGCACATGAAGTGGGGGCCGGAGCATGCGGCGAAGCACGACCTCTCGTCGCTCCGCCTCCTCGGCACCGTCGGCGAGCCGATCAACCCCGAGGCGTGGATGTGGTACCGGGCGCACATCGGCGCCGATCGGACGCCGATCGTCGACACGTGGTGGCAGACGGAGACGGGGATGATCCTCATCACTCCGCTGCCCGGGGTGACGACGACGAAGCCGGGCTCCGCGACGAAGCCGTTCCCGGGGATCGACGCCGGCGTCGTCGACGACAGCGGGAACGAGGTCGGGCCTGGAGGTGGGGGCTACCTCGTGCTCAAGCGGCCGTGGCCGGCGATGACGCGCGGGATCTTCGGCGACGAAGCGCCGCTTCCGCGCGACGTACTGGGAGCGGTTCCCCGGCCTGTACTTCGCGGGCGACGGCGCGCGCGTCGACGAGGACGGCGACTTCTGGCTGCTCGGACGGGTGGACGACGTGATGAACGTCTCCGGCCACCGGATCTCGACCATCGAGGTCGAGTCGGCTCTCGTCGACCATCCGAGCGTCGCCGAGGCTGCGGTGTGCGGCCGCGCGGACGCGCTCACGGGGCAGGCGATCGTCGCGTTCGTGACCTTGAAAGGCGGGGAGGACGGGTCGGTCGAGCGGCTCGAGGAGCTCCGCAACCACGTCGCCGTGAAGATCGGCCCGATCGCAAAGCCCGCGAACATCGTCTTCACCCACGAGCTGCCGAAGACGCGCTCGGGGAAGATCATGCGCCGCCTCCTGCGTGACGTCGCGGAACACCGCCCGCTCGGCGACACGACGACCCTCGCCGATCCCGCAGTCGTCGCCGAAATCGCTGACCGCGCCGTCGAACAGCCGACCGAGGACTGATCAGTCGGCTAGCCGCCGAGCGGCGTGACCAGCTTCCGGTAGGCCGAGCGGCTGCGAGGCTTGCTGCCCAGGTCCCAGAGGGATCCCGGCTTGCTGTTGAAGTACGACAGGAACTCCATGCGCGAGTGCGTTCTCGTGAACGTGGCCATGCGCTCGACGTACGCCGGGTCGTCCATTCCCCAGAGCCCCCACTCGGCGATCGCGTAGGGCTTGTGCGGGTATGCGCGGTACAGCGCCTCGTTGGCCTCCCACGCGGCTCCCGTTGCCTGCCGGTAGAGGTCGTTCGCGACGACGTCGACGAACGCGTCACCGGGGTAGTAGGCGGCCGCCGAGTTGGCCGGGATGTCCGGCGCGCCGAAGCCCTGCGGGTTCCACACGATTCGCGCCTGCGTCAGCGGAAGGTCGGAGCTCACACCAGGCAGGCCGAGTCTTCGGAGTTGGGCGCTCATCCGCGTCGCCGGCCCGCCTCTCGCGACGATCGCGATTCGCGCGAAGGCCTTGCGGAAGGCCGCGGTCGAGAAGCGCGGGCCGCGCGACGAACTGTCCTTGTTGAACGCGCAGTACTCGTTCCAGTGTCCGTTCATCTCCGGCATCGGGCGGACGTAGACGAGCCTTCCGAATCCGGCCAGGGCGCTGTTCAGCGCGACGAGCGACGTGTCGGTGCGTCCCTGCGCGATGTCGAGAGGAGGGGTCGTACCCGGCTTGAGCGCAAGCAGCGGCACGGGCCGAAGCTGCTCGAGGATCCGTGGGAACGCACTGCTCTGGGAGAGGCCCGCGAAGACGTGACGAACGCTCGACCGCTGGCCGGTGAGCTGCGCGAATCGCCCGGGGTCGCCGAGGATGCCGAGTTGCGTCCGCGCCGTGGGGGCCGTGTCCGCGTCGCTCGCGCGCGACGCCGCGACGGAGAAGCAGAGGCAGAAAGCAATGCCTGCGGCGGCGACGCGACGATTCGGTGGCTGGCGGCGGCACGAGCCCCTATTGAACGACGGCTTGCGATCGGCGTCAACGCGCCGTCGGTCAGTCGCCGGCCGGCAGCTCCGATGTACCTCGGGGTCGCGCGCCAAGACCTGCGGCGTAGATCCGTGTCCTTCAGCTCGCGCGATCTGCGCCCGCGGCTCCACGGCGCGCCGCGGATCACGATCAGCGGCAGCTGCGCGACCGGAACCTGCTGGCGCTGCACCGGGGGCGGCGCCGTGCTCGACGAACCCCTCGTAGGCGACGACGTAGCCGCGTAGCGGCGGGCTCGGCGCGCGGCGGACGAGATCCCAAGCTTCGAGCTCGGACTCGTGGCGAAGCACGCGCAGGCGCGGTGCCGTGGCGACCAGGTTAGACCGTGACCAGCGCGCCTTCGAAGGCGGCGACGGTGCGGATCGATGTCCGCCTCCGTCGTGCGCCAGCTCGAGACGGCGACACGGATCGCGGCTCGACCGTCCCACGTCGTCCCGCCCATCCATGCCTCTCCGCTCCGCTGGACCTCGTCGAGGACGGCGAGGGTCGTTTCGTCGTCGGCGAAACGGAAGAGCACCTGGTTGATGACGACGTCGTTCAGGAGCTCGCAGCCCGGCAGCCGCTCGATCTCGCTCGCGAATCGGGCGGCCAGCTCGCAGCAGCGGTCGACGAGGTCGGCGAGGCCCTCCCGCCCGAGCGAGCGCAAGGCCGCGTAGACGGTGAAGGCACGTCCGCGGCGGGACGACTCCGGAGTCCAGTCGACCGCGTCGCGAATCCACTTCCCCTGGCCCTCGAAGTACGAGGCCTTCATCGTCATCGAGGCGTTGTGCGCCGTCGGCTTCGCGCAGAACATCAGCCCGCAGTCGTACGGGACGTTGAGCCACTTGTGCCCGTCGGTCGCCCACGAGTCGGCGAGCGTCACGCCTTCGACGAGATGGCGGCGGGTCGGGCTGGCTGCGACCCAGAGCCCGAAAGCGCCGTCCACGTGGAGCCAGGCGTCCGTCCCGCGGACGATCTCCACGATCTCCGGGAAGGGGTCGTACGATCCCGTGTTCACCTCGCCCGCTTGCGCGCAGACGATCGTCGGCCCAGCGATCTTGGCGAGCGCCGCCCGCAGCCCGACCGGCTCCATCCGGCCCTGTGAGTCGGCCGGGACGACGACGAGCTGCGAGCTGCCGATCCCCAGGAGCCGCAGCGCACGGTCCACGGTCACGTGCCGGAGCGCGCCGACGACGACGGTGATCGGAGGGGAGCCCGCCAGCCCACTCTCGCGGACGTCCCATCCGCGCTCGGACAGCACGTGGTGGCGCGCCGCCGCGAGCGCGGTGACGTGCGCCATCTGACAGCCCGTCGTGATCGCGAACGACGTGTCGCCGGGCAGCCCGAAGATGTCCTTCAACCAGTCGCCGGCGATCTCCTCGACGACCATGGCCGATGGCCCGAGTGCCCCGAGTCCGGCGCACTGATCCCAGATGGTGGTGAGCCAGTCGGCGCCGATCGTCGCGGGAAGCGCGCTGCCCGTGACATAGCCGAAGTAGCGTCCGCCCGCGGTGGCGACGACGCCGCGGTCGATCTCCCGCGCCATCAGCTCGACGACCTCCAGCGGGTCGGAGGGCGACCGGGGAAGCGGCCCTCCGAGCGCCTCTGCGATGTCCGCCGTCGAGTCCCGCGGGAACACGGGCCGCTCGTCGAGGGAGTCGAGGAAGTCGCCTGCGAGCTCGGCGGTGCGTCGCAGGAGCTCGCGCTCGTCGGTCACGCCGCGAGGAGCTTCTCGAAACGAGCCGGATCGTCGAACGGCCCGACGAGTGCGAGGTACAGCCGCTTCCCCTCCACCAGGTCCTTCGCGACGCGCTGGACGCCCTCGACCGTGACCTCGTCGAGATGTTGGAGGAGCTCGTCGGGCTCTTCGATCTCACCCTCGAGCGCCTCCCGGCGCAGGCCGTACTGGATCGTGCCCTGGGGGCTCTCGAGACGGAGCACGAAACGGCCCTTCGCGTAGCCACGTGCCTTCTCGAGCTCGTCCGCCGGGACCGGCTCTGCCGCGATCTTCCTCAGCTCGGCCAGGATCGTCGTAATCGCCTCGTCGACGCGCGAGACGTCGACTCCCGCGCTCGCATAGAAGGTGCCCGCGTCCGTGTACGCCGTGTTCCCCGCGTGGACGTAGTAGCCGAGCCCGCGCTTCTCGCGGACCTCGGTGAAGAGCCGCGACGACATGCCGCCCCCGAGCACGACGGCGAGCAGCTGGAGGGCATAGCGATTCGGATGCCCGATCGGGTAGCCGCGGACGCCGAGGATGAGGTGCGCCTGCTCGGAGTCCTTCGTGTGCAGGAGGACGGGTGACGTGTCCGGCGGCAGTGCGACCTCGGCTGCCGTTCCGGTGGGCCGCGGCTCGATGCCGCCGATCAGCTCCTCGAGCCGTTCCGTGAGGCCGTCGCCGATGCGCCCGCCGATCCCGATGACCATGCGCTCGGGCCGGTACCAGGTGTCGAGGTACGAGAGGAACGTCTCGCGGGTCGTGCCCTCGATCGTCTCGCGCGTGCCGAGGATGTCCCAGCCGAGCGGCTGGTCGGCGTAGAGCAGGCGGTCGTAGACGTTCCCGACGTACCGCTGGGGCGTGTCGAGGTAGACGTTCATCTCCTCGAGGATCACGCCCTTCTCCTTCTCGATCTCCGTCTCGTCGAACCGGGAGTGGAGGAGCATGTCCGTCAGCACGTCGAGTGCCACGTCGCGGGTCTCGGAGCCGCAGCGGACGTAGTAGCCGGTCAGCTCCTTCCCGGTGAACGCGTTGAACTCGCCGCCGATCGCGTCGATCTCCGTCGAGATCGTCCTCGCGGTAGGGCGGCGCTCGGTGCCCTTGAAGAACATGTGCTCGGCGAAGTGCGCGATGCCCTGCGATGCGGGCGTCTCGTACCGCGATCCGGCGGACAGCATGACGAAGCAGGACACCGATCCGACCTGCGGGAAGGGGGCCGTGACGACGCGCACGCCGTTCCCGAGCGTCGTCTTCTCGAAGATCGCCACTGCGCGCGATGGTATAGACCACGCCTGTGCCCGGACAGCTGACGCGTCAGGCCATCGCCCTGCAGCCCGAGTGGCTCGCCCAGGTGACCGAGCGGGTGGGCGACCTGCGGCTCCCCGAGGGCGCGCGCGTCCTCTTCACAGGCTGCGGGACGTCGTTCCACGCCGCCCTGGCGTGCGGGAACGCGGTGCAGGCGCTCGAGATCGTCCTCGGCAACGCCCCAAGGGCAGACGTGCTCGTCGCGATCTCGCACGAAGGCGGGACTCGCCTCACACTCGAGGCGATCCGCGGCTTCGCCGGGGAGACGTGGGTGATCACCGGCGCCGCCGAGGGCGCGATCGCGAAGGCGGTCGACCATGTCGTCGTCGCCACGCCGGAGATCGAGGAGAGCTACTGCCACACGGTCAGCTACACCTGCGCCGTCGCGGCGGGGCGGGCGCTCCTGGGCGAGGACGTCTCCGGGCTCGCCGCCGACGTCTTCCGCGAGCTCGACCACGAGGCCTACGGCTCCTCCGAGCACCAGCGGTTCGTCGTCGCCGGAGCCGGCCGCGACGAGGCGACGGTGCTCGAGGCCGTGCTCAAGCTCCGCGAAGGCGCCCACGTCGCCGCCGAGGCGCACCACACCGAGCAGCTCCTGCACGGACACCTCGCAGCGGTCGATTCCTCGACGCGCTGCTTCGTCCTCGAGGGCGAGGGTCGTGCGGCCGAACGGGCGGTCGACGCGATGCGCGCGCTCGGCGAGCTCGGCTGCGAGGCGCTCATGGTGCCGACGACGCACCCGGTGGTCGACATCGTTCGCTTCCAGCTCCTGGCCTGCGACCTCGCGGATGCCCGGGGCATCGATCCGGACATGATCCGCTGGGACGAGGACCCGTGGAACCGCGCCCGTCAGGCGCAGGAGTTCACGGCCGATCCCTGAGCCGGGGACGACGCGCAGCGGGGAGTCGGCTAGGGGAACCGGTCACTCGCCGGGTCGAGGTCGAGGTCGCCCCCGTTCCGGCACTCCGAGGTGAGGCGGTACTCGAGCGTGTCGGCTCCTCGCAGCTCGTTCTCGACGAGCTGCTGACGCATCAACCTCCGCGCATCGTCCTCGTCGAGGCCGAGCCGCCGACCGAGCGTGACTCCGGACTGGAGGGCGTAGCACTCGGCGGTCGACTCGCCTCCCGCTCCACGAAGGTGCCACGCCTCGTGCGCCAGCACGGCGATCGCGCGGCCCGTCCGGCTTCCGGTCATCTCGCCGTCGAACGCAAGTCGGTACAGGTCGAGGCAGATCTCGGGTGTCAGGATCGCGAGGTCGCCGCCCACGACGGCGACGCCGTCGGCGTGTTGCACGGCGCCGACGTAGTCACGGGCCTCGTCGCAGCGGACCGAGACGTCCTTGCCCGAGATCTGCGAGGCCTCGTCCGAGAAGCGCGCGACCGCCTCCGCGCGTCGCTCGCCGGGCACCGAGCTCCAGCCGGTCGAGCGGTCGACGAGGACGACGAGCGCGACGAGCGCGGCAATGAGCGCCAGGCCGACCGCGAAGCGGCGAAGCGGCGACGCCGTCGGTTCGTCCCACCAGTCGTCCTCGTCGTCCTCCTCCGTCGGAAACCCGTACCGCTCGCGATCGACCTGCTGTGGGCTGCGGTCGGGCGCCCGAGCAGGTCTGTGCCGAAGAGCCGTCGCGACGAAGGAGACTTCGAGTCCGACGTGCGATCAGGAAGACGACGAGGATCGGAACGCCGTCACGAAGCTCGCTCGGTCCGAGGATCCATGCCAGGACGAAGCCGACCAGCGCGACGCGCACCCACAGCCAGATCGCCCCGCCGAACACACCGCGACGGTAGCCGCAGGCATAGGATGCCGACCTCGTGGTGACCGGCTCCGTCGACGTCCGCCGACTGGGAGACGAGCTCTCCGGCGACGTCGTCCACCCGGATGACGCCGGCTGGGACGAGGCGCGTCAGGCGTGGAACCTCGCGGTCGACCAGCGCCCGGCCGCCGTCGTCTTCCCGGAGTCCGCCGACGACGTCGCCGCGACCGTCGTCTTCGCTGCCGCGAACCGGCTCAAGGTCGCCTTCAACGGAGGCGGCCACAATGCCGGGCCGATCGACTGGAGCGTCGACACGCTGCTCGTGAGGACCGAACGGATGACGGGCATCGAGATCGACCTCGCCGGGCGACGAGCTCGCGTCGGGGCCGGTGTGCTCGGGCGGCCTCTGGCCCAGGCGGCCGGAGAGCACGGCCTCTGCTACCTCTCGGGCACGTCACCCGACGCCGGCGTCGTCGGCTACGTGCTGGGCGGCGGCTACAGCTGGATGATCCGGAAGTTCGGGCTTGCGGCGAACAGCGTGCTGGCGGTCGAGCTCGTCATGGCCGACGGGCGGAAGGTCCGCACCGATGCGGAGAGTGAGCCCGACCTCTTCTGGGCGGTCCGCGGCGGCGGCGGTAGCTTCGGCGCGGTGACCGCACTCGAGCTCCGGCTCGAGCCGATTGCGGAGATCTACGCCGGCTGTCTCTTCTGGCCGATCGAGCGCGCGAGCGAGGTCTTGAAGGCTTGGCGCGAATGGGCCGACACGGTCCCGGACGAGTGCGAGTCGATCGGCCGGATGCTCCAGCTACCCGACGTCCCGTTCCTCCCGGAGCATCTGCGCGGCCGCTCCTTCGTCCTCGTCGAGCAGGCGTTCCTCGGCTCCGAGACCGACGGCAGCGCGCTCGTGCAGCCGTTGCGGGACCTCGACCCCGAGTTCGACACCGTCGCGACCATGCCGACGAGCGAGTTGAGCCTCGTCAACATGGATCCTGACTTCCCACTTCCGTATGCGGGCGACGGGATCCTGCTCGACGCCTTCACGCCGGCCGCGATCGAGGTTCTCGTGGAGACGTTCGTCGGCTCCCCGCTCCTACACGTCGAAGTCCGGCACCTCGGCGGCGCCCTGCTCTCGCGCACGCCCGACCACGGCTGCCTGGACACGGTCGAGCAGCCGTTCCTCCTGTTCACGTTCGGCCTCGCGGCGGACAAGGCAACGAAGGCCGCCGTCGAGCACCACACGGAGCTCGTGCTCGAGCGGCTCCGGCCGTTCGACAGCGGGCGCCGGTACCTGAACTTCACCGAGTCGCGCGTCGACCCGAGCGTCTTCTACTCCGCCGAGTCGTACGCCCGTCTCCGCGCGCTCCGGGCGCGGTACGACCCCGGGGAGCTGTTCGCGGCGAACCACCCGATCCCGCCCGCGAGCTGACCGGCACCGCGCCGCACGACCCCTCGTTCTCTGCTGCTCGCGGTCTAGGACCGAGCGGCGACGACGATCTCGCGAAGCGACCTCGGCGGCTTCCCCGTGAGGTCCTCGACTGCGCTCGAGACCGTGTCGAGGAAGCCCTCCCGTGCTGCGACGACGAAGCTGAGAATGATCGGGGCGGCGGCCTCGGGCACCCCGTTCGCGATCATCCCCGCGACGAGGGCGTCGTCGTCGACGGCCACGACCTCCACCGGACGGCCGCCGAGCTCGGCCGCAAGCGCGGCGAGGTCCTGCGGCGCAATCGCCTTCGGCCCGGTGATGTCGTACGCCATTCCCTCATGGCCGTCCTGGACGAGCACGGCTGCTGCGGCAGCGGCGCAGTCGTCACGGGACACGTACGCCACGCGACCGTCGCCCGCGCTCGTCACGAGCTGCCCGCTCGCGATCGCCTGAGCCACGACCGGGACCTGGAAGTCGGAGTAGAGGCTGTTTCGCAGAAACGTCCACGCGAGCCCGCTGTCGCGCGCGGCCAGCTCGGTCGCGTGGTGCGACGGGGCGGCCGCGGCCGGATTGCCCTCCGGATTCGGAATCGACGTGTAGAGCAGGTGCCGAACCCCTGCCGCCTGCGCCGCCTCGATCGCAGCACCGTGCTGGGCAATCCGACGCTCGAAGTCGAGGGCGCTGATCAGGAGCGCGCGCTCCGCGCCGGAGAACGCCTCCGTGAGCGAGCCGGGCTCGTCGAAGTCCGCACGGCGCACGACGGCGCCCCGCGCCGAGTAGGAGGCGAGCGCCTCCGGCGTTCGGGTGAGCAGAACGATCTCGGAGGGTTCGAGCCGTTCGAGGAGGAGGTCGGCGACCTTGCGGCCGAGCTGACCCGACGCCCCGGTCACGGCGACCGTCAGTGCCTGCCCCCAGCCCCGGCGACCTCGTCCATCAACGGGATCCTGCCGAACGGCCGCGGGCGTGCGGTCCGGTTCAGGTCGGGCGACGCCACTCGACCAGCTCGTCGTCCGTCTCGACGCGCAGATGTGTGATCGACGGTCGCCTCGCCACCTCGTCCAGCAGCGTCACCACAGGATCGTGCTCGGAACCGCTCCGAGGCGGACGCCCGCTGCGGCGCCGCGCGGCGCCGGCACAGAAGCGCCGATCGCGTCCACCTGCTCCCCCGGCATGGTCAGCCGCAGCAGGAGCTCCTCGTCCGAGATCCCGCGCCCGAACCGCGCGCGGGCGCCTTCGAGACGCACCGGTTCGAGCACCCGAAGCTCTTGCGCACGCGGCCGCGAGAGGACGCGTTCGACTACCCAAGGGTCCACCGGTGCGGGCGGATCGCCGAAGTGGCCGAGGAAGTAGCGGATGGTCTCGTCCGAGACGTTCGACCAGCGCTCGCTCGTCGATGACGTTCCTCACCGCCTGCGTCGCGACCTGCTGCGAGACCGGCGTCACGATGATCGGATACCCCATCTCGGCCCGCACGCGGCCGACCTCCTCGAGCGTGGCCCCGAAGAGCTCGGGCCGACGTAGCTCCTCGAGCATCCGCCGGGTCGTCGACACCATCCCTCCCGCAAGCTGGTGGTGGTAGTACGTGGCGTCGTACTCCTGTGGCCGCCCGAGCGGCAGCCCCTTCTCGCGAGCGAGGTCGCGGAAGTGAGCGGACACCGCCGCGAGAGCGTCGACATCGAGTCGGTGCGAGAAGCCCTCGGCCTCGAGGTTGCGGAGGGTCGTCTCGGCCGCCGGATTCGAGGTGCCGCGCGCCAGCGGCTCGACCGCGGTGTGCAGGACCCGAAAGCCGGCGCGGAGGCCCTCCATGTAGACGAACGGGGCGAGCCCGATCGTGCAATGGCTGTGGAGCTCGATCGGGCGCTCGCCGGCCGCGCGCAGGAAGTGGGGCGCAAGCTCGCGGACGGCATCCACGGTCACCAGGCCACCGGGATCCTTCAGGTAGAGGCGGTCCATCTCGGCGCAGTCGGCGAGCGCTGCGGCACGCTCGGCGTAGTAGGCGTGCGTGTGCACTTCGCTGACGGAGTAGGTGAGCGCGATCGCGATCTCCTCGACGCCCTCCTCGCGTGCGACCACGGCAACTCGCTTCAGGCGCGCGGGGTCGTTGGAGGGGTCGGCCACCTGGAAGCGGCGAATACCGTTACGGACGACGCAGCGGAACGCGAGCCGCATCACGTCCTCGTCGACCGGAACCCAGGTGATGAAGCGCATCCCCGTGGTGATGAAGCTCAGGGGCGTGTTCGGCATCGCGGCGCTCACGAGACGAAGCCGCTCCCACGGGTCCTCGTGGTGGAAGCGAACGGCCACGGCCATGTGCGTGCTCGAGGTGAAGTCCACGGCGTGGAAGCCCACGCGGTCGATGGTCGGTGCGATCGCGACGATGTCCCGCGTCGTCAGGCCCGTCGCGCTCCACAGGCTCTGGTTGCCGTCGCGCGTGGTCGTGTCGACGACGTCCACGAGCACGCCGGTGCTCTCCGCGCTCACCGGTCCGGCCGGACCTGGAACAGCGGCGCGCCGTGCTCGACGAGCTGCGCGTTCTCGGCGCACACCTCGACGACCGTCCCGACGACGCCTGCGGGAACGGAGTTCATCATCTTCATGACCTCGATCAGGCACACGACCGTGTGCGGCTCGACGCGCGCCCCCACGTCGACGAAGGGCGCCGCCCCGGGCGCCTCGGCACGGTAGAAGGTGCCGAGCATCGGCGACGCCACCGTGTGCAGCGCGCCGTCCACGCTCGGGGCGACGGCCAAAGAGGAGTCCTGCTCGGCTGGGGCAGATGCGCTCTCGTCACCGCTTCGACGAACGTAGAGCGAGAAGCGTCCGGACTCGACGCGGAGCTCGTCGTCCTCCGAGTCGTCGATCAGTCCAAGGATCTCGCGGACGTCGTCATCGCTCAGTGGCATGGGCTCAGGATCGCGCGTCGCTGTCGCTCGGTGCACCGAATGTGCCCAGCACGAGCGAGAGGGCGGAGGCGGACGGCTTCGCCGCTGCCTTCGGACGGGTCGTCACCGGACGAGCCTGGAGCACGAGCAGCGCCTCCGGCAGGGCCTGCGACCGGGCGATCGCCCACTCCACGTCCTGATGGCTGCCGAAATGGCGCTCGATGCGCCGTGCGACCTCGACCAGCGTGCCGAGCTCCGCGTCGCCGAGGCAGGGCTCGTCGCGCCGCTCGCCGGAGACGTCCCGGCGGATCGTCCCTCGCCCCGCAGGGTCGGGGACGTACTCGACGTGCTTCGTGCTCACGGTCCGCCGAACGACCTCGCCCGTGATCTTGCTCACCAGGTAGTCGTCCGGCGTCAGCTCGCCGCCGACGACGCCGATCCCCAGGCCCCAGCTCGCGTTGAGTGCCACCATGCTCGGGTCGCCGGTGACCGGGTTGCAGGTGAAGAGGACGCCCGACACCTCGGCGTCGACCATCACCTGCACGGTCACGCCCATCGCCGCCTCGTGCTCCGACCCGAGCGCCAGGCGATAGCTGATCGCCTGCGGGGTGAAGAGGCTCGCCCAGCAGTCGCGCACTGCGTCGCAGACGTGCTCGACGCCGCGTACCCAGAGGAAGCTCTCCTGCTGGCCGGCGTACGACGCGTCCGCGCTGTCCTCTCCGAGCGCGCTCGAGCGCACGGCCACGGGCGGCTCGGGCTCTCCCGTCGCCCGCGCCAGCTCCTCGTAACCCTCCGCGACCCCGCTGCGGACGGCCTCGGGCATCGGTGCAAAGCGCATCGCCTCGTCGATCCCCTTCGAGGCGGCGGAGAGCGTGTCGACGTCGTCGGAGTGCGCGCGGGCCAGAGCCGACGCGATCGCGCCGTCGAGCCCGGTCTCGTCGACGAATGCCCGGTAGGCGACCGCGCTCAGCGCGAACCCCCGTGGAACCGGGATGCCCGCCGCAAGCAGCTCGCCCAGGTTTGCGCTCTTGCCGCCGAACGCGTCGGCGTCGGCTCCACGGAGCTCCGCGAGACCTCGGGTGTAGACGGCGCCGATCTGCTCCTCCTCCTTCGGGGACGCTCGCCTGTATACAACACGTCGGATGAGTACCGAGACGACGATGCGCGCCATTCGCCAGGACACGCTCGGCGGGCCGGAGGTGCTCGAGTTCGTCGAGGTCCCGCGGCCGAGTCCGAGCCCGACCGAGGTCCTCGTACGTATCGCGGCGGCGGGGGTCAATCCGGTCGACTGGAAGGTCCGCACCCGCGGGGGCTTCCTCGGCGAGCCGCCGTTCACCGTCGGCTGGGACGTCGCCGGCGTGGTCGAGGAGGTCGGCTACGGGGTCACGAGGTTCTCCGTCGGAGACCGCGTCTTCGGAATGCCGCGGTTTCCCCGTGAGGCGGCCGCGTATGCGGAGTACGTCACGTCGCCGTCACGCCAACTCGCGCGGATCCCCGACGGCCTGGACGACGTCGATGCTGGAGCGCTCCCTCTGGCCGCGCTCACGGCCTGGCAGGCGCTGGTCGAGGCCGCGGAGGTGCAGCCGGGCCAACGCGTGCTCGTCCTCGCCGCGGCGGGTGGTGTCGGGCACCTGGCGGTGCAGATCGCGAAGGCACGGGGCGCCCATGTGCTCGGGACCGCGCGCGCGGAGAAGCATCCGTTCCTGGCGGACCTCGGCGTGGACGAGGCGATCGACTACACGAGCGAGAACGTTGCCGAGCGCGCGCGTGATGTCGACGTCGTCCTCGACCTCGTCGGCGGGGAGACCGGGCCCGACGCGCTCCCCGCATTGCGCACAGGTGGCATCTTCGTCTCGATCGCGTCGTCGGCAGGGCTGGCAGAGCTCCAGGAGCTCGCGGCCGGACGAGCCCGGGTGGCCGACATGCTCGTGGAACCGGACCGGGCAGGCCTCGAGGCCATCGCGGAGCTCGTGGCGGCCGGCGCGCTACGCCCCCATGTCTCGCACACGTTCCCATTGGGCGAGGCCGCTCATGCCCACGAGCTGGGTGAGACTGGCCGTACCCAGGGCAAGCTCGTTCTTACGGTCGGCTAGCGCGTCACGGCGGGCTCGGCATCGAGGACCCAGAAGAGGTCACCGCGCTCGGCCTCGAGCTTCGCCAGCTGCTCTCGGTGGATCTCTCGGACGCGTGCCGGCGTGATGGCCTCGTCGGGGCCTACCTCTTCGATGACGAGGCTCGTCTTGTCCTCGTACAGGTTCTCGCCCAGGAGACGCGCACTGTCGTCGTACGGCCAGATGAACGCCTGCCGGCTGGAGGTGTGGTACATCGCGTCGGGGTCGTCGACCTCGTACCCGATCGCCCGGAGATCGGCGCCGCGAGCGATCTGGTGGAAGGTGAGCTCGTCGCAGATCCCCCAGTCGGCGACTGCGAGGAGATCGTCCGAGTTCCACAACACCGCCTCGCCGACGCTGTTGTAGAACGCAAGCACGCCGTCCTTGCCGGTGATGACCGCGGGGTTCGCTCCCCAGGTGATCCGATAGACAGGTTCGTCGACCATCATGTCGGCCGCCACGATCCTGTCGTACTGGCCTGAGCCTTCCAGGTGCACGTGGCGCCAGAAGTTGAGGAGCATCGCTCGATGGAGCGGCTTCGTCGTGCGTTCCAGCAGCTCGGCCGTCGGATTCATGCAGTCGTAGACGGCTTGCTCGAACCGGTTCATCGGTGGCTCCTCTCCTCGCCGGGTGCGACGCCGGCCAACCTAACCGGTTTGGAAAGCATCTGCGACACGGTTACGATCGCGCGCTGAATGGCCCGCTTCGTCCTCGTGCACGGCGCATTCGGAGGCGCGTGGTGCTGGGAGCCCGTGACGGGACCGCTCCGGGGGGCGGGGCACGTCGTCGACACCCTCGATCTTCCCGGCGGCGGTACCGACCACACACCGGTGGAGGACATCACGCTCACGAGCTGCGCGAAGCGGGTCTGTGCGGTCCTCGCGGGCCGTCCCGAGCCGGCGATCCTCGTCGGCCACAGCATGGGCGGCGTCGTCGTGACCCAGGCGGCATCGGACTGCCCCGAGCACGTCGCGTCCCTCGTCTTCGTCGCGGCGTTCATGCCTGCAAACGGCCAGAGCCTGCTCGACCTCACGCACCTTCCCGAGGCAGAGGGCGATCAGATCCAGGCGAACCTCGTGGTCGATGGCGATCCGCCGATGGCGGCGCTCTCTGCCGAGGCCACCGCAGCCGCGGTCTACAACGACTGCACGAGCGAGCAGACGGCCTGGGCGGTCGCGAGACGTCGTCCGCAGGCGGTCGCGCCCTTTGCGACCCCCGTGGACGTCGACGAGAACGTGCTTGCCGCGATCCCCCGCTCCTACGTGCTCACGACCCGCGACCGCTCACTCATGCCCGCGCTCCAGCGCCGGATGATTCGGGAGCACCCGTGCGAGCGCGTCATCGAGCTCGAAGCCGACCACGCGCCGTACCTCTCGGCGACAGACGGGCTCGTCGCGGCGCTCCTCGAGCTGGCCGGAGAGCCCGTCGCGTCTGTGGCCTAGCGGATTTGGTTTGAGAGTCGGAGCGACCGCGGCCGCGAAAGCGGTCGCGCGTTAGGTCCTTTGCTCGTCCGCGCGCCCGGAATCCCACTCGGGATTCCGGGCTTGCGCATGACTAGGCGACTCCGGCCTTCGTTCGCCAGCCTTCGTGGTACGAGCTGCGCGCGACCTCCGAGTACGGCGCCGGGCTCACGATTGCGCGGATCTCCGCCTGCGCGTGGCGCTCGACGACGGGCTTGGACGACCCGCCGTCCTCCTCGCCCCAGACGAGCGTGACCTCGGTTCCGAACTCGATGTCGGGATCGACCATCGCCAGCGACAGGTACGAGCGCTCGTTGTAGCTGTAACCGGAGAAGGTCGAGAGGCCGATCAGCTCGCCCTCGAGCAGCAGCTTGTCGTTCGGCCATGTGGAGTAGTTCGACAGCGGGATGTCGATGTACTTGACCGGATCGCCCTTCTCGAACAGCGTGCCGATCGCACGGGCGACGTCCTCGCCGTTCCATGCGAGCGTGACCTTCTTGAAGCGCGGCTCGTCGGCCATCGCCTCGAGCGCCTCACGCCCGATGAAGTCGTGGTCGAACTTCACGAACGGCCAGTAGCCGAGGTCGTGCGGCGTTCGGTAGTAGTCCGCGATGTCGTCGGAGTAGTAGCTCCCGCCGAGCGAGCCCGTCGCCTCGTAGCCGTTCGCGGGAAGCCACTCGCGATACGCCTTCAGCTCGTCGCCCGTGAAGACGGCTGGGAGCGGACAGGGGATCCAGCCGGATTCGAGCGTGTTCGTCGCGTACACGCGGGATCCGACCTGCCGGAGGCCGAAGTCCTCGCCGGCCTCGACGATCGCGGCCCTCACGTCCTCGCGGTCCTCCCACGGCCCCCACAGCTCGAGGCCGGGAACGCCCGACATCCCGTGGTGCAGCGCACGGACAGTGTGGCCACCGAGCGTGAGCTCGCCCATGTTGAAGAACTTGATCTCCGGCAGCGAGCCGCCGTTCGCCTTCTTCAGGACGTCGAGCGCAGTCGGGCCCTGCACCTGGAACCGGTAGAGCTCGCGCCGGCCGCTCGGGTTGACGGCGGTCCGCTCGTCTCGTGAGAGCTCGACGTCGTAGTCGCCGGTCTCCGCGTGGTACTGCACCCAGTTGTGCGCGGACGGTCGCCCGACGAGCCGAATGCGGTTCTCGTCGAGGTGGAAGAGGATTCCGTCGCCGATGACGTAGCCGTCGTGGTTGCACACGACGAGCTGCTTCGCCTTGTTCACCGCGAAGCTCTCGAAGCTGTTGACGCCGAGGTCGGAGAGCAGCCTGATCGTGTCCGGGCCCTCGATCTGGAGATCCAGCATGTGGTGGGACTGGTCGAAGAGGGCGCTCGTCTTCTGCCACGCGACCTGCTCGTCCCGCCAGTTCGAGAACTCGCCCGGAACCGCCGGGTAGACGTACGGCCCGATCTGCGAGTTGCGCGCCATCTCCACCGCGCCGCCGGTTGCCTGCAGCTTCTCTTCCAGGCTCTGGTGACTCATGTCCTCGCTACCTCCTTCGTCGACGCCGTCGCTCCCGCAGGTGCCTGCGTCCGTTTCGACCAAATGATTTGCCACAGCGATCCTAGTTCGTTCACGGCCCTGCGACCTCCACGTCGTCCTCGCGTGCGAGGTGGTCGCGGCCGAGGAACGTGTTCGCCCATGCGCTCGTCCCCGCGAGCGCGTTGTCCTTCACGACGACCGGGCCGTCGAGCATGGACTCCTCCTCGCCGAAGGCCTTGAGCCGTTCGTACGCCTGCGACCAGATGCACTCCGTGTCGTAGACCTCGCACAGGCCGTCGCGGGTGCCGCCGCACGGGCCGTTCCGCTGGTTCTTGGCGCACTGCGACTCCGGGCACACGTATGCGATCTCCGAGAGCGAGCAGTCGCCGCAGTCCTCGCAGCCGAAGAGTGGCACCTTCGCGGCCTGCTCGACGGCATGGGCCGCTCTCTGCACCGGGCGGGGCGCCTTCTCGACGCCGCGGTAGAACGCCTTGGCGGCGGGGAAGAGCGGCGCGTCGTGCGCGAAGACCGTGTCGTGGAAGCGACGGCTGAAGCGGTACTTGAACGGGACACGGAGGTCGGTCCTGCGCTCGCTCTTCGACTTGACGTACGAGCGGCTCACGACATCGGACGAGAGGCCGGTGTCGGGATCTGCTTCGAAGAGGTAGAACTCGCCCGCGAGCGGGTACCGGATCTCGCGCGCGAGCTCGCGCCAGTCGTCCGCTTCGAAGGTGCCTGCCAGGTCGAGGATCTCGCCGTAGGTCTCCGCTGGCATGTGCCCGCCGAGGTAGACGCCCTTGTAGCCGAGCCCGCGCGCGACCGCGAGATGCTTGGCGGCGAGATCGACGAAGAACGCACGGCCCTTGTCGGGGCTCGCACCGTGCCGTTCTGCGAGCTGGAGCAGAGCGTCTGAGACGACGACGCCCGGGATCTTCCCAGCACGAAAGACGCGCGCGGCACCACGCGAGAGGAGATAGACGTTCGCGACCGCGTGGAGATCGAGGTTCTCCCGCCGGATATAGCGCAAGAGCTCGTCGTCCTTGCGCGTGTCCCAGCCGATCTGCTTGATGACGAAGCGGGCACCCGCCTGCGCCTTCTTGCGGAGCTTGAAGTACTGGGGCATCGACCTCCCGCTCGTGCCGCTTGTGGTTCGTCACCACGCAGCCGAGGAAGAAGTCCGTGCGGTCGAGACGCCGGCCGGGCTTGCGCTCGTCGTGGAGGCCCGCGTTCATGTCCGAGAAGAGGCCGAGAAGTCCGACCGAGTCGATGTCGAAGACGGGTGCGGCAAGGCCCCTGTGACCCATGACCGGGTAGTCGCCGGACAGCGCGAGCACGTTGTGGAACCCGGCCGAGGAGAGCTGCCAGCCGCGGCTCTCGAGCGCGTTGCGGTTCCAGTCCTTGCAGGCGAGGTGGATGATCACCTCCTGGCCGCGCGAGATCATGTCCGTGCCGAGCGCGTCCGGCGAGAACATCGCGTGTCCGCCCGGGTTGTCCGTGATCGAGAGCACGTCGATCCGGGGGTCGTCTGCCAGCTCCCGCGCCAGCGCCAGTAGCTCTGCTCCGCCGTCCGCAGTCAGCAGCCCACGACTGGTCACGACCTCGGCAGCGATGACGAACGAGCCGGGCTCGGCGAGGTGCTCGCGGAGCGCGATCATCGGACGCTAGCGGCGCCTTGGCGGCCAGAGCGTCGCGGATCGCAGTGCCGGCCTCGGCGACCGCACGATCCGCGCTCTCCATGACGTTGACCAGCCAGAAGAACGCATGGATCTGGTCGTCGTACCGTGCGACGGTCACGGGCACCCCGGCCGACTCGAGCGCCGCGGCATAGGCGAGGCCCTCGTCGCGCAGCGGGTCGTGCTGGGCGACGACGACGTAGGCGGGCGGCAGCCCGGCGAGGTCGGGCACGGATCGGCGACGCGTAGGGGTGCTCGCGCTCGGCCTGGTCAGGGGCGTAGTGGTCCCAGAACCAGACCACCTCCGCCGTGTTCAGGAAGAGGTCGCTCCCCGAGCACTCGACATACGAAGGTCGCGTGAGGTCGCAGTCCACGACGGGATAGACCAGCACCTGGAGTGCGATCTCGGGGCCGCCTGCCTCGCGCGCCCGCAGTGCCGATACGGCAGCGAGGTTCCCTCCCGCGCTGTCCCCCGCGACCACGATCGGCTCTCCGGGGTGCTTCTCAGCCACGCGGACGAGCGCGGCGAACGCGTCGTCCGCCGCTGCGGGGAAGCGGTGCTCGGGCGCCAGCCGGTAGTCGACGCTCACGACGCGCGCACCCGACGCGACGGCGAGCGCCTGGCAGACCGCATCGAATTCGTCCAGGCAGCCCAGGACCCAGCCTCCACCGTGGTAGTAGACGACGGTGCCGACGGGATCCGGAACAGGCTTGTAGACGCGTGCCGGGATCGCCCCGCTCGGGCCGGGAATCTCGATGTCCTTCACGGCGGCGACCTCGGGGCCGGCACCGATCAGATCGACGAAGAAGGCGGACCCCTCGCGCGCCTCGACGGGCGTCATCGAGGTCAGCGGCGGCGCACCGGACTCCGCGACGACGTCGAGGAACTGCCGGGCGTCGGGGTGGAGCGTCACCGCGCGTCCTGGGCGACCACCGCCGCGGCGACGTCGGGCGTGCCGTACGTGTGAAAGCTCTCGATCGTCTTCACGCCCCAGAACTGGCCGCGCGCGCGCTCCTCCGCCGTCCATACGATCGGCTCGAAGTCGGGGTCGTACACGAAGTAGCCGCCGGTCGTGACCTCGATGCGGTTGCCGCCCGGCTCGAACCCGTACAGGAAGAAGCCCTGTGCGACCCCGTGCTTCGACGGCGCCGCCTCGATCGGGACGTCCGCGTCGACGAAGAGGTCGGCGGCGCGCAGGCACTCCTCGCGCGTGTCGACCCAGAACGCGAGGTGGTGGAGCCGTCCGCGAGCGCCGTAGTGGTCGGCGACGTAGATGAGCTCGTGGGCGGCGATCGAGAGGCTGAGCCAGGCGCCCTGCTCGGTGCCGTCGTCGAGCTCGATGCGCTCGTACAGTCGGTACCCGAGAAGCTCCTGCGCGAACACGCGGCTCGCGCGCACGTCGGCCGCCAGGACGTTGACGTGGTCGAGCCGCTTGACGGCTGCGCCTCGGCCGACGTAGCGCTGCGGCTGGTTCCTCCACGACGGCCGGAGATGCTCGGGCGGGTCGTACCGCTCCGCCTCGTAGAAGAGCTCGAAGACGTGACCGTCGGGATCCGCGAAGCGATACGCAGGACCGTGACCAACGTCGCCGTCGGTCCATCCCTCGCCGAGCCCGGTCTCCGCGATCGCGGACACGCGGCGCTCGAGCGCCTCGGGGCTCCAGGCACGCAGCGCGACGTGGCCGAGCCCGGCCTGCGAGCGACTCGGTGAGCTTCAGGCTGTAGCGGAGGTAGTCGCCCCAGCCACGGAGGAAGACCGACTGCCCGTCGCGCGCCTCCTCCTCCATGCCCAGCACGTCGACGAAGAAGCGGAGGCTCTCGTCCGGCTTCGGGGTGAGGAGCTCGGCGTGCGCGATCCTCGCGACGTCCTGCAGTGGCTCCGTCATCGCTCCACGAGCTCGCGTAGGCCGTCGAGGTCATACGAGAGCGCGCCTGCCTCGAGCTTCGCGCGCTTCGTCACGCTCGCGTTCGGCACGCGCGTGTGCCTTCGCGAGGACGTCGTCGACGCGCGCCCGTTCGACGACGACGGCCCCGTCGGCGTCGAGCACGACCACGTCGCCCTGTCGGATCGTCGCCCCTCCGACCTGAACGGGCTCGCCGATCGCGCCGGGAACGCTCTTCTCCGCGCCGGAGACGCGCACGAAGCGCGCCCAGATCGGCAGGCCCACCTCGCGCAGCTCCTCGACGTCGCGGACGGCTGCGTCGACGAGGATCGCGGCCACACCGCGCCTCTTCGCCTGCGTCGCCAGCAGCTCGCCGACGAGCGCCACGGGCGCCGGCTCGGGCATCGTCAGCACGAGCACCTCGCCGGGCTCCGCTTCCGCCACGGCCGCGTGCACCATGAGGTTGTCGTCCTGGCCGCAGCGAACGGTCCGCGCGGGCCCGGCTGCATGCGAGCCCGGGAGGATCTGGATCAACGGGAGGTCGACCACCGGTGCGCGCCCGGCCGCCTCGTGGACCGTCGCGCTCCCCAGCTGCGCCAGCTCGGCGAAGACGTCGGTCACAGCGCGCTCACGACCTGCGGCGTCACGCGCTGGAACGCCTCGGCGTACCGGATCGAGGAGTCGCCCGACGAGCGCCGCGCGTGGTTGCCGCGCTGCTCGCCGCGCTGCGTGTAGTACGTGACGAGGTACGCCTGCGCCTTCATCTCGGCCATGGCGGCGTTCTTCTGCTCGATGACCGGGGTGATGTCGACGAACGTCGTCGGGACGAAGTTGCACAGCTCGGGCTGGTGCGGCTCGAAGAGGAGCAGCTCCGGCGGCTGCACCGTCTCGAACGCGCTCGGGACCCCCGCTCCTGCAGCGAGCGCACGGGCGCGCTCGACGGCGAAGAACGCACTCGCGTGGTCGGGGTTGAAGGGATCTCGGTCCGTGTGCGTCAGCACGACGTCCGGCGAGAACTCACGGATGCGGTCGGCGATGGAGACGAGCGCGTCGCCGTCCACCTGCAGCGGATAGTCGCCGAGGTCGAGACAGCCGAACTCGGCGCCGAGCGCGGCCGCCGCGCGCTCCGCTTCGGCGTGACGGAGTTCCTTGACGCGCTCGACCGTCTGGCCGGGCTCCTTCCACAGCTCCCCCGACTCGCCCCGCTCTCCGTAGGAAAGCGCGAGCACGCGGGCATCGCCACCCCGGCGGTCGTACGCGATCGCACCTCCCGCCCGCCAGACGAAGTCGGCGATGCGCGCCGATCACCAGGAGCTTTCGCTCACGAGCCCTCCGCAGATCCCGAATCTGCAGAAGCAGATCGGGATCGCGGCACCCTGAAGTGGCCGCTTTCGCGGCCAGTGTGGGCCACGCCGCGTCGGAGGCTGGCAGAACGTCAGTCGACGCTCCGGCCAGGCGACGGGACTGCCCGACGATCATCTCCCGCACCTCGTCCTCGTCGAACTCCGCATCGAGCAGACGGTCGGCCCAGAGCGCGAGCCCGTCCTCGACGGGCGGGTAGTCGGGGTTCCCGCAGTCGCTCGAGAACAGCGTCCGCTCGATGCCGACGGCGCGGACGCCTGCGAAGACGTGCTCCCACGACGTCTTCCCGCTGAGCGGGGTCGTCAGGCAGCGCTCGAGCAGACAGCCGCGTCGGGCGAGCTCGACCTGGTCCTCGATCGAGAAGTTCTGGCACGGGAACTCCGGATGGGTCACGACGATCTCGGTGACGCCTTCCTCGAGCGCGCCTTCGACCACGGCGAACGTGTCGTCCCGGGCGAGGTGGCCGGTGGCCAGGATCAGATCGTGCCGTGCGATCGCGCGGAGCACGTCGCGGGTCTCCGGCAGGAGGCGACCGTCGGGCGCCGTCACGTGCACGGGCTCGACGCCGAGGCCGAGCTCGCGGAGCTCGTGCTGGAGGCGGGCCCACTGCGGAACCTTGTCGCCCGGCTTCGGCTCCGTCCGACCTGCCGTCTCCGCCGGGGAGTCGACGGTCGGCATCCACACGATGCGCGCGCCCTCGCGGGCTGCGATCTCCACCGCGAGCGGGTTCATCCCGCCGACGGCCTGGTTGAGCGTCAGGCTCCCGACGACCTCGAGGCCGGTGACGGCCGAGACGACCTGCGCGCGCTCCGCGGTCGAGGTGTAGTGCGACTTGAGTCCGAACCCGGCGAGCCCGGACTCGACGAAGCGGCGTGCGAGCGAGACGTCGTCGATCCGCCTCGGCGGCACGTCCGGGGCGATGTGGACGTGCAGGTCGTACGCGCCGCGCACGAGCGTGTGTGCCCGCGCGGTCGGCGGCGTCATGACGGCTGCCTGCGTCGCCATCGCCTCGACCCTATCGCTCCTCGATCGTCGCGAGCTCGGCGAGCTGCGCCGCGCACGCGGTCGCGATCAGCGGCTCGACCCCGAGCTCGAGCAGGAGGTCGCGGGCAGCCTCCATCTCGTCGACCCGCCGCACCGCGTGCTTCCGGCTCCCCTCGAGTGCCCGTTCGAGGAACGACCGGCCGATCAGCGCCTCGATCTCCTGCTCGAGCCACGCGGCGCGACCCATCGCCTCCGCCGCCTGCATGCTCTCGACGACCGCGGCGGCGAGCCCCTTCATGAAGACCGACCGCACGAGCTTCAGCGCGGCCGCGTCGCCAGCCTCGTCCGAGACGACCTCGACCGGCATGCCCAGCGGGCGCGAAGAGATCCGCGAATGCCCGTGCGGCGGCTCCGGACACGAGCACCGGAGCGGAGAGCCCTCGCGTCGGGGATGGGGCCGAGCAGCGCGACGTCGGCGAAGCCGACGCCCGCCTCGGCGGCGAGCGCCGCAAGCTCGCGCTTCAGCTCCGGCGCGGCCGTGTTCGCGTCTGCGTAGATGCCGCCCGCCTGCAGCCCGGGCAGGGCAGCTTCCGCAGCGTCGAGCGCAGCCTTGGCGCTGTTGACGCTGAGCACGACGTCGCAACCGACGGCAGCGGAAGCTGCGTCGGGGGCCCGGGAGATCGACGCGAATGTCGCGGGCGGGATCGGGATCGAAGCCGCGGACCTCCACCCCTGCAGCCGCCAGGTCCGCCGCGAGCCTCCCACCGGCCTCACCGAGCCCGAGGACCGCAACCCGTCTCAGGCTCGAGGGTTGCTCCCGTTGCTGAACTCCGACAGTGTTCATCGAATCCTGGGTGTCTGCGAAACCTATCCGAGAGGAAGACAGAATTGTTGACGATCTTCTCAACGTTTCGGCAGTATGCGTGACGCGATGTCGACGACGACGAACTCGAGCTACGACGCGCTGCGCGAAGCGATCGTCCGCGGTGACATCGCACCTGAGGCCCGTCTCGTCGAGTCGGAGATCAGCACGAACTTCAAGATGTCGCGCGGCGCGGTGCGAACGGCGCTCATCCGCCTGGAGGAGGAAGGGCTCGTCGTTCGCGAGCCACATCGTGGTGCGCGAGTGCGAAAGGTCTCGGACGGCGAGGCTGTCGAGATCCTGCAGGCCCGCGCCGTCCTGGAGGGCCTCGCGGTCCGGCATGACCGCCGAGCGGATCGACGACGCCGGCGCCACACGTCTGCGTGCGCTGCTCGAGCGCCACCGCGAGCTGCTCGAGGGCGGCGACCTCCTCGGCGCGTCGGATGCGAACGCAGACCTCCACGCGGCACTGCTCGAGCTGTCGGGGCACGGAACGGCGCGCCGCCTCATCCGCGCCCTGAACTCCCAGACCGTGCGTTACCAGTACCGCACGATCCTCATCCCGGGACGCCCCGCGGCATCGGTGGCGGAGCACACGGCCATCGTCGAGGCCGTCGTCGCCGGCCGCGCGGACGAGGCCGAGGCCGCCATGCGGGGGCACCTTTTCAACGTGGCTCAGGCGGTGCAGCGAGCGGTGCTCCCGGGAGGCATCGACAACGCGGCTCGCGGTGTCCTGTAGTCGGCCGAGAGAAGGAGGATCGACGTGAGCCATCGGAGCCTCGAAGACCTGCTCGGGACGGTCGAGAGCCCGGTCGAGCTGCTGCGCAACTCGCAGACCGGTGCGAACGTCTTCCCCGGCGTGCCGCCGGAGTTCACGAACTGGCGCGACGAGCAGCGCGCGTGGCAGACGACCTGCCTCCTCTTCGACCAGTCGTTCCACATGAACGACCTGCTGGTCCGAGGGCCGGACGCGGTGAGGTTGCTCTCCCATCTCGGCGTCAACAGCTTCGAGGGCTTCGCCTTCGACCGGGCCAAGCACTTCGTGCCCTGCAGCCCCGACGGCTACGTGATCGGCGACGTGATCCTCTTCCCGCTCGCCGAGGACGTGTTCAACCTCGTCGGCCGCGCCCCGGCCCTGAACTGGGTGACGTACCACGCCGAGACCGGCGGCTACGACGTGGAGGTCGAGCTCGACCTCCGGACCGCGTTGCGAACCGACGGTCGCCGGCGCTCCTACCGGTTCCAGCTGCAAGGGCCCGAACGCGATGCAGGTGACCGAGAACGCGCTCCGCCAGGCCCCGCCCGATCTCCGCTTCTTCCACACGACGACGGTGACGATCGCAGGCAAGACCGTCGGTGCGCTGCGTCACGGCATGGTCGGCCAGCCGGGCTGGGAGCTCTTCGGGCCGTGGGAGGACCGGGAGGCCGTGCTGGAGGCGCTCCTGATCGCGGGCGAGGACCTCGGGCTCAGGCGCTCCGGCGGACGCGCGTACTCGTCGAACACGGTGGAGTCCGGCTGGATTCCGTCACCTCTTCCGGCCGTGTACTCGGGCGGGAGCTTGAGCGCGTATCGCGAGTGGCTCCCGGCGACGGGGTACGAGGGCTCAGCCTCGGTCGGCGGCAGCTTCGACTCCGACGCGATCGAGGACTACTACTTCACGCCCTGGGATCTCGGGTACGGGAGCTACGTCAAGTTCGACCACGACTTCGTCGGGCGCGAAGCGCTCGAGCGGATGGTCGAAGCCGAGCATCGGCAGAAGGTCACGCTGGCCCTGGACGACGAGGACGTGACCCGCACGATCGGAACGATGTTCCAGAAGTCCGACCGGGCCAAGTTCATGGACTGGCCGGCGGCCGTCTACTCGATGCACCAGTACGACAAGGTCATGGTGGACGGCGAGACCGTCGGCGTCTCCACCTGGATCTCCTACAGCTCGAACGAGGGCAAGATGCTGACGCTGGCCGTCCTCGACCCGGAGTATGCGGAGCCGGGCACGGAGGTGACGTTCGTCTGGGGCGAGGAAGGCGGCGGTACTGCAAAGCCCACCGTCGAGTCCCACGTCCAGACGGAGATCGGTGCGGTGGTCAGCCCCGTTCCGTACGTCGAGGCGGTACGACATTCCTACGCACCGAGTGGCTGGCGCGCCGGGCGCGCCTGAACGCCGAGGAGGCGAACAACAATGAAGCGTCGTAATCTGATTGGAAGTGCCCGCCAGCTGGTTGCCGTGGCGATCGTTCTCGTCGGTCTCGCGACGGCGGGCACAGGTGCGTCGGCGCCCGCGCAGAGCGGTGAGCCGATCGTGGTCGGAAGCACGCTGTCGCTCACCGGGGCCTTCGGGGCCACGGGCGTGATCCACAAGGCGGCGGGCGAGACGTTCATCAGGTGGATCAACGCGAACGGCGGGCTGCTGGGGCGGCCGGTCGAATGGAAGCTCCTGAACGACGAGTCCGACCCGGCCAAGGTCTCGGCGCTCTACGAGCGGCTGATCAGCCAGGACGAGGTCGACCTGATCATGGGGCCGTACGCGACCCCGAACATCGTCGCGGCGCAGGCCGTCGCTCAGCGCCACGGGTACGTGCTGCCCAACCACACGGCTGTGCTCACGTACGCGCTGACCTACGACTGCCAGTTCCCGACGTGGTCGGCCGGCGGCAAGCCGAACCTCGCGGTACCGCAGACCGTCTTCAAGATGCTGAAGACGGAGAAGCAGACCCCGAGGAGGGTCGCCTTCGTCACGAACACGGGGGGATCGACCAACTTCATCTCGTACGGCCCGCCCAGCTCGAGCGAGGGCGGAGCGGTCGAGTGGGCACGTAAGCAGGGGCTCAACGTGGTCCTCGACCTCAAGTACCCACCGACCACCTCCGACTGGGGCTCGATTGCCGCACAGGTGCGAGCGGCCCAGCCCGACTTCGTCTGGAACAGCGGCCTCGCTCTCGATCCGGTGAACCTGATCCGGGCGATGGAGCAGCTGGACTACCGGCCGAAGCAGTTCTTCACCCTCTTCCCGGCCCCGGGGCCGCTGCTCGCCCTGGGGCCGCGGCGGACGGCGTGCTGTCGCGTCACGTTGTTCGAGCCGAACGGCAAGTTGCTGAAGAAGCTGGGAAAGAAGGCGCAGAGCATCGTCAAGCAGTTCGCCCAGTCGGCGGCGTCGAACGGGCTCAGCTACCGGGTGTTCGACTCGCAGGCGACCGCGTCGTGGACCGCTTGGGAGGTGCTCGCAGCTGGCGTGCGCGGTGCACGGAGCCTCGACAACGAGCGTGTCTGCGACTACCTCAAGGCCAACGGAGTCGACACGACCTTCGTCGGCAAGCTCCGTTTCAACCCGGCGAAGAACAACTTCTCGAAGCCGCGGAACCTTGTGAAGCAGATTCAGAAGGGGCGCTGGAAGGTGGTCTGGCCGCCGCCCGCCGCGTCACGAAGCTGGTCACGCCCGCTGCAGGAAGGCTAGAGGCGCCGCGCCAGGCAATGGGGTCAGACCCGTCGGGCTGATCCCACCGCGCGTCGATGAACACGTACCTGCAAGCCGGGGTCTCCGGTGTCATGACCGGAGGGCTCTACGCGGTGATGGCGCTCGGCCTCTCGCTCACCTGGGGCCTGCTCAAGGTGATCAACCTCGCGCACTTCGCGCTGATCCTCGGCAGCGCCTACGTCACCTACCAGTTCACGACGTCAACCGGCTGCGGACCCGCTGCTCGCGATCGTTGATCGTCGTCCCCGCGCATGTTCGTCGTCGGCGTCGCGATCCAGTGGGTGATCGACCGCTTCCAGGTGGACGAGTTCAACTCGCTGCTGCTCAGCTTCGGCCTCTTCATCATCGCGATCCAGCTGATCAACAACATCTGGAGCGCCGACTTCCGCCAGATCGACGTCGCCGAGAACCCGTACGCGACGCGTGGCGATCTTCATCGGCGACATCGCATTCCCGGTCCCGCAGCTGATCGCCCTCGGCGCCGCGCTCGCACTCGCGGTTGCGACGTACGTACGTCCTGCGCCGCACCTACTTCGGGAAGGCGCTGCGCGCGCTCGCCTACGACCGCGAGATCGCGGGCGCGTTCGGAGTGGACCATCGGCGGATCGGGATGCTCACCGCCGGGCTCGGCAACGGCGATGGCCGGCGTCGCCGGCGTCCTGATCGGATCAACCAGGCCGTGTTCCCGCAGCTCGCGTCCGAGTGGGTCGGGCTGATCTTCACGGTCGTCATCCTCGGCGGGATCGGCAACCTGCTCGGCGCGGTGGCGCGGGCATCCTCATCGGCTTCGTCGACAGCAGTCGAGCGTCGCCTGGAAGCCGCAGGGCGCGCCGCTCGTCGTCTTCCTCCTCCTCATCCTCGCGCTGCTCTTCCGGCCCAACGGGCTCTTCGGGCGGCTGGGCCGTCGTGAAGTACCGCCAGCTCGCCGCGCTCGCGCGCCGTCGTCGCCGCGCTGGTGTTCGTCCCGAACCTGCAGGACGCGACCGGGCTTCTCGGTCTTCTACCTCGTCTACGCGTACTTCGTCTTCTTCTGGATCGCCCAGTCGACGAGCTGGAACATCCTCTCCGGGTACACGGGGTACTTCAGCTTCGGCCAGGGCGCCTTCTACGGCCTCGGCGTCTACGCGGCCGGCGACCTCGTCAGCCGCGAGGGCGTGAACTACTTCCTGACGATCCCGATCGCCGGCGTCGCTCGGCGGGCTGCTCGCGGCGGGGATCGGCGCGCTCGCGTTCCGGCTCGGCTCGCTGCGCGGGGAGATCTTCGCGCTGCTGACGCTCGCGGTGACGTTCACGCTGTCGGCGATCGCACATCTCGACCTGGGTCGACGGCGGCCAGGGCATCCCGATCACGATCCCGGAGTACCCGGACTTCCTCGGCGACTTCCAGGACCTGATCTACCGGCTCGGCGCTCGGCGTCGCCGCGCTCGCCGTCGTCACCGCGTTCCTGATCCAGAACTCGCGCTTCGGCTGGGGGCTGTTCTCGATCCGCGACGAGGAGGACGTCGCCGAGGAGCTCGGCGTGCCGACCTTCCGCTACAAGATGCTCGCGATCACGATCTCCGGCTCCCTCGGCGGCGCTGTCGGGCGCGGTCGCGGCGCTGCAGATCGGCTACCTGACGCCGGAGGGCGTCTTCAACCTCACCGTGCCGCTGCTCGTCATCGTGATGTGCGTCGCTCGGCGGCCGCCGGCACTGGCTCGGCCCCGTCATCGGCGCCCTGGTCATCTACGCCTGCAGGAGCGCTCATCGAACTCGGGCCTCGACGAATGGGGTCAGGTCGTCCTCGGCGGAGATCCTCGTCCTCATGATCCTCTTCGCGCCGGAAGGCCTCTACGAGCGCATCGTCGCGCGGCCGCGGCGCGCGGTCGCTCGCCGGTGTCGCGCTCGTCGTCGGCGACGGTCGTCGCGGGGCTCGTCGGCTGGGGCATCGCCACCGACTGGCTCGGCACCGGCCTCGCCGCGGCGACCGCCGTGCTCCTCGTCGGCCGGCCGCCGACGGCGCGCGCCGGCGGCGCCGGGGCGAGCTCCGCGCGCCGACGCCGGGAGCGGCGCAGCTGCGGTGAGCGCGGCCGCCGCCTCACCCGACGCGGACGCCGGCGCACCTCCTCGAGTGCGTCGACGTCGAGAAGCACTTCGGCGGCGTGCAGGCGCTCGCCGGCGTCTCGCTCGACGATCGAGCGCGGCGAGGTCGTCGGGCTCGTCGGCCCGAACGGCTCCGGGCAAGTCGACGCTGATCGGCGTCCTCTCCGGCGTCCACCCACCGACCGCCGGCGAGTGCGGCTCGACGGCCGCCGCATCGACCGCGCTCGCGCCGCACGTCCGCTCGCATCTCGGCATCGCGCGCACGCACCAGATCCCGAAGCCGTTCGAGTCGATGACGGTGCGCGACAACGTCGCCATCGCCTGCATGTTCGGCCGCGTGGCGCAGGGCTCGCGGAAGCGCGTCGCAGCGCCGACGAGTACCTCGACGTCGTCGGCCTCGACGGCGCGCGCCGACGCGCTCCCGGCGCGAGATCAACCTGCACCAGCGACAGCTGCTCGAGCTCGCCCGCGCGCTCGCGACGCAGCCGACGCTGCTGCTGCTCGACGAGGTGCTCGCCGGTCTGAACCCGGCCGAGCTCGACGAGGCGATCGCCGTCCTGCGCCGGATCCACGAGCGCGGGACGACGATCGTCATGGTCGAGCACCTGATGCGCGTCGTCACCGGCCTCGCCGACCCGATCGTCGTGCTCGACCGCGGGACGAAGCTCGCCGACGGCGCTCGCGGGAGTCGTGATGAACGACCCGGAGGTGCGCGGGCGTACCTGGGGCGGGAGGACGGTGCTGGACGTTACGGCCTCGAGGTCTTCTACGGCGAGGCGCGGGCGCTCCGCGGCGTCGACCTGCGCATCGACGACGGCGAGATCGTCAGCGTCGTCGGCCCGAACGGCGCCGGGAAGACCACGCTCGTGAACGCGCTCGCCGGGCCTTCTGCGCGACCGCACCGGCGAGATCGAGCTCGACGGCGTCGACCTGATGCGGCCGCCGGCCACGAGGTCTGCGAGCACGGGCGTCGCGATCGTCCCGGAGGGGCGGCGGATCTTCGCCGGCATGAGCGTGCAGGACAACCTGGCCTCGGCTCCTACCGGCGCGGCGCGCGCGCGGGCGCGAGCGGCGGCTCGCGCGCGTCCACGAGCTGTTCCCCATCCTCGCCGACCGCGCCGCGCAGCGCGCCGGGACGCTGAGCGGCGGCGAGCAGCAGATGCTCGCGCTCGGCCGCGCCCTCATGTCCGGCCCGCGGCTCCTGCTCCTCGACGAGCCGACGCTCGGCCTCGCCCCGGTCGTGGTCGACGATGCTCTTCGACGCGCTCAGGAGATCCACGCGTCCGGCGTCGCGATCCTGCTCGTCGAGCAGAACGTGACGCCGCGCGCTCGCGATCTCCGAGCGCGGCTACCTGCTGAGCGACGGGACGCATCGTCCGCTCCGGCACGTCGGGGAGCTGCTCGAGGACCCCGAGGTCCAGCGCGTCTGCCTCGGCATTTGAATGCGCTCGACGACGTCGCTACAGCTCGAACGAGGGCAAGATGCTGACGCTGGCCGTCGTAGACCCGGAGTATGCGGAGCCGAGTACGGAGGCCGCCCTGTCCGGCCCACGTTCGGTGTCGTTCTCGAAAATTGTTGA
>CAWDSX010000012.1:0-112559 GCA_963805135.1 uncultured Gaiellaceae bacterium | reverse complement strand
CACTCGTCGACGGTCGTCTCCCCCGTTGCGACGACGATCGGCGTCGTCATGATCTCGCGGACCGGTGCGTCCTCGGTGCGCCCCTCGAGCGTCACGCGCGGAGGTAGTCCCGCTCGGTGACGATGCCGGTGATCTCGGCGTCTTCGGTCACGAGCAGCGACCCGACGTTCATCTCGACCATCGTCCGCACCGCGTCGAGCACCGTCGCGTCGGCGTCGATCTCGAGCACCTCGCCGCCCTTTGCCTCGAGGATCTCGGCAAGACTCTTCATGCTGTCCCCCTGCTTCGCTCGCGCTGGCTCACTCCGACAGGCACGACGAGCATAACGCGCCGACCCCGTCGTTCAAAGCCCTCACCTCCCCCCCCCCTCTGCCACCCTTTTTGTGCCACGCTGGCTCCAGGCAGAATTTTAAATTTTTCGCTTTCGCCCGGCGAGGGTCGGCAGTCGTCCTCATGACGGAGGTGCGCGGCGCGTCGAACATGAAGGCGAAGCGGGAGTTCGGCTGGACGTTGCGCCACCCGAGCTGGCGAGAAGGCTTCCGCACTGCCTATTCGACGACCGCCGAGGCTCGGGCGGCGTAAGCAGCCGGTGCGTCGTCGTTCGAGGGAATGTCCCCCCCGAGCGCATGAGAAACGAGACTCAGCTCAGTCGGCGCGGGCCGTGTACCCAGCCCAGCGCGTAGAAACGAACGCCACAGCGTCCGGCTAGCGCGCGGCTCCGCCGAGAGCCCCGCACCGCCGGCGAGCAGCGGTGCGGGGCTCTGCCGCGCTATCGGCGGAACGTTCGGCGTGCGGGCGCGCTCGTCAGTCCGGACACGTCACGCGCACGAAGGGTGATCGTGTAGCGGCCTGGCCCACGGAAGCGCTGAGCCGGTAGCCAGTTGCGCGTGTAGGCACCGCACGGCCTCGGAGGAACGCGGGTTGCGAAGCGCCTGTTCGTGGACCGCACGCCGGGCCTTGTCTCGGTGACGAGAACCGCAAGGTTCCGAGCGGTGTCATCGCAGATCCGGAACCGCGCATACACCCGAGCGCCTGTGAACCGAACCGAGATGATCTGGAGCGTCGGTCGCCGGTTCGTGATCGGGGTCGTCGGAACGACGATCGCCGTCGCGTTCGACGTTGCCGTACCCGAGCGGTTGTCGGTCCTGGCGGTGACTTCGACCCTCAGGCGGAAGCCGAGGTCGGCGATGCGGACACCGTACGTCCTTCCAGTTGCCCCAACGACATTGGCGCAGGTGAGCGCGTCGACATCGCAGCGCTGCCACTGAAAGGCGAACGATGTTGGGTTCCCCGTCCACGTGCCCTCAGTTGCAGTCAACTCCTGGCCAACGCGTGCCTCGCCCGTGATCGTCGGCCGGGCAGTGTTGGCGAGCGGCGCCGCGTTCGAGCTAACGACTTCCGTCTGCTCGGAGCGGGCATTCGTCGATCCATCGGCGTTTCTTGCTGTCACACGAACGCGCATCGTGCCGCCGACGTCGGCCTGGCCGACTCGGTACGTCTTGCCATCGGCGGCAAGAAGAACGCACGAGTTGCCGAGCGGATTACAACGCAGCCACCGGTAGCGAAACTCGGTTGGAGCGTTCTCCCACGTCCCGTTCTCCGCTGTGAGCACTTCGCGCTGGCGAGCCGTTCCGGTGATCGTCGGAGGATCGACGTTCACCGGAGCCAATGCCGGCGATGCCATCGCTGCCGCAGCGACGATCAAGGTCGCCAGGGCGCCAGGGATCAGTCCTCGGCCCAGGGCTCTCGTTGTGATCTTGTGTCGCATGTTTCCCCCTTGCCCCCTTCTCGACGTTCCCTCTTGACTGCTGAGAGAGATGCCCGTTGTGAGCGCAGAAAAAACCCCCATTTCGAGGGGATTTCCTTGGGCTCCCCTTCCTGAGGTTGCGAGAACGGGCGAACGGACCCAGCGTGCGAAGTGCGCCGAGCACGGATCGCGAGTAGGACGAAGCCCCCCGAGGAGCCCAACGCGGAAGCGAACGGCTCGTTGGCGGAAGGTCGACGAAAGCGGCACCGGCTCGGCGAACTCCGCCGCTGGAGAGCGGTGCGCACGGCACCGTCTAGCTGGTTACTCGTCCGCGAGGATGTACACCTTGCCTCGGATACGTGGCTGATAGTGGTCGGCGTGAAAGCGCACGTGGACAAGCTCGTGAACGTTTGCTATTCGGGCCAAAGTCCATGTCCTCTTTGCCTTCGACAGCCGCGACAAAAGGGCGGTGGTCGCGTACGGGACGACCGCACGCAGGGCAGATCCACGTAGACATCTGCTGGCTAGTCACAACGGCGTCGTGATTCTTGGTCGCGGGCCGGACGGAGAGCTCTTGCTCAACGGTGTTGGGGCGCTAGGGTGTCGACGTGCCCGAACTGAACGCCATCGGCATCGTCGTGTCAAAGACCTCGGACGCTCGATCGCGTTCTATCGCCTCCTCGGTGTCGACTTCCCGGAGGGCGGCGAGGGCCACATCGAGGCGACGCTGCCGAGCGGCGCGAGGTTCATGCTCGACGAGGAGTCTGTCATCACGAGCTTCCGCTCTGACTGGACGCGCGAGACCGGGAACCAGCTCGCGCTCGCATTCGAATGCTCGAGCCCGGCCGAGGTCGACGACCTCTACGGGCGTGCGAAAGCCGACGGCTTCGACGCCTATGGAGAAGGAGCCCTGGGACGCATTCTGGGGCCAGCGGTATGCGCAGCTGCGCGACCCGGACGGGGTACCAGTCGACCTCTTCGCGAGTCTCTGACAGGACGCACGTCGCCGCCGACCCACCGGCCTATGCGGTTGAGCCGTCGTCGGGCTGTCGTGAGCGCAATCTACGGAGGTTCAGCCCAACGAAGACCGCTATCGCTGCAGCAACGCAGAGCTCACACCACTCGCCGTAGTTGTGGCCGCGCGAGCCCCGTGTAGCGAAGGACGCGGTACGCAACAAGTTGAAGGAATGCGCCGGCGAGGAAGATCGGCGGCACGAACAAGTACCAATTCGCCGTTCGCCAGAGCTTGACGCGGTAAACGAACCAGGAGCCGACTGATCCGTACAGACCGACGAGCAGCATGCCGGCGACGTAAGGCTCGTAGACCACGCCTCCCGGATCGACTCGAGTGTCTCGTGCCCGGAGCCGCCCGCCCCACGAGATCTCCTCTCCGGCAGCGACGACTGCCGCGACGGTGAGGAGCACGTCAGCCCGTCGCTTGAGTTCGGAGGCGGCTGCTCCAGAGCGTCCGGGCGACGATCGCCGCGAGTGCCGCAACGGCGAGAATGACAAGCGCCGTCGCCGACTCGACGACCGAGTCCTCTGCGAGGAGTCGGTCGCCGAGATCGCCGTGAACGAGATCGATGACGACGAGCAGCACGCCGGTGAATGGGACCGTGAACAAGGCGAGCGCGGTACGCGGCGACACGCTCCAGACTCGTGCCTCCTCGTCGAAGGCGCCGAGCCAGCGCTTCAGGGTGCCTTGCACGGCGTCATTGTGGTGATCGCGCAGACCGAGCAGACTGCCCGACGCGGGCGCCTAGATGTAGCCGACCCGCGTCGCATGCGCGGCCGCTGCGGCGCGCGAGGACTGCGTGAGCTTGTGCAGGATGTTCGCGACGTGGCGATGAACCGTGTGCTCGCTGAGGACGAGCGACGAGGCGATCTCGCGGTTCGACAGCCCCGCAGCGACGAGGCGCAGCACCTCCGCCTCGCGGCGGCTGAGCGGCGAGGTGCCGTTGGATTCGGCGACGGCAACGTCGTCGAGGAAGCCGGCGAGTGCACGCTGGAGGTCGCGCTGGTCTCCGACCCACGGCAGGTGCGCGTCGCCGTTCAGCGCGACGAAGCGGGCGCTCGGGAGCATCGATGCAAGCTCGCGCCCGTGGCCCATCGGCACCGTGCGGTCGCCACGCCGATGGAGCACGAGCGACGGCATCGTGACGCTCGCGAGGTACGGCCTGGCATCCGCGGTGAGCTCGAGTTCGAGGAACGCGGCGGCCTCCTCGGCGTCTGCCGCACGCCTGAGATGACGGCCCACGGCCGCGATCTCGTCGCCGCTCGCATGCGGAACGAGAAGCCCGGAGAACATCTGTGCCGCGAGCGGCCAGTTGAGGCGTGTGAACTCGACGAGTGAGCCGCGGGTCACGTCCGGGACGTCACGTCGCGACACGTAGCCGCCGAAGAAGACGAGCTTGTCGACACGAGCAGGCGCGGCGCTCGCGAACCGCACGGTTGCGAGCCCGGCGCACGAGCACGAGAAGATCGTCGCGGACTCCTCGCCGGCACGCGTCGAGCACCGTGCCAAGGGCGCGCATCTCGGACTCGGTCGTCGGCGGCGCCGGGAGATCCCGATCGGACAGCCCGGCGCCGAGGCGGTCGTAGCGGACGACGCGATGCGACGTCGCGAGCTCCTCGAAGAACGCGCGCGCCTGCGGGTCGTCCCACTCCTCCTCGAGATGCGAGACCCAACGCGCGGCGAAGAGGAGCAGAGGCCCCTCTCCCGCCGTCGCATAGGCGATGCGGCGGCCGTCGAGCTCGCAGAACCGGATGTCCTGCTCCATGGCCCGTGAGTGTGATGGCCCGCTCGGGCCATGTCAACAAGATGGCCCGTCGCGGGGAAGTCTCGGGCCATGCCTTGCGTTCACCATCGTCATATGCACACGCGATTCGTGGATGGCATCACCATCCGACCGCTGCGGAACGGCGACACGGCGACCGTGTCCGCCCTCTTCGAGCGGCTCGGCGAGCGCTCGCGCGCGCGCCGCTTCTGCGGCGCCAAGCCACGCCTCTCCGAGCTCGAGCTCGCGAGCCTCGCCCGCGTCGACCATGCGCACCACGTCCTCGTCGGCTACGTCGACGGCGACCCGGAGCCGGTCGGAATCGCCCGGCTGGTCCGAAGCGGCACGTCGGCGGAGATCGCCTTTGCGATCTCCGACGCGCACCAGAGCCGCGGAATCGGCTCGATCCTCGCCGGCGAGCTCGCAGCCGATGCTCGTGCCGCGGGCATCACCGAACTCGTCGCCACGGTCTGCGGCGACAACCCGAGGGTGCTGGCGCTTCTCAAGCGCCTCGGCTCCCTGTCGCTGACGTGGCAAGGCGGCGAGCGCGAGCTCGTCGTCGGCCTCGAGCACTGAGCGCACGACCGGCTCGCGGGCGTCGTCGCACCGTTCCTGCGCTGTAGGCTGGAAGCGTGGACCTGAAAGTCGGCACCGTCGTCGCGTACCCCCCGCACGGCGTGGGCACTGTCGCGGCACGGGAGAAGCGCGTCGTCCTCGGCCAGGAGGAGGAGGTCGTCGTCGTCCAGCTCGGGAACGAGCTCTCCGTCACGCTCCCGATCTCGCGCGCGGAGGAGCAACTGCGGCCGCCCGCGACCGAGGCCGACCTGAAGAAGGTGCAGAAGGCCCTGCGCGAGCAAGGCGTCGTCAGCGACGAGATCTGGTCGAAGCGCGTCCAGCAGGCGCAGGAGAAGTTGCGCAGCGGCGATCCGCTCGAGCTCGCCGAGATCGTCCGCGACGGTGTGCGGCGCGAGCAGGGCAAGACGGCGAACGGGACGCCGACGAAGCTCTCGACGAGCGAGCGGGCGCTCCACAACAAGGCGCGCGAGCTCCTCTCGGGCGAGATCAGCGTGACCCGAGGGCTCGACCTCGCCGCAGCCGACGCCTGGATCGACGACCAGCTCGCGGCTGCGAAGTAGCCGCGGCTCAGATCTTGCGCCGCGCCCGCGGCGCGCCCCACTTCGATCCTACCGCGTCGGGAGGAGTAGACGCGCCGCGGCGGCGCGACTGCCATTCCTCCGGACGCGAACTGCTCCGTGTGACCGGCGAGCCGTGCGACGCGGCTGACGTCCGCCTGCTGATCGGGCAGGACGAGCGTGATGCCGACGCCTCCGCGTCCCGCGCGCCCCGTGCGCCCGACGCGATGGACGTAGCCCGAGTGCTCGGCGGGCGGATCGAAGTTGATGACGTGCGTGATGTCGACCAGGTCGAGGCCGCGTGCGGCGACGTCGGTGGCGACGAGCGTCGACGCCTGGCCGGACTCGAAGCGCCTGAGCGCACGTTCGCGTTGCCCCTGACTGAGATCGCCGTGGAGACCGACCGCGTCGATCTGGTGGAACGCGAGCTTCTTGACGAGCCGATCCGCGCCGCGCCGCGTGCGCACGAACACGAGGGCGAGGCCACGATCCTCTTGCAGCAACTCGGCGAGCGTCGAGACCTTGTCGTCAGGCTTGACGGAGATGAAGCGGTGCTCCACCTCGCCGCCCTCATCGGCGACCATCGGAGCGACCTCGCAGCGGACGGGATCGGAGGTATAGGCGTCAGCGAGCTCTCCTACCGTCGCGTCGAGAGTCGCCGAGAAGAACATCGTCTGCCGAGTGCGCGGAAGCCGCCGCACGATGCGGTCGACCTGAGGCTTGAAGCCCATGTCGAGCATTCTGTCGGCCTCGTCGAGCACCAGGGTCGTGACACCGTCGAGCGAGATCGCCTTGCGCTCGAGGAGGTCGTTCAGGCGACCGGGAGTCGCGACCAGGACGTGGGCGCGCCGCGCGCGCTTCGCCTGGGTATGGATCGGAACGCCTCCATAGACCGTCGCGACCTCGACGCCCTTCGGCGCGAGCGACGCCACTTCGACGGCAACCTGGGACGCGAGCTCGCGCGTCGGTACGAGAACGAGCGCGGCGGGACTGCCGGTCGCCGAGCGTCGAGTCGCTCGACGAGCGGTATCGCAAACGCCGAGCGTCTTGCCCGGATCCGGTCGGGGCCTTGGCGAGGACGTCCCGCCCGGCGAGTGCCTCGCGGAGGACGCGTTCCTGGATCGGAAACGGTGTGTGGATGTCACGCTCGGCGAGCTTGCGCACGATGCGCGCGGGTACGCCGAGCTCGGAAAAGGACTGCATTCGATTCAACTCCTATGTCGTGAAGCGTTGGTCGAGATCCGTCTACCTCGACCCACAGGAGGAACCGAAGAAGTCAAACCTCACGGGACGGCGGACGCCATCCGTAGGTCGCAGCCTAGCAGCCGGCGCGCTCGGAGCCCGTACCCCGACCCTCGCAGTGTCCCGCGTACACTGGGATGACACCGGACGAATACCGAAGGCGCGGGCCTGCGCCCTCCCTATCCGTTCACGGCAGGAGGAGACGCGATGGCCGCATCGGCCGAGGAGCAGCTGGTGACCGAGCAGGAAGGGATCTCGCATCGCGTCGCACAGCGCGCAGCGAATGGCAAGACGGCAACGTCGAATCCGACGTCCGACGCGCAGGGACTCGTCGAGCTCGCCTGCGAGTGCACGAGAGTCGACTGCGACCGGCTCGTGAAGGTGCCGCTCGACGTCTACAGCCGCATGGTCGACGCCGACCAGTACCTCCTGCAGGCCGGCCACCACGCCTTCGCCCGGTACCGCACCATCGTCTCGATCGGGATGATGCGGATCGAAGAGGCCGCCTGACTCCGGTCAGGCGGGTAGGCCGGCCTCGTCGTCGGCCGCGTCCGACCTCGACGTCCGGCTCGACCTCCGGCTCGACCCACGTTCCGTCGGCCTTCGCCCGGCGCTCCGCCGCCGCGGCGCGCTTCTTCTCGAGCTTGCGCTCCCGCTTCTCCTTCACCGCGCGCTCGCGCGTGATCTTGGCCATGGTCTGCTGCCGCTTCGTCGCCATCAACCCTCCGTCTTCGTAGGTCGCGGGTCCGCTTCGCAGACCGCGGGATGCCCGCTCGAGCCCGACGCCCGGCAGCGCCACGAGGGCGAGACCGAAGGACGAACGCGTCGTCTCACGATAGCCCCTCGTGCACGGAAGCGGGACGGTCGAGCCGTCAGCGTCGCACGGGAGTGCGAAGCGGCGCGTCCGACTGGTCCGCGCCCGTGAACTGGAAGAGCTCGATCACGTACCCGTCGGGATCGCGCATGAAGACCTGGTCGTAGCCGTCGCCGCGCGGCATGGGCCCGCCGATGAGGGCACGCCGTGCTCGTCCAGGCGGGCACGGGCCGCGTCCGAGATCGTCGATCTCGATCGCGATGTGGTTGGCGAGCCCGACCGTCGCGCTCGGACCGGGATCGGCGCCTCCTGCCCGGCTCGTCGTCTCCGATTCCACGAGGAGATGGAGCTGGTCGTCGCCGACCTGGAACCACGCGCCCTCGAAGCGGAAGTTCTGCGGCCGCGGAACCTCCTCGAGGCCGAGCGCGCCGCCGTAGAAGCGTCGCGAGGCGTCGAGATCGGCGACGATCAGCCCGCAGTGCTGGAGGCGCTCCGGCATGACTCGAAACCTAACGGGAAGGAGCTGCGATGCCGCTGATCAGGGTCGAGCTGTTCGACTACCGCATGAGCGACGAGACGAGCGCGGCGCTCATCGAGAAGCTCACGGACGCGCTCGGCGAGGCGACGCACCCGGGGCTGAAGGAGCACACGTGGGTCATCGTCGAGGGCCACAACCCGAAGAACTGGGGGCTCGCCGGAAAGCCGTGGCCCGTCGACCAGATGCCGCCTGCGCCCTCGTCGTAGGATCGGAGCACACGACAAGGAGGCCGCATGCCAGTCATCGAGGTGAAGCTGTACGACAAGCGGGTCACCGAGGAATCGGTGCCGAAGATGATCGAAGCCCTCACGAACGCCCTGCACGAGTCGAGCGGCGCCGCGGTCGAGCACATCCAGGTGATCATCGAGGGCGTCTCGCCGAAGCACTGGGGCATCGCGGGAAAGCAGCAGGGGTAGCGGCCGCTACCCCACAGGCGCGGTCAGGAGCTCGACCTCGACCGGCGGGCCGCCCGGGACGATCGCCTGCGTCTCGCGCGCGTGGAGCAGCGTCGTGCGAACGATGAGCTTCGCGCGCGCGAAGTTGTCGAGCTGGGTCGGCACCGGTCCGACGCGCTTGCCGAGCGCGTAGCCGGCCGCGTTCCTGCCCATCGCGCGGTACGACTCGACCGTGTAGAGGGGCGACATGCCGAAGAGCTCGAGGTTGTCGAGCGGCTGCAGGTCCGCGCGGTGGATCACGGCCGTGCCCTTCGACTGAAGACCGATCGCGACGCCCGAGCCCGACAGCACGGCGCCGTCGTGCGCGATGAACGCGACGTCGGCCACGCGCACGACACGGACGATCCGCGGCTCGGCGCCGCCCTCGCGAATCCCGTTGCAGACGGCGTCGAGGACGTCGCGGTGGTCGAGGTCCGCGATCGTGCGGCGGATCGAGCCCGCGAACGCCGGGCCGAGCGCGACGACGACCTCGGACGGCTCGTCCCCTTTCGCCGCAGCTCGCGCGCTCGGTCACGATCGGGTCGGCGCCCTCCGCCTCTCCGAGCAGCTCCGCCGGGGCGACGACTGGGGAAGGCGCTGGAGAAGCTCCCAGCGCTCGCCTTCGAGCCGGTAGCCGGTCCCCGGGCCCGAGTACTCGTTCGGGTCGTTGACCGCCGAGCGGACGACGCCGTCGGCGCCGATGACGGCCGACGTCTGCAGGTAGTCGGCCGAGACCCGCTGGCGCTGCATCCCGAGCACCGCCTCCGCGACGTCGTCGAATCCGCTGCGGTCGAGCGCGAGCGCGACGTCGAGACCCGAGACACCGCGCGCGAGGAGCTCGTCCGCCGCCTCGACGTCCGCGGCGCGGTCGCGGTCGGGCATCTCGCGCGCGTCGTAGCCCGTCGTCGCGAGCGCGACCTCCTCGTCCGAGATCGCGGGCAGCGCGAGATCCGCGAACACGGCCTGGACGGCGCGAGCCGCCCGCTCGCGTACGCGGAGGAGCTCGTCCTCCGAGACGGGCTCGATGCCCGCGTCGACCTGCCAGTCGCGCTGGATGGTCAGCCACTCGTCGAGGTCGTCGGCGTCGAAGTTGCCGCCCCCGAACGTGTTGTCGTGACGCGGCATGACCGAGTACCCGGAGGTGACGAAGTCCGTCCCCGGCAGGAACTGGCCCATGAGCTTCGCGGTCTTGCGGATCTCGGAGTGCGAGGCGATCGCGTCGTTCCCCGACGCGACCTCGAGGTCGAGCCAGGCGGCGAGGACGTTCTCGCCGAGGATCGCGCGCGTCCCGCCGGGCACGGAGAGGACGAGCGCGACGCACGAGATCGAGCCGTTCTGGACGCCCTGCGAGCCGGCTGCGCGGACGACCGCGAGGCAGCGCGCCTCGAGGTAGAGCATCGACATGCCCTGGGCGTAGCCCATGAGCGCCTCGGATCCCGTGCCCGAGGTGAAGCGCACCTTGACGCCGCGCGACGCGTACGCCGCGCCGAGGAACGCCTTCGACCACGGCGTGTCGTCGCCGTCGACGAAGACCGGCTCCGTGCCGTACACCGACAGCGTCTCGGCATAGGTCACGAGTCCTCGGATCGCGAGCTCGAGGTTCCGCCGCTCCTCGACCGCGCACTGCGTCATCACGCCCGAGCGCCCGGTCTGCGAGCCGACGAGGAGCGCGATCGCGTTGAGCGGCGCGTAGCGGGCGACCCCCACCGTCGTCTCCAGCTCGGCGAAGCCGCGCCGCGCCGCCTCGGCCGCGTCCGCAGCGAGGAGCGCCGGGCTCTCCTTCAGGTTCGTCACGTGCGCCTGGTTGCCGGGAGCGCGCCGCGCGCGGAGCTTCTTGAGCGCGAGCATCAACTCGACCGGGTCGAGCAGGCCGATGACGCGTGCGAGCTTCGCCGGGGTCAGCCCGCGCGAGAGGCGCACGAGCTCGGCGCGAGGCACGTCGACGTCGACGAGCATGCGCGCGAGCGCGAGGTCGTCGCGTCGCCATCGCTTCCGCGGCGACGTCGAGGTCGAGGCCGTGCGCCACGACGAAGCGGTCGATGACGTCGAAGTCGGAGGCGTCGCGGCCGTCCATCCGCGCGACGGCGCCGTTCTCGACGACGAGCTCCGGCTCCGGGTCGTTCGGCCCGTTGGCGGAGACGAGCCCGAGCTCGGGAAGCGGCGAGACGAGCTGCTCGAGTGAGAGGTCTCGCGTCGCGCGCGAGGCGAAGCGGCGGCTAGTCATGCGCCAGCAGCCCACGCTCGGCGTACGCCGCGGAGGCCTCGCGCACGAAGGCCGCGGTCTTCGGCGCGTCGAACCCGTCGAGCTGCGCCGCCCACTCCTCGAGCTCGCTGCGCGGTCGCCCGTCGAGGCCGGAGCGCCGTGTAGATCTCGAGCAGGAGGTCGTCCGGCACGGCGGCGAGCTCGGCCGCGCGCTCGAGGTTCTCGGCGAGCTGCGTCCGGCCCGCTGCGCGCGCCACCTCGGCCTGAAGGCGGAGCGTCCGCGGCGTCGCGCGGATCTCGTCCGGCCCGATCGCGCCTTGACGGGCGGCGGCGAGGGTCACGTCGCCGAGCGGCATGCCGCCCGGCGTGGTCACGAGGTCGGGGCGCCGCGCGCCGAGCGGGTAGTCGCTGGTCGGATCGAGGGGCACTCCGTCGAGACTTTAGGCTTGAGTCGGAGTGATGGGCAACGCGGAGCGATTCTCGGGGAGGGTGGCACTCGTCACCGGTGCGTCGAGCGGCATCGGCGCCGCCGTTGCGCGCCGTCTGCTCGAGGAGGGCGCACGTGTCGCCTCGTTCGATCTCGACGGTGGAGCCCCGGACGGGGTGCTCGCGCTCACGGGCGACGTCTCGCGGTCCTCCGACGTCGACGAGGCGGTGGCACAGGTGAAGGACGCGCTCGGCCCCATCGACGTCCTCGTCTGCTCGGCAGGGGTTCCGGGAGCCTCGCTCGCGACGGTCGACGTGACCGACGACGAGTGGCGCCGCGTCATGGGAATCAACGCCGACGGCGTCTTCTTCTCGAACCGCGCCGTGATCCCGAGCATGGTCGAGCGCGGCTACGGCCGCATCGTCAACGTCGCCTCGATCGCGGGCAAGGAGGGCAACCCGATGGCCGGCGCCTACTCGGCGTCGAAGGCCGCCGTGATCGGGCTGACGAAGGCGATCGGGAAGGACCTCGCGCGAACGGGAGTGATCGTCAACTGCGTCGCTCCGGCGGTGATCGAGACGCCGATCCTGGACGGGATCAGCGAGGAGCACATCGGCTACATGGTCGACCGCATCCCGATGGGGCGCATGGGCGAGCCCGAGGAGGTCGCGGCGCTCATCTGCTGGCTGGCGAGCGAGGAGTGCTCCTTCTCGACGGGCGCGACGTACGACATCTCCGGCGGCCGGGCGGTCTACTGAGTGGCCCTGTACATCCGGGTGCGCGGCCCGAACGGTGTCGAGCAAGGCGTCGTCGAGAGCGGGCGGGTCGCACTGGGCGGCGGCGCGCAGATCACGCCGCTCGACCCGCGACTCGATGCAGCTGCCCGAGCCGTACGAGCTCCTGACCCCGCTCGCCGCTCCGGAGATCTGGTGTGCCGGGCGTGACGTACGAGCGCTCCCGCGACGCGCGCGTCGAGGAGAGCACCGTCAAGGACGTGTACACGATGGTGTACGACGCGCCGCGGCCCGAGCTGTTCATGAAGGACGCCGCCATGCGGCGAACGGTCGCTCCCGGGACGGCCGATCGGCATCCGCGACGACTCGACCTGGAACGTTCCCGAGCCGGAGATCGGCGTCGTCCTCGGGACGAACGGCCGGATCGCGGGCTACACGATCGGCAACGACGTCTCCTCGCGCGACATCGAGGGCGCGAACCCGCTCTACCTCCCGCAGGCGAAGATCTACGCCGGTGCGTGCTCGTTCGGCCCGGCCGTCTTCGTCTCGGAGCACGACCAGCCGACCTTCCGTCTGACGTTGCGCGTGACCGACGAGTGGGGACGCATCGTCTTCGAGGGCGAGTCGTCCACCTCCACGATGCGCCGCTCGTTCTCGGAGCTCGTCGAGTGGCTCCTGCCCACAACCCGGTGCCGCCCGGAAGCGTCCTCCTGACCGGGACGGGCCTCGTTCCTCCGGACACCTTCACGCTGCTTCCCGGACACTTCGTCGAGATCCACGTTCCCCAGATCGGCACGCTCGTCAACCCCGTCGTGCGCGCCTCCGAGCTGATCCAGAAGGAGCCCGAGTCATGACCGAGACCCTTACCGGCGCCGCCGGCCCGCAACTACATCGGCGGCGAATGGCGCGAGAGCGCCGCCGGAGAGACGTACGAGAAGCGAAACCCGTGGCGGCCGTCGGCGGTCACCGGCGTCTACCCGGCCTCGGACGCGGAGGACGCGCGGGCGGCGATCGACGCCGCGCGGGACGCGTTCCCTCGCCTGGTCTGCCACACCGGCACCGGCTCGTGCCGGCTACTTCACCAAGGCGGCCGCCGCGATCGAGGCCCGGGCCGAGCAGGTCGCGCAGGACATGACTGCGGAGATGGGCAAGCCGCTCCGCGAGGCCCGCATGGAGACGCTGCGCGCGGCGCAGATCCTCCGCTACGCCGCGGGCGAGGCGTGGCGGCCCATCGGCGAGATGTACGAGCCGTCCGTCGCCGACCAGCGCCTCTACACCCTGCGCCGCCCGCTCGGGGTCGTCGGACTCATCACGCCGTGGAACTTCCCGATCGCCATCCCCGTCTGGAAGCTCGCACCCGCCCTGATCTACGGGAACACGCTCGTCCTGAAGCTCGGCTACGAGGCGCCGCGGACGGGACTGCACGTCGCCGAGTGCTTCGCGGAGGCCGGGCTCCCCGCGGGCGTGCTCAACGTCCTCACCGGCTCCGGTTCGAAGGTCGGCGCCGAGATCGTCGCGAACGCCGGCGTGCGGGCCATCTCGTTCACGGGGTCGGTTCCGGTCGGTCGCTCGGTGCGCGACCAGGCGACCGCGCGCGACTGCCGGGTACAGCTCGAGCTCGGCGGCCACAACCCGCTCATCGTGTCCGCGACCGCGGAGCTCGACCGCGCGGTCGAGGCCGCATATGCAGGAGCGTTCTGGTCGGCCGGGCAGAAGTGCACGGCGACGCGGCGGATCCTCGTCGAGGACTCCGTCTACGACGCGTTCCGCGACAAGCTGCTCGCGCGCGTGGCGTCCGGCAAGGTCGGCGACCCGGCTGATGCTGAGGTCGAGGTCGGCCCGGTCGTGAACGAGGGCGCGATGGAGGAGATCCTCGGCGCGATCGAGCGCGCGCGCAGCGACGGCGGCACCGTGCTCGCAGGCGGCCGGCGTGCCGACGACGAGGGCTACCTCATTGCGCCCACCGTCTTCGAAGGGCTCGCCGACGACGCCGAACTCTCGTGCGAGGAGGTCTTCGGCCCGGTTACGTCGCTGTACCGGTACACGAGCTTCGACGAGGCGATCGAGCGCGCGAACGCGGTTCGCTTCGGGCTCTCGGCGGCGATCTTCACGCGCGACCTGCGCGAGACGCAGCGCTTCACGAGCGAGATCCAGGCCGGGATCGTCCACGTCAACTCGCAGACGGCCGGCGCGGACGTCCATGTCCCGTTCGGCGGCCTCAAGGGCTCGGCATGGGGCCCGCACGAGCAGGGACGCGCCGCGATCGAGTTCTACACGGAGAGCGTCACCGTCTACCAGGACGCCCCGCTTGGCTGAGCGCACGCTCGTCACGGGAGCTCTCGGCTGCCTCGGCGCGTGGACGCTGAAGGCGCTCCTCGACCTCGGCCAGGAGCCGGTCGGATTCGACCTCGGCTCGGACCACCCGCGGCTTCGACTCGTGCTGTCGGACGAGGAGCGGGCGCGCGTTACGCTCGTCGAAGGCGACGTGACCGACCTGAACGCCGTCGGTAAGGCGCTCGACGACCACGACATCACGAACGTCGTCCACCTCGCGGCGATGCAGGTGCCGTTCGTCCGCGCGGATCCGGAGCGGGGCGCGCGCGTGAACGTACACGGAACCGTCGTCGTCCTCGAGGCGATCAAGAAACGGCTCGGTCGCATTCGCGGCCTCGCGTACGCCAGCTCGACCGCGGTGTACAACGCCTCCGACCACTCCCCCGCGCCCGAGTCGGGCGGCCACGAGCCTTCGACGCTCTACGGGGTGTTCAAGCTCGCCAACGAGGGAACCGCCCGTGTCTACTGGCACGAGGACGACGTCGCGTCGATCGGGATCCGGCCGTACGTCGTGTACGGCCCAGGCCGCGACCAGGGACTGACGTCGGGGCCGTCACTCGCGATGGAAGCGGCCGCGCGTGGCGACGGCTACACGATCGCGTACGGCGGGAGCGCGCAGTACGACTTCGCCCCCGATGTCGGCCGCGCGTTCGCGCTTGCAGCGCGGAGTGCGGCCGACGGCGCGCACGTGGCCAACTTCCCCGGGGTGCCGTCGACGATGCAGGAGGTCGTGGACGCGATCGAGGCGAACGCCCCCGCCGTCGCGGGCAGGATCTTCTGGGAGGAGGGACAGCTGCCGTTTCCCGAGGCACTCGAGGGACGCCAGCTCGAACGGCTCATCGGCCCGATCACGCCGACGCCGCTCGCCGACGGCGTACGGGCAACGATCGAGCACTTCCGCACGGCTGCGTCGTAGCTCGGGTCAGGCGCTGTAGTAGGCGACGAACGCCAGCGTCACCACGACTGCGACGGCAATTGCCGCCCCGACGGAGACGACAACCATGAGGAGGAGTGGCGTCGCGGGGCTGTCGCCCTCCTCGACGACGTGTTCGAGGCGCCTCACCTCGGCGATCGGGTGATGCGCGAGTCGACCCGCCTCTTCCTTGAGCTCCTGCACGAGGAGCTCCGCACCCTGCCGATCGTCCGTATGTGCGTTCATCGGTTATCACGTTCCCGTGGCGCGTGGGACGCAAACGTCGCGTCACATGAGGGCCGCCTGTCCGGACGCGCGAGCCTGCACGCGTCCAATACGATCGCGCCGTGCGCGAGTTGCAGGCAGGGCTCTGGCACTGGAAAGCGCCGCACCCGGACTGGCGGCCGAGCGAGCCCTGGGATCGGAACGTCTCCTCGTATGCAATCGACGACGGCCGGCGCTTGCTGCTCTTCGACCCGATCGCTCCGCCGACCGAGATCGAGGCGCTCGCGGCCGAGCGCGCGACCGCGATCGTGCTCACGTGTCCGTGGCACGAGCGCGACGCGCAGGGCCTCGTCGAGCGGCTCGACATCCCGGTCTACACGCCGCTTCCCGACACCGCGGAGTACCTCATGGAGACCTACGGAATCACCGCCGAGCAGGCGGGCGACGGCAGCCCCGACGTCGTCTGGCTCCTCAAGGAAGGGATCGGCGAGGCGCGCCCGTACGCGGCCGGAGATCGACTGGACGTCGGTGTCGAGGCACTTCCCGGACAGAAGCCGAACGACATGGTGCTCTGGATCGACAGCCACGGCGCGGTCGTCGCCGGCGACACGCTCGTCGACTTCGGGAACGGCCTCGAGATCAACGCCCGCTGGCTCGAACATCAGGGGATCCCGCGCGAGCACGTCGTCGAAGGGCTCCGTCCGCTGCTCGACCTGCCGGTCGAGCACGTGCTCGCGGCACACGGCGGACCGTGCGACCGGGCCGCGCTCGAACACGCACTGTCCTCGTCCTAGCCGCGGAGAGGAGTGGAGCATGGTCGAGGAAGCGCGCTTCGAACAGCTGGCCGCCGGGCTGACGCCCGTGACCGAGGGCTGGTTCGTCGTGAACGTCCGGGACGCGCCCTGGGTGACGAACGACGAGCTCGGATCGGCCTGCACGTTCGAGGGCGAGGGCACGCCGCCGTTCGGCGAAGTGGGATACACGCTCGGCGTTCTGCAGCCCGGCAGGGCGAGCGCGCTGTACCACCGGGAGTCGAACCAGGAGGACTTTCTCGTCCTCGCCGGCGAGTGCCTGCTCCTGATCGAGGGGGAGGAACGGCGCCTGCGCGCGTGGGACTTCGTCCACTGCCCGCCCGAGACGGAGCACATCTTCGTCGGCGCGGGCGACGGCCCGTGCGTGATCTTCATGGCCGGCGGCCGGACCGGAGAGAAACGGATCACCTACCCGCGCTCGGAGCTCGCCCTGCGCCACGGGGCGGGCGTCGAGACCGAGACGAGCGTGCCGCGCGAGGCGTACGCGACGTTTCCGCGGTGGCAGCCGGGGCCGCCCGAGCGCTGGGACGGCCTGCCGTGGGCCCAAGCGAGACCTACGGGCGCGTGAGGAACAGCCGCTTCTCCGTCGCGAGGTGCGGCGCCCACTCGAGGCGCGTCGCACCCGCGAAGCGCAGGTAGGCGCGGAGCGCCGCCCGCATCGAGTCGACGAAGCCCGTCGGCGCGGCGCGGGGCGAAGCCGTCCTCCCACCAGAGGTCGAGCACTTCCACGCGGCCGCGTTCCCGGTCGATGCGCGGCTCGATCCGTCCGACGAGGCGGTCACGGAAGAGCATGGGCAGCACGTACCAGCCCCACCGCCGCTTCTCGGGCGGGATGAAGAGCTCCCAGACGTAGTCGAAGCCGAAGAGGGATCCGAGAAGAGGCCGATCCCACACGAGCGCGTCGAACGGGGACAGAAAAGCGACCGAGGGCGGCGGCTCGGGGGGATTCTCGAGAAGCCCGACCTCGTCCGCGAGCACGAACCGCTTCCCGCGCACACCCTCGACGTCGACGGGAACGATCGCGCCGTCGGCGATCAGATCCTCGCGCAGCGCCGTCCTTCCCCGATAGCCCGGAAATCTCGGATCCGGCTTCGCGGGACCGAGGCCGCCGAAGATGTCCGCCCCTCCGACAGCAAGAAGGCCGTGGGCGCGGTAGCGCGACAGGAGCCTGTGACGGAATTGGCTCCTCGAGTGGGATGTCGCGCGTGAGGAGATCGGCGGGTAGCAGCCGCTCGAGGAGGTCGTAGTAGCGGCGGTTGCCGTCACGGCGCGCGAGGCCGAGGACGCCGGTCAGCGTGTACGCCTCGAGCACGGCGCGCACCGTGTTCATCGGCTGTCCGAACCAGTCGGTCCCAGGCCCCTGCGCCCGCTCGAAGTCGAGCGTGGACATCGGCCCGTCGGCGCGGATCCGTTCGAGCACCCGCTCGGCCACGTCGGCGTTCTCCTCGATGACCTCTGTCCATCTCCGGCTCAGCCTCGCGCGGAACCAGGGGAACTCGCTCGCCAGGATGAACGAGAGGCCCTTGTTGTACGCCTCGAAGATCTTTCGGCGCTCGTAGAGGAGGTCGCACCAGGCGGGCTCGTAGCCGGCCACGCGCGCGTGCAGAACGAGGTCGTGGCTCCGACCGGCGACGGGGATCGGATCGAACTGGATCGAGCCGAGGCGGCGGAGGACCTCGAGCACGGCATCCTGGCCTCCCTCGAGCGAGCGCGCCGGCGCGAGCATGTGCCGCGCGACGAGGAAACGACGTGCAGCCTCGGCCGTGACCTTCACGCGCCTGACGCTATCCGTGAGGGGGGTCGGGCAGCACGTTCCGCATCTTCGTGCACAAGTCGCACCGGCGTTCGAACGGTGCCGGATACCCCATGCCTCCGGACAATCGGGGCGGGCGACACCGTCGTGCCCGAGTGGAATGTCCCTCGACGGATCATCGCCAGCTCGAAGTGTCGAAGCTGTCAGCACCCGCGTCGCATCGAGGCGGTTTCGCCTTCGACTCCGTGCGGTACCTAGGTGGACCTCGGGCTGGAACACAGCATCTCTGCTGCGCCATCGAGTCGGGCTGAATCCAAACAAGGGGCCGCGATGCCGGAACTCATGATCGACTTCATCACCTCGCTCGAGGGATATGGGGCAGCCGACGGTTGGCCTGGCTTTTGGGGCCTGGAAGGGCCTGAGTACCTCGCCTGGTTGGGCGACCAGCCGGAGGCGAACTACACGATCCTCATGGGTGCGAACACCTATCGGCTCATGGCGGATCTTGCCGCCGACGGTGAACCGGGCACAGAGGCCCTGGTGGACCTGCCGAAGATCGTCTTCTCGAGCACCTTGACGGAGCCGCTGTCGTGGCCGAACACACAACTGGTCACTCGGGATGCCGTCGAGGCCGTGCGCGAGCTGAAGGAGAAGGGCACCGAGTCGATGCGCACCCTGGGCAGTCTCACGCTCTGCCGCTCCCTTCTGACGGCCGGTCTCGTGGATCGTTTTCGCGTAGTCGTCTTCCCGGTCATCACGGGGAGCAGCGGCAAGGATCGGATCTACGACGGATACCCCGATGTCTCCCTCGAAATGGTGAGCAGCCGCCTTTTCGACGGTCGGCTGCAGCTGCTCGAGTATGTACCTGCGGTCCTAGCTCGGCCACCTCTAGCAGCAGCGGAACCGAGTAGCTGACCGTCACTCAGGACATCGGAAACAGTGAGGACTCCTGGGGCGTTGCTCGTCGTGGCGTGCAGCAGATGGCAGTCCGATACACCGAGCGACGGCGCGCGGCTTGCACCGGCGCGCCGGTTCGGACCAGTGGGTCGATCTGAAACACGCCTTCCGGATGACGCCGGCATGCGCTTCAGCCTCTAGCTCAGCACTGAGCTGGTCCACTAGCATCGAACCGTGCGCGAGCTACGACCGGGTCTCTGGCACTGGACGGCACCGCACCCGGACTGGAGTCCGAGCGAGCCGTGGGATCAGGCGGTCTCGTCCTACGCGCTCGACGAAGGCGAGCGGCTGCTGCTGTTCGATCCGATCGCGCCACCGAGCGAGATCGACGCGCTCGCCGCCGACCGGGAGACCGTGATCGTGCTCACGAACCCCTGGCACGAGCGCGACACGCAGAGCATCGCCGAGCGCCTCGGGGTGCCCATCTACGCGCCGCGGCCCGATACCGCAGAGGACCTCATGCAGAAGTACGGGGTCACCGCCGAGCAGGCCGGAGACGGGAGCCCCGACCTCGTCTGGCTGCGCACGAGCGATGCGTTCGAGTGGCACCCCTACTCACCCGACGAGCCACTACCGTTCGCGATCGACGCCTTCCCCGGCCGCGAGCCGAACGACCTGGTGCTGTGGATCGAGGACGCCGCAACCGTCCTCTCCGGCGACACGCTCGTCGACTTCGGTCACGGCCTCGAGATCAGTCCGGGCTGGTTGCGCGACGACGTGCCGTGGGAGTCGGTCGCGGCGGGCTTGCGGCCGCTGCTCGAGAAGCCGGTCGAGCACGTGCTCCCCACTCACGGCGGCCCGACCGATCGAGCCGCGCTCGAGCGCGCGCTCACCGACGAACCCACTCCGAGGGGGTAGAGACGACCATGGCCGAGGTACTCCTCTTCCACCACGCACAGGGTCAGACCGCGGGCTTCACGGCGTTCGCGGACGAGCTGCGCGCGGACGGGCACACCGTGCACACGCCCGACCTCTTCGACGGCCGCACCTTCGGCAGCATCGACGAGGGCATGGCCTTCGTCGGCGAGCTCGGCTTCGGCGAGATCATCGAGCGCGGCGACCGCGCCGCCGAGGACCTGCCCGCCGAGCTCGTCTACGGCGGCTTCTCGCTCGGCGTCGTCCCTGCGCAGAAGCTCGCGCAGACGCGCCCTGGGGCACGCGGTGCGCTGTTCTTCTACTCGTGCGTTCCCACGTCCGAGTTCGGCGCCTGGCCCTCGGGAGTCCCGGCGCAGATCCACGGGATGGACCGCGACCCCTACTTCATGGAGGAGGGCGACGTCGACGCCGCGCGCGAGCTCGTCGAGTCGACCGACCGCGCGGAGCTGTTCCTCTACCCCGGCGACCAGCACTACTTCGCCGACTCGAGCCTGCCGTCGTACGACGCAGACGCGACCGCGCTCCTGACGGAGCGCGTCCTGGCGTTCCTGCAGGACGTCGACGAGGCCGGGTAGCGCACTGTCCGACGTCGCGAACGCGCTCAGGATCGTTCCCGCGAACGAGGCGAGCTGGGAGGACATCCAGGCCGTCTTCGGCAACCGCGGCGATCCGCGCCGCTGCCAGTGCCAACGGTTCAAGATGGCGCCCGGAGAGTCCTGGGCGTCGGTCGGCGCCGTCGGAGCTCGGCCACCGCCTCCGCGCGCAGACCGATTGCGGCCATCCGCGCTCGACGACGACCTGCGGCCTCGTCGCATACCTCGACGACGAGCCCGTCGGCTGGTGCGCCGTCGAGCCGCGCAGCAACTACCCGCGCCTGCTCCTCAAGACCCGCGTGCCCTGGGAGGGCCGCGCGGAGGAGAAGGGCGACGACAGCGTCTGGGCCGTGACCTGCTTCGTCACGCGCGTCGGCTATCGCCGCCGCGGCATCAGCCGCGCTCTGGCGCGAGCCGCGACCGACTTCGCGCGTGAACGAGGCGCCCGAGCCGTCGAGGGCTATCCGATGCTCACGCAGCCCGGGCAGGACATCGCCTGGGGCGAGCTGCACGTCGGCAGCCGCAGCAGCTTCGAGGCGGCTGGGTATGCAGAGGTCAGCCACCCGACTCCGCGCCGCTTCGTCATGCGGGTCGACTTCTAGGCAGATCCCGCGACGACCGGGTTCGTGATCGACTCGAGACCGTCGATCTCGATCGTCACCTCGTCACCCGGCCGCAGAAGCCGCTGCGGATCGCGGAAGACGCCGACGCCCGCGGGCGTCCCCGTGAGGATCAGGTCGCCGGGCTCGAGGGTCGTCGTCTGCGACACGTACGCGATGACGTCGTCGACGCCGAAGATGAGGTTCGCCGTCGTCGAGTCCTGAAGCACCTCGCCGCTCACGATCGCGCGGATGCCGAGCGCATGCGGGTCCGAGATCTCGTCGCGCGGCGTCATCGGCCCGACCGGGCAGAACGTGTCCGGCGACTTCCCGCGCGTCCATTGCCCGTCGCCGAACTGGAGGTCCCGCGCGCTCACGTCGTTCGCACAGAGGTAGCCGCGCACGGCCTCGAACGCGTTCTCCTTCGACACGCCACGGACACGCTCTCCGATGACGACGCCCAGCTCCGCCTCGTAGTCCGCCTTCGTGACGAGCGGCGGGATCACGATCGGCTCTCCCGGCCCGATGAGCGACGTCGTCCACTTCGCGAAGAGGAGCGGCGCCTTCGGGAGCTCGGCGCCCTGCTCCTCCGCGTGGTCGCGGTAGTTGAGGCCGACGCAGACGATCTTCCCGGGAAGCTCGATCGGAAGCACGGGAGAAACCTACTTCGGCCGCGCACGCCGCGCCGTCGGTACCGAGCTAGGCTCGATGCCGTGAGCCTGCCCGCCTCCCTCGTCGCCGAGCTGCGGGGAGCGCTCGGCGCCGAGCATGTCGTCACCGAGCCGGAGCAGCTCCGGGTCTACGAGTGCGACGGCCTCACGGGGCATCGCGCCGTTCCCGAGCTCGTCGTGCTCCCCGGCTCGACGGAGGACGTGCAGGCGGTGCTGCGGGCCTGCACGCGCGAGCGCGTGCCGTTCGTCGCGCGCGGCGCGGGCACCGGGCTGTCCGGCGGCGCGACGCCGATGGCGGGCGGAGTCGTCGTGTCGCTCGCACGGATGAACCGGATCCTCGAGATCGACCTCGACGAGCCAGCGCATCGTCGTCGAGCCGGGCGTCGCGAACCTCGACGTCACGCGCGCGGTCGCGGCGCGACGGCTTCTTCTACGCGCCCGACCCGTCGAGCCAGCAGGTGTGCACGATCGGCGGCAACGTCGCCGAGAACTCCGGCGGCGCGCACTGCCTCAAGTACGGCTTCACGGCCCACCACGTGACCGGCCTGACCTTCGTCCTCCCCGACGGCGACGTCGTCGAGCTGGGAGGCAAGGCGCTCGATCCCGACGGGCCGGACCTGCTCGGCGCGATCGTCGGCTCCGAGGGGACGCTCGGCATCGTCACGCGCATCACGCTTCGCCTCGTCCGCACGCCGCAGGCGATCCGGACGCTCCTCGCCGGCTTCCGCACGATGGACGCGGCAGGGGCCGCCGTCTCCGGGATCGTCGCCGCGGGAGTCATGCCGTCGGCGATCGAGATGATGGACCGGCTCACGCATCGAGGCGGCCGAGCACGCCGTGTCGCCCGGCTACCCGGCCGGCGCGGGAGCCGTGCTCCTCGTCGAGCTCGACGGCGTCGTCGAGCAGGTCGAGGACGACGCGGCCGAGGTCGAGCGGATCTGCGTCGAGTGCGGCGCGTTCGAGATCCGCGCCGCGACGAGCGACGCCGACCGCGCGCTGCTCTGGAAGGGGCGGAAGTCGGCGTTCGCCGCGATGGGCCGCGTCGCCACCGACTACTACGTGCAGGACGGCGTCGTGCCCCGCACGCGGCTGCCGGAGGTGCTCCGCCGCATCGAGGAGCTCTCCGAGCGAGCACGGACTGCGCGTCGGCAACGTCTTCCACGCGGGCGACGGCAACCTCCATCCCGCTCGTGCTCTACGACGCCGACGCCGGCGAGACCGAGCGCGCGCGCGAGCTCGCGGAGGCGATCCTCGACGCGTGCCTCGACGCCGGCGGCTCGCTGACCGGCGAGCACGGCGTCGGGATGGACAAGGCGTGCTCGATGCCGCGCATGTTCTCCGAGCGCGACCTCGCACGTCTTCGAGCGGCTCCGACGGGCGTTCGACCCGCTCGGCATCTGCAACCCGGGCAAGGTGATCCCGACGCCGCGCCTCTGCGGCGAGGTGCCCGGCCCGTACCGGCGCACGCGCTCGAGAGGATCGGCGTTGCCGAGCGTCTCTAGCGTCGAGGAGGCGTCCGCCGCGCTGGCGCGCCGCACACGCGGAGGGCCGCCGGCTCCGCATCGGCGACGACCTGACGACGGACGGGCTGACCCGCGTCCTCGAGCACGACCCGGGCGACCTGACGTGCACGGTCGAGACGGGCGATCCGGCTCTCCGAGCTCCGCGCCGTGCTCGCCGCCGCGGGACAACGGCTCTCGCTCGACCCACCCGGCGACCCGACGATCGGCGCGCTCCTCGCCCGGAACGTCGTCGGGCCCGCTTGCGGCACCGCTTCGGCGCGCCGCGGGATCTCGTTCTCGGCATGACCCTCGTGCTCGGGGACGGGACGGTCGCGAACGCCGGGGGCAAGGTGGTGAAGAACGTCGCCGGCTACGACCTCGCGCGACTCGTGTGCGGCTCGGAAGGTCGCGCTCGCGCTCATCGCCGGGCCAGCTTCCGACTGCACCCGCTGCCGAAGGCGACGCAGACGCTCGTCGTCGAGACCGGAGACGCTGCAGGCGTCGTCGCGCGCCTCCTTCGCTCACAGCTTCAGCCGAGCGCGCTCGACGTGCTCCATCCCGGGCGCGTCGCGGTGCTCTTCGAGGGCTCGGAACGCGCCGTCGAAGCCCAGGTGGCGACCGCGCGGGAGCTCGTCGGCGGGTCGGAGGCGGATCCGTCCGTGTGGGACGAGTCGCGAAGCCGTCAGGCCGCGGCGCTCGGTCGCGTGCGCTTCGAGCCACGCGACCTCGGAGTCGACCCTCGCTGAATTCGAGGACGCCGTCGTCCGCCCGGCTGCCGGCGTCGCCTACGCGCCACGGCCACGTGGAGCCGCTGACACCGGGCGACCGGCAGCAGCTCGTCGACGCGCATCGCGGCCGAGCTCGACCCGCGCGGAGTGCTCGCGGCGTGATCCGCGAGTACACGTCGGACTGCGTCCACTGCGGCTTCTGCCTCCCGACCTGCCCGACGTACGTCCTGTGGCGCGAGGAGATGGACTCGCCGCGCGGGCGCATCCACCTCATGGACGCGCGCACTCGACGGGACGATCGCGCTCAACGCGACCGTGTCGCAGCACTTCGACCGCTGCCTCGGCTGCATGGCATGCCTCTCGTCCTGCCCGTCGGGCGTGCGCTACGACCGGCTGATCGAGTCCACGCGGGCAGCCGTCGAGGACGAGCTCGAGCGCCCGCTCGGCGATCGGCTCGTTCGCGGCCTCCTCTTCCGCCTCCTCCCCTACCCGCGGTCGCATGCGGGCCGCGCTCCGCCTCGCGCCGCTCGGTCGTCACGCGCCGCTCCCGAGGCGGTTCCGACCGCTCGTCGAGATCGCGCCGCGCTGGCGCGGTCGAGGCGAGGTTCCCAGGCTCACGCCGGCCGACGGCTCGCGACGTGCTCGCGTCGGCCTTCTCACCGGCTGCGTCCAGAGCGCCGTCTTCCCGGACGTCAACGCGGCGACCGCGCGCGTCCTCGCCGCCGACGGCTTCGAGGTCGTCGCCCCGCCGCAGGGCTGCTGCGGCGCGCTGTCCGTGCACGCCGGGCGGCTCGACGAGGGCAAGGCCTTCGCGCGGAGACTGATCGACGCCTTCGACGACGTCGACCTCGTCGTCGTGAACACGTCGGGCTGCGGCTCGCACCTGAAGGAGCTCGGCTGGCTGCTCGGCGACGAGCGCGCCGAGGCTTTCGCGGCGAAGGTGCGCGACGTCGGCGAGCTGCTCGGCGAGACGCGCCCGCGGGCGCCGCGACACCCGCTCCCGATGACGGTCGCGCTGCAGGACTCGTGCCACCTCCGGCACGCCCAGAGGCTCCCGCTCTCGTCGCGCGTCGTCGCTCGGCCGGATCCCGGCGCTCGAGGTCGTCGAGCCCGCCGAGCAGGACCTCTGCTGCGGGTCGGCCGGCATCTACAACGTCGTGCAGGCGGAGGCCGCGCGCGAGCTCGGCGACCGCAAGGCAGAACACGTGCTCGCCACGGGCGCCCAGGCGTACGCGAGCGCGAACCCGGGCTGCCTCGTCCAGGTCTCGGCCGCGCTCCACCGCGCCGCAGCAGCCGCTGCCGGCACTCCACCCGATCGAGCTCGTCGACGCTTCGATCCGTGGAGTGGCGGGCGGGCGGCTGCTCGCAACGGCGCGACGCTGATCGCCCGGCCGCCGTCCGCGCGAGCGGCCGATACGCTCGTTCCATGGCCGCAGCGCACCGAGCTCCGCAACGTCGCGATCGTCGCCCACGTCGACCACGGCAAGACGACGCTCGTCGACGCGCTCCTCTGGGAGTCGGGCGCTTTCCGCGCGAACCAGGACGTCGCCGAGCGCGTGCTCGACACGATGGACCTCGAGCGCGAGAAGGGCATCACGATCCTCGCCAAGAACACGGCCGTCCGCTACGGCGGGACGAAGATCAACATCGTCGACACGCCCGGGCACGCCGACTTCGGCGGCGAGGTCGAGCGCGGCCTGACGATGGTCGACGGCGTGCTCCTCCTCGTCGACGCGAGCGAGGGGCCGCTGCCGCAGACGCGCTTCGTGCTGCGCAAGGCGCTCGAGGCGCGGCTCCCCGTGATCCTCGTCGTCAACAAGGTCGACCGGCCGGACGCGCGGATCGAGGCGGTCGTCAACGAGGTCTACGAGCTGTTCCTCGACCTCGACGCCGACGAGAGCCAGATCGAGTTCCCGATCGTCTACTGCAACGCGAAGGCCGGCCGCGCGTCGCTCGAGGCGGACCCCGACGGCCTCGAGCCAGGACCTCCGCCCGCTCCTCGATCTCATCCTCGAGCACATCCCGCCGCCGGCCTACGAGGACGACCATCCGCTGCAGGCGCTCGTGACGAACCTCGACGCGTCGCCCTACGTCGGCCGCCTCGCGCTCTGCCGTGTCGCGCAGGGAACGATCAGGCGGAGCCAGCAGGTCGCGTGGTGCCGAGCGAACGGGGCCATCGAGCGGGCCAAGATCACCGAGCTCTACGTCACGGAGGCGCTCGACCGCGTCGAAGCCGACGAGGCCGGGCCGGGCGAGATCATCGCCGTGGCCGGGCTTCCGGACGTGACGATCGGCGAGACGCTCGCCGACCCCGACGATCCGCGCCCGCTGCCGGTCATCGCCGTCGACGAGCCGTCGCTCTCGATGACGATCGGCATCAACACGTCGCCGCTGGCCGGCCTCTCGGGCGACAAGCTCACCGCGAGCCTGCTGGAGGGCCGGCTTCGCACCGAGCTCGTCGGCAACGTCTCGCTCCGTGTTCTCCCGACCGAGTCACCCGACGCGTGGGAGGTGCAGGGCCGCGGCGAGCTCCAGCTCGCCGTTCTCGTGGAGCAGATGCGCCGCGAGGGCTTCGAGCTGACCGTGGGCAAGCCGCAGGTCGTGACGCGGCGAGATCGACGGGAAGGTGCACGAGCCGGTCGAGCGCGTGTCCGTCGACGCGCCCGAGGAGTACCTCGGTGTCCTCACGCAGCTGTTCGCACTTCGCAAGGGGCGCACGGAGTCGCTCGTCAACCACGGCTCGGGCTGGGTGCGCATGGACGTCATCGTCCCCGCGCGCGGTCTCATCGGCTTCCGGACCGAGTTCCTGACGGAGACGCGCGGCACCGGCATCCTCCATCACGTCTTCGAGCGCTTCGAGCCGTGGTTCGGCGGGCTCCGCACGAGGCCGACGGGTGCGCTCGTCGCAGACCGGCGCGGCAAGACGACGTCGAACGCGATCCTGAACCTCCAGGAGCGCGGCTCGCTCTTCGTCGCACCGGGTGTCGACGTCTACGAGGGGATGATCGTCGGCGAGAACTCGCGCGCCGAGGACCTCGACGTCAACGCGACGAAGGAGAAGAAGCTCACGAACACGCGGGCAGCCTCGGCGGACGCGACCGTGCGCCTGATCCCACCGCGGCCGCTCTCACTCGATCAGGCGCTCGAGTACATCCGCGAGGACGAGTGCGTCGAGGTGACGCCCTCCGACATCCGCTTGCGGAAGCTCGAGCTCTCGGCCCAGCGCCGCCAGACGAGCGCGAACCGCAAGGCGCGGGGCCTGGCGCCCGTCTAGCCCGTCTCGACGGCCACGGGCCGGAGCTCGTCCAGCCGGTCGACCCGGGCGAGCGAGGGGAAGAGCTTCCACCAGACGCCGGCGACGACGACGGTCGCTACGCCGCCGAGCACGACGGCAGGAACGGCCCCGATGAGCGCCGCGGCGACGCCCGACTCGAAGGCGCCGAGCTCGTTGGACGCGCTGATGAACACCATCTCGACTGCGGTAACGCGACCGCGAAGCTCGTCCGGCGTCAGGAGCGGGAGGATCGTCGAGCGCAGGACGACGCTGACCGTGTCGAACGCCGCGCCGAGCGCGAGCGCGAGCATCGACAACCACATCGTGTGCGAGAGCCCGAACGCGACCATGCACACCCCGAAGCCCGCGACCACGACGAACAGCTTCCGCCCGGCACGGCGCTGGATCGGGTAGCGCGTGATCACGAGCGCGGAGGCCAGCGAGCCGACGGCCGGCGCGGCGCGCAGGAACCCGAGCCCGGTCGGTCCGACGTCGAGGATGTCCTTGGCGAAGATCGGCAGGAGCGCGACGGCGCCACCGAGGAGCACCGCGAAGAGGTCGAGCGAGATGGCACCCAGAAGGACGCTGGTGCGACGGATCAGCCGAACGCCCGCGAGCACCTCGTCGAGACCGACGACGCCCTCCGCAGCGGGGACCCGCCCGCTGCGCATCGCGAGGATGCACCCGAGCCCGACGAGCGCGAGTGCGATGGCGACGACGTAGACGAGCTCCGGCTGGATCGCGAAGAGGATGCCGCCGATCGCCGGCCCGACCACAGCGGAGCCCTGGAAGGCAATCGACCGTTGCGCGAGTGCGCTCACCAGGATCTCCTGGGGAACGAGCGACGGTGTCAGCGCGCGCCCGGCCGGCGCGCCGATCGCGCTTCCGATCCCCTGGACGAACGCGAGCACGAAGAAAGGCCAGACTCGCCCGACGTCGGCGATCGTCACCGCCAGCAGCCCCGACAGCACCACGGCGTTCGACGCCCCCATCACGGCGAGCAGCCGTCTGCGCGGAATCCGATCGGCGAGATGTCCGGCGGGGAGCGCAAGCAGCAGGAGCGGGAGGAACTCGGCGAGCCCGAGCAGGCCGAGGTCGAGAGCGCTCCCGGAGATCGAGTAGACCTGCCAGCCGATCGCGACGACCGCCATCTGCAACGCGAGCGCCTCGCTGACGAGCGAGACCCAGAAGAGGGCGAAGTCGCGGTGCCGGAACGCGGATCCTCCGGCAGTGCTCATGCGGAAAACCTACGCAGCCGCGGGCTCGTCGGTCGGCGTCTCGTCGTCGACGCCGAACTCGACCTCGAGCTTCATGATGCGCGACCCGTCGAGCTCGAGCACACGCAGGCACAGCCCGTCCGTCTTGACCTCGTCGCCGACCTCCGGCGCGCGTCCGAGCTCACCGAACACGAGCCCGGCCATCGTGTTGAAGTCCTCCTGCTCGAGCCCGGTGCCGAACTCTTCATTGAAGTCGTCGATCGTGTACGTGCCGTCGATGTGGATGTGCGTCTCGTCGATGCGCTCGATCGACGTGTCCGGCAGGTCGAACTCGTCCTCGATGTCACCGACGATCTCCTCGAGCAGGTCCTCGAGAGTGACGATGCCCTCGACGTCGCCGTACTCGTCGACGACGATCGCCAGGTGCTGCTTCTCCCGGCGGAAGTCGGCCAGCAGCGCAGCAAGGTCCTTCGTCTCCGGGACGACGTACGCGGGCCGAACGAGCGCCTCGAGCTCGACCGCCGCGATCCCGAGGTCGTGGATCGCACCGAAGAGGTCGCGTACGTGGAGGATTCCGACGACGTCGTCGAGCGAGCCGCGGTAGACCGGGTACCGCGTATACGGTGAGTCGACGACGGCTCGAAGCGCCTCCTCGGGCGGCATCTCGACGGAGATCGCAACGACGTCCGGGCGCGGGACCATCACGGCCGAGACCTCCTTCGACGCGAAGTCGAACACCTTGTAGAGCATCTCCTCCTCGGCCTGCTGGAGCTCGCCGACGTCCTCGGCGGCGGCGACCGAGTGGCGGATGTCCTCGCGCGTGTAGGCGATCATCCCCGCAGGTGCGGGCTTGACTCGGAGCGCTTTGAGCACCGCATTCGCCGAGACCTGCAGGAGCCAGACGATCGGGTGCGCGATACGCCCGAGGAAGTCGAGCGGCACCGCGATCACCATCGCGAGCGCCTCGGCTTTTTGCAGCGCGACCGCCTTCGGAACGAGCTCGCCGAGGACGACCGAGAAGTACGTCAGGATCGCGAACGCGATGAGGAAGCTGACGGTCGTCGAGAGCGGAGGCTCCATCAGGTCCGAGATGAGCGGCTCACCGATGGCACCGATGAGGATCGCAAAGATGGTGATGCCGAGCTGCGTGCTCGAGATGAAGCGGACGGGCTCGTCCATCAGGCGAAGCGCCGCGCGCGCACCGCGGTTGCCGTGCGCCGCGCGTTCCTCGAGCCGCGCGCGCCGCGCCGTGATCAGGGCATACTCGGCCGCGACGAAGAGCGCACTCCCCAGCACGAGAAGGAGCACGACGACGATGCGAAGGAGAACGCTCACGCCCCGTCAGGGGCGCCGGTACTCGGCGGGTAGTCGTCGCCCACGTTGATCAGGCGCCAGTATAGGTAACCGCCCCGTCGGCCTCGTGCCGCGCAGCCGCGCCCTCCTGTACGAGCCGCTCGAGGTGCGAGAGCGTCTCGGCGATCGCGAACCGGCGCCCTGCCGGCGGGAGGTCGGAGCCGAAGAGCGCGAACGACAGCTCGAAGCCGCTCTGCGGCTCGTCGCCGAGCGCGCCGGTCGCCTCGTCGAGCCGCGCCCGATGGTGTGCCTTGAGCTCGTGCGCGCGACCTGCCGGATCGTCGATCGGATCGCCGTGGCCAGGTAGCGCGATCCTGGGGTCGAGCTCGATCGTGCGGTCGAGCGCGCCGAGGTAGTCCCCGAGCGGGTCGGGGCGGCTAGCCGGCCATAGGCCAACCGTCGGCGTGATCCGGCCGAGGAGATGGTCGGCAGCCACGAGGACGCCGTCGCGGATGAGGCAGAGCTGACCGTCGGCGTGCCCGGGTGCTGCGACCAGCTCCCAGCCGTCGACGTGCTCACCCGCCTCGACGAGCCGCGGGTCGCGCTGGTAGCGGATGAACGGCCGGTAGACGGAGCTCTGGCCGACGAGCTCCTCGGTCACGTCGACGGGGGCGCCGTGCAGCTGAAACCAGTCGACGAGCCGTTCCGTCCAGGCGGGGTTCCCCCACACGAGCTCGCACTGCGCGTAGTCGAGCGTGCCCTGGACCACGGGAGCGCCCGTCAGCTCGTGCAGGTCGGCAGCCGCCCCCACGTGGTCGGGGTGGAAGTGCGTCACGAACACGGTCGCGACGCGGCCGCCCGCCTGCGCCAGCTCGAGCGCCCACGACTCCTTGGCGTCCGGCAGGCCGATCCCGGTGTCGACGAGCGTCCAGCCGTCCTCACCGGGAAGCAGGTACGTGTGGACGTGTCCCGGCCGCGTCGGCAGCGGGAGCGTGACGCGGCGGATCCCGTCGCCGAGCTCGTCCATCGCGCGAATCTACAGCTGGCGCAGCTCGACCACTCGTTTGCGTCGATCGAACATATGTTCTATCCTCGAGCCATGCGGGTCGAGTACCGGATCGAGCCGTGCAAGTCGGCGTTGACGCAGGTGCGGGGGATGCCGTTCCGCTGGTCGCTCAACCCGTACACGGGCTGCGTGCACCGATGCACGTTCTGTTACGTCCGGCACTTCGAGCTGCGCGCCGATCGGCCGTCGGACGACCGCTACGGCCGCTCGATCCGCGTCAAGTCGAACGTCGCCGAGATGCTCCGCCGCGAGCTCGCGCGCCGCTCGTGGCAGCGCGAGGAGGTCGCCATCGGCACCGCGACCGATCCGTACCAGCGCGCCGAGGGCCGCTTCCGACTGACGCGCGCGTGCATCCGCGAGCTCGTCGTCGCCGACACGCCGTTCTCGATCGTCACGCGCGGCCCGCTCGTCGTCCGCGACGTCGACGTCCTCGCCGACGCGTCCCGGGAGGTCCAGGTGAGCGTCTACCTCTCCCTCCCCACCCTCGACGAGCGCGTCTGGCGGACCACCGAGCCCGGAACCGCCCCGCCTGCCAGCAGACTGCGTGCAATCCGCACGCTCTCCGAAGCGGGCATCGACGTCGGCGTCGGGATGGCGCCGATCCTCCCGGGTCTGTCCGACGGAGAGGAGCAGCTACAGGCGGTCGTCCGCGCTGCACGCGAGGCCGGCGCGCGGACGATCTGGGCGAGCGCCGTCCATCTTCGGCCCGGCGTGCGCGAGCACTTCCTCGCAGCGCTCGCGCGCGACTGGCCGGAGCAGGTCGAGCGCTACGAGGCGCTGTTCGGCACCCGTGCATACCTACCGGCCGCCGCTGCGAAGGCGATCGTCGCACCCGTCCACACGGCGCGGGAATCGGCACGCCCGACGCGCCGACGGCCGGTTCGGCCAGAGCCAAGGCAGTTGGCACTGACCGTCTAGGCGGAGCGACCGCGCTCGCGCACGCGGGGTCTTTGCGAGCGACGGAGTCCATTCGGACTTCGTCGATCTTGCGACTGCTCGGCAGGATCACGCGAGTCCGCGCCGTAGAATCGCCCAGTGGCCGATGAGATCACCTGTCTCATCGCGGACGACCACGAGGTCGTGCGCGAAGGACTCCGCCTCGCGCTCTCGCGCTCGACGAGGATCCGCGTGATCGGCGAGGCGGCGGACGGCGCGTCCGCCGTCGCCCTCACCGAGCGTCGCCGACCGGACGTCGTGATCATGGATCTCCGCATGCCCGACATGGACGGGCTCGAGGCGACCGAGCAGATTCTCGGGAAAGCGCCGAACACCGGCGTTCTGATCTTCACGGCGTACGGCGAGCGCTCGCTCCTCCAGCGCGGGCTCGAGTCCGGTGCGCGCGGCTACATCCTCAAGGAGGCGCCGCACGAGACGCTCCTGCGCGCGATCGAGAAGGTCGCGGCCGGCGAGACGTTCGTGGATCCCGGGCTCATGGCCGAGTTCGTCTCGGCCCAGGGCCAGGCCGACATCCTCACTCCGCGCGAGCGCGAGATCCTCCAACTCCTCGCAGACGGGATGTCGAACGCGGACGTCGCCGCGAAGCTCTTCATCAGCCAGGAGACCGTGAAGAGCCACGTGCGGCACATCCTCGCGAAGCTCGAGGCCGACACTCGCACACAGGCGGTCGCCATCGCGCTACGCGAGGCGATGATCGATTGACCCCGGACGACGCGGAGCGAGCGCTCCTCGCCGAGCGCGTGCTCTCCGAGCAGGAGGAGCGTCGCCGCGTCGCCGAGCTCATCCACGACGGCCCCGTCCAGCAGCTGGCAGCGATCGCGCAGATGCTCGACGCCGGGCTCGCCGACCTGGAGGCGGGTGACGCCGGACAGGCGCGCGACGTGTTCGCCCGAGGCCTCGAGCTCGCGCGCGAGGCAGCCCGCGACCTCCGGCAGCTCTGCGACGACCTGGAGCCTCGCGCACTCCACCAGCTCGGCTTCGCCTCGGCCGCGGCGGCGCTCACGCGCCGCATCGCCTCCCGCAACGAGATCGAGATCGATCTCGATCTCGCCGCCGCCGACGAGCTGGGTGAAAACGCCGCGGTCGCGCTCTACCAGATCCTTCGCGACGCAACCGAGCAGGCCGTGAAGCGCGGGCCGCTGTCGCGCATCGAGATCTCGATGCGCGCGACGGACACGGGCGGAGTCGAGCTCGTCGTCTCCGACGACGGCCCTGCGGAGAGGCGCGCGGCGGTGCTCGAGGCGCTCGCCGAACGCGCTGCGACGCTCAACGGCCGCTTCACCTCCGAGGTGCGCTTCCCACGCGGCTCGACGATTCGGATCGACGTGCCGCCGGTCGCTGCCCATCGCTAGGATCGAGCGAGTGGAGGGAAACGGTAGGAGCGGCTTCCTCTTCTTCGTCTGGTCGCCCGCGGGGTACACGCTCGTCGAACGCTCCGGCGACCCGCCGCGCCCCGGGACCGAGGTCGAGGACGGCGAGAAGCGGTACCGCGTGACGAAGATCGCGCCGTCTCCGCTCCCGGGCGATCCGCGCCCGTGCGCGTACCTCCAGCCGAGCTGAGCTTTGCGCAGATCGGAACCCGCGAGTGCGGGTTCCGATCGCGAGAGTCAACGACGCTCGCCTCGCAATCCGTCGCGCGGCCACAGTCCTAGGGCGCACGCTGACGCAACCGCGGTCACTGCCGAACGATCCCGCTACTCGAGCGGCTCGTTCTGGACGTTGTGCTCGGTCGCATATGCCGTCGTGAGCGCGTTGATCTTCTCCGGTTCTGGGAACGCGTAGTTGATCTCGACGAACGCGTTCCATTTGTCGGGCAGCGCGTCCTCGGGGAAGATCGCCTCGACCGGGCACTCGGGCTCGCACGCCCCGCAGTCGATGCACTCCTCCGGATCGATGATCAGGATTCGCTCGAACTCGTGGATGCAGTCGACCGGACACACGTCGACGCACGAGCGGTCCTTGATGTCGATGCAGGGCTCGGCGATGATGTACGTCACGCGGGCGAGTGTAGCCGCGTCGCCGGGACGGGTTATGGGGTGTCGATGGCCTCTGAACCGGTGAGCTCGCCGACGACTTCGGCCGCGCGTTCGACGAGCGCGGACTTCACGATCACCTGGTCGAATCCGGCCGTGTGGGCGCGCTGCAGACCGGCCTTGTCCGTGTGGTTCGTGTACCCGAGGATCGGGATGTCGGGCCACGCGTCGACGACCTCGTCGGGCTCGACGCGGGCGATGTCTGCGATCACGAGGTCGGGCGCGGCGACGCTGTCGCTGGTCACGAGACGGTGGCTCGGAAGCAAGCCCTCGAGTTTCCCGCGGAAGAAGAGATCGACCCCAGCGAGCAGGATCGTCGCCACGGCCCGACACTAGCATCCCCCGCGGACGCGGATAATCCGCCGCCGTGAGCCTCGCCCGAGGGTTGGAGCTGATCCGCGCCGGCGCGTACTTCGACGCGCACGAGGAGCTGGAGGACGAGTGGCGGACGGCGCCGCCGGAGGAGCGCGACTTCCTCCAGGGCCTCGTTCACGTCGCCGTCGCGTGGCTCCACGCCGAGCGCTCCAACCGCCCGGGCTGCGAGCGCCAGCTCGAGAAGGCGGCGCGGCGGCTCGGACGCTACGCGCCGGAGCACCGAGGTGTCGACGTCGCCCGCGTCCTCGACGACGTCACGACTGCACGTGCGCTCGTCGAGGGCGGATCGCTCGAGCTGCCCGCGCCACGGGTCTGATCAGAACGCGGGCTCGAGGCCGAGCCACTCGAGGAGTCGGTTCAGGTACACGCGCAGCACGTAGAAGCGCTCGAAGAAGAGCAGGAGGCCGAGCGCGACCATGATCGCCCCGCCTCCGACCTGGATCACGCGGTAGTGGTCGCGCAGCCAGCGAAATGCCGACATCGCACGCGTGAAGAGCGCCGCAGCCAGGACGAAGGGGACGGCGAGCCCGAGCGAGTACACGCCGAGGAGCGCCGCTCCCTGCAACGCGGTATCGGACGAACCGGCGAGAACGAGGATCGCGGCGAGCACCGGCCCGATGCACGGCGCGGCACAAACGGCGAATGCCCCGCCGAGCAGCACCCGCGAGCCACGCCCGCGTGCCTCCTGGAGCAGGCCTGCACCGACGAGGCGCTCCGGCCAGGGCAGGAGCCCCATGAAAGCGAGCCCGAAGACGACGAGCACGAACCCTGCAACGCGTTCGAGCAGGAACTGGTCGCCGAGGATCCGACCGCCGACGAGTGCAGCGCCCACGCCCAGGAGCACGAAGAAGGCCGTGAACCCGACGACGAACGGGACGCTGCCGGAGAGCACCCTGCGGGCGTTGCCTCGCTCGCCGAGTCGGTCCGCGTCGACTGCCGAGACCGCCGACAGATACGCCGGCACGAGAGGAAGGACGCACGGAGCCAGGAACGAGACCATCCCGGCGAAGAAGGCGACCGGGATCGAGGTCCAGCTCACGTTCTATCCGCAGATCCCGTATCTGCAGAAGCAGATCCGAGATCGCGACCACCGCTGAAGCGGCCGCTGACGAGGCCGGGGATTGCTGCGGACGTGGAACGCGAGGTCGACACCAGCGCCTAGTCGTCGAACCGGGCGAGCTCCTCGTCGACGAGGCGCTCGAGCCGCGGGTCGAGGGGAGCGCCGTCGTCGCCGTCCGACGGGCGCCGCCTGCTCCACCTCCGCACGAGGAACGCCACCGCGATCGCGCCGCCCGTCAGCGCCATGAGCGGGAGCACCCAGGCGAGCAGGCCGAAGCCGCCGCCCGGCGGCTCCGCGAGCACCCCCTCGCCGAACTCCGCGACCAGCGCGTCCTTGATCTGCTCCTCGGAGTCGCCGGCCGCGATGCGCGTGCGGATGAACGCCTTCATGCGCTCGGCGATCGGCGCGTTCGACTGGTCGAGCGTCGTCTCGCAGACCGGGCAGACGATCTCCGCCTCGAGGTCTGCGGCATTGGGAGGCGTAGCGGCCGCGACTGCGCCGACGGCGACCGGAGGCCGCGAGGGCAGCCAGCGCAGCGACCCGACTCACGAGAGCGCACCCTCGATCGCCGCCCGCAGCTCCGCCCGCTCCTCCTTCCCGTTGACCGCACCGACGAACGCCCGCACGACACGTCCCTCGCGGTCGATCACGAACGTCTCCGGGAAGCCGGTCACGCCGTAGCCGTCGATGACGTCGCCTGGCCCGTCGTAGACGAGCGGGAACGTGATGCCGTAGCGGTCGGCGAACCGTCGTGCGTCTGCTCGGAAGTCCTTGGCGTCCAGGCCGACCACGACCACTCCGCGATCACGATTCGACCGCCAGATCTGCTCGAGGAACGGCGCCTCCTCCTTGCACGGCACACACCATGACGCCCACGTGTTCAAGACGACGACCTTGCCGCGAAGCGAGGCGAGCTGGAGCTCGCCGTCCTGATCGAGGCGCTCGAGCGTGAAGTCGGGTGCGGCCGGCCGGTCCCCGCGGTTCGCCTGCTTCGAGAGATCGCCTCCCTCGTCGTGCAGGAGCGACCACGCGAGCAGGATGAAGAGGAGCGCGACGAGGCCGATGGCCACGCCCTGGGCCACGAGCCGAGCGCGATACGCCACGGCTACTTGTTGACGATGAAGACCGGGGTTCCGATCTCCACGTGCTGGAACAGCCACTCCGCGTCCGGGATGCGCATGCGGATGCAGCCGTGTGAGGCCGAGTAGCCGATCGATGCGGCGTCCGGCGTCCCGTGGATGCCGACGTACGGCGCCGACAGCCCCATCCAGCGGGTCCCGAGCGGGTTTCCGGGGCCGGGCGGAACGGGGTCGGAGTCCTTCGCCCAGGGCGACGGCGGCGGATACCACCACGGGTTCCGCTGCATGTTGACGATCTCGTAGTCCCCGAGCGGCGTCGGGTATGCGGACTGCCCAGTCGCGACGCCGAACCAGCGCACGAACTTCGCGTCGTCGAAGTAGAGGAGGCGGTTCGAGCCGCGGAGGATCACGACCGCCTTGTCGAGCTCGGCCGTGTCGACCTCCGGCTTCATGATCTCGAAGCCGAGGCGAATCGGGGTGCGGCTGTTCGTCGCGAGGGCGGTCCGGATCGAGCGGCCCGTGGACAGCCGCTTGAGCTTGCGCCCCTCCTGCGACTTCACGGCATGCGGCTTCGTCCCCTCGAGCGCGATGCGTGCGTCACGCGGCTCCCGGTCGAGGCTCTTGCCGAGACGGTCGACGTAGCCACGGACGCGCGCCTGCGAGACTGCGACGTCGAGCGGGACGACGGCGCCTGGCCGCGCGAAGCGCGCACGTCGGATCGCTTTGGAGACGTTCGCGCTCGCGCCGAGTGCGCACGGGGCGCGAGGTCGACGGTGTTCGTCGAGTCGACGATGAGCTTGAGGTGGCGGGCGTATGCCTTCTCGACGGTCCTTCGTCGCCTGATACGGCAGGAGGCCGCCGACGGTCACACCGCCGACGGTCACGCCGAACGCGATCGGCGCCGGCGCGGACGGCGGCTTGCCGGGCGGCTCCGTCGGAGGCGGCTCGGTCGGCGGAGGCGTCGTCGTGGTCGGCGGGTCGGTCGTCTGTGCCGTTCCGGCGCCGGCGCTTCCGGACAGCCCGAAAGCTGCTGCAAATCCGATGAGAGCACAGGCCGCGAGAAGACCTGCGATCAGCGTGCGAGCCGACGCTTTCACGCCGGAAGTGTAGACACGGTCCCAGGCCGGAATATGCCGGGGTCGTTCGTCACCACTGCATCCACGCCGGCCCGCTCGACCCGGGCGAGACGATCCGGATCGTCGACGGTCCAGGTGACGACGGCCGCACCTCGCGCGTGGGCGGCGCGGACGCAGCCAGACGTGATCAACGAGTGGTGGGCGACGAGGTCAGTGGCTCGCGTCAGCGCGAGCAGAGGGCGGACGAGGAACGGGCGTGACCCACCGGAGCAGGCGCAGGCCGACACGTGCGAGAGGAGCGCTGCGACCCTCCTCGGAGATACGGAAGAGCCGGCGCGGGATCGTGAGGCCCGTCCGCACGTCGCCGTCGTGCGCCGCGATCGCGCGCGCAGTCGAAAGGTAGTACGAGCTCACGAAGCTCCGTCCCACAAGCCCGTGTCGGTGCAGCGCAGCCACGACCTCCTCCTCGCATTTCGTCAGCTTGAGATCGAGGTGGGCGCCGATCCCGGGCGCCTCGTCCACGAAGAAGCGCAGCGCCTCGTCGAGGGTCGGCGTGTCGGGCCCGACGTGCGCAGGGTCGTGGGCAACCACGAGCCGCCCGCGGTGCCGGATCACGTCGAACTCGACGAGATCGACGCCCGCTTCGACGGCCGCGCGGAACGACGCGAGCGTGTTCTCGGGCGCGAGCGCCGCGGCCCCGCGGTGGCCGATACGGAGCGGACCCGCCCCTCGTCGATCGAGCGGGATCACGGCCTCGGCCTCGTCGGGAGGTAGTCCTCCTCGAGCTTCCCGCCTTCGGCCGCGTACGACACGATCATCCGGTCGGTCAGCCACTCGACGGGCGCGCGGTCGTCGGTCCACGGCCGGTTCGCGACCGCGACCGGGCGAGCGTGGCGGGCGAGCAAGGCGCGCAGGGAGGCGAGCTCAGCAGGGCCCGATTCGAGCCGTCGCCGCAGCTCCGACATGGAGAGAGGCTCCGTGAAGCCCGAGGACGATCGTGTTGAAGCGGAGCGCAGGCCACTCGAGGACCTGGGGGAAGTCGGCCGCCAGCGTCCCTCCCACCGCCTCGACCAGCCGCTTGTCGTCGGGCACGGCCGCGACGTTCAAGGCGACGACGCCGCCCGGCCGCAGGTGGTCGCGGACGAGTCGGAAGAACTCGCGGGTCGCGAGGTAGAAGGGCACGTAGGGCTGCCGGTAAGCATCGACGACGATCAGGTCGTAGCGCTCGTCCGTCGAACGGAGGAACGGCCGGGCATCGGCGTCGTGCACGGTCAGGCGCGGGTTCTCACCCATTCCGAAGTACCTGCGGCCGACGCGGCTCACCGCGGGGTCGAGCTCGACGCCGTCGACGTTCGCGTCCGGGTAGTAGACGCCGAGCGCGCGGGCGGATGTTCCGGCGGCGTTCCCGAGGATCGCCACCCGCTCGAGCGGACGCCCGACGAGCGGCGGGAGAGCGAGGAACGCGTCCCAGACGCCGCCCGTCAGGACCGAGTCGGGTCGCCACATCGAGTGAACCGCGACTCCTTCGTTCAGGTGGAGCAGGCGCCGCCCGTCGGGGCGCTCGACGACCCCGATGTACTGGTAGTACGACGTCTCCTCGTGGATGAGGCCTTCCTCCCCCTTGATCGCTCCGGGTGGGACCAGCAGCAACGCGGCGAGGAGTGCCGGCGCGAGCAGGTAGCGCGTTCCGAGGAGGAAGCACGACGATGCAGCCAGGAGTACCGCGACCACGAGGAACGTTCGCTGGGTCCCGATCGCAGGGATCAGGACGAGCGCCGGCAGGAACGTCCCGACCAGCGATCCGGCGGTCGAGAGCGCGTACAGGCGGCCCGCGACCGCGCCCGCGGTGGCGATCGAGGAGACGGCGAGACGAATCGCGAACGGCGACACCATTCCGAGCAGCACGACCGGCGGCGCGCACAGAAGCAGGACCGCGAGGAAGCTCCCGATCACCGCGCCGGCAGACGCGGTGTCGAGCCCCTCGACCGTGAAGTCGAGGAACGGCTTCGCCGCGAACGGGATCACCGCGACGAAGACGCCGGCGCCGAGCACGATCGCACCCAGCAGACGCGGATCGGGTCGACGGTCGGCGAGCCGTCCGCCGAGCCAGTAGCCGAGCGCCAGCGCAGCGAGGACGATCCCGATGAGATTCGCCCAGACGATCGTGGACGACCCGAAGTACGGCGCGAGCAGCCTCGACGCGGTGATCTCGGTTGCGAGCGCGCCGATACCGGCACCGAAGACGAGCGCGCCGAGCGCGAAGCTCCCGGGAGTCTCCCCGGAGTCGGCTCCGGTCATGCCTAGATGCCGAAGACGCGTTCGATCTCGCCGAGCGTCCGCGCCGCGAGCACGACCGTGACGACGAGGACGAGCAGGACGACGAGCCAGAAGCGAACGCCCGCCCAGCGCTTCTGGCGATGCAGCTTGGCCCGCGCCGCCCGCCGCGCGCGGTGGTGCAGGTACGACCGCGAGATCGCGTCGGGGTCGAGCGGGGGCTCGTCGTCGACGAGGCTCCGCTCCGGGAGCGAGGGTGCCGGTTGGGCCACGGAGGAATTCTAGGAACGAGATTCCACCGCGTGAAGCCTGTCCCGTCGTGACGAGGTCATATGCTTCCCGCGATGGACGGCCCGAGAGGACGTAGTCGCATGTCGTTTCCCGGTCCCGGAGAGCTCTCCGGCATGGGCGGGCGGCTCACGTTCCTCTTCGGCGTCCTGCTCGCGATGTCGGCACTGACCGGCTGGTACTCGGGCGAGGGCAACGGCACGACGGTGTCCGTCATCGGCTGGCACACGGGCACGATCGGCAAGGTGGTGCTCTTCCTCGGGCTCGCCGCCGTCCTCGTCGTCGTCCTCCGCGAGGTCGGGGTCGGCATGCCGGCGTCGGTGCCCGAGAGCCTCGTCGCGATCGGCATCGGCTCGATCGCGACCATCCTCGTCCTCGTGCGCGTGATCTCGATACCGGACAGCTTCTTCTTCGCGAGCCGCGGCCTCGGGATCTGGGTCAGCCTCGCGTGCGCCGTCGGAATCATCCTCGCCGGCCTGCTCGAGGCGTCGGAAGAGCTCTAGCGCGCTACGGCCTCGTCGCGGTGACGGTCACCGTCACCGTTCGACCCGGTGCGCCTTGAGGAAGCGGCGTCAGCGTGCGGACGATGGTCTCCGTGCCGCTCGACCCGGGCCGGTCGTCGAGCGTCCTGGCGAACGCGATCCCGAACAGGAACGCGAGTGCCAGCCCCACGACGACGAGCACGACGCGGCCGATCGTGTCCCGGCGACGTCGCCGAGCACGGGCCGGACGGCGTGGTGGCTCGAGCATCGTCACGGGAGGTAGTCGATCGCACCTCGGGCATAGAGGTGGAACGCGGCCCCTTCGACGAGCGTCAGGGTGCGCAGCCAGCCGGCGAGGCCCTGCTCGGCGAGCACGTGGCGTGCCCACACGTCTGCGAGCGCGTACTCGGCGACGAGCTCTCCCATGGTGAACGTGCCCCCGACTCGTCGACGGAGCTCGGCGGTCACGGCCTCGAGCTGGCCGCGAACGCCGTCCGCGGCCGCGGGGTCGCGCGCGACCTCCTCGAGGTCGCGGTAGGCGCGCTCCCACTCGAGCCGGGTGCTCGCGACGTCGGCCGGCACGAGCGCGGACACTAGACGACGTCGCGGAGGCTCTCGGAGCAGCACCGATCCGCCGGCCACGGGTCGACGACCTCCGCCAGGATGAGGTCGCCGAGCTCGTATCCCGGCCGGGCGAGCGCGAAGGCGGCGTGTGCGTGAAGGCACTTCAGGTGCTCGGGCGCGCGTGAGCCGCCGATCCCCAGGTCGAGCGACGCCTCTCCATCCGAGCCGCGTGCGTCGCCCGCGAGCTCACGGCGGACACGCTGCTGCTCGACGGTCGCCCCGGCGAGCGAGTCGGCGAGCCTCTCGTCGCTCGCGACCGCGTCGCTCCACCGCTCGACGCCCCCGGCGGCCTCGATCCGCGCGATCGCCGAGACGAGGTGAGGACACGTGACGTAGTAGGTGGTCGGGAACGGCGCACCCTGGGAGTCGTACGGCGCCTGCTCGGTGACCGCGGGGAGCCCGTACGGGCAGCGGGCGACGACGCGGGCGAACGCACGCGGAGGACGACCCAGCTGGCGGGCGACGATCTCGCGATCGTCCATGCCCGAAGACTAGGGGCGGCTGTCCCGCCCGGAGCCGCGGGCCATGCGCCAGGCTGGGATTCCTTTCACGACGAAGAGCCGCTCCCCCGGCCTCACGTAGCCGATGCGGCGGGCCTCCCGCTCGATCGAGTCGACACTGGTCGAGTTGACGAGACGAAGCTCGAGCTCGGCCTTGACCAGGCGGAGCGACTCGACGTCAGCGCGACTCGCGGTCAGGTCGTTCCGCGTCTCGAGATAGGACGAGATCGGCCGGTAGTAGAGGTACACCGCGATCCCCAGGATCGCGACTGCCCACAGCAGCCGCAGCCGGCGGCGACCGATCCGCACACGTGCAGCTCGCCGCTTCGCGGACGCCTTGGCCTTGGCCCTCCCTGCCACGACGCCACGTTCGTCGCGCGCGCCGTGACCCCTGCCGTCAGGCCACGTCGACCTTGATGACGTTGGTGGAGCCGGGGATGTTCACGGCGGTGCCCGCAGTGAGGACGACGCGGTCACCCGGCGCGACGACGCCCGCGTCGCGGGCGGCCGAGATGGAGAGCTGCCAGAGCTCCTCCACATCCGTTACCTCGGGAATCTCGACCGGTGTGACCCCCCACTCGATCGCCATGTGCTGAAGCGATGCGGCGACGTGAGTCAACGCGACCACCGGCCTCCTAGGCCTGAGGCGTGCGACTGCTGAGGCGGTGCGGCCGGTGAACGTCGGCACGAGGATCGCCCTCGCACCGAGAGCCTCGGCGAGGTCACACGCGGCATTCGACATTGCCCGGCCGACCGTTGGCTCCTCGTGCGCCGACGGGAGCTGATGCCGGTACCCGAGGCTCGGCTCCACCGCGCACGCGATGCGCGCCATGGTGTCGACGGCCTCGATCGGATACTCACCGACAGCGGTCTCGGCCGAGAGCATCAACGCCGAGGTGCCGTCGAGGACGGCGTTGGCGACGTCGGACGCCTCCGCCCGCGTCGGCTCGGGACGGTGGATCATCGTCTCGAGCATCTGCGTCGCAGTGATCGCGGGCTTTCCGCGCTCGAGCGCGCCCAGGATGATCTGCTTCTGCAAGAGCGGGACCTCCGCCGCGCCGATCTCGACACCGAGGTCGCCGCGCGCGATCATCACCGAGTCGGCCACGTCGAGGATCGACTCGAGCTGGACGACCGCCTCCTTCAGCTCGATCTTCGCGATCACCCACGCCGGCGAGCCAGCCTCCTCGATTCTCGACTTGAGCGCCGCGACGTCGGTGTGCGAGCGCACGAACGAGAGGGCCACGTAGTCGACGCCGATCGAGAGCGCGAACTCGAGGTCGGCGAGATCCTTTTCGGTCATGGACGGGACGGGCAGCGGCACCCCCGGAACGTTCACGCCCTTGTGCGACTCGACCAGACCGCCCGTCACGACCTCGCACACCGCCTTCGCGCTCTCCATCCGCTCGACACGGAGCCGCACATGGCCGTCGTCGATGAGGATCTCGTCTCCCGCCTCGAGGACGGCGGCGAGAACGTCCGGCGCGACGGGGAGATCGTCCTTGCCGCACTGGTCCTCGCCCGCGACGACGACGGTGTCGCCCACCTGGAGCTCCACCGCGTCCTCGAGGTCGCCGATCCGGATCTTCGGTCCCTGGAGATCGGCGATCAGCGCGAGCGGTCGCCCGGCCTCTGCCTGGACCGCCCGCGCGCGCCTGGCGCTTTGCGCGTGGTCGGCATGCGTGCCATGCGAGAAGTTCAGCCGGACACCGTCCATGCCCGCCTCGACGAGCGCGGCGAGCGTCCGCTCGTCGCTCGACGCGGGGCCGATCGTGGCGACGATCTTCGTCCTGCGATCCAGAGACGGCACGCGGGGCAGGCTAGCGGTGCGACCTGAAGGCGGACCAGCCTGGATACGTCGCCGCGTCGCCGAGCTCTTCCTCGATGCGGAGAAGCTGGTTGTACTTTGCGACCCGATCGGTGCGCGACGGCGCTCCGGTCTTGATCTGACCGGCGTTCACGGCGACCGCCAGATCGGCGATCGTCGTGTCCTCTGTCTCGCCCGAGCGGTGAGAGATGACCGTCGCATAACCGGCGCCGCGCGCAAGCTCGACGACGTCGAGCGACTCCGTGAGCGTCCCGATCTGGTTCACCTTCACGAGAATCGCGTTCGCCACTTCCTCGTCGATGCCGCGCCGGAGGAAGTCGACGTTCGTCACGAACAGATCGTCGCCGACGAGCTGCACACTGTCTCCGATCGCCCCGGTGAGCGCGCGCCAGTCGTCCCACGCGTTCTCGTCGAGGCCGTCCTCGATCGAGACGACGGGGAAGCGGTCGGCGAGCGTTCGGTAGAACTCGACCATCTCGGCCGACGCGAGCGTGCGCCCCTCGCCCGGCAGGTGGTAGGCGCCGTCGCGGAATACCTCGCTCGCCGCCGGGTCGAGCGCGATCGCCACGCGCTGGCGGTGCCCGGCGCGCTCGGCCGCCTCGAGGATCACCTCGATCGCGCTCTCCGTCGACTCGAGGTCCGGCGCAAAGCCACCCTCGTCCCCGACGGCCGTCGACAGACCGCGCTCGCGGAGGACAGCCTTCAACCGCTGGTAGACCTCCACGCCGACGCGAAGCGCGTCCGAGAAGGTCTCGGCCCCGGCCGGCACGAGCATGAACTCCTGCAGGTCGAGGCGGTTGTCGGCGTGTACGCCGCCGTTGATCACATTCATGAGGGGAACGGGCAGCGTGCGAGCGGCATCTCCGCCGAGCCAGCGGAAGAGCGGAAGTCCAGCGTCTGCCGCGGCTGCTTTCGCGGCAGCGAGCGAGCAGCCGAGGATGGCGTTCGCGCCAAGACGGCTCTTCGTGGGCGTCCCGTCGAGCTCGATCAGGACCGTGTCGAGCGTGCGCTGGTCGCTCGCGTCGAGACCGACGACCGCTGCCGCGATCTCTCCATTCACGTTCGCGACCGCCCCGAGCACGCCCTTTCCGAGGTACGTCGACGGATCGCCGTCACGCAGCTCGACGGCCTCGTGCTCTCCGGTCGAGGCGCCCGAGGGGACAGCTGCGCGTCCGAACGCGCCCGACGCGAGCGAGACGTCAACCTCGAGCGTCGGGTTCCCGCGCGAGTCGAGAAGCTGGCGTGCGTGGACCCGCGCGATCGCGCTCACGAGTGAGACCCCCGCTCGTGAGCGTCGAGGGGCCTGGGGAACCGGGAGGTTCCCCATGCACTCTGAAAGAAGGGGGGACACGGGGGAAACATGGTGTCCCCCGTGACCGCGCACCGAAGGAGAGTGCTCACGCGAGCGACTCCTTCGCGCGCTCGTAGTAGGCGTCCTGGGCGTCGAGGTCGAGCGCGCGCCAGTCGGCGCCGGCGGCGGCCGCGAGGTCGGCCGCGACCTCCACCCGGCTCGTGAAGCGCCGCGTCGTCGCGCGCAGCGCAAGCTCGGGATCGACGTTGAGCCGCCTCGCGACGTTGACGACCGTGAAGAGGAGATCGCCGACCTCGTGCGCGACCGCCGCGTCCGGTTCCGTCTCGGGCGCCGGCGTTCCCGCGTGCGTCGCTGCCTCCTCGAGCTCCTCGAGCTCCTCGCGGACCTTCGCGAGCGGGCCTGTCAGGTCGCGGCCAGTCGTACCCGACGGCCGCCGCTCGCCGTTGCACCTTGCGCGCCTGCAGCAGGGCGGGAAGCGCCTCCGGAACGTCGTGGAAGATCCCCTCGCGCCCTTCCTGCTCGGTCTTCAGCGCCTCCCAGCGCTCGCGGACCCGTCCCGGCGTGCTCGCGTCCGCATCGCCGAACACGTGCGGATGGCGCCGGACGAGCTTCGCGTGCACGTCGCGGGCGACGGACTCGAGGTCGCCCTCACCACGCTCCTCGAGCAGCAGCGACAGGAAGTAGACCTGGAAGAGTAGGTCGCCCAGCTCGCCGTGCAACGCCCGTGCGTCGGCCGCGAGCGCGGCATCCGCGACCTCGTACGCCTCCTCGACGGTGTGCGGGACGATCGTCCGTTCCGTCTGCTCGCGATCCCATGGACACTCCCGGCGGAGGTGCCGGGTGAGGTCCTGGAGGTCGAGAAGCGCCTCGGCCAGCGGCATCGAAGAGACCCTACTGGGTCTCGGTCGGAGCCTCGGGCACGGCCGCCGGCTCGTATCCGGCGGCGTAGCTGACCTTGCCCTCGTAGTCCTTCTTCTGGTCCTCGACCCACGCCTGGGCCGCCTCGTTGCGCTTCTGCTGCAGGAGGGTGGTCTTGATCGCAGGCTTGACCTTGTCGAACGGCTGGACCGTCGCCTTCTTCGTATCGGAAAAGGGCTCGATGATGTAGTAGCCGTAGGTCGTCTTGACGGGCTTCGAGAGCTCGTGCGTCGCGAGGTCGAACGCCGTCTTGTCGAACTCGGGCAGTGTCTGGCCGCGCGTGATCGTCAGCTTGCCGCCGACCTTCGCGCTTCCGGGATCCGCCGAGAACTGCTTCGCGAGCGTGGCGAAGTCGGCACCGCCCTCGAGCTCCGAGTGCACCTCGTCGGCCTTCGCCTTGCTGGCAGCGAAGTCGACGCTGCCGTCCTTCTTCTTCTCGGCGATGAGGATCTGGCGGACGTCGCGCGTCTCGGGGGTTCCGTACTGCGACTGGTTCGCTGCGTAGAACTCGAGGATGTCCTGATCGGTCACCTCGACGTCCTTCGTGATTGCGTCGAAGACCTTGGACGAGAGGACGGAGTACGTGTACGCCGTCTTGCGGTACTGCTCGCTCGTGTACCCGGCGTTCTTGAGCGCCTTCTCGTACTCCGTGCGGTCACCGTCGAACTTGCTCTTGATCGTCTCGTTCTCCAGCTTGTCGACGTCCGCGTCCGTGACCTTCACGCCGAGCTTCTCGGCCGCCTGCTGGAGCTGCACGAGCTCGACCAGGTAGAGCGAGGTTGCGCGCCTGAACGCTCTGGTACTCGGGCGTCCCCGCCTTCGGGAACGCCTGGTTCGTACGCTCGTAGCCGTTCTTCGAGAGCTCCATGTACTCGTCGAGCTCAGACTTCGAGATCTCGGTGCCGTTGACGACGGCGACCGCGCCCGCCGGGACGCTGTCGGACCCGCCACCGCACGCCGTCGCGACGAGCGCGAGGGCGGCGACGAGCAGGGCGATGAGGGCGCGAGCGGAGGTCATCGGAGCTCGTCCCTTATAGCCGAGGCGGTGTTAGGCACAGGTTCAGGGTTGTTCAGAAGCTGGGGCGTCATGACGGCCGACCCACGAGAAAGGCCGCATCTAAGCGGCCACGCGGGCCTGGACGATAGCATCGGGCAGCTCGAGTGCGTCCCTGAGCGAGTCGACGCGCAGTGAAACCTCTCGCTTCTGGGTCGAATACACGAGGGTCGGTGCGACGGCCACGAGCGCCCTCACTTCGACCGAGCCGAGCGCGAGCGGCCCCACGGTCACACGCCCGCCTCGATACACGAGGTAGTCCGCTCCGAGACGGGCGAGCTTCAGCTTTGCCTCCTGGATCGCGAACAGGTTCTCGACCGGCTCTGGGAGCGGGCCGTAGCGATCCTCGGTCGCCGAGACGAGCTCGCGAAGCTCGTCCTCGTCCTCGGCCAGTGCGATGCGCCGGTGAAGGTCGATCTTGAGCGCCTCGGCGGCGACGTACGACGCCGGCACGAACGCGTCCACGCGCGCGTCCACCCGCACCGGCCGGACAGCCATCCGCCTGCGCCCCGTGAGCTCCGCGACCGCCTCGTCGAGCATCTCGACGTAGAGCTCGAATCCGAGCGCGGCGACGTGGCCCGACTGCTCGGGGCCGAGCAGGTCGCCTGCGCCCCGGATCTCGAGGTCGCGCATCGCGATCTGGAAGCCCGAACCGAGCTCGGTGTGGTCCGCCAGCGTCGACAGGCGAGCGCGCGCCTCCGGGGTCAGCTCGGAGGAGTCCGGGTAGAAGAGGTACGCGTACGCGAGCACGTCCGAGCGGCCCACTCGGCCGCGGATCTGGTACAGCTGCGCCAGTCCGAGCGCGTCGGCGCGCTCGACGACGAGCGTATTCGCCTGCGGGATGTCGATGCCCGACTCGATGATCGTCGTCGAGACGAGGACGTCCGCGTCGCCGGCCAGGAATGCGTGCATGCGCTCCTCGAGCTCCTTCTCCGACATCTGTCCGTGGGCAACGAGGAAGCGCAGGCCGGGGCACAGCTCCTCGAGCTTCTGCTGGACCTCGTCGATCGACTCGACCCGGTTGTGGAGGTAGAAGGCCTGCCCTCCGCGTGCCTGCTCGCGCTCGAGGGCCATCTTGATGAGCTCCTCGTCGTACTCGCCGACCGTGGTTCGGACCGGACGGCGTCCCGACGGCGGCGTCTCGATGATCGAGATGTCGCGGAGGCCCGACAGCGACATGTGCAGGGTCCGCGGGATCGGCGTGGCGGACAGCGCGAGGACGTCGACCTCGAGGCGGAGCGAGCGCAGGAGCTCCTTCTGCGCAACGCCGAACCGCTGCTCCTCGTCGAGGACGACGAGCCCGAGGTTCTTCGGGATGACGTCGCGCGACAGGATGCGGTGCGTTCCGACGAGGACGTCCACCTTGCCGTCCTGGAAGTCCGTCAGGATCCGCTTCTGGTCGGCGCGGCTTCGGAAGCGCGAGACCATGTCCACCCGCACGGGAAAGTCGCGATACCGCTCCTTGAACGTGTTCCAGTGCTGCTCCGCCAGGATCGTCGTCGGGCAGAGGACGAGCGTCTGCCGGCCGTTGAGCGCCACCCCGAACGCAGCCCGAACGGCCACCTCCGTCTTGCCGAAGCCGACGTCGCCGCAGACGAGGCGATCCATCGGCCGGTCGGCTTCGAGGTCCTCCTTGACCGCCTCGATCGCCTGCAGCTGGTCGTCGGTCTCGCGATACGGGAACGACGTCTCGAGCCGCTCGAACCAGTCGTCCCTGAGGTCGAGCGCGTGCCCCGGCGCCTGCCGTCGCTGGGCGTAGAGGGCGAGGAGCTCGCCCGCGAGCTCTCGCACGGACGCGCGCGCCCGGCTCTTGAGGTTCTGCCAGGCCTTGCCGCCGAGCTTCGAGAGCGTCGGCGCCTTCGCGTCGGCCCCGATGTAGCGCGAGACCTTCGCGATCTGCTCGTGCGGGACGTAGAGCCGGTCCTCGCCCTTGAAGGCGAGGAAGAGGTAGTCGCGGGTGACGCCGGCGACGTCCTTCGTCTCGAACCCGAGGAGACGCCCCACGCCGTGGTCCTCGTGCACGACGTAGTCGCCGACGCGGAGGTCGGCGAAGGACTGCAGCGCGCGACCGAGACGCGCATCGGCGCGCGGCGGGCGCTTGCGGAAGACCTGCGCGTCCGGCAGCAGTGCGATTCCGAGGTCGCGCCAGACGAACCCTCTGCGGGCGGGGCTGACGACGAAGGCGAGCGACGGGTCGGCGGCGAGCTCCTCGACGCGGTCGACGACGTCGGCCTCGACCTTCCGCAAGAGCCGCTGTGTCCGCAACGCCTCACCCTGGTGCGGGAACGTCACGAGCACGCGTCGACCCTGGCGCACCATGCTCGTGAGCTCGTTCTCGGCCTCGGCAAGGCCGCGCGCCGCAATCGCGGGACGCTGCGCCTCGAACACGTGCTGCTGCGAGCGCGGCAGGGCATCGAGGCGCGCGGCACCCATGACGTCCGGCGCGGCGAGGCCCTCCTCCTCCCAGACACGAGAGACGTCGTCGACCTGCCAGACGACGTCGGGCACGCGGTCGAGCAGAGGGACGAGGTCGTCGCTCACGTCGTCGAGCACGGCGAGTTCCGGATCGACGTGTGCACGCTCGCGGGCGGGGTAGATGGTTGCTTCGTCGATTGCGTGCAGCGCGCGCTGCGTGAACGGCGAGAACGCCCGGATCTGCTCGAGCTCGTCCCCGAAGAACTCGATACGGAGCGGCTCGCGTCCCGTGCTCGGAAAGACGTCGACGAGGCCGCCGCGCACGGCGATCTGGCCGCGCTCCTCCACCCGCTCGACACGCTCGTAGCCGGCGAGGGCGAGCGACTCGACGAGCTCGTCGAGCCCGGCGCCGCGCGCCTGCGAGAGCACGACGACGTCGGGCCGATCCTGCTCCGGCGGAATCCCTTCCGCGAGCGCGCGGGCGGACACGCACACGAGCCCACCGCGTGCGAGGACGTCGAGGGCTCGCGCCCGCTCGCCGACGAGGTGCGCGGGAGGCTCGAGACCCGACCCGGCATGCACGCCGCGGCTCGGAAGGAGTGCGACCCGGCCGGGATCGACGTACCATCCGACCGCCTCGGCGACGTCGCGCGCCTCCTCGTCCTCTGCGAGGAGGCAGACGAGCGGCCCCTCGAGCTCGCTGTGGAGCGTCGCGAGGAGGAGCGGGAGCGCCGGCTCCGAGACGCGCGCGTTCGTCGGGAAGTCGTCGGCGAACGCGCGGAAGCGCTCGCTCGAGGAGAGCGCGTCGACGAGGCCGGCGAGCGGTGAGGCGACTGGGTCCATGCAGCTGGCGGGATACGCGTCCCGCGGGGTGATCGTAGCCGTCGGCCTAGCGCTCGTTGAAGCGCCGCTGCGTCTCCTCGAGACCCTCGACGACGACGGACTCGACCGCGTCGCCGGCACGCGTGACGAGTGCTTCTGCGTCCTCGTGCAGGTCGAACGGCGCGAGCACGAAGTCGGCGACGTCGCGCGGGTCACCGCGACCAGGGCGCCCGACGCCCGTTCGCAGCCGCAGGAAGCCCGGGTCGCCGAGCGCCTGCGAGATCGAGCGCAGCCCGTTATGGCCCGCCAGACCGCCTCCTGCGCGCGCCTGAAGGCGGCCGAACTCGAGGTCGACGTCGTCGTGGATCACGAGCACCGCGTCGATAGGCGCCTTGTAGAAACGCATCGCCGCCGAGATCGAGCGACCGGACTCGTTCATGTACGTCTCCGGCCTGAGCAGAGCGACGCGATGGCCGTCGATCCGAACGTCGGCGAGACGACCGTTGAACTTCGACTTGAACGACGCGTCGTGCCGGCGCGCGAGCTCGTCGACGACCATCCAGCCGACGTTGTGCCGGTCCCGTGCGTGGCGCGGCCCCGGATTCCCGAGACCCGCGACCAGCAGGTCGAGCGTCGAGGCCGATTCGCCTCGACGGAAGAGACGCACGACTACTCCTCGGGCTCGGAGCTCTCGTCGGCCGTGTCGGCGGCCTCCGCCTCGCCCTCCTCGCCCTCCTCGCCCTCCTCGGCCAGGGCCGCCTCGGCCTCTGCCGCCTCGGCCTCTTCGAGCTCGGCGAAGCCGCGCGGGACCGACACCGTCGCGATGACGGTCTCCTGCGGATCGTCGAGGAGCGTCACGTTGTCGATCGCCCGGACGTCGGCGAGCCGGAGGACGTCGCCGACCTCCATGTTCGTGACGTCGACGTCGATGTGCTCCGGAACGTCGCTGGGCAACGCCTCGACGTGGACCTCGCGCGTGACGAGCGAGATCATCCCCCCGGACTTGACGCCGACGGCCTCCCCGACGAGCTGGATGGTCACGGTCGCCTGGATCGGCTGATCGAGGCGCACCTCGCGCAGGTCGATGTGCGAGATCGTGCCGCGGATCGGATCCTGCTGGTACTCGGCCAGGATCGACGGGTGCACGGTCTGCTGGCCCTCGATGACGACGTCGAGGATCGCGTGCAATCCCGAGGGGCCGGTCATCGCAGCGCGGAGCTCGCGCTCCGGAATGACGATCGCGCGTGCGTGACCCTTCCCGTACAGGACGCCGGGCACCAGTCCCTGCGAACGCAGACGGCGGGTGCGGCGCGAGCCGAGATCCTCGCGCTCGCGCACTTCGAGCTTCAGCCTGTCTCCGGACACGGCGGCGGATTGTAGCGACGACCGGCAGCTCGTCGTCTCGGTGGTGGGGGACAGGCGCGACGCCTCTCCGCCGACCCCGAAAGACGTGTGCGCCCCCACGGTCGTTCTCGTCCGGTGGGCCGACCCTCCAGCGTCGCGCCTGAACTGACTCCCCGACACATACCCGTTGTCCGGGCGGTCGAACCTCGGCCGGGCAGATTGTCAGAACGCTGGGAACCGGGTGCCGGCAGTGGAGGGCCCGGGCACAACCTGGCAACCCGGCGTCTCAGTGCTTCCCCCGATGCGTGCTGGCCACGAGCTGGACGATCCTTGCTCGGTGAACGTGAGGTTGACGCCCCGAGAGAGAGCGGCGGTGGCCCGCCGGAAGAAGCTCGACTACATCAGCGCGCAGGTCGCGGGAGGTGAGCTGGTGATCCGTGCGATGACGATGGCCGAGCGAGACGAGTGGGCGCGCCAGCACGCGGCGGTTGAGGCGAAGTTGTCACCGGCCGAGCGCACTCGGCGCGACGTTGCCCTCAAGGCGCGGCGAACGAAGCCACCGCCCGCGAGCTGACCGACTGGCGTCGCAGCACTCGCGGGTGGTGAGAGCGCGGCTGGGCAATCCGCGCTCATCCTGGCTCGCGTCCTATCTCCGGCGCGGGTCGGGGGACGAGCGCGAACCCGGGCACGCGGCTCGACTCGGGCCACGGATCCGTAGTTCCTCCTGACGCCGCGGCTGCGATCCGGGCGTAGCGTCGTGATCGAGAAGAGGCGAGGTCGCAACCCTGAAGACCGCGGCCTCTCCACTCGACGAGGAGCCCGCATCCGAACGCTCAAGGGCGAGGTGTCACATTGGAGGCGGGCTTCTCGGCGCGTGCGCGCTCGTTCACTTCCGGACGGGTACCCCGAACCCACGAAGAGGACCGGAGCCCGTCTTGGCGCTCCCGCCCTCGCGACGAGCTAGAGCTGGAATTGGCCCGAACAGGCGGCGAATAATGGGCGAGACGACGAGCGACTACTCCGGAGGCACTCGGATTGACTGCTACGCACACGCAGAGGCCGTCGCGCACCACGCTGGCGCGACGGCCCAATCCAGGAGCGCCCGTCTAGCGGACGGTGGTGACCTCTGCTTGGCTCTCGCTCCAGCGCGCAGTCAGCGCGTAGAGCACGATGATGCTCAGGGCTATCCCTGTCAGTGACCAGAGGGTGTTCTGCGTGTTGCCGAGAAAGCCGAGCTGCGCGATGAAGTTCAGGCTTACGACGACGATCGCGAACCAGCGTGCCCAGCTCTGCCCGGCTCCCAACGCGAGGCCTCCGAGAACGAGTAGCGCCCCCCATATCATCATCGTCCAGCCCCAGCCCGTCAGGTCGAAGACGAGGAAGCCGGACGCAGTGGGTACGTAGTAATCGTCCTCGAACACGGCGATCAGACCCTGAACGAAGTCGATCCCGCCGACGATCAGCAACATGATCGCGGCGAAGCCGATCCAACCCGACATGCTCTTTGAGTTCATCCCTACCTCCGTTTCTGAACATCATCAGCAGCGTCTGCAGGGAACTCACGCTGCCTTCCCGTGTGACGGCCTCTGAACAGTCGCACGTTGTTGCCCTGGGTGCAATCGGGGCAACCGAGACGCCTGGCCCTCTGGTGCCTCGTCGCGTCCGTGCTGATTCGTCCCGTTGGTTTGCAGACCGCTGGGAGTGCGATCGATCGCGAGCCCTGGCAGTGTCTCCATCGCCATAGGTGTCGACGAGCGCGGAGCGGGTCGCAGCGAGCGACTAGACGAAAACGCACTGGCCGCTGTACGACGACTCATGCCGAGCCCGTCGGGGATAGCGACTATAGGCGGCGCGGTCGAGCCGATTGCGCCGCCAATAATCGATCGAGTGCCCTCGTTGGTCGTGCTCGGTAACGCGCCGACAGACATCTATGCAGCTGTCTAGGAGCTCGCCCCCCACGATGAGGTCTTCCCGATCGCAGCGGCGGCTTGGGAGCGGGCACCCGTGGTCCAGGCAACCGTGCGCTACCCGCAGGGGTCAGGCCTCTTCGTCGACAGCGCTTGTTCGATCGTTCCACCTGCGTCCAGTGCGTTCCACAGATCGGGCTGCTCGGTGGTATCCCAGGTCCAGAGCAGCCGCCGTCGATGCCGTACGCACACGACTGCCGCTGCCAGGAGACGAGTGCCTCGGCCGCTTGAGTCGCAGAGCGATACGTGCGCTTGGATCCTCCGAACTCGCCCATGATGATTGGCTTTGTCACGGGTCCGTCGATGCCGTAGTTCTGCATGAACTGCGGAAACGTCAGCTCGTCATCGGCGTAAGGATGGATGTCGACGAAGTCGGCGGTCGACCGTTCGATCGCACACGTCCGGACGAGGCGGTTGTCGCCGCGCCGCGCGGGATTTGGCTCCGTGTCGTGGAAGAAGCCCATCGTTACGAGAGCTGTCGGATCGATCGCGCGGATTGACGCGCGAACCTGGTCGATCAGGAACACGAAGCCGTCGTCGATGATGCGTTTGCGATCGCTTGCGCTCGCCATGTCGTAGGTGAGGCCGTTCGCTGCGGTCACGCGTCCTGCGGTGAGGCTGAAGGGTGCTTTGTCCGAGAGGACGTTGCCCTTGTTCCAGAGCTCATAGGCGAAGATCGCGTCCATCGGGGCGTGTTGGCGAAGGAGTGCCTTGACCAGGTCCAGTCCACAAGTGTCTTTGAGCGACGATCCCCTGCGGGCTCAGAAAGAGAAGGTTGACGTCGTCGAACCATTCCTGGCGGACGCCGTCCAGATCGTTGCCGTACGTCGTGTTGGGCGGGAGCCAGTCGTTGGTCACAAGCACGAAGACTCCGTCGTCCTTCGCTCTGCGAAGGAAGTCGACCAGATTCGCTATGTACGCGGTACGCAGTAATCCTGAGCGTGGGTCACCGGCGCATTCGTCGACACAAATCTCGCTTATGAAGACGCGAACGACGTTGTACCCGTCAGTGGCCATCCGATCCAGTGCAGCTTCCGCCCTGCCGCTGTCATAGCGGCCGACGTTGAAGGTCGAGTGGTAAAACTGCGTCTCTCCCGACACGTTTCTCTGCGGTACCAGTCTGATGTAGTTGCTTCCGCGCGGAAGGAACTTCGCTCTCGTAGCGCGGTCGTAGAGTTCGCCAAAATCCCGTACCTCACGAACGCCGATCCGATGCTCGGTTGCAGGCTGCGGTGCCGCCTGCACACGGACGAACCCACTGCCAATCTTGCGTCCGGCGACCGTGCAGGAGTAGGCGAGGCGACCCGCGCGAAAGCTTCACCGCAAGTCGGCCCTGGCGCCCCGGCGCGACGCTCGTCCGCTTGCCCGCGGCCGAGAACACCGCGGGCCTACCTGTCCGGTTCGCGATCCGGAAGAAACCGCAGCTCCCGACTGGATCGCTCGCAGCGATACGACACACCCGCCGCGCGTGATTATCACCTTGACGTTCGTGCCTGTGCCCGTGCCTGATGCAGTTGGTGCGGCAACCACGAGGAAGGCGATAGCAAGCGTGAGCAGCCGTTTCACGTCCTGACCCCCCGAAGAACGGGCTCCCTGCTCTCAGTGGGTGCCGCGGAAGGTAGACGCGTAGCCGCTCGCGCCAGCGCCACGAGATAGCTGCGCACGTGCTGCATCCTTCCGCTCCGTTCGGGCGACGCCTGCGCCAGGCGCATCGTCTCAGGCTCCCGGTCAGCAGTCAATGGGACGAGCGACGTGCAGGCAGCCGAACTCGTCGGCGTGCTGCTCGCGCGGTAGCAAGCGGTTTGCAGATTCGCCGCAAACCCGCATGGTTGAGCGGCGTCTCTAGAACAGCTGGTTTTCGCCGGCGAAGATCGCCGAGACCGAGTCGTCCGCGAAGACGTTGCGGATCGTGTCGGCCAGGATGCCGGCGACGGTCAACACCTCGACGTTGTCCGGCTTCGCAAGCGGATCGATCGCGACGGTGTCCGTGACGATCAGCCTGTCGATCTCACTCTCGGCGATTCGCTCGAGCGCCGGGCCGTTGAAGAGGCCGTGCGTCGCGCAGGCGTAGACCTCGACCGCTCCCGTCTCGCGGAGGGCGGCCGCCCCGGCGACGAGCGTTCCGGCGGTGTCGATGATGTCGTCGGTCATCACGACGATCTTCCCCTCGACGTCGCCGATCACGGTGGTGACGCGAGCGACCTGCTGCTCCGGCCGCTCCTTGTTCAGGACGACGAGGTCGCCCCCGATCATCTCGGCGAACTTGCCCGCGAGCTTCGTCCGACCGGTGTCCGGCGAAACCGCGGCGATCGGCTCCTTGAGCTTGAGGTCGCGCACGTACTGCGCGAAGAGCGGGATCGCGGTCATGTGGTCGACCGGGATGTGGAAGAAGCCCTGCACCTGGCCCGCGTGCAGGTCCATGGTGAGCACGCGGTCGGCGCCCGCCGACTGCAGCATGTCGGCGACGAGTCGCGCGCTGATCGGCTCGCGCGGGCGCGACTTCTTGTCCTGCCGCGCGTAGAAGTACCAGGGGATGACCGCCGTGATCCGCTTCGCGGAGGCGAGCCGCGCCGCGTTGATCATGATCAGCAGCTCCATGAGGTTCCGGTCGACGGGGTCGCAGGCCGACTGGACGATGAACATGTCCGCGCCGCGGATGGACTCCTCGTAGCGGCAGTAGGTCTCGCCGTTCGCGAACGTCTTGAGCTTCACGTGCCCGAGCTCGATGTCGAGCTGCTCGGCGATGCGCTGCGCGAGGTCGGGGTTGGAGCGGCCCGTGAACAGCATGAGCCGCTTCTGCGGCGCGAGCGCGATCGCGCGCCCGACCTCGAGCTCGGGCTGAGGCGTCATTCCCTCCAGCCCGGGCAGCGTCTGCTCAATCGTCCCGCTTTCCACCGCGCCCTTCCTTGTTCACCTGCTTCGCCCGGGCGATCGCCAGGGCGCCCGCTGGTACATCCTCCGTGATCACGGAGCCGGCTGCAATCCATGCGTCGTCGCCGATCGACACGGGGGCGACGAACGTATTGTCGACCCCCGTCCTGACGTTGCTCCCGATCGTCGTCCGCTCCTTCACGCGCGTGTGCTCCTGGTTGGCCGTGATGTTGCCGGCAGCGATGTTCGAGTCCGGCCCGACGTCGGCGTCCCCGAGGTACGTGAGATGCGGCACCTTGGTGCGTTCCCCGATGACGGAGTTCTTGAGCTCGACGAACGTTCCGGCCTTCGCGCCGGCCTCGAGGACCGTTCCCGGGCGCAGGTAACAGAACGGCCCGACGAGCGCGTCCTCGCCGATCGTCGAGTCGACGACGACGGCGTGAGGTCCGACCTCGGCGCGGGCGGCGATCTCGACGAGCCGCGGATGACCGTGAACGGATGGATCACCGCATCGGGCTCGAGCGTCGCCTCGGCGTCGATCCACGTGCTCGCGGGATCGACGATCGTCACGCCCGCGAGCATGTGCGCCTCGTTGATCCGATCGCGCAGCACCGCCGCGGCTGCAGCCAGCTCCACTCGTGTGTTCACACCCTCCGTCTCCACTGGATCGCCTCCCTTGTGCACCGCGACTCGTTCGCCCTCCGCTGCGAGGATGCCGACCGAGTCGGTCAGGTAGAGCTCGCCCTGCGCGTTGTGCGGCTTGAGCCGGTCGAGCACCGGCCACAACCTATCTGCTCGGAACACGTAGATCGACGAGTTGACCTCGCGCACCGCGCGCTGCTCGTCCGTCGCGTCGCGATGCTCGACGATCGCGGCCAGCGTCCCGTCCGCCGACCGCAGGACGCGCCCGTACTGCTTGGGGTCGTCCGGCTCGAACGAGAGCACGGTCGCCACCGCCTCCTCGCGGCGATGCGTGTCGACGAGGTCTCGGAGGAGGCCCGTGGTCAGGAGCGGCGTGTCTCCGGAGAGCACGAGGACGTCGTCGGCGCGACCTTCGAGCGCACCCCGAGCGCAGCGTACGGCGTCGCCCGTCCCGCGCGGCTCCTCCTGGACTGCGACGTCCATCCCGTCGAACGCGGCGGCGGTCGTCGGCGCCGCGACGACGACGATCGGTCCGACGCCGAGCCCCTTCGACGACGTGAGCACCCAGTCGACCATCCGCCGGCCGAGGATCGGGTGCAGGTGCTTCGGAACGTCCGAGCGCATGCGCGTGCCGAGGCCGGCCGCCATCACGACGGCTCCGAGCGTCCTCTCACCGTTCGCCGCCACGGAGGCTGGGGCGCCAGGATTCGAACCTGGGATCACGGGACCAAAACCCGTTGCCTTACCACTTGGCCACGCCCCAACAGCGGGGCCATCTTGCCACTCACGCGTAGATCGCCGGCCTCGGCGGGCCGCGTCACGAACGTCCGGCCGGCGCTCGAGAGCGACGCGGCAGCCTGCACGGCCGCAGTCGTGGTCCTCGAACAGCCCGTAGACGGTCGGCCCCGCGCCCGAGACGTCGGCGCGGAACGCTCCGGCGTTCTCGAGCTCGCTCGCGAGCGGAGACGAGGCGAGGTCGTTGGGAGGGAGCGCGGCGAGGTCGCGTGCGCGTGCGCACCGAGACGAGCGCCGCGGCGAGCGCGGCGGCGCGATCTCCGAACCCGTCCGCGCCCGCGGCGCGCGTCGAACTCGGCGTAGACGGCGCCGCGTCGAGTCCTTCGTTCGCGCCGTGCGGAACGACGAGAACGACCGCGTACCCGGTCGGCAGGTCGAGCGCCTCGAGCTCCGTCCCGTCGCCCGTGCCAGCTGCGGCCCCGGCTGCAGGAAGAACGGGACGTCCGCGCCGATGCGCGCGGCGATCTTGAAGCTCTCGCTGTCGAGCGGCTCCTCCAGCGTCGCGTTCGCGAGCGCGAGCGCCGTCGCGGCATCGCTGCTCCCGCCGCCGAGACCTGCGGCGACCGGGATCCGCTTCTCGATGTGGACGCGCCAGCGCGGCTCGCCTCCGGCCGCCGTCGCGAGTGTCTCGAGCGCCCGCGGACGATCGTGTCCTCGGCGAACCCGTCGACGACGAGCTCGTCGGCAGGGTCGACCGTGATCGTGTCGTGGAGATCGATCCGCTGCAGCACCGTGACGACCTCGTGCTTGCCGTCCTCGCGGACGCCCCGACGACGAGCGCGAGGTTGATCTTCGCGAAGGCCGCCGCAGCGCTCATCGCAGCGCCTCCGCGAGCCGACGAACTCCTGGGCTCGAGCTCCTCCGCACGCGCGTTCGGCGGCCGCCCGAGCGCCGCGAGCGCTTCCTCGACGCGTCTCGCGTCGCGAGCCCGTCTGGGCGAGCGCGTTGGCGGCGGTCTTCCGCCGGTGCGCGAACGCGGCCTCGACGACGGCTCGGACGTCCGCGATCGCGGCGATCGGCTGGCGCTCGAACGCGACGAGCGCCGACTCGACGCGCGGCGGTGGGCGGAACACCGTCGGCGCGACGGGATGGAAGCCGGTCTTGCGCGCCGAGAGCTGCACGAGGACGGACACCGCCCCGTATGCCTTCGTGCGCGGCTCGGCGAAGAAGCGGTCCGCGACCTCCCGCTGAACCATGACGCACCACTGCTCGAGCGACGGCGCATGCTCGAGCGTCTCGACGACGAGCGGCGTGGCGACGTTGTAGGGCAGGTTCGCGACGAGCTTGTTCGGCTGCGGTCGCAGCGCGGCGATCGTCGACGTCGAGCGCGTCGTCCCAGCACGCAGCCGGACGTTCGTGACGCCCGTCCAGCGCTCGCGCAGCGCGGGCTCGAGCGAGCGATCGAGCTCGATCGCGTGGACGACGCTCACGCGTCGGCAAGATAGCGCGTGAGCACTCCGAGCCCGGGGCCGACCTCGACGACGACGTCGGACGCGTCGAGGCCGCTCATTCGCCCGATGACGCCGAGGATGTTCTCGTCGACGAGGAAGTGCTGGCCGAGCGCCCTCTTCGGGCTCGACGGTCACGCGCAGCCCGAACGCGGCCGCGGCGTTCGCATGCGTCCGGGCAGCGAGCTCCGCGGAGCCCTCGCCGCGCGCCTCCGCGAGCGCACGGACCGTGTGCACGACGTTGGCGGGCTCGTTCGGCCGTCCACGAACCGGCTGCGGAGCAAGGTAGGGGCTGTCGGTCTCGACGAGGATCCGGTCCACGGGAACCGAGCCGACGGCCTCGCGCAAGTGCGCCGCGCTCGGATACGTCGCGTTTCCGGCGAACGAGACGTAGTACCCGCGCTCGACCGCGACCGAGACCAGCCCAGGCGACGAGAAGCAGTGGAGGACCACCGTTCCCCCGAACGGCGCGAGCGCGGCGGCCGTCTCCTCGTCCGCCTCGCGGTTGTGGATCACGACGGGAAGCCGAGCTCGTCGGCGAGCGCGAGGTGCGCATCGAAGAGTCTGCGCTGCTGCTCGCGCGTCGCGAATCGCCGCACCGTGTCGAGGCCCGTCTCCCCGACGGCGACCGCCTTGGGATGCTGCAGGAGCTCGCGCAGCTCGTCGATCCGACCCGCCTCGGGCTCGGCAGCCTGATGCGGGTCGATGCCGAGCGCGGCGTATACCCCTCGATGGCGGTCGGCGATCGTCGAGCGCGGCGCGGCTCGAGTCGATTCCGGTCCCGATCGTGACGATGCGCGTGACCCCGGCGTCGCGCGCGCGCTCGACGAGCGTGTCCGGCAGGCTCGTCGCACGCGTCGAGGTGCGCGTGCGCGTCGGTCACGCGGTGGTCGCGGCCTCCATCCGCTCGAGCTCCTCGGCGACGACGCGCTCGGAATCGAGCTTGGCGAAGAGCGGAGCGGGCTCCCGAAGCGCCTGCCCCGGAGCGAGCTCGCTCGGCTCCCAGCGACCCGACCACAGCTCGTAGTCGCCCGTGAGCACGACGTGCTCGGCGCCGTCCTCCTCGACGGTGCGGAACTCGAGCTCGCCGGCGATCACGTCCTCGTATCCGAGCAGCTCGTGCAGCCGCTGCGCGGAGAACGGCAGGAACGGAGCGAGCAGCACCTTGAGGCTGTCGATCGCGCGCAGCGCGACGTAGAGGATCGTCCCCGCGCGCTCGCGCTCCGCCTCGAGCTTCGCCCAGGGAGCCTGCTCGGCCATGTACTGGTTCCCGAGCCCGGCGAGCCGCATCGTCTCCTGCAGCGCGTTGCGGAACCGAGCAGCCTCGATCAGGGATCCGACGGACTCGAAGCCCTGCGTCGACCTCGCGCAGCAGCGCCTCGTCCTCGGCTGTCAGCGCGTCCGGCGTCGGGACCTCGCCGAAGTTCTTGAAGGCGCTCTGCAGTGTCCGGTTGACGAGGTTGCCCCACGTCGCGACGAGCTCGTCGTTGTTGCGGCGGACGAACTCCGACCACGTGAAGTCCGTGTCCTGGGTCTCGGGGCCGGCGATCGTGAGGAAGTAGCGCAGCGCGTCCGGGTCGTAGCGGCTCAGGAAGTCGCGGACGAGGATCTGGACGCCGCGGCTCGCGCTGAACTTCTTCCCCTCCATCGTGAGGAACTCGCTCGAGGCGACGTTGTCCGGGAGGTTCAGCCCCCCTCGACCTGCGCCGTAGTCGCCGCCCTCTCCGTAGCCGAGGAGCATGCTCGGCCAGATCACCGTGTGGAAGACGATGTTGTCCTTCCCCATGAAGTACGTGTGCTCCGCCGCCGGGTTCTGCCACCACTCGCGCCACGCGTCCGGCGTCCCGCGGTTCTGCGCCCACTCGATCGACGCCGAGAGATACCCGATCACGGCGTCGAACCAGACGTAGATCCGCTTGTCGTCGCGATCCTCGTACCCCTCGACGGGAATCGGGACGCCCCAGTCGAGATCGCGCGTGATCGGGCGCGGCTTGAGCTCCTGCACGAAGTTCAGCGAGAACCGCCGCACGTTCTGCCTCCAGCCCGTCTGCCCGGAGATCCAGCGTGTGAGCTCGTCCTTGAACGCCGGGAGGTCGAGGAAGAGGTGCTTCGTCTCACGGAAGACCGGAGGCGTACCGTCGATCCGCGAACGCGGCTCGATCAGGTCGGTCGGGTCGAGCTGGTTCCCGCAGTTGTCGCACTGATCGCCGCGCGCATTCGGGAAGCCGCAGATCGGGCACGTGCCCTCGATGTAGCGGTCGGGGAGCGTGTGGCCCGTGGTGGCGGAGAACGCGCCGAGCGTCTCTCGCTCGACGACGAAGCCCTTCGCGTAGAGCGTTCGGAACAAGTCCTGCGTGACGCTGTAGTGGTTCTTCGTCGTCGTCCGGCTGAAGAGGTCGTACGACAGTCCGAGGGCCTTGAGGTCCTCGCGGATGAAGGTGTTGAAGCGGTCCGCAGTCTCACGCGGCGACTCGCCTGCCGCGTCGGCCGCGACCATGACCGGCGTGCCGTGCTCGTCCGTCCCGCTGACCATGAGGACGTCGTTTCCGCGAAGCCGGTGATAACGGGCGAAGGTGTCGGACGGGACGCCGAAGCCCGCGACATGGCCGATGTGCCGCAGGCCACTCGCGTACGGCCACGCCACTGCGACCAGAATCTTCCTCCGCTTCTCCGGCCCGCTCACGGGCGCCAATCATAAGGAGTCCGTTTCGAACGATCCGTGCCGCTCCGAGGCCGGCACCACCCAGCGCGACAAGGAGCGCACCAACCGCGATCCATCGCAGATCGGAGGTCGGCCTCGCGGCCGCGGGCATCGAGACGCTCCAGTCGCCGCGCACGGCATCCGTCGGACGGGTCGCGGCTTCACCGACGCTTGAGAGCGCCGTCCGCGGTCGCGGTGGCCCGGCGGCGGACGCGACACGCGCGACCGAGGACACCGTTCGTCCGTCGACCGGGCGCACACGAGGGGTCGACGCCGTCTCGCGGCTGTCATTCGGACCGGCCGACCGTGCCGCAGCGGCCACCGACGGGCGCTCCGACATCGCCTGCTTCCGCGTGGGCGAGGCCACGGTCGCCGAGCCGATCTCGATGCCGCCACCGGAGCCAGGCGCGTCGAAGCTTGCGGCCACAGCCGCGGGCGACTCGGAGACCGGCGCGGATGGCGACTCCGGCGGCGCTGGCGTTGGCACCGGATTCGGCGGGCTCGCCGACGTCGGAGGCGCAGGCTCGGGATCAGACGGTAGTGCGGGCGGCGTCTCGGGCGCCGAGGGAGGGAAGGGGGCGCCGCGAGACGGAAGGAGCGTGAGCGGGTCGACGTAGGTCTCGCTCGAGCCGACGCGGACACCGAGATGGACGTACGGGACAGCGTGCTCGGCGTCGCCGGTCGGGCCGGCGTCGGCGAGGACGTCCCCTTCCGAGACGGTGGCGCCACTCCGCACGCGCAGCGCACCGAGGTGCGTCAACGACACCTTGGTGTCGCCGAGCGCAATCGTGACTGTGAGCCCGTTGGTGGGGACCTGCCCCGCGAAGGTGACCTTGCCCGCGACCGGTGCGCGCACCGCCGGCGCGGCGTCGAGGGCGATGTCGACGCCGCGGTGCTGACCTGCGGCGTACGTGTCGGCGCCGACGGAGAACCCGCGCAGGACAGCGCCGTCGGCCGGCCATGACCATGCCCACGCAGGCGCGTCGGCGACGAGTGCCGCGCTGAGGACGACGCCGAGGCACATCGTCCACCTCCCGGCCGCTCGCGTTGTCCTTCGAGCGAACATGACGACGACGGTACCGCGAGCTCGCCCAGGCGGCAACGCAGTGTGACCCACTTGTTACAGAGACCCGCGGTAGAGCGTGTTCCTGGGCGTCCCGGTCAGGCGCGAGACGACCTCGGCCGCCGCGCGCCGCCCCGCTCCGGCGTCGACGAGCTCGGCGACGGCGGCCCGAGCCGCGTCCTCGTCCCCCTGCGAAGGCTGCGCTGCTCCCGGCCCGAGGACGAGTGTGATCTCCCCACGCGGCGGCTCGGCAAATCGCGCGGCGAGCGACTCGAGGGAGCCCCGCCTTACCTCCTCGAAGCGCTTCGTGAGCTCTCGGCACACCGCGGCAGGTCGCCCCGGCAGCTCCTCCGCGAGCACAGCTAGCGACGCGGGCAGGCGGCGCGGAGACTCGAAGGCGACGACCGCTCCTTCCCAGCGACGAAGCTCGTCTGCGAGAGAACGCAACCCACCCGCCCGCCGCGGGAGGTACCCGACGAACTGGAACCGGTCGGCGGCGAGCCCGCTCGCGACGAGCGCGGTCTCGACCGCGGACGCGCCGGGAAGAACGGTGAGGTCGACCCCCTCGGCCACCGCGGCCGCGATCAGACGAGCGCCCGGATCGTTCACGCCCGGTAACCCCGCATCCGAGACGAGGGCGACCCGATCACCCGCGCGCAGGCGCTCGAGGACCTGGCGCGTACGTGCGGCCTCGTTGTGCCGGTGGTAGCTCACGAGCTCGGCACGGATCCCGTGCCGGTCGAGCAGCACGCGCGTGCGTCGCGTGTCCTCGCACAGGACGACGTCGGCCGAACGAAGCTCCTCGAGCACGCGCAGCGTGACGTCGTCGAGGTTCCCGATCGGCGTGGCGCAGATCGCGAGCGGCATCAGCGACTCGTCGAGACAACGGGAGCCACCACGGCGGGGGCTACCATAACGCCCCGCATGGCCGAGGGAACGAAGCCCTACCGGCTGTATCGCGGCGGCCGCAAGAAGGGCAAGGTCCCACTCCGGAGTCAGGCGCGCCCCACGACGCAGCCCGCGAGCGCGCCGGGAGCCCCGAAGCGGCGTCGCTGGTGGCTCTGGGGTGTGCTCGCGGTCGTCGGACTCCTCGTTGTGGCCTTGCTCTGGGGGATCCTCGGCTACCGATCCTTCGCGAGCGGCGTCGACAAGGCGAACGCACGGCTGCCACGGAACGCCAAGGCGCAGCTCGCGAAGCGTGACCGTTCGATCCTGTCGGAGCCCACGACCGTGCTCGTGATCGGAACGGACGGCGGTCGCGGACGGGGGCGTGCTCGTGCGGACGCGAACCGCTCGGACTCGCTCATGCTGCTCCACCTCGACCCGGGGACACACCGCATCTCGTACCTGTCGATCCCGCGAGATCTCCGCGTCGAGATCCCGGGCTACGGCTCCTCGAAGATCAACGCCGCGAACCAGATCGGTGGGCCGGCGCTGACACTGGCGACTGTCAAGGCGCTCACCGGCCTTCCGATCGACCACGCCATCGTCGTCGACTTCGACGGGTTCGAGGACTTGATCGACGCGGTCGGCGGCATCGAGGTGAACGTCCCCAAGCCGATCCTCTCGAAGCCGTTCGACTGCCCATACAAGCCCGCGCGCTGTCGCAGCTGGGAGGGGTGGCGCTTCAAGAAGGGGCCGCAACACATGGACGGGCGGCGCGCGCTCGTCTACTCGCGGATCCGCACGAACCAGCTCGACCCGTCCGACTCCGACATCACCCGCGGCAACCGCCAGCAGATCGTGGCCGACGCGGTCGGGGACGAGATCGCGAGCTTCGGCACCTTCCTCCGCCTGCCGTTCATGGGCGACCAGCTCGCCGCGCCGCTCGCGACCGACCTCTCGGCCTGGGAGCTCGCACAGCTCGGTTGGATCCGGTTCCGCTCGTCGGGCTCGCTGCGTTGCCGCCTCGGCGGCGAGCCGAGCTCGCTCGGCGGCGAGTCGGTGCTCCTCGGCTCGGAGGACAACGTCTCCGTGATCTCGATGTGGCTCGGCCAGTCGGCGCCCCTGCCCCCGCCCAAGGGGACGCTGTACGGCGCCGGCTGCACGAAGCGCTAGTCCGACGCGGGCTTCGGCTTCGCCTCCGACGACGACTTCTCGGCGGGCTTCTCCGTCGGCTTGTCGCTCGCGGTCGACGTCTCAGCGTCCTTCGCCTTCGCCTTCCGGGAGCCGTAGTCCGTCGAGTAGAACCCGGAGCCCTTGAAGTGCACGGCGACGGGGAAGAGGAGCTTCTCGACCGGGCCTGCGCCGCACGTCGTGCAAGTCTCCGCAGGCGGATCGCTCATCTTCTGGAAGAGCTCGAACGTATGGCCGTTCGGGCATCGGTACTCGTAGATCGGCACAGTGGGCGGGAAGGCTAGCGCCCTACGGGGCGGAAGCCTGGCCCTGATCGCGCTCGCGCTCGAGGAGCTCGAGGTAGCACGGAGCGCTCTCGAACGCCGCGAGCCCACGCGGGCGGCCACGACGGCGTTGCGCGTGCCGTCGACGGTTCACTGCCGCGATCGCGGCCGACGCGCCGACGAGCCCTCCCAGGAGAAACGTCCGCGTCCCCCGACGCCGCTCGCCGCCTTCCATGGCCGGATCTTACGATCCCTGGCGATGCTCGTCTGCACCCTGGGAGATCTCACGCTGGACGTGGTCGTCCGCCTCGGCGGTCCGATCGCCGCCGGAGGTGACGTCGACTCCGAGATCCGGGTCGGTCCGGGGGGACAGGCCGCCAACGTCGCGGCGTGGGCCGCCGCGCTCGGCGCCGAGGCACGGTTCGTCGGCAGGACCGGCGCCGACGACGCCGGAGCGCTCGTGCGCACCAGGCTGACCGAGCTCGGAGTCGAGATCGTCGGCCCGGTCGCCGGCCGCAACGGAACGATCTGCTCGCTCGTGTCCCCGTCCGGCGAGCGGTCGATGGCGTCGGATCGCGGAACGGCAACGGAGCTGCGCGCCGAGGACCTCGAGTCGGAATGGCTCGCGTGCGACCACTTCCACGTCTCGGGATACGCGCTCATGCGAGAACCGGTGCGGCACGCCGCGGTACGTGCGGTCGAGCTCGCACGCGCGCACGGTGCCCGCGTCAGCGTCGACCTCTCGTCGTGGAGCGCGATCCGGGACAGCGGCGAGGACGCGTTCCGAGAGACAGTTCGGGCGACGGCGCCCGACGTGGTCTTCGCCAACGAGGACGAGGAGCGCCTCGTCGGGCGGTCGCTCGTCGACGCCGCATGGATCCTCAAACGGAGCGCGCGCGGCTGCTCCTTCGACGGCGACGAGCGGGAGGCGCTACCCGTCGACGAGGCCGTCGACTCGACGGGCGCAGGAGATGCACTCGCCGCCGGTTGGATCGTCGGCGGGCCCGACCTCGCGCTTCGGGCTGCGGCCCGCTGCGTCCAGCACCTGGGCGCCATGCCGATACCGTCCGCGTCGTGACCGAGCTCCTCCACGTGTCGGACGAGGTTCGTGCCGCGCTCGACGAGGATCGGGCGGTCGTCGCCCTCGAGACGACCATCGTGGCGCACGGCTTCCCCGCTCCGGATGGCGTCGAGGTCGGAAAGGAGATGGAGCACGCCGTCGCCGAGGCAGGCGCCACGCCGGCGACGATCGGCGTCGTCGACGGCAGGATCCGTGTGGGCCTCAGGGAGGACGAGCTCGCGCGTTTCGACTCGAGCGCCCGCAAGCTCGGCCCCCGGGATCTCGCAGCATGCGCTGTCGCGGGAGACGTCGGCGCTACGACCGTGGGCGGCGTCCTCGCGGTCGCGCGACTGGTCGGCATCCGCTTCCTCGGGACGGGCGGCATCGGCGGCGTCCACCGCGGCTACCCCTCGCCGCCGGACGTCTCGGCCGACCTCGTCGCGCTCGTGACCGCGCCCGTCGCCGTCGTCTGCTCGGGCGCGAAGTCGCTCCTCGACATCCCGGCGACGACGGAGTACCTCGAGACGCTCGGCGTCCCGGTGCTGGGCTACCGGACGGACACGCTGCCGCTCTTCTACACCGCGGTCGGCGGGCCGCCCGTCACCCAACGCGTGGACGACGTCGACATGGCGGCTCGTGTCGCCGCCGCGCACTGGAGCCTCGGCGCGTGCGGGCTGCTCATCACCAACGCTCCTCCGGAGAGCATCGACGTCGGCGAGCTGATCGAGGAGGCCGTCGCGGAGGCTGCGCGCCAGGGCGTCTCCGGACAGCGCGTCACTCCGTTCGTGCTCTCTCGGCTCCACGAGCGCTCGAGCGGGCGCACACGCGAGGTGAATCGCGCTCTCGCAGTCTCGAACGCGCGGCTGGCCGGCGAGGTGTCGGTAGCGTTCGCCGGCCTGTGAGCCTGTACGACGCCGTCAGCGACCTTCCCCTGAACGTCGAGAGCTACGAGCTCGAGCTCCTCTCGCTGCAGGCACGACCCGACTTCCTCCGCAAGACGACGGTCGTACGTCTCCTGGGCGAGGGCGAGGAGGGCGTCGGCGAGGACGTCACGTACCACGCAGAGGAGCACGACCGGCTCCAGGAGCGCGGGCCGGACCTGCCGCTCGCGGGCTCGTGGACGCTGCACGCGTTCTCGGAGCACCTCGCGACCCTCCCACTCTTCGACGCCGAGCCCGCACAGCACGCCTACCACGACTACCGACGCTGGAGCTTCGAGAGCGCGGCGCTCGACCTCGCTCTCCGCCAGGCGGGACGCTCGCTCGGTGAGGCACTGGGGCGAGACGCGCGGGCGGTTTCGTTCGTCGTCTCGGGAGGTCTCGGCGATCCACCCTCGACCGCGCGGTTCCACGAGTGGCTCACCCTCTACCCCGGTCTGCGCTTCAAGCTCGACGCGAACCCGAGCTGGAGCGACGAGCTCGTCGCGGAGCTCGCCGACTCGGGCGCGATCGACTCGATCGACTTCAAGGGTCAGTACCGAGGCACCACTGTCGACACGCCGCCCGATCCCGACCTCTACCGGCGCGTTGCGGAGGGGCTGCCCGATGCGTGGCTCGAGGACCCTGCGCTCACGGACGAGACCATGGCCGTCCTGGAGCCGCACCAGGACCGAGTGACTTGGGACGCGATCATCCACTCGGTCGAGGACATCGGATCGTTGCCGTGGGCGCCGAAGACGGTGAACGTCAAGCCGTCACGGTTCGGCTCGGTCGAGCGCCTCTTCGCCGCGTACGACCACTGCGAGGCGAACGGCATCGGGGCGTACGGCGGTGGTCAGTGGGAGCTCGGCCCCGGCCGTGGACACATCCAGCTCCTCGCCGCCCTGAACCATCCCGACACGCCGAACGACGTCGCTCCGCGCGAGTACAACCTCGATCCGCAAGCCGGGCTTCCCTCGAGCCCGCTCACGGTGCGCCCGCGCGAGACCGGTTTCCTCGGCGCTCTGACGATCCCTACTTGACGCTCCCGGCCAGGAGGCCCTGGACGAAGTAGCGCTGGAAGGCGAAGAAGACGACCAGCGGGATCGCGAGCGAGATGAACGCAGCGGGCGCGATCAGCTCGATATTGGCCCGCTGCGGGCGGCTCCTGCGTGCTATTCGAGACTGGAGAGGAAGTCGTCGACCGGAATCAGGGGCAGGGATTCGAGCTTGGCGCTTCCCCGCGCGCCGAGCGCGATCGACACCTTCGCGATCGTCATGTCGTCGGGCGCCTCGACGACGTTCACGAAGTCGTACGCGCCGAGTGCCGCCCACTGGTGGAGCACCTTGGCGCCCATCTCCTCGACGTCGCGATTGACCTCCGCGAGACGGGCGGGATTCGCATGGAGGGTCTGGACGCCCTTCTCCGTGAGCGTCGTCAACATCAGGTAGGTCGGCATCTCACTCCTCTCGTCGCTCCTTGCGCGAGCCTAGTCGAGCCACCTGGTCGACGTAGAGGAGCGCACTTCCGAGGAACACGACGGGCGACACGACGAGCGCAGCCAGCGCCGCGGCGATCATCCGCGTGTTGTCGGCGTACTCGCGGAGGACGAAGTAGAGGCTGAACTGCGAGATGACGACGACGAGTGCGAGCGTCGCGAGACCGCCGAGGACGTGGATGAAGTCCGCTCGGGCGAGCGCCAGCCCGCGAGCGACGGCCGCTCGCACGCCCAGCCCCTCGACGAGCACGGCCGGGACTGCCAGGCCGACCAGGGAGAGCCAGATCAGGCCCGGAAGGATGAAGATCGCGACGAGGAGCGGAACCGGGAGGAAGATCAATACGGCCAGCACGTAGGCGAGAGCCCCGCGTCGGGAGAGCACCGAGACGCCGTTGACGCGTCCGACGGCCAGCACGTAGCTGATCGAGATCAGGAACGCGGTCAGCGGGATGAGCACCAGCCCGCGATCGTCGGCCGATTGCCGCCACACGAGGCCGTTGGCGAGGACGACCGGGATGCCGAGCGCGAGGCCCTGCCAGAAGCGCGCTCCGTACGCCTTGATGGCCTCGCCGACGAGCTGCCCCACGGTGCGCTGCGCCGGCGGCAGCGGAGGCGGGAGCGGTCGCTCCTCGCGCTTCTGCCTCGCCGCCATCGGCGAGGAGGCTACTTCGCTGCCGCCTCGAGCACGTCGGGGAGCACGACCGAGAGGGCCTCGAGCGCGCGACCGATGCGCCACCGCGAGCGATCGTTCTCGGCAAGCTCGTTCGAGATGGCCCGGATCTCGACGGCCGGGACGCCCGCGAGCGCGCATGCCCGCAGGACGCCGAATCCCTCCATCGCCTCGACACGCAGGTCGCCGCCTGCGAGACCTCCGACCGCCGCGCTCGTTCCGATGGGCAGCACGAGAGCATCGGGCGCCGCGGCTCGCACCTTCTCGAGCAAGTCCGGGTCGGGCTCGACTCGGTCGACGACGGGGATCTCGGCGGAGAGGTCGACGTACAACGACTCGCGCCCGATCACGAGACCCCCGGGCGTGATGCCGTGTCCGCCGGCGAGGCCGACGTGCACGACCGCGGAGGGCACGTTGGACGCCAGCTCGCGCGCGGTCGCGGCGGCGGCCTCGACCGGGCCGACGCCGCAGGCCAGGCCGGGGTGCTCGCAGAGCTCGATCTCCGTCGCGGCGACGAGCAGGACGTCCGCCATACGCGGATCCTATGACGTGTCCGGAGCGAGTCGGAAGACGGGATGGCGCGGCGCCTCCGCCAGCCACTCCTCCCGGGACGATTCGAGCGTGACCGCGAAGAACGGCCGCGTCACGCGGCCGATGCGGTAGTACTCCTGCAAGACGGGAACGGCGTCCGCCGGCGCGAGCTCCTCGACGTCGAGCCGCTCGCGACGACGACCGCGCCTCAGCTCGACCCAGCCCGCTGCGCGCGCGTTCTGCACCCAGTTCCGGTCGCCGTAGGGCGCGACGAGCCAGCGTTCGCCGCCGATTCGGACGATCGAGACCGGCGTCGACCATCGCTTCCCCGACGCTCGGCCGGGAACGGTGAGGAGGTGCGTCCGCGGACCGGTGAGACCTGCCTTCGCGAGCGGCCTGACGAGCGCGTTCAGCGCCCTGCGCCACAGGCTCTTGCGGTACGGCCGCGGCCCCTCCACCGCAGGAAGCTACCCCGGAAACGCCGCGACCGCCCCGGATGGGGCGGTCGCGGTCGGTCGGGCCGAGGTGAGTGACCCGGATCAGTGAGCCAGGGTGCGGGGCCGCGTCGCCTTGAGCGTGAGCCCGAGGACGATGGCCAGAGCGATCCCGATTCCGAAGCCGATGCCGATCTGCGGCCACTCGACCTCGCGACCGGAGGTGGCGACGGGGACGGAGACGGGGGTCGTCGGGAGGTCGACGCGCTCGTTCGCGTCGAGGTACGTGCTCACGTCGGGCCTCGCCGGAACCGAGCGCTCGGACGCGACGTAGGGGCTCTCCTTGACGACGGTGCTCCGATCGAAAGCGTCGGTGCGTCGGTCGAGAGCGACCGGCTGCTGCCCGAGCGTGGCGCGCTCGTTCGCGTAGAAGTAGGCGACGCCGTCCTGCTCCGGCGAGCCTGCCAGACGCCCTTCGCCGAATGCGGCGGGGACAGCGACGAGCGCGACGACTGCGATTCCGATGATGAGTGAGATCGTCCGGGTCATCTCTCCTTCTCCTTCTGCTCGGGTGGCCCTCGTAACCACCTGTCCCGAGGCTAGGGCGCAGAAGGATCTGCCGAAACGGGGCTACCACCCGTGTTTGACCCCGCTACCCCCTGTTCTTGAGTCGGCGCCAGCACTGATGCGATCTCCGTCCGGTGACGGATCCCCAGCTTTCCGAAGATGCGGGAGAGATGGCCCTCGACCGTGCGCTCCGACAGGAACAGCGCCGCCGCGACCTCCCTGTTCGTCTTGCCCTCGGCGACGAGCGCTGCGACCCGCTCCTCGGCCGGTGTGAGCGCGCCTGGAGTGGCGGCGCGCCCGCTGATGCGCTTCAGCTCGGCCCGGGCTCGGTCGGCCCAGATCGCCGCACCAACATGCTCGAAGACGGCAAGAGAATCATCGAGCGTCGAACGCGCCTCGCGCCGCCGCTTCAGGCGTCGCTGCGTCACCCCGAGGGCGAGGAGCGTACGACCTCGGTCGAGCGGGAGATCGACCTGTGCGTGAAGGCCGAGCGCCTCGTCGTAGGCGGCGAGCGCAGCGTCGAGATCGCCGTCCTGTGCCGCGAGCATGCCTCGGCAGCGGGCGCAGTTCGCGAGCGCCGAGATGCGCCGGAGACGTCGGGAGTTCAACTCGTACCAGTCGAGCACGCGGACGGCCTCGTCCAGCCGGCCGAGTTCGACCAGCGCTTCGACGAGGTCGGGAGCGAAACGCGCGACACCAGGCTCGACGATGCCTTGCTCCCGTAGGAACGCAACGCTCGCCTGGAGCTCGGCCACCGCCTCCTCCTGCAGGCCGACCGCGAGTGCGATGTGGCCGAGGGCTGCCGAGGTGACGAGGCCGACAAAGCGGTCCGTTCGCGTCTCTCGCGCTCCCTCCGCGGCACGTCGAGCTTCGTCGGCGCGGCCCAGCTCTGCGAGAACGAGGCTCTCGAGCGCGAGATGTCGCCGGGCGAACAGTGGTTGACCGGACTGCTCCGACGCCTCTTGCCCCTCCCGGGCGAGACCCAGTGCGGTCTGGAGATTTCCCAGCAGACGCTCGACGTCGCCGAGCAGAAACAGAAGCCACGGCCGCGTATTCTCGTCTCCCAAGTCCTGCGCGCTCTGCACGAGGCCCACGAGTGTCAGACGTGCTCGCTCGTGCCGGTCGGTCCAGCTCCAGCACACCGCCAGAGAGAGCAGCGGCTGATCCATGACGCGGAGGTGCTCCGCGGATCGCTGCAACTCCGAAGCCCGCTCGATCGTCTTCTCGATCGGTCGACCCAACAGCGTCTCGGCCGCGAGGTGCATCAGAAGGACATCGGCGGCCAGGGCCTCGTCTCCGAGCTGAGACGCGAGCTCGAGTGCGATTCCCGTGTGCTCCAGCGCCTCGTCGAACCGCTCGAACATCCAGATACTGGAAGCACTGACGCCTTCGTGCGCGACCGCGAGCGTTTCGAGGTCGTCGCCTGCCTCGTCGATGACCTGCGCGAAGAGCTCCCTCGCTTCGTCGGGATGCTCATAGAGCCGAACACGCGCCAGGACCGCAAGCGCCTTCGCTCGGACTGGACCCCGCGGGAGGGGGGCGATGACGTCGCGGAGCCTCGTCTCGGCCCTCCGCGCATCACCAGCCTCGAAGTGCAGGTACGCAGCCTCGACGGCACGACGCACGGCGTCGTCGCGACTCGCGGACGGTGTGAGCTGCTCTGCGCGGTCCAGCAGGAGTGCAGCCGGTCGCAGGGCTCCGCGCTTGCGCGCATGATCAGCCGCGTCCTCGATGACCGTTGCGACGTTCTCGTCCGGCTCGTGGACGGACGCGGCCAGCTGCCACGCCCTCGCCTCGGGATCCTCGAGCAGCCCGGCAAGCCTCGCGTGGACCTCGGACCGGCGTCGCGGATCCGCCGTCTCGAGAGCGCCTGCTGCAAGCAACGGGTGCGTGAAACGGATCCGTTCCCCGTCGAGTCTCGACGATACGCGCCTCCAAAGCCGGTGCAAGACCGACGCTCCGCTCGACACCGGACGCCTGCTCTGTGATCGAGATGGTCGGATGGGCGTGGGCGGCCGCGGCCACCAGGAAATCCCGGCTGTCGGGCGGCAGCGCGAGCAGACGGCCGTGGACGAGGTCGTGAAGGGAATCCGGCACGGGAAGAGGCTGGCCGGCCTCGATCGAGACGTCGGAGCGTTGGAGCATCCGGACGATCTCGAGCGCATAGAAGGGATTCCCGCCGGACGCCTGGTGCACCTCCGCCAGCAGCGGACGAGGCAGTGCGATGCCGAGGTGTTCCTGGACGAGCTGGTGCAGCGCAGACGGCTCGAGCGGCGCCGACCCGATCGGGTCACCGCTCGCGGGGAACGCTCCGAAGCTCACCGACTAGCACGCTCTCGACCCCGGAGCGACATGCGAGCAGCAGGCCCGACGTGCTCGGACTCCAGTCGCCGCGCCGCGTACGCGAGCGCACCAGCGGAGGCAGCGTCGAGCCACTGCACGTCGTCGACCGCGACGAGCACGTCACGGGTCGTCGCGAGCCCGCGCAAGCGCGTTGAGCACAGCGACCCCGACCGCGTGCGCGTCCGGAGGCGGGCCTTCGACCTCCTCGAGCACGAGCGCGCGCGCGAGTGCCGAGCGCTGTGCCGGCGGGCAGCGGCGCCAGCACCTCCGTCGAGCACCGGATCGAGGAGATCTCCGAGCCCCGAGAACGAGAGCGCCGTCTCGCTCTCCGCAGGCTGCGCCTCGAGGACGCAGAGCCCTCCGCTCTCCGCCGTCTCGACGCCGACGCGCCAGAGCGTCGTCTTCCCCATCCCCGCCTCGCCCTCGAGGACGAGCGCGGACGCACCGTCCGAGACACCGGCCAGGAAGGCTCTGAGGACGGCGAGCTCGGCGTCCCGCCCTACGACGGCTGCGGGCATGGCCGGCCGATCGTACGCCTGCGCGATACTGCGCGTCATGGCGTTCACGATCTTCGCCCGGCGAGCTCGAGTGGGACGCCGCGCGACGACGGGAGCGGACGCGAGGTCGCGCGGCTCTCGGACTCGATGACGCAGTCGCGGGCGAACATCTGGCGGTACCCGCCGGGCGCGCGCGGGAAGCGCCACGCCGACAAGGCGCAGGAGGAGGTTTTCGTCGTGCTCGACGGCACGCTGACCGTCGACCTCGGCGAGCCGCCCGAGCGCCACGTGCTCGAGCGCGGCAGCGCCTCGTCGTCCAGCCGGGGACGATCCTCCAGCTCCGCAACGCCGGCGACGAGGAGCTCGTGCTCTTCATCTACGGCGCCCCGCCGGTGAGCGAGGGCGCCGACTTCTTCGACGACGTTCCCTAGACCGCGGCCGCCGCGGCGGACTCGGCGCGCTCGAAGACGAGCTCGTCCTCGTGCGCATCGACCCGCACGTCGTCGCCCTCGGCGAAGCCGCCTTCCAGGAGCTCGCAGCGCGAGCGGGTTCTCGACGAGCCGCTGGATCGCGCGCTTCAGCGGCCGCGCGCCGTACGCCGGATCCCAGCCCTCCTCCGCCAGCAGCTCCTTCGCCGCGTCTGTGACCTCGAGCGAGATCCGCCGCTCCGCAAGCCGCTCCCGCAGCCGCGCGAGCTGGAGCTCGACGATCTCCGCGAGCTGCTCGCGCGTCAGCGCCTCGAACACGACGACCTCGTCGACGCGGTTCAGGAACTCTGGCCGGAAGCGGTCGCGCAATTCGTTCGACGAGCGGATGTTCGAGGTCATGATGACCACGGTGTTGCGGAAGTCCACCGTTCGGCCCTGGCCGTCGGTCAGGCGGCCGTCGTCGAGCAGCTGCAGGAGGACGTCGAAGACCTCCGAGTGCGCCTTCTCGATCTCGTCGAGGAGGACGACGGTGTACGGACGGCGCCGCACGGCCTCCGTGAGCTGCCCGCCCTCCTCGTAGCCGACGTACCCGGGCGGAGCGCCGACGAGCCGGGCGACCGTGTGCCGCTCCTGGTACTCGGACATGTCGAGCCGCACCATCGCGCGCTCGTCGTCGAACATGAACTCGGCGAGCGCCCGCGCGAGCTCGGTCTTCCCCACGCCGGTCGGCCCGAGGAAGATGAACGAGCCGATCGGCCGGTTCGGATCCTGGAGGCCCGAGCGCGCGCGCCGGAGCGCGTTCGCGACCGCCTCGACCGCCTGATCCTGGCCGACGACGCGCTGGTGGAGCCGCTCCTCCATGTGGATGAGCTTCTCGACCTCGCCCTCGAGCAGCCGCGAGACCGGGATCCCCGTCCAGGTGGAGACGACGGCGGCGATGTCGTCCTCGTCGACCTCCTCCTTCACCATCGGCGTCTCGGTCCGCTGCTCGCGCTCGGCGAGCTCCTTCTCGAGCTCGGGGAGGATCCCGTACTCGGATCTCGGCGACGCGCGCGAGGTTGCCGGCGCGCTCCTCGCGCTCGGCCTCCATGCGCAGCTCGTCGATCTGCCGCTTGATCTCCGCGACGCGCTGCAGCGCTTCCTTCTCGCGCGACCAGCGCGCCGCGAGCTCGTCGCGCACGGCCTTCGCGTCCGCCAGCTCGCGCTCGACCGGCTCGCGTGACCGACTCCGCCTCGTTCGCCATCGCAGCGAGCTCGATCTCGAGCTGCCGCACGCGCCGGTCGGCCTCGTCGAGCTCGACGGGCGAGGAGTCGATCTCCATCCGCAGACGCGACGCCGACTCGTCGACGAGGTCGATCGCCTTGTCGGGGAGGTAGCGGTCGGTGATGTAGCGGTCCGAGAGCACCGCCGCGGCGACGAGCGCCGAGTCGCGGATCTCGACGCCGTGGTGCGCCTCGTAGCGCTCCTTCAGCCCGCGAAGGATCGCGATCGTGTCCGCGACGGAGGGCTGGCCGACGAAGATCGGCTGGAAGCGGCGCTCGAGCGCGGCGTCCTTCTCGATGTGCTTGCGGTACTCGTCGAGCGTCGTCGCGCCGACCGCGCGCAGCTCCCCGCGCGCGAGCATCGGCTTCAAGAGGTTGGCCGCGTCGACGGCGCCCTCGGCCGCTCCGGCGCCGACGATCGTGTGCAGCTCGTCGATGAAGAGGACGATCTCGCCGGCCGCGTTCTCGATCTCCGCGAGGACCGCCTTCAGCCGCTCCTCGAACTCGCCGCGGTACTTCGCGCCGGCGAGTAGCGCGCCGACGTCGAGCGCCCATACGCGCTTGCCCTTCAGGCCCTCGGGCACGTCGCCGGCGACGATGCGCTGCGCGAGACCTTCGACGATCGCCGTCTTCCCGACGCCGGGGTCGCCGATGAGAACCGGGTTGTTCTTCGTGCGCCGCGAGAGCACCTGGATGACGCGCCTGATCTCCTCGTCGCGGCCGATGACCGGGTCGAGCTTCCCGGACTCGGCGAGCGCCGTCAGGTCGCGGCCGTACTTCTCGAGCGCCTGGTACGAGCCCTCGGGATCCTGTGACGTCACCTTCTGACCGCCGCGCACGCCCTCGAGCGCCTGGAGCAGCGCCTCGCGGGGCACGACGTCGAGCGCGAGCAGGAGGTGCTCGACCGAGACGAACTCGTCACCGAGCTCTCGCATCTCGTCGAACGCAGCGTCGAGGACGCGGCTGAGGCGCGCAGACGCCTGGGGCTGCGCGCCGCCTCCGGACACGGTCGGGAGCTGTCCGACGCGCGCCTCCGCTTCGGCGCGAAGCGTCGCCGCCCCGTAGCCGGCTCGGTCGACGAGGGTACGCGGCAGCTCCTGGTCGAGGAGCGCCAGCGCGAGATGATCGGGCGTGAGCTCCGGATTCCCCGCGCGCCGCGCGAGCTCCTGCGCGGTGGCGATCGCCTCCTGGCTCTTGAGTGTCAGCTTCTGGAAGTCCATGTCAGCTCCTCGGTGCCGGATGCTGCGCCGGCCGGTACAGCACGATCTCGCGCCTGTACGACCGGTGCACCTCGGCGATCTCGGCCCGCAGCTCGCGTTCGAGCCGCTGCGTGCGCGCACGCGTGCGGTTGAGCTCGTCCTGCAGGCGCAGGACGTGCTCGACGCCGGCGAGGTTCAACCCCAGCTCGGTCGTCAGACGCTGGATCAGCCGCAGCCGCTCGACGTCGTTGTCCGAGTAGAGGCGCGTCCCGCCCGGCGTACGTCCCGGGCGCACGAGTCCCTTCGCCTCGTACATCCGCAGGGTCTGAGGGTGCATGCCGACGAGGTCGGCGGCGACCGAGATCATGTACCTGGGCCGCTCGGGCATCAGCGGTCGATCCCTTCCCAGCCGAGCAGTCGCGCAACGCCGTACGCGACGACGGCGAGGCCGAGCGGAAGCCCGACGATCTGCGGCCATCCGCCCACCCCGGCGGCGAGCTCGACGACGTTGAACCCGACGTACAGGCTCGCCAGCACGACGACCGCGGTCCAGCGAGTGCGCAGCGACGCGTTCATGCGCTGAACACCTCGCGCGGGTTCTCGCGGGACACCTTCTGGAAGCCCTCGAGCGCTTCCTTCTCCGCCTTCGACAGCTTCTTCGGGACGGTCACGCTGCACGCGCGCGAGCAGGTCGCCCCGGCCTGATCCCTTCAGATGCGGGACACCCCGACCCTTCACCCGCAGGAGCTTCCCGCCCTCGGTGCCGCTCGGCACCTTCAGGGAGACCGGGCCGTCCGGCGTCGGAATCTCGACCGAGGCGCCGAGTGCCGCCTCGGCGAACGTCACCGGGACGTCGAGGACGAGATCCGAGCCGCGTCGCTCGTAGAGAGACGAGGGCTCGACGTCGACGACCACGAACAGGTCGCCCGCAGGCCCGGCGTTGTACCCCGCCTCGCCCTTGCCCTTGAGCCGGATCCGCGTGCCGCTCTTCGACCCTGCCGGGATCTTCACCGAGTAGCGCTTCGTCGTCCGCTCGCGACCGCTGCCGCGGCAGTTCCTGCACGGCTTCTCGATGATCGTGCCGTTGCCCCGGCACCGCGGACAGGGCTGCGAGAAGGCGAAGAGGCCCTGCGAGTCCGAGACGACGCCGCGCCCTCCGCACTGCGGGCACGTGACCGGGGCGCTCCCCGGCTCGGCGCCCGTGCCGTGACAGACCGAGCACGCGGTCTCGGCCTCGACCGGAACGCGAACCTGCACGCCCTTGAGCGAGTCCTCGAACGAGATGCGAACGTGCGCTTCGAGGTCGTTGCCGCGGATCGGCTGCCGGCTCGCGGCACGGCGGCCGCCGCCGCCGAACATCCCTCCGAGCAGGTCGCCGAGGTTCGAGAGGTCGAACTCCTCGAAGCGCATGCCGCCCATGTCGGCGCCTCCGGGGAAGCCGCCGCGTGCGCCTGCCTGGCCGAACGCGTCGTAGGCGCTGCGCTTCTCTGGGTCGGAGAGCACGTCGTACGCGCCCTGCACCTCCTTGAACTGCTCCTCGGCGGCCGCGTCGCCGGGATTGGCGTCAGGGTGGTACTGGCGAGCGAGCTTCCGGTACGCCTTCTTGATCTCGTCGTCGGTCGAGTTCTTCGGGACGCCGAGCACCTCGTACGGGCTCCGCGTCATTCGGCGACGATCACCCGGGCAGGACGGACGACCCGGTCACCGAGTCGGTAGCCGCGCTGCACGACCTCGAGGACCGAGCCGGGCTCCGCGTCCGCGCGCGGCTGCGCGAGGAGCGCCTCGTGGACGTGTGGATCGAAGGGACCGTCGGTCGCGATCTCGACCAGGCCTTCCTTGGCCAACGCCGAGCGCAGCGACTTCTCGACGAGCTTCACGCCCTCGATCAGCTTGGCCTCCTCGTGCTGCTCGGCCGCCCCGAGCGCCCGCTCGAGGTCGTCCAGGATCGGGAGCAGCTCATGCACGAGCCGCTCGTGTGCATGCGCGACGAGACGCTCCTGATCGCGAACGGCACGCTTGCGGTAGTTCTCGAAGTCCGCCTGGACGCGCTGCGCGAGCGCGAGGTACTCGTCTCGCTCCGCCTCGAGTGTCGCGACGGGGTCGGGAGCCGGAGCCCCGGGATCAGCAGAACTGTGCTCCGGCTCCTCGACCTGTGCTTCCGTGAGCTCGTCGCTCACGACTTCGTCGCTTCCTCTTCGTCGATGACCTCGTAGTCGGCGTCCTCGACGACCTCGTCGTCGTGCGAGCCGCCGCCGTTCCCCGACGGCTGCGCGCTCGACTGCGCGGCCTGCGCCTGGGCGTAGAGCACGTCCGCGAGACCGCGCGATGCGTCCTCGAGCGCGGCGGTCTTCGCCTGGATGTCGGCGAGTTCCGAGCCCTCGAGCGCCTGGCGGAGCTCCATGATCCGGCCCTCGATCGTGGCGGCGTCGCTCTCCGGGAGCTTGTCGCGGTGCTCTGCGAGCGTGCGCTCCGTCTGATACGCGAGCTGCTCGCCGGCGTTACGCGCGTCGGCGAGCTCGCGCAGCCGGTGCGCCTCACCGGCGTGCGACTCGGCATCCTTGATCATCCGGTCGACCTCGTCCTCCGAGAGGCCCGAGCCGCCCTCGATTCGGATCTGCTGCTCGTTCCCGGTGCCGAGGTCCTTCGCAGACACGTTGATGATCCCGTTCGCGTCGATGTCGAACGAGACCTCGACCTGCGGCATCCCCCGCGGCGCCGGCGGAATGCCGACGAGCTGGAACTTCCCCAGGGTCTTGTTGAACGAGACCATCTCGGACTCGCCCTGGGCGACGTGGATCTCGACCGACGGCTGGTTGTCCTCGGCCGTCGTGAACGTCTCCGACTTGCGCGTCGGGATGGTCGTGTTGCGGTCGATGAGCCTCGTGAACACGCCACCCTTGGTCTCGATGCCGAGCGACAGCGGCGTGACGTCGAGCAGGAGGACGTCCTTGACCTCGCCCTTGAGCACGCCGGCCTGGATGGCGGCGCCCACGGCGACGACCTCGTCGGGATTGACGCCCTTGTGCGGGTCCTTCCCGATGAGCTCCTTCACCTTCGCCTGGACGGCGGGCATACGGGTCATGCCGCCGACGAGCACGACGTGCTCGATGTCGGCCGCGGTGAGCCCGGCGTCCGCGAGCGCCTGCTTGGTCGGCGCGACCGTCCGCTCGAGGAGGTCGTGCGTGAGCTCGTCGAGCTTCGCGCGGGTCAGCTGGAGGTCGAGGTGCTTCGGCCCTTCCGGCGTCGCGGTGATGAACGGCAGGTTGATCTGCGTCGTCATGGTCGACGACAGCTCGATCTTCGCCTTCTCGGCCGCCTCGTAGAGGCGCTGCAGCGCCATCGGGTCCTGCCCCAGGTCGATGCCCTGGTCGCGCTTGAACTCGGCGATCATCCAGTCGACGATCGCCTTGTCGAAGTTGTCGCCGCCGAGGTGGTTGTCGCCGTTGGTGGCCTTGACGTGGTAGACGCCCTCGCCGAGCTCGAGGACGGAGACGTCGAACGTCCCGCCACCGAGGTCGAAGACGAGGATCGTGTGCTCGGCGCCTTCCTTGTCGAGCCCGTAGGCGAGCGCCGCCGCCGTCGGCTCGTTGATGATGCGAAGGACGTTGAGCCCGGCGATCTTGCCGGCGTCCTTCGTCGCCTCGCGCTGCGCGTTGTTGAAGTACGCGGGGACCGTGATGACGGCGTCCGTCACCGGCTCGCCCAGGTACGCCTCGGCGTCCGCCTTGAGCTTCTGGAGGATCATGGCCGAGATCTCCTGCGGCGCGTACTCCTTGCCGTCCGCCTGCACGCGGACGTCGTCGTTCGGGCCCTTGTCGACCTCGTAGGGGACGATCTTCATCTCCTCCGAGACCTCGTCGAACTTGCGCCCCATGAAGCGCTTGATCGAGAAGATCGTGTTCTGCGGGTTCGTGACCTGCTGGCGCTTCGCGGGAGCGCCGACCAGCCGCTGGCCGTCGCGCCCGAAGGCGACGACGGACGGGGTCGTGCGTCCGCCCTCGGCGTTCGGGATGACGGTGGGCTCGGATCCCTCGAGGACCGCCATGCACGAGTTGGTCGTCCCGAGGTCGATGCCGATGGTCTTCGCCATGTGTGCTCCTTGTCTTGAGTCGTCTGATAGTGAAAACTTGAGTCGCAGCGTAGCAGATCATTGATAGCCGATCTCTGCGCAGGAATCCGGACGGAGACCGAAGAACACACACGCGATGCCTGTTCGGCTCCTGAGCGACCGGAATCTCGCGCGCCTCAATCGCGCGGTCGTCTCCGGCCGGATCATCCCGCTGCTCGTCGCTGTGATGTTCATCGTCGGCGCCGTCGGGACCATCGCGGTCGAGCTCCTCAGCCCGAATAGCTTCGACAGCGTCGGCGACGCGGCGTGGTGGGCCGCGACCACGGTGACCACGATCGGATACGGCGACGTCGTTCCCGGAACGAGCGGCGGTCGGGTCATCGCCGTCTTCGTCATGTTCGCGAGCGTGGCCACGGTCTCCATGTCGACCGCCGTCATCACGGCGTCGTTCGTCGGTTACCAGCAGCGGCGCCTCGGGCACGACCTCGACCGGCACCAGGAGCTCGTCGAGATGCTCGGGCGGATCGAGCAGCGGCTCGACGCGATCGACCAGAAGCCCGGCTAGCGGTAGATCCCGATCAGCACGCCGCCGGCGACGACGAGCGCGGCGCCGGCGACGAGCCTCCGGCCGACGTGCTCCGAGCGCTGGAGGACGAGCCACGAGAGCGTCACGCCCCACAACGACTCGGTCGCGACGATCGGCGAGACGACCGAGACGCGTCCGCGCGCGAACGCCTCGAAGAGGAAGACGTACGAGAGGCCGTAGCAGACGGCCGCGGGCACGAACGCGCGCGCGGCGGACGCCGTGAGCTTCGTCCTCGTCACGAGCGCGAACACGAGGGCGACGACGGTGCCGGTCAGCATCGTCACGAAGGCGGCGAGCGTCGGGTCGACGTCGGTGGCGTCGTCGATCAACCAGCGCACGAGCGTGTCGCGGCTCGCGAACGCCGCCGTCCCGATGAGCGCATAGACGAGGCCGATCCGCTTGAAGTGCGCGGGCGTCGAGCGCTCGCTCGCGAGCACGATGCCGCCGGTCACGATCAGCGCGGCACCCAGGACGAGCCCGGCGACGAGCGGCTCGTCGAGGAAGACGAGCGCCGTCGCGACCGCGAACAGCGGCGCCGTCCCCACCGTCACGGACGTGCGCGACGCGCCCGCGTCGCGAACCGCAAACGTGAAGAGGATCTGCGCCATCCCCGGAGCGAGGAGGCCCGCGAGGAAGAACGGCCACGCGCTCGCAACGTTCCATTCGCCGTGCGCGACCGCGACGACGCCCGTGACCAGGCAGGCGGGGAAGATCGTGAACAGCGTCCCGGCCACGGGCGACACCCCGTTCCCGAGCGCAATGCGGACGAGCACCGTCATCGCGCCGAACAGGAACGCGGACGCCGACCCGAGCAGGATCGGGCGTCACGCGGCGCACTGCGCCTCTGCGCGAGAAGCGACGGAGGGTCGCGGCCGCCGCCGGCTCGGCCACGAGGATGGCGGCCATCATGACCGCGCAGCCGACCCAGCCTGCCCAGCCGAGCACCTCGTCGGCGAGGAGGACGCCGGCGAGTGCTGCGAACGGGGCTTCGAGGGTGAAGACGAGCGCGGCGCGGGCGGCAGTGGTCCGCGCCTGCACCCAGGTCGCGATGAAGTAACCGAGGGCTCCTGCGAAGACTCCGGTGACGACGAGTGCGCCCCAGACCGTCGACCCGTGGGGCACCTCGAGCTCGCCGCGGGAGAGCGCGATGACGATGAACGCGACCGCCGAGGTCGCCATCTGCAGGAACGTCAGGGCACGCGGGTCGTAGCGCGGTGCGTATCGCTCCATGGCGGTGATCTGCAGCGCCTGGAAGACGGCGTTCGCGAGGACGAGCGCGTTCCCGAGCGTCGACCCGCCGGGAACGCCGTTGAGGAGGAGCAGGCCGACGACCGCGAGCCCGATGCCGAGCCACAGCGCGCGCGGCACGGGCGTCCCGAAGGCGACGAGGGCGAGGAGCGGCGTGAACACGACGTACAGGCCGGTGATGAAGCCCGTGCTGGCCACCGTCGTGTGCTCGAGACCGGCCGTCTGGAAGCCGTAGGCGGTGGCGAGCAGCGCGCCGACGCCGACCCCGACGACGATACCCGCGGCGCGGCAGCCGCCGCAGCGACCCGAACGCGAACGGCGCGAGAACGAGGCTCGAGATCATGAAGCGAACAGCGAGGAACGCGAACAGCGGGTACAGCGCGATCGCGTCCTGAACCTGGACGAACGTGACGCCCCAGATCGCGGTGACGCCGACGAGGGCGAGGATCGGGGCGCGTCGCTGCAAGTGCGGGATTCTCTACGCTCTCTCGGAGATGGGAGTCGTCGACACACTCGGCCGGCCGGTCCGCGACCTACGCATCTCGGTCACCGACCGCTGCAACTTCCGCTGCGTCTACTGCATGCCGAAGGAGGTCTTCGGGCACGAGTACCGCTTCCTGCCGCGGCGCGAGCTGCTCACGTTCGAGGAGATCGAGCGCGTCGCGCGCGTCTTCGTCGACCTGGGCGTGCGCAAGCTCCGGATCACGGGCGGCGAGCCGCTGCTGCGCCGCGATCTCGAGCACCTCGTCGCGGCCCTCGCAGCGATCGACGACGACCTCGACGTCACGCTGACGACGAACGCCGCGCTCCTCGCGCAGAAGGCGCAGGCGCTCGCCGACGCGGGGCTCTCGCGCATCACCGTCAGCCTCGACTCGCTCGACGACGAGGTCTTCCGGACGATGAACGACGTCGACTTCCCCGTCGCTCGCGTGCTCGCGGGAATCGACGCCGCCGCCGCGGCCGGACTGCCGGTCAAGGTCAACGTCGTCGTCAAGCGAGGGCTGAACGAGGGCTCCGTCCTCGACATCGCGCGCCGCTTCAGAGGAACGGGCCATACCGTCCGCTACATCGAGTTCATGGACGTCGGCGCGACCAACGGCTGGCGCCTGGACGACGTCGTGCCTGCCGCCGAGATCGTCTCGACCATCGGCGCCGAGTTCCCGCTCGAGCCCCTCGAGCCCGCCTACCGCGGCGAGGTCGCCGAGCGCTACCGCTACCTGCGACGGCGCCGGCGAGATCGGCGTCATCGCCTCGGTCACGCAGCCGTTCTGCGGCGACTGCACGCGCGCCCGGATCTCGGCGGACGGGAAGCTCTACACCTGCCTCTTCGCGGTGCGCGGCCACGACCTCCGCGCCCTGCTCCGCTCGGGCTCCGGCGACGAGCTCGAGGAGACGATCCGCGCCGTCTGGACGCGGCGCGCCGACCGCTACTCGGAGATCCGCACCGCGGACACGAGCGCGCTGCGCAAGGTCGAGATGTCGTACATCGGCGGCTAGGCCGTCGGCTCGGTCGCAGCCGCCGCTGCGATCGGTCGCTGCTCGCCGAACAGCCCGCGGCCGGGCTCGAGGCTCGTGCCGCCGAGCGCAGGATCACTGCGACGGAGACGAGCACGGCGGCGCCGGCGACGGCCATCTGCGCGGTGAGCTCCTCCCCGAGGATGAGCCAGCCGAGCGCGACCGCGACGATCGGGTTGACGTAGGCGTACGTCGAGACGAGGGAGATCGGCGCGACCCTGAGCAGCCACACGTATGTCGTGAACCCGATGAAGCTCCCGACGACGATGAGGTAGGCGAGGGCGAGGAGCGCGTCCGTCGTCCAGTCGGCGTCGCCGACCTCCCCCGAGATCAGCGAGTACCCGGCGAGAAGAATCCCGCCGCACAGCGACGCGAGACCGGCCGAGACGAGCGGCCGCTGCGGCAGCGGCGCACCGCGCGAGTAGAGGGAGCCGACCGCCCAGCACATCGCGCCGAGGACGATGACGAGCGCGCCGAGGCGGTCGACCGAGCCTTCGCCGAACGGGTCGAACAGGAACGCGAGGCCGGCGAATCCCACCGCGATGCCCACGTATGCAGCCGCCGGAAGCCGCTTGCCGAATGCGACGCGATCGAAGAGCGCCATCCAGATCGGGATCGTCCCCACGAGCAGGGCGGCCACGCCGGCCGGGACGGTCTGCTGCGCCCAGGCGAGCGACCCGTGGCCGGTCACGAAGAGCAGGCCGCCGAAGATGAACGCCGCAGCGATCTGCGGACGGCCGATCCGGTCGCCGGCGCGATCTCCTCGAGGAAGCGCGAACGCGAGCAGGACGCTGCCGGCGACCAGGTGCCGAACCGACATCGCGAGAAACGGCGGCAGATCGCGGATGACGATCGCGAGCGCGATGAACGTCGAGCCCCAGACGACGTAGACCGTCACGAGGGCGAGCCACACCCGCACGCCGTATCGCGCAGCCACGCGCTGATCCTGCCAATTGCGCGACGATCAGCTCAAGTCGGCACGAAGTGCCGTTCGATCACCGCAGCTTATCCGCGAGGGCCGTTTGCGGGCCGACGCGTACGGGAACGTCTCGACAGGCAAGCTCGTTAGAATCGAATCAGCCGTGTCGACGCTCGCTCAAGAGACAACGCGACGCCTGCCACGGGGCTGGGCGCATCTGGCCTTCCAGTTCGTCATCTGGATGGGCTTCTACGTCGCGTACCAGGTCGTGCGCGGCGCGGCCGACCGCGACGTCGCGGACGCGTTCCACAACGGCGAGTGGGTGCATCCGCACGCAGCAGCATCTCGGCGCCCTCTTCGAGCCGACCGTGCAGCGCTTCGTCGACAGCTCGACGATCCTCGTCACGCTGACGTCGTACACGTACTGGCTCTCGCAGTTCGCAGTCGTCGGCGCGACGCTGCTCTGGGTCTACTTCCGCCACCAGGAGCGCTTCGCCGGCTTCCGGAACTGGCTGATCATCGCCAACCTCGTCGGGCTCGTCGGCTACATCCTCGTCCCGACCGCGCCGCCGCGGATGTTCCCCGAGTGGGGCTTCGTCGACACGCTCAGCCAGTACTCGTCGATCAACCACGACTCAGGGCTCATCGCGTTCGCCGTCGAACCCGTACGCCGCGATGCCGAGCCTCCACTCGATGGACGCGCTCATCGTCGGGATCGTCATGTTCGGCGTCGTCCGCTCGAAGCTCGCGAAGGCGCTGTGGCTCGCCTGGCCGCTCTGGGTCGGGTTCGCGGTCATCTCGACGGGCAACCACTACTGGCTCGACGTCGTGGCCGGCTTCGCGCTCGCGCTGCTGACCGGGCTCGTGCTCAGCCGGACCCGGCTGCTCCGCCTCCGGCACGCGTGACCGACGAGCAACCCGCCGAGCCGCGGGTCAGCCAGCTGGACCGCGTCAAGCAGGAGTACACGCAGGCTGCTCGCGAGATCCTGCAGCGCTCGATGCGCGGGGTCGCGAAGACGAAGCTGACCCCGGACATGCTCACGCTCGCCGGCGTCTCGCTGTGCCTCGCCGGCGCCGTGCTCGTCGGCTTCGAGGAGCGCAACGAGAAGCTCTTCTTCTGGCTCGGCGGCGTCCTGTTCGTCGTCGGCTCGATCGCGGACATCCTCGACGGCGCGCTCGCGCGGGCGGCGAGCAAGGGGACGGTGTTCGGCGCGTTCCTCGACTCGACCTTCGACCGTCTCGGCGAGGCGGCGATGCTCACGGCGATCGGGCTCGTGTTCATGCGCGACGGCAACGAGATCGCCCTCGTCGCGACGTTCGCAGCCGTGATCGGCTCGTTCCTCGTCTCCTACACGCGCGCGAAGGCGGAGGCGCTCGGCCTCCGCGGCGACGTCGGCTTCGGCTCGCGCGTCGAGCGCGTCGTCCTCATCTCGGTCGGGCTCGGGCTCGCGCCGTGGGGCCTGCTCCAGTGGCCGATCTACGTCCTCGCCGCGATGGCGTGGATCACGGTCGTCCAGCGGATGCTCTTCGTCCGCCGCCAGCTGCGGGAGCTCGCCGAGCAGACCTGAGGTGTCGAGATCGGCCGCGGCGGGTACCTCCACCGAGCAGGCAACACCGAGGAGGTACGCAATGGCCACCGAAGCAGGTTCGAGCCGCCAAGCGCAACATCCAGAAGGCGCAGCGCGCCGCGAAGAGCAAGCGGACGATTGCGCATCTTCCCGAGGCGACCCGTCGCGACCTCGGCAAGCAGGCGTCCAAGGCGCGGGGGCGCGGCGGTCGCGCAGGTCATGCGCTCGAGGACCGCACGCGCGAGCAGCTCTACGAGCTCGCGAAGAAGCGGAACATCCGCGGGCGCTCGAAGATGGGCAAGTGGGATCTCATCCGCGCATTGCGGGCATAGCGCGCCGAGATGCGCTAAAGTGCTAGCACTTTGACTGCTAGCACTTCTCGAGAAGAGGACGGGCATCCTGGTCAGGATGCCCGCTCCCTTGAAGGGGGCGCTCGTCCGCGAGACCGCGCGCCGCGGCTCCAACGTCAACGACGTCGCGGTCGGCATCCTCGCCGACGAGTTCGGCGTCCGCTACACCCCCACCGGCCGCCGCCGCAAAGTGCTAGCAGGCGGCAGCCCTGTCCTGCTCCTGCGCGTCCCGCAGGAGCTGAAGGACGAGATCCATGCGGAGGCGTCGCGTCGCGACTCCAACGCGAACGACGTCATCCTCGCCGCGCTCGCCGACGGTCTCGGCGTCCCGCGCAGAGCAATCGAAAGGGAAGGAAACTCATGGCCAGCACGAACGGCTCGAAGAACGGCGCGCGCGCGAAGGACAAGGTGCGCGTCGCGATCATCGGCGTGGGCAACTGCGCCAACTCGCTCCTCCAGGGAGTCGAGTACTACAAGGACGCGAAGCCCGAGGACGCGGTCCCCGGTCTCATGCACGTCGACCTCGGCGGGTACCACATCTCGGACATCGAGTTCACCGCCGCGTTCGACGTCGTCAAGGGCAAGGTCGGCGTCGACCTCGCCGACGCGATCTGGGCGCATCCGAACGACACGATCAAGTTCGCGGACGTCCCGAAGACCGGCGTCAAGGTCTCGCGCGGCATGACGCACGACGGCATCGGCAAGTACCTGCCGCAGGTCGTCGAGAAGGCGCCGGGCTCGACGGACGACGTGGTCGGGATCCTCAAGGAGACCGGCACCGACGTCGTCGTCAACTACCTCCCGGTCGGCTCCGAGGCCGCGACGAAGTGGTACACGGAGCAGATCCTCGAGGCCGGCGTCGCGATGGTGAACTGCATGCCCGTCTTCATCGCGCGCGAGCCGTACTGGCAGAAGCGCTTCGAGGAGGCCGGCGTGCCGATCATCGGCGACGACATCAAGTCGCAGGTCGGCGCGACCATCACCCACCGCGTCCTGACGACGCTCTTCGGCGACCGCGGCGTCCACCTCGACAAGACGATGCAGCTGAACGTCGGCGGCAACTCCGACTTCCTGCAACATGCTCGAGCGCGAGCGCCTCGAGTCGAAGAAGATCTCGAAGACGAACGCCGTCACGTCGATGCTCGACTACGACATCGGCGACGACAACGTCCACGTCGGCCCGTCCGACTACGTGCCGTGGCTCACCGACCGCAAGTGGGCGTACATCCGCATGGAGGGCTCGTCGTTCGGCGACGTGCCGCTCAACGTCGAGCTCAAGCTCGAGGTGTGGGACTCGCCGAACTCGGCCGGCATCGTCATCGACGCCGTCCGCCTCGCGAAGCTCGCGCTGAACAACGGCATCTCGGGCTCGCTCGAGGCGCCGAGCGCGTACCTCATGAAGTCGCCGCCGAAGCAGATCCGCGACGACGAGGCGCGCGAGGACATCGAGCGCTTCATCGTCAAGAACGCGGTCGCCAAGACGAAGGCGGCCGCGAAGGCGTGACGCCGGTCCGGCTCGCCGGATCTTCTGGATCGGCGCGGCGGCGATCCTCGTCGCCGCCGCGCTCGTCGCCCTCGTCGCGCTCCGCGGCGACTTCTCCGATACCGACGGCGGTTCCGCGACGGCTCGCGGGGACGCTCCAGGCGAGCGGCCCGTGGTGCGCCGACACGCGTAGCGCGGCGCTGTAACTTGCGACCGGTGAGCCTCCGCATCTGCTTCGTCACGCCGTTCGCGTGGTCGCAGCCTCACGAGGTCAACGCGCACGTCGACGGGGCGGCGAAGGCGCTGCGCGCGCGCGGCCACGAGGTGACGGTCCTCGCGCCGTCGTCCCGCGCCCGCGACCTGCTCGCCGGTCGGCGCGCGCTCCAGCGCGGCGCCGACGCGGAGGTCATCGCCGTCGGCCCCTCGATCCCGCTCTCGCGTCGAACGAACATGGGCGTCCCCGTCGCCGTGCGCGCGAACCTCCGGCTCGCGCTGACGAAGGGGCGCTTCGACGTCGTGCACGGCTTCGAGCCCGGGCTCCCGAGCCTCTCGTACCTCGCGCTCACCTCGACGCACGCGCTGACGGCTGCGACCTTCTTCTCGGTCGACCGGCTCGGCTATCCGGCGCGCCGGTCACGACGCGACCGCCTGCGTACGCGCGTCGACGCGCTCCTTGCGACCTCGCCGACGACCGCGGAGGCCGCGAGCGAGCGGTTCGAGGGCGAGTACGGGATCGTGCCGCTCGGCGTCGACATCGACGCGTTCGCCGCCCGCGCCGAAGCGGGACCTCGTCGCAGTCGAGCTCGAGGCCGGCCGGACGGCCACGACCACGCGCGCGTGCTGCGCCTGCTCGCCGAGCCTGCCCGGCTGGGAGGCGATGCTCCTCCACACGAAGCCGCTCGGGTTCCGGCCCGCGATCCCGCGATCGGTCCGCGGCCGCGTCCACGTCCGTGCGGTGCGCAGCCCGCAGCAGCGCGTCGACGCCCTCGGCGCCGGCGGCGATCTTCGTCCCTGCGCCGGGAGGCGAGGAGCGCCTCGCGCTCGAGGCGGCCGCCTGCGGCGCGGCGATCGTGGCCGCGGATGCCGTCACCGACGTCGCCGCGTCCTTCGACCGCCTCGCCCACGACGCCGCCGAGCGTGCGAAGCAGGGGCGTGCGGCGCGGCAGCGACGCCGAGGCGCAGAGCTTCGACGCCGTCGCGGACGAGCTCGACGCCGTCTACGCGCGGCTCGACGCGCAAGCGACGCCCGCGTCGCGAGCGAGGACGTCGACCCGCTCGCCGACCGCGACTGGATCACGATCGACCTCCACATGCACACGGACTGGTCGCACGACTGCTCGATCCCGGCCGAGGACCTCGTCGACCACGCCGAGGCGATCGGGCTCGGCGGGATCGCGGTCACCGACCACAACGTCTTCGGCGGCGCGCTCGAGGCCGTCGAGCTCGCGCAGCGACCGCGACCTCGTCGTCATCCCGGGCGAGGAGGTGAAGACCGACAACCAGGGCGAGGTGATCGGCCTCTTCCTCGAGGAGGAGATCCCGCGCGGCATGTCGTTCGCCGACACGCTCGCGGCGATCCGCGAGCAGGGCGGGCTCGTCTACGTCCCCCACCCGTTCGACCGCCTGCACGCGATCCCCGACCCGGCGACGCTCCACCGCCACCTCGCCGAGATCGACGTCCTCGAGGTCTACAACGCCCGCCTCCTCCGCGAGTCGTTCAACGACGAGGCGCTCCGCTTCGCACGCAAGTACCGACTCCTGCAGGGCGCCGGCTCGGACGCCCACGTCCTCCAGGGCGTCGGGACGGGCGCGGTTCGGATGCGCCGGTTCGACGGCCCCGAGGAGTTCCTCCTCTCGCTCCGCACGGCCGAGATCCTGCGCCGCCCGAAGTCCCTCGCCTACCTGCAGTCGCTGAAGTGGGTCGCCCAGGTCAAGGAAAAGGTTCGCTGAGCGAGAAGGTGGATCCAGACTCCGTGCCCGCCGCCGTGCCCACCGACGAGATCTACGAGCGGTACCTGAAGAAGGCGATCTCCGAGATCAACGACCTCGGGGACGAGCTCGCGCGCGCCGGCGACGAGCTGCGCGTGCCCGTCGTCGGCTCCGGCCATCCCCTCGCCGACGTCATGCTGCTGAAGTTCTCGCCGCAGCCGTCGGAGATCCAGGAGGGCGTCGCCTTCTTCGGCCGCTCCGGGCAGGCCGTGCTGAAGTCGCTCCAGCGGCTCCACGTCGACCCGCTCGCCGTCTACGGCACGAACTGCCTGAAGTTCGGGACCGAGGACCCCGCGGACGCGGCGGCCTGGCTGACGCGCGAGCTCCACATCGTCCAGCCGAAGCTCCTCGTCGCGATGGGCGAGCGACGCGTCGACGTTCGTCGAACGAGCTCGAGTTCCCGCTCTCGGACCGGCTCGACGCAGATCCCGCCGGAACGCTGCAGCGCTTCACGCCGACGATCCAGGCGCTCGTCACGCCGGACGTCGACGAGGCGCTCGACGAGGCGCCGGCGAAGACGGCCTTCTGGAACGCCTTCAAGGCGCTCGGCCCCTGGTGGGCGGAGCAGCCGCCGTACTGAGGTATGCGCAAGCCCGGAATCCGCGAGCGCGGATTCCGTGCGCGCGAACACCCCTGAAGGCGGCCGCTTCGCGGCCGCGGCGCGATGATCCTTGAGCCGTCACATCCGCTCAGCCGGCGCCGGAGCCACGGCGCTCGCCGGACTCCTCTCGCCCTCGCCGTCTACGGCGCGGTCGCGCGCCACCTCCCCGGGCTCCCCTCGGGACTCGACGTCGCCTTCCACGCAGTCGTCGTGTTCCCGGCGTTCGCCGCCGCGATCTGGCTCGCGCTCCCGCTGGCGCGGCGAGCGCGCGGTGCGGCTCCTCGTCCTCGCCGTCGCCGCCGGCGGGCTCGCGCTCGGCCTCACCCTGCTCGACGTCGACTCGGCCGCGAACGTCGCCAAGCTGGCGTGCTACGCGCTCGTCGGCTTCTGCTTCCTCACGCTCTTCGAGGAGCTGTGGTGGATCGCGCTCGTCGCGGTGCTCGTCCCGTGGGTCGACATCTGGTCGGTCGCCGCCGGGCCGACCGAGTACGTCGTCGAGGAGCGGCCCGGCATCTTCGAGCGGGTCGCGGTCGCGTTCCCGACCCCGGGCGAGACGGCAACCGTGAACCTCGGCCCACCCGACGTCATCTTCTTCGCGCTCTTCCTCGCCGCCGCCGACCGCTTCCGGCTGCGCGTCGCCGCGACGTGGATCGGGATGACTGCCTGCCTCGCCGGGACGCTCGTGCTCGTGTGGTCCTGGGACGGCGTCGCCGGGCTCCCGGCGCTGCCGGCGATCTGCCTCGGCTTCCTCCTGCCGAACGCGGACCTGCTCTGGCGGGACGCTCCGGCGCGCTCGCGCCGGGCCTAGCGAGGCCGGCTGAGCAGCGGAGACGGACTCGACGTGCGGCGTGTGCGGGAACATGTCGACCGGGCGGCAGCGCTCGAGCTCGTAGCCGTACTCGTCGCGGAGGACCTGCAGGTCCGAGGCGAGCGTCGTCGGGTTGCAGGAGACGTAGACGATCCGCGCCGCGCCGAGCGCGCCCGTACGGCGTAGCGCCTTGCCCGCGAGGCCCGCACGAGGCGGGTCGACGACGACGACGTCCGGGCTCCCCGCCTCCTCGCGGAGCTCCTCGATCGTCTGGCCCGACGTTGCCCGCGAAGAAGCGCGCGTTCTCGATCCCGTTCAGCTCGGCGTTCTCGATCGCGCAGGCGACCGCCTCCTCGGAGATCTCGAGCCCCCACACGGAGCGCGCGCTCCCGGCGAGGGCGAGCCCGATCGTGCCCGTGCCGCAGTAGAGGTCGAAGACGTTCTCGTCTCCCGTGAGCCCGGCGTACTCGCGCGCGAGCTCGTACAGGCGCTCGGCCATCTCGGTGTTCGTCTGCAGGAAGGCCGACGGCCGCACCCGGAACGCGCAGGCCGAGGATCTCCTCCTCGATCGCGTCCTCACCCCACAGGAGCCTGGTCGGGAGGTTCGTCTGCTCGGCCGGCGTGTCGTTGATCGCCCAGTGGATCGAGCGCACCTCCGGGAAGCGGCGGAGGACGTCGACGAAGTAGCCGGCCTCGAAGCGCTCGCCGGGAGCGGTGACGAGCACGACGAGCGCCTGACCCGTGTTCCGCCCCTCGCGGACGACGAGGTGGCGGAGGTACCCCGAGCCGGTCTCCTGGTCGTACGCGCTCGAGCCGCTCCTCGCGCGCCCAGTCGCGGACCGCGAGCCGGATCGCGTTGCCGAGCGTCGGTCGTGAGGAGGCACTCCTCGATGCCGATGACCTCGTCCCAGCGCCCGGCGCGATGGAAGCCGAGATCGACGCCGTCCTCGCCCGCCGTGAACGAGTACTCGAGCTTGTTCCGGTAGCCGTACTGCGGACGCCGCCGGGACGATCGGCTCGAGCGGCGGATCGGCGAAGCGCCCGATCCGGACGAGCGCGTCGCGCACCTGCCGCTCCTTCTCGGCGAGCTGGACGTCGTAGGCGAGGTCCTGGAAGCGGCAGCCGCCGCAGACGCCGAAGTGGCGGCACGGCGCCTCGCACCCGCTCCGGGCTCGGCACGAGCACCGCCTCGGCGACCGCCTCCGCGAACCCGCGCTTCGTCTTCGTGACCCGCGCGCGCACCCGGTCGCCGGGAAGCCCGCCGCGGACGAAGACGACGAACCCGTTCATGGCGCGCGACGCCGTTCCCGCCGTAGGCGAGCGAGTCGACGGGGAGCTCGAGCTCCTCCCCCTTCCGGACGGGCGCGGCCATCCGAGCCAGCGTAGACGTGCGGGCTAGGTGATGTCCCGCCTACGGGTGCGCCAGATCGCCAGAGCGGTCGCCACCGCGGTCCACACGACCGCCATGCCGACGGTGCCCGCGTACGGAGAGGCCCTCGCCCTCGGTGTCGACGATGCCCAGCACGGTCGCGCGCCGGCAGGTAGTCGGCGACGCCGTCGAGATCGACGAGGCCCAGCAGCACCCATACGATCGGCTCGGCGACGAAGAGCCAGACGAGCGTGCCGACGAGCGCGCCGACCTGCGAGTGGACGAAGCCGCCGACCGCGGCGCCGAGCGCCCCGATCGAGCGCCGCGGCGACGAGACCCCGCCACGCCGCTCACCGCAGCGTCACCGAGCTCGAGCGGCACGTCGACGATCGCCGAGCCAGATGACCGCCAGATCGCCGTCGTCGACGACGGCGAGGAGCGCCAGGCCGAAGCCCGGCCGCCGCGCCGATCGAGCAGCTTGACGCCGACGAGGACCGGCCGCCGGGGCGTGGCGAGCAGCGTCCGCGAGATCGTCCCGTGACGGAACTCGTTCGTGAACAGGAGCATCCCGAGGAGGAGCGCGAGGATGATGGCCGGGAGTGCCGCGATCGAGGACGAGCTCGAACTGGTAGTCGGGCGCGAGGCGGCCGCCCTCGCGGCGGCGAGCCGATGTGCCCGGCCGTCGAGCAGCCCGCGAGAGCCCGATCGCGGCCAGGGCGAAGCCCCACGTGACGCGGATCGTCCGCAGCTTCAGCAGCTCGGCTGCGAAGAGTCGCGTCATGCGCCGCGCTCCCCGGGATCGCCGGTGAGCTCGAGGAAGACCTCCTCGAGCGACGCGCGCTCGACCGACAGCTCGTGCAGGACGATCCCGTGCTCGGCGGCGATCTCGCCGACCCGCTCCGGGCGGCGCGGCGACGCGAGAGCCCTCCGTCGCCGACGGTCCGTTGCGTCGATCTGCGCCTCGGCGAGCAGCTGCGCAAGCCGCTCCGCCGTCGGCGAGCGCACGATCGTCGAACCGGCAGCCATCGCCTCGACCTCGGCCATCGCGGCGTGCCGGATGAGCTTCCCGCGATGGATGATCACGACCTCGTCCACCGTCTGAGCCACCTCGGAGAGGACGTGGCTCGAGATCAGGATCGTCCGCCCCTCGCCCGCGAGCGAGCGAAGGAAGTCGCGAAGCCAGCGGATCCCCTGCGGGTCGAGCCCGTTCGCCGGCTCGTCGAGCACGAGCACCTCGGGGTCGCCGAGCAGCGCGGCCGCCAGGCCGAGGCGCTGACGCATCCCGAGCGAGTAGCCCTTGACCCGGCGCCGACCGGCCTCGCGCAGGTCGACGAGCGCGAGCACCTCGTCGACGCGCGACCTCGGGATGCCGCCGGCGAGCGCGAGCACGCGCAGGTGGTTGCGCCCCGATCGCCCCGGGTGCGCGTCGAACGTCTCGAGCAGCGCGCCGACGCGCCGCACGGGCTCCGACAGCTCGCGGTACTGCATGCCGAGGACGGCCGTGCTCCCGGACGTCGGCTTGACGAGGCCGAGGATCGCGCGCATCGTCGTCGACTTCCCGGCGCCGTTCGGCCCCAGGAACCCCGTGACCTGCCCGGGCTCGACCGAGAACGAGAGATCGTCGACGGCGAGCGTCGAGCCGAACCGCTTGGTGAGCCCTTCGACCTCGATCACTGCAGGACGCTGACGTAGACGGTTCGGTCGCGCGGCCCGTCGAACTCGCAGAAGAAGATGCCCTGCCACGTGCCGAGCGCGAGCGAGCCGTCGTCGCGGAGCGGGACGACCACGCTCGGCCCCATCGAGCGCCGCACGGACGTGGGTCGGCGCGTTCTCCTCGTCCCGGCTCGACGTGCTCCCACGGCCAGCCGTCGTCGACCATCCGCTCGAGCGCGGCCTCGAAGTCGCGCGCGACGGCCGGATCGGCGTGCTCGTTGATCGTGACGCCGGCCGTCGTGTGCGGCACGTAGACGAGCGACGGCCGAGCCGCCGCTTCGCCGGCGACGGCGTCGCGTACCTCGCGACGTGATGTCGACGACGTGGCTCCGCCGCGCCGTTCGCAGCCGGATCTCGTGCACGTGCCGTCTAGAGCGCGCCGCCGGCGGCGGGTGGCGCACCCGCCTCGAGCGGGTTCTCTCCGCCGGCGGCCCGGCTCAGGTGCTCCTCGACGGTCAGCAGGTTGTCCTTGCCGCGCTCGACGATCGCGAGGAGCTCCGTCATCGAGGCGACCTCCTCGCGCTGCTCCTGGAGGAACCAGTGCAGGAACTGCTCGCCGACGAGCTCACCCTCGTCCCGCGCGAGCTTGACGAGCTCGACGATCTGCTGCGGTGACGCGCTTCTCCTGCGCCAGCGCGAGCGCGACGGGAGCCACGGCGTCCGAGAACTCCGTCTGCGGCGCCTCGATGCCCGGCGTGACGACGTCCGCGTCGGCGTCGAGGAGGTACTGCACCATCATCATCGCGTGGTTTCGCTCCTCGACCGCCTGGCGGTAGAAGTGCGCCGCGAGCTGCGGGAGGGACTGCGAGTCGTAGTAGACGGCGACGGCGATGTACTGCTGCGACGCCCCGAACTCGTAGCCGATCTGCTCGTTGAGCCTTGGAGCGAAGGTAGGCATGGCCCGACTCTAGCGGCGCCCGTAGCATTCACGAATGGCAGGCGTACCCGTCGAGCTGAAGGGCCGGAGCTTCACCCGCATCGCCGGCTGGTCGCGCGACGAGTTGGCAACGCTGCTCGACCTCGCCGACGAGCTGAAGGCCGAGCGGGCACGTCGCCCGAGCTTCGAGTCCTTCCCGGCCGCACGATCGGCGCTCATCTTCCACAAGCCGTCGACGCGCACGCGGGTCGCGTTCGAGGTCGGCGATCGCCGAGCTCGGCGGCATGGCGCTCTTCCTCCCCGCGGCCGAGCTCCAGCTCGCCCGCGGCGAGTCGTTCAGGGACACCGCGCTCGTCCTCTCGCGCTTCCTCTCCGCGCTCGATGATCCGAACATTCGACCAGCAGGAGGTCGAGGAGTTCGCCGAGCACGCGTCCATCCCGGTCATCAACGGCCTGACCGACGAGACGCACCCGTTGCAGGCGCTCGCGGACGCGATGACGCTGCGCGAGCGGTTCGGCGACCTCGCAGGGCTGCGCATCGCCTACGTCGGCGACGGCAACAACGTCTGCCACTCGCTCATGCGGATCGCCGCGCGCTTCGGCATGGACTTCGTCGCCGCGACGCCGCCCGGATACGAGCCGAACGCAGAGTTCGTCGCGGCCGCCAGCGACGATGCCCGCGCGAACGGCGGCAGCGTCGCCGTCGTCGCGGATCCGCACGAGGCGGCCCGCGGCGCGCACGCGCTCTACACCGACGTGTGGGTCGAGCATGGGGCAGGACGAGGACCGCGTGCGACGCCTCCGCGACCTCGAGCCCTATCGGATCGACGACGCGCTCTCGCCCTGGCGGATGCCGACGCGGTGGCGATGCACTGCCTCCCAGCGCACGTCGGCGAGGAGATCGGCGCCGACGTCCTCTACGGTGCGCGCTGTCTTGCGTGGGAGCAGGCCGAGAACCGCCTGCACACGCAGAAGGCGCTCATGGCGCTCGTCATCCGGTGACGTTCGACGACCACGTCCGAGCCGCGCTCGACGAGCTCCCGCCGAACCTCGCCGCCGCGCTGACGAACGTCGCGGTCGTCGTGGAGGACGAGAACCCGGACGATCCCGACCTGTTCGGCCTCTATCACGGCGTACCGCTACCGGAACGCGGCGACATGGCGGGACTGCCGCCCGACACGATCTCGATCTACCGGATCCCGCTCGAGGAGTCGTTTTCCGATCCCGACGAGCTGCGCGAGGAGATTCGCATCACCGTGCTCCACGAGCTCGCGCACTACTTCGGGCTCGACGAGGACCGCCTCGCAGAGCTCGGATACGACTGACGATTACGGGAATGCCGAAAGGGGTACCGGCGTTTCGAATCAGCGTGACACCGGACCAGATCCATACCCAGATCGAGCAGATCTCGGAGGAGCGCCAGGAGCTCTGGCAGCAACTCTCCGAGGGGCTCGACACATCCGTACAAGGCCAGATCAAGGACCTCGACGCGCGCCTGCAGGAGCTCTGGCAGTCGCTTCGCGTCGAGAAGGCCAGACTCCGCTTCGGGGAGCGCGAGGAGATCGTGCGTCGCGCTCGCGCCGAAGAGCGCCTCGAGCGCGCAGCGTAGTCTCCGAAGCAGGAGTTCGTCCGGCCCGCGCATATCATCGACGCGTGGCCCTGTTCGGCAAGCAGAAGACCGAACCCGTCTCGATCGAGGGCGAGCAGGAACGCCTGCGGGCGATCCGGATCGCCGCCGAGCAGGAGCTCGGGCGCCTTCGCACCGAGCTCACCGAGCGCGTCGCCGCCGTAGAGGCGCGCGAGCGCGAGCTCGCAGACGCGATCGGTCGCGTACGCCGCGACGCCGGTCGTCCACGAGCGACCGACGACCTCGCGGTCGAGCACGCGCAAGTCGGCCTCGCGGCGCACGCGCACGAGCTGAGCCGGCGCGAGCGCGACCTCGACGTGCGCGAGGCGTTGCTCTTCAAGATGGAGTCCGACCTCGCACGTCGTGCCGCGAGCGCAGCCGAGACCCCCGAGGAGCGCCTCCAGCACATCGAGGAGCGCCTCGCGGCGCTCCACGAGGCCGAGAAGGCGTTCGCCCGCACCCAGGCGGAGCTCGCCGCGCGAAGCGCGGACCTCGCGAACCGCGAGGCCGCGCTCGCCGAGCACGCGCTTTCCGGTCCGGTCGACATCGGCCCCGCCGATTCCGAACCGCGCCGAGATGGACGAGCTCGACGAGCGGCTGCGCCGCCTCGAGCGAGAGACGCGAGATGCGACGAAGGAGCACGGCTTCGGCGACAGCCTCCGCGCCCTCGAGCACCGAGGTCTCCGAGGCGGCTCGCCCGGCGAGTGACGCCTCTACACTGAGCACCCCCGGGGCGTTAGCTCAGCTGGGAGAGCGCCGGCTTTGCAAGCCGGAGGTCACCGGTTCGATCCCGGTACGCTCCATGGCTCAACCAAGCCGTTTGCGTAGGACAGGCGAGGGCTCGGAAGTGCTCCGAGCCCTCGATTTGTCAGGTTTTGTCAGATTGCCACCCGGGGTCATTACGGCGTCTCGCCCAGGATCCCGCCAAACGCGCTTGTGAGCTTCGAGGCGACGCTGTCGCGGTGCTGAACGGCTGCGAACTCGTGGGAGTAGATGTCCAGCGTGATGCTCTGACACGCCTCAGAGAGGCGTTTGTTCATCAGGGACTCCGAGTGACCTCCGACCCATGCATGCCGGAGGTCACCCAATACCCCTCCCCCTTCAACGTCATACATCTCCAGGCCCAACTTCGGGAGAGTGCGCGGACCGCCCAGTCACGACTTCCTCGCACGCACGCGCACGCACACGTAATAGATAGGCGTGACGACCACCCACTCACCCCCGTCAGCGTTTTCGTCGGGTCGGGGCCTGGTCGGCGGTGCGTCGCCCGCAGAGCGTCTTCGCAGCTCCGTTCTAGGCGTCCAGGAGCCCTGATGCCTATCCGGCGAAGCGGCGGAGCACGATCGATGCGTTGTGCCCGCCGAAGCCGGACGAATTTGAGACGGCGACGCCAACGTCGGCTTGGCGCGCCTCGTTCGGGATGTAGTCGAGATCACACTCGGGGTCGGGCGTCTGGTAGTTGATCGTCGGCGGCAGCACACCTTCGTGGATCGCGAGCGCACAGAAGATCACCTCGACCGCACCGGAAGCGCCGAGACTGTGTCCCGTCGCGCCCTTGGTCGATGAGACGGGCACCCTCCGGGCGATGTGCTCTCCGAGGGCGCGCTTGATCACCCGCGTCTCGCTCGCGTCGCCGAGCGGGGTTGAGGTGCCGTGCGCGTTGATGTAGTCGATCTGCTCTGGCGAGATGCCTGCGTCCGCGAACGCCATGCTCATGGCACGCGCATGGCTCTGGCCCGTCGGGTCGGGCTCGGTAAGGTGCTGAGCATCGGAGGAGACGCCGTAGCCGGCGAGCTCGGCGTAGATTCTCGCTCCGCGCCGGGTCGCGTGGCCGAGCTCCTCGAGCACGAGAACGGCGCCGGCCTCGCCCATGACGAAGCCGTCGCGGTCGGCGTCGAACGGCCGGCTCGCATGCTCTGGGTCCTCGTTTCGCTGCGAGAGCGCGCGCATGGCGCTGAAGCCGGCGATCCCGACCCGCGTGATCGGCGCCTCGCTGCCACCGGCGAGCATGACATCCGCACGCCCGAGGCGGATCGCGTCAAGCCCGTCGCCGATCGCCATCGTCGAGGCGGCGCAGGCCGTGCATTGGGATGTGAGCGGGCCTCTCGTGCCAAGCTCGATCGAGATCTGGGCGGCGCCGATATTGGGAATGATCATGGGGATCCCGAAGGGGCTGACCCGCCCGGGGCCACGCTGGATGAGCGTCTCACAGGCGTTCTCGAATGACTTGAGGCCGCCCATCGCGGTCGCGACGGAGACGCCGACCCGGTCGCACTCTTCCTCGACCTCCAGCCCGGCGTCCGCCCGCGCCTGATGCGCCGCGGCCACAATCAGCTGCGCAAACCTGTCCATACGCCTCGCCTGCTTGCGCTCGATCGACTGCGTCGGCTCGAAGTCCTTCGCCTCGCAGGCGAACGTGACCGCGAAGCCGGTGGTGTCGAAGGCCGTGATCGGGCCGGCCGCCCCTCTACCTGCGACGAGCTGCTCCCAACTCGATCGCGCGTCGTTACCCAGCGGCGTTACCGCGCCCAAGCCGGTGATCACGACTCTTCGACGCCCGCTGGCGCTCATCAACCCCATACATCCTAGGTCCGCCGTCGACGAGGATAACCTCGTCGTGATGACTCAAGAGGCTACTCGAACGTGCGTGCGAAGCTGACGCTGCGCGTGTGCGCGTCGCGCTTGACCTCTGATGCGATCGCCGCCACGAGGGCCCTCGGCGGGCTTCGCCAACTGATCCCTCCATTTGGAGCTGGATGAGGCGGTTCATCTCGACCGCGTACTCGAGCGGGAGCTCCTTCGTGATCGGCTCGACGAACCCGGAAACGATCATCGTGGATGCCTGGGCCTCCGACAGGCCACGACTCATGACGTAGAAGAGCTGCTCCTCGCCGATCTTCGAGAGCCATAGCTGCGCTACCGACGCGCCGTGTTGCGTCGCACGGAGCATCCTCGAAGCGGCTGGACCCACGCTGCGGCTAAGGAGTTGTGCCGCCCTCGTCTTCCCACTCGTCGAGCGGCGGGGCTTCGGTCGAGCTCGCATCAGCCTTGATAGAGGTGGCTTCGTTCGCTGGCGAGCCGCCGTGGGGCGACCTTTTGTAAGAGCCGTACGCCACGATGGCCTTGAGGTTGTGTCGGCGACTGTCTGGGTAGTACAAGTCTCTGAAGCCATCCCAGTCGAGTCGGTCTCGGCAAGCCCCGTGCAACACGGTGTCTACTGGGGCTCGCGGAACGTTCCACGCTTCCCGATCGCGCTCCAAGTGATCGGCCTTCAGGGCCGCCTGCGCGGCCTCCGTACGCGTTTTGGTAAGCAACTGCACCATCGCCGCTCTCCTCTCACATAAGGCTCAGACCTGGCGCTACTCGAAGTGAGGGCAGCGGCGGAAGGAGGGAGCTGTCTCTGATCCAGGGTACCACCGCCCCCGATCGTCCTCCCGGAATCTCAGCGAGAACGCGATGCCCCGCCCCCGACGGCAGGGCGCCCCTGGCGCGACGACCTCTAATCCGATGGCTCGCTGCGGCGCGCTTAGCCGCATCGTGGTCGCGCTCGGACGAGATCTCGTCCTCGACTCTGCCTCGGCGCATAGCGTCGTACACCGCGTCCCAGTGATGTGAGACCTCTCCCAGGGCACGGGCTGTGGTCAGGGCGGCTTCCTCGAGTCGCGCGTTCACTTTCTCGACCTCGGCCACGCGCATCCTCGAGGTCGCGCCACTTTTCTTCGAGCTGGCTCAGCTCCTCGGCGACGACCTCGTAGTCGTCCATGTCTGGACATGATCCCCGCCGCGCTCCGCGACCGTCAACTCGGCCTGGTCAGAAGGACGAGCTCGCCGAGTGGGCGCTTCGCCTCGCGACGGTCTGGTTCATGCTCGGCGCGTTTTCGGATCGAGCAGTCGGTCCGCAACGTACTGCTGGTGCAGGCGGCGGAGAGCCTCGCGACGCTCGTGCCCATCAGCCCCGGTGGGGTCGGGACACAGCAGGCGCTTCTCGTCTACACCCTCCGTGGTAGCGCGGCGCGGTCGGCGCTCCTGGCCTTCAGCGTCGGAATGAAACTAACCCTCGCCTGTGTGAACGTCATCGTGGGCTTCGCGGCGATCCTGCTCACGCTGCGGACGTCGCGCTTCCGCGATGCGACCGACCCGGCCGCGGCAGCAGACTCATCCTGATGCTCACGTTCCGCAGACACGCTGAGCAAGTGCCGGTCCTTAGAGATCCTCTGGTTTCACCCGAGAGCCGCCCGGGATGTCCGTCCCTCGCGGTCACGAACGTTGGCCTACGCCGCTCCGTCGTTCCTACATGCTTGTCGTGTGAGACGAGCCTGAACCGAACTTCCTGGCCGCGCGCTTCTCGCTGCGGCGCTGCTTGCGCATCTTCTGCGGCTTCTGCTTGTCGGAACCCTTACTCATGAAGAACCTCCGAGCCGTCCTCCACTCAACGCCAGCTCCAAACAACGAAAGCTGGCCCTGCGTGTCGAATCCTGTTCGCCTGGGCTCCTACGTCTCGCGCGCCATAGCGCGTCGGGAGATTGCGGACCTTCGGCCGGGGTTCTGGCAGCAGAGCCAGTAGAAGGATTCTACTCCTCCTAGAATCCGCGCCAGTGCAGTCGTGGAACGTGAACGAGATTGAGGTGCCCGAGGGGACACGCCGGGCGGAGGCTCTGGAGACTGTCGACGGGGCACGGGCGATCATCATCCGTCTCGCGCCTGGTGAAGAACTCGGCGAACACCAGGTCCGAGAACGGGCTTGGCTGATGGTCGTCGACGGCTCGGCGCGTATTGAGGCGGGCGGCGACGTCGTCGAGGCAGGATCGGGCACGCTACTCACGTTCGAGCCCGACGAGCGCCACAAGGTCTCCAGCGTGGACGGCACTCGGATCCTTTTGATCCTCTCGTCGTGGCCAGCGGATGGCCACTACCCGAGCTGGCCCGGCGACGTTTTTCCCAGCACCTAGGTCCCACGAACCAACCGGACCAAAGGAGACGCAACACAGCGAGTCCGTATCGCGGCTATTGTCAATCCGCGCGTTGGTTGTCTCTGAAGCCGTCGAGGCTTCGTTCCTCTTCGACTGTCGCACCGACCTGAGCGCAGCAGGGAGTTCGTTCGGACTCTCCTGTCCTGATAGGAGCGAAGGAGCATCACATGTTCGCGACCATTCGCCGCTACGACGGTGTGGACCAGAATCGCACGACGGAGCTCACGACGAAGGTCAACGAGACCCTCGTCCCGAAGCTCAGCAAGCTGCCCGGCTTCGCCGGCTACTACCTGATCGAGGCCGGTGACGGCGTCTTCAGCTCGCTCGGTCTCTTTGAGACGGCCGAGCAGGGCAAGGAGTCGTCGAACCTCGTGGCGACCTGGATCCGCGACGAGAAGCTCGAGACGTTGATCCCCAATGCGCCGAAAATTACGAGCGGCCAGGTCGTCGCTCACAGCGACCGCGTTCTGGTTGCCGCGTAGCTCGACCGCACCGCATATGACAGAGGGCCCGGCTTGCCGGGCCCTCATTCGTAGGATTGTCGCGAGCCTCGCGAAGCTCGAGGCTAGGGCAGGCCAGCGTTACGTTTCGAAGTGATGACAACGTCCGACTTTGGACAGCGAGCACGACGCCTGCCCGAACTGCGGGTCACGCGTGGAATCCGCGATCAGCGCTCCGGGCGACGAGCCACTCCGTGGAAGCAACGAAGCGGCGCTGTCCAAGCTGTGGCACGGTCCTGCGCCGGGAAATGGGTGGTGAATGGGCGATCGTCGACGAGACGGAGAGTTGGCCCGCTGTTGCGCCCTAGTCGCATGTTCGCGATCACGCGACCAGGACGTTCTCGGGCTCGCGCGGCTGCTCCGCGATGCCGGTTTCTACGACACGGCCGAGTGGCTCGAGGATGCCTACGACCTCGAGACCAAAGGTTCACTCAGTCCGAGTGGAGCGTGTGCGGATCGAGGCCGATTGCCTCGGCTCCGCGAGACGTGAGCACGTAGAACGTAGGGTCTGGGGCGGCCGGATCGCGGCGCGACTGCGTCGTCCGACGCGGACGAACTAGTTCGGCTCGAACGAGGCCCTCTAGGTCGAACGCTGGGAAGCGGTCGGAAACCTGCTCGGCCGTCTTGCCCTGATCGCCGATGAACTCGAGCACGTCACGATCGGCGTCTTCCATAAGCTGACGGTACTCGTAGTCGCGGATGTGCGTTCCGCGCGATCCTCGCGGCGCTCGTGGCTGACTCCGGGCTAAAAGGACATTCCCGAACACTCGGGCACGCGAGTCTTCTGTCTCAGGACGGGCCTAGCACCTCGCGGGGGGACGGTGACCGGTCTTGATCCCGACGCTGACAGCCCCGCGATGTCCTGACGCACTTGGCACGAGAGGTCGCGAATGGCGCAGGATTTGCTAGTCAGCGACTAAAGTTATGTGATAATATTCTTGTTCAACTGATAGGAGCTGAGGTCTATGACCACTCTCGTCCGCTTTCGCGAGCCGCTACGGAACGTCGCCATGAATGGCGAGTTCGAGCGGCTGATGAAAACCATCTTCGAATCGCCGACCCGTGCCGCCGCTGTTTCCAACCAGACGTGGGCACCTCCGCTTGACGTCTGGGAGACTGAGGGCGAGCTCGTATACGCGTTCGACCTCCCCGGCATACCGGAGGAGAAGATCGTCGTCGACCTCGAAGACAGCACCCTGACGGTCAGCGGCTCGCGTGACCGCACCGAGATGGAGGACGGGCGCTTCTTTCGCTACGAGCGTCCCTTCGGAGAGTTCACGCGCTCTGTTGCTCTGCCCGAGGGGACTGACGACGTCGAGGCCCGGGCGCACTACGCCAACGGCGTGCTCGAAGTCCACGTCGAGAAGCGCGAACAGTCCAAGCCCCGCCGCCTCCCGGTCACGACGACCGTCGAGGGCGGTTCCACCGTCTAGCCTCAACTCACGCCATGTCCGACGAGACGGCGGCCTAGGGCCGTCTCTCCACCAGCGAAACCCGTCTTACGCGACCGCATTCCGCGCGGCTGTCGCGAACGACTTACGCAATAGAGTCCCAAGTGCGTCGCGCGGACCCTTTCTCGGAGTTCGCCAACCGGCGAGTCGAGAGAGGGATCTTAAGAGGTTCTTCCAAGGAGGTTCTTCATGAATCTGAAGCCGCTTGGTGACCGCTTGATCGTCGAGGTTCTCGATGAGGAGGAGTTGACGGTTAGCGGCATCGTCCTGCCCGACACGGCGAAGGAAAAGCCGCAGCGGGGCAAAGTCCTTGCGGTCGGCCCCGGCGCCCGCAACCAGGAGACGGGGGAATACATCCAGATGGAGGTCGTCGAGGGCGACGAGGTGATCTTCTCCAAGTACGGCGGAAGCGAGATCAAGGTCGGCGCCGACGAGGTTCTGATCTTGCGCGAGTCAGACGTACTCGCGAAGGCCGTACACACAGGTGGCAAGCGCAAACGCACGCTCAGCGCTGCCACCGCTTAGCTCGTATTGATCAGGAGGAAGACATGCCCCACAAAGAGCTCAAGTTCAATGAGGATGCGCGCCGCTCGCTCGAGCGCGGCGTCAACATCCTTGCCGACGCGGTCAAGGTCACCCTTGGCCCCAAGGGGCGCTACGTCGTCCTCGACAAGAAGTACGGCGCTCCCACGATCACGAACGACGGCGTCACGATCGCCCGCGAGATCGAGGTCGAGGACGTCTTCGAAAACCAGGGCGTTCAGCTTGTGCGCGAGGTCGCGACGTCGACGAACGACGTCGCCGGTGACGGCACCACCACCGCGACCGTCCTCGCCCAGGCCATCGTCCGCGAGGGCTTGAAGAATGTGGCCGCTGGAACGAACCCGATGGCGCTCAAGCGCGGGATCGAGCAGGCCGTCGACGCGGTGGTCGAGAACCTGAAGAGGCAGTCCAAGGAGGTCTCGGGCCGAGAGGACATCGCCCGCGTTGCCACCATCTCGGCGCGCGAGCGCGAGATCGGCGACGTGATCGCGGACGCGATCGAGAAGGTCGGCAAGGACGGCGTCGTGAACGTCGAGGAGGGCCAGACGTTCGGCCTCGAGCTCGAGTTCACGGAGGGCATGCAGTTCGACAAGGGCTACCTGTCGCCGTACATGATCACGGACGCCGAGCGCATGGAGGCCGTGCTCGACGATCCGTACATCCTGGTCGCAAACCAGAAGATCGGTGCGGTCAAGGACGTCCTGCCCGTGCTCGAGCAGGTGATCCAGGCCGGCAAGCCGCTCCTGATCGTGGCCGAAGACGTCGAGGGCGAGTCGCTCGCGACGATCGTCGTCAACAAGCTCCGCGGCACCTTTACGGCCGTCGCCGTCAAGGCCCCGGGCTTCGGCGACCGCCGCAAGCGGATGCTCGAGGACATCGCCATCCTCACCGGTGCGCGAGGTCATCACCGAGGAGCTCGGCCTCAAGCTCGAGAACACGAAGCTCTCGCAGCTCGGCCACGCTCGCAAGGTCGTGATCGACAAGGACTCGACGACCATCATCGACGGTGCCGGCGACTCCGACGCGATCAAGGCCCGCATCAAGCAGCTGAAGCCGAGATCGAGGACACCGACTCCGACTTCGACCGCGAGAAGCTCCAGGAGCGCCTCGCGAAGCTGGCCGGCGGCGTGGCGGTCGTGAAGGTCGGCGCAGCGACCGAGACCGAGATGAAGGAGAAGAAGCACCGCGTCGAGGATGCGCTGCAGGCCACTCGGGCGGCGCTCGAGGAGGGGATCGTCCCGGGAGGGGGTGTCGCGTTACTGAGCGCAGCTGGGTCGATCAAGCTGGACGACTTCGGCGATCCGGACGAGCGGACGGGCGCGCAGATCATCATCCGCGCGCTCGAGGAGCCGCTCCGCCAGCTCGCCTACAACGCGGGACTCGAGGGCTCGGTCGTCGTCGACAAGGTCCGCAAGGCCGCCAAGGGCCAGGGCCTGAATGTCGACACGAACGAAATCGAAGACCTGGTGAAGGCGGGGATCATCGACCCGACCATGGTCACGCGCTCGGCGTTGCAGAACGCCGCGTCGATCGCGAAGAACATCCTCATGACCGAGGCGGTCGTCGCCGAGCCACCCGAAAAGGCCGGAGCCGGCATGGTGGCGGCATGGGCGGCATGGGCGACATGGGCGGAATGATGTAAGGCAAGCGGCCAGGGAACTCAAGCCATCGGTTCAGCGAGAGGGCCGGCCAGAGGGCCGGCCCTCTGCGTTTAGGGGCCGGATGCAGAACCCCTTCAACCTGCGGGCGAGACGTCCTCCGGCCCGCGATCCACGCGGCCAACATCGAGCTCGAGAAGGACGGCATGTGCAGAAGACGACGCAGCGCGCGACGCAGATCCTCGCCGAGCAGTTCAAGGATTCGACGCTCAAGTGCGGACGCGATCGAGACTGCTGCCGAGCGCGGCACCGAGATAGGCCTTCGCAACCGGCCGAGCGGCCGTCAGCGTCGACGCGCTCGAACAGGCGCCGCGCCAGGATCTTCGGGAGATCCGTTCCTCCGACGGTCGAAGCACATGCTCCACGCGGGCCATGAGGGAAATCGGCAGCACCTGCACCTACCCGGCTTTCGCGTTGCGCGATATTGGCGACGGGTCTGGGCGTGCCAGCGCCGACCGACCTTGCGGTGTCGGTATCGCTCGCTGATTGAGCACGTCTGCGACGCCTCGATACGACTAGCGAGCATTTGGGTCGATTATGTTCCACTCGCTGCGGAGAACGTACGCGAGCCTCCGCTGCGCGTGCGGCGACGACATGCGCTACGTCTCGGCGCAGATCGGCCACGAATACCCGCGCTTCACGTTGAAGGTCGAGGCGACCCCCGCGGGCGAGATGATGGCGAACGTCCTCGCGACGTTCGCCGAGAAACGGTGCCCCCTATTCGGCGTTTCCAGAGGGGGGACGGCGTTCGGGAATCGCAGCTATACTGGTTCCAGCGCATTGGCTAGCTCTTGAAGCCGCCGAGGGCACTTTCCTCTTTGACTGTCACACCCGGCCTGAGCGCAGCAGGGAGTTCGTTCGGACTCCCTGTCCTGATCGGAAAGAAGGAGCATCACATGTATGCGACCATTCGCCGCTATGACGGTGTGGACCAGAATCGCTCGGCCGAGCTGACCCGCAAGGTCAACGAGACCCTCGTCCCGAAGCTGGAGAAGCTCCCCGGGTTCGTGGGCTACTACCTGATCGAGGCCGGCAACGGCGTCTTCAGCTCGCTCAGTCTCTTCGAGACTCCTGAGCAGGGCAAGGAGTCGACGAAGATCGTCGCCACCTGGATCCGCGACGAGAACCTCAACACGATTCATCCCGAACGAGCCCAAGATCACGAGCGGCTAGGTTGTCGCTCACAGCGACCGCGTCCTGGTCGCCGCGTAGCACGACCGCACCTGCATTCGACGAGGGCCCGGCTTGCCGGGCCCTCGACTCGTTCCTCCCCGCTGACATCTACGTCTCAGTCGCTCTCGTCCTTCTCGAACGAGCCCGCCAGGACGGGGCCAGATTGTCAAGGTTCGATCAGGCGATCAAAATGGGCACAAACTCAGAGTTGGAGTGTGCGCCTGCTACTGCGGAGGCAACAAAAACCCCGCCTGAGCGGGGCTTTGAGGGAAGCGGATGATGGGACTCGAACCCACGACCTTCTGCATGGCAAGCAGATGCTCTAGCCAACTGAGCTACATCCGCGTGGGAAGCGATTATAGCGTCCGCCTCTTCACGGCTCCGCCAGCCGCGATCACGCGGTCACGAGTCCCGAATCGCGGGCGCATCCTTGAAGACGATGCGACTGCCGTCGGCCGACCAGCTCGGATGGTCGGCGGAGTGCGACGTCCGGGTGCCGAGCGGCCTCGGGTCGGATCCGTACGCGTTGATGACGAAGAGCCGTACTTCGCCCAGGTGTCAGGTCCGGCGCGGGCGAAGACGATGCGCCGGCCGTCCGGCGAACAGGCTGGGCTGCGATCGTCGTTCGGCGTGTCCCTCAGTCGGTGAAGCCCGTCAGCGGGGAAGAGGTCGAGCTCGGGCGCGCATCCCACTGCAACAACGGCTAACACTGCAAGGACGAGCAGTCGGATCATCCGGAGTTCTAGATGATGGGAGCAAGCGCTAACTCCCGGCTAACGAGCCGCCACGCCAGCGAGCTCAGTCGTCAGGCTTCCGCGAGCGCGTTTGGGCCGATCTCGGCGATGGAGGCGCAGCCGGAGAGCCCCATCGTCAGATCGAAGTCCGCGCGCATGTTGCGGAGCACCTCGCGCACACCTTCCTCCCCGGCGACCGCGAGACCGTAGACGTACGGCCGTCCGATGCCGACGGCGGTGGCGCCGAGCGCCAGGGCCTTGAAGATGTCGGCACCGCCGCGGATCCCGCTGTCGAAGAGAACTGGCGCGCGACCCGCGACCCCCGCGACGATCCCGGGCAGCGCGTCGAGGGCCGCGATCGCGCCGTCGACCTGCCGGCCGCCGTGATTGGAGACGATCACCCCGTCGAGACCATGGTCGATCGCTGCGACGGCGTCGTCGGGATGCAGAACCCCTTTCAACAGGATCGGCAGCCGGGTGCGTTCACGCAGCCGGGCGAGGTCGCCCCAATTCAGCGAGGGCCGCGAGAACGTGGCCCCGAACCGTTGCACCGCCGCACGCGGCAGCGGCGAGCGCAGGTTGCGTAGCGTCCGTCCCGGATAGGACCGCGAGAGCTGCCAGAAGGCGCGCAGCGCCGCAACGTTCGGGCGTCCGGGCGATGCGCCAGGCCCGTCCGCCGTTATTTCCTCGGTGAAGACCGGGTCGCTCGTGTACTGCGCGATCCCGCGACCGCGCGGGAAGGGAAGCCAGCCGAGATCGAGATCGCGGATGCGCCACGCGAGCAGGGTCGTGTCGACGGTCAGCACGATTGCCTCGCAGCCGCACTTCTCCGCGCGGGAGACGAAGCTCGCCATCACCTCGTCGGAGGTGTTCCAGTAGAGCTGGAACCATCCGCGGCGCATCGCCCATCGCCCGCGCACAGATCTCCATCTGGACGGAGGCCTGGGTCGAGAAGATCATCGGGACCCGCTCGGCGGCGGCTGCGCGCGCGACGGCAAGGTCGGCCTCGCGGTGAGCCATTTCGAGCACGCCGATCGGGCAGAGCAGCAGCGGCGAGTCGAGTCGCCGCCCGAACAGCTCGACGCTCGTGTCGCGGCGGGAGACGTCCCTCAGGACGCGGGGCACGATGCGGTGCCGCTCGAAGGCGGCGCGGTTCGCGCGCACGGTGCTCTCGAGGCCGGCGCCGCCGGCGATGTACCCGAAGCCCTCGGGGGACATCACCTCCTCGGCCACGGCCTCGAGGGCGGCCATGTCGACCGGGACGCGGGGGCGCTTGCCTCGGATCCCACGCAGGAAGATCTCCGCCTGCCAATCGCGGCCGAAGCCGCGTTCCATCGTCACGGCGGCGACTCTACGCGTGGTCTGCAGCTGCGTCGAGCGCCTCGTTGACGAGGCGGTCGGCGAGCTCGTTGTGCTCGCGGCGCACCGCGGTATAGCGCACGTTTCCGATCTCCCGTGCCAGCTGCGCCGCCGCCACGGAGAGCTCGCGGAGCGCGGGGTTCTTGACGCGGTACTCGCCGCGCATCTGCTCCACGAGGAGCTCCGAGTCGGAGACGACTTCGAGCTCGCTCACGTCGGCCGCCAACGCCGCCTCGAGCCCTGCGAGAGCGCCCGGTACTCGGCGACATTGTTCGTGGCGATGCCGATCGCCTCGCCCCGCGCGTCGAGCACCGTGCCGTTCTCCGCCTCGAGGACGTAGGCAGACGCAGCCGGGCCGGGGTTGCCGCGGGCGCCACCGTCGGTGAAGAGCCGCGCCTTCATGCGTCAGCGAGCGAATACACGTCGTAGGCGGGCTCCTCGTAGGGATGCGCAGCGCGGAGGGCCGCGACGACATCTTCGAGCCGCTCGGCGGGAACGACGGTCTCGACGCGAAGCTCGGCCAGGCGCTCCTCCCTCCACGCTCGCCGAGCGCCGGGTTCGTGTCCTCGCCACCATGGAACGTCCCGGTGCCTGCCGCGTACCAGGAGCAGCGGTCGTAGTCGCCGATCCGGCCCGCGCCCGCCGTGAAGACGGCCTCCCGCGTTGCGTCGAGCCACTGCTCCGGCACGAACCAAACGAGCTTGTACGCCACGCAGCGAGCCTAGCGCGCAAGGCTGTTCACGACTTCGTTACAACTTCAATACGGGAAGAATTGCGTGAACTAGCCTTCCTTGCTAGCGTGGGTCTCGACTTCGTGACACCAATCCGGAAAGGAGGCACGAAGTGGTCGAACAGTTGATGGTGTTCGTCTGGCAGTGGTGGTCGGGCTCCTGGCCGGGCTCGGCATGCCGCGCCCGCCCGCCCGCCGAGAGGCGCCCGAGCCTCGGCTCTAGCCGGGCGGCGGCTCAGATCTCGATCTCGGGGGCGGCCTCGACCCCCGCGTCGCCTACGTTTGGGGTGCCACGCGGCTCGACCAGGAGGATCTCAGCGCCGTCGTCCGAGCGAGGGCAGTGCTCGACGCCCCGCGGCACGACGAAGAGCTCGCCGGGCCCGAGCTCGACGTCGCGGTCGCGCAGCTGGATCGTGAGACGACCGGAGAGGACGAGGAAGCAGTCGTCCGTGTCCGGGTGCGAGTGCCAGACGAACTCACCCTTGACCTTCCCCACGACGAGCTTGTTGTCGTTGTAGTACCCGACGATCCTGGGCGAGAAGGGCTCGTCGACCAGCGCGAGCTTCTCCGCCAGGTTGACCTTGTCGTCCACCTATTCGATGTTGTCGATCTGCGCCCGCTGGAGGCGGCCCGAGTAGTCGATGTAGATCGACTTCCACTCGGTGAAGACGTCGAGCGCGGCCTGGCCGGCCTCGCGGTGGCCGTTGCCGGTGTCCTTCGTCCCGCCGAAGGGCAGGTGCATCTCGGCGCCGATCGTGCCGGCGTTGATGTACGTGATGCCGGCCTCGAGATCGCGCATCGCGCGGAAGGCGCGATTGACGTCGCGGGTGAAGATCGACGACGACAGGCCGTAGCGGATCCCGTTCGCCACGTCGAGCGCCTCGTCGAAGCCCCGGACCGCGGATGAGGGCGGTCGTCGGGCCGAAGATCTCCTCCTGGGCGATCCGCATGCCGCGCTCGACGCTCGACGAAGACGTCGGCCGGTAGAAGAAGCCGTTGGCGAGGTCGCCGTCGGTCGCGGCTCGCCGCCGGTGAGCAGCTTCGCGCCCTCGTCCTCGCCCATCTCGGAGTACATGTCGATCTTGTCGATCGCCGCCTTGTTGATCAGCGGCCCGAGGTCCGTGTCGGGCTCCCAACCGGGCCCGATCCGCATCGCTCGGCGCGCTCGACCAGGCGCTTGGCGAGCGCGTCGTCGACGGCCTCGTGCACGATCACGCGGCTCGCCGCGGTGCAGCGCTGGCCGGTCGTGCCGAACGCCGACCAGACGATCCCCTCGACGGCCAGGTCGAGGTCGGCGTCGTCCATGACGATGATCCCGTTCTTGCCGCCGAGCTCGAGGGGGACGTGCTTGAGCTCGTCCGCCGCGTTCTTCGTCACGAGCACGCCGGTCTCGCGCGAGCCGGTGAACGTGATCACGGTCACGTCCGGATGCCGGACGAGGCGGCCGCCCACCTCCTCGCCGAAGCCGTGCACGAGATTGACCACGCCCGCGGGCAGCCCGGCCTCCTCGAGCAGCTCGACGAAGCGCTCGGCCAGCAGCGGCGTGTCCTCGGCCGGCTTGAACACGACCGTGTTGCCGCAGACCAGCGCGGGCGCGAGCTTCCACGCCGGGATCGCGATCGGGAAGTTCCAGGGCGTGATCGCGCCGACGACGCCGACCGGCATGCGCACGGACATCTGGAACTTGTCCCGCAGCTCCGACGGCGTCGTCTGCCCGAACAGCCGACGGCCCTCGCCGGCCATGTAGATCGACATGTCGATCGCTTCCTGCACGTCGCCGCCCGCCTCGGCGAGCACCTTCCCCATCTCGCGGCTCATCAGCTCGGTCAGCTCGGCCTTGTCGCGTTCGAGCAACTGCGCGAAGCGGAGGAGGAGCGAGCCGCGTTCGGGCGCGGGTACGAGCCGCCACTCTTCGTACGCGGCCTTCGCCGCCGCGACGGCCCGGTCAACGTCCTCGGCCGTCGAGCGCGGGAAGCTGCCCAACGCCTCGCCCGTGGCGGGCACAACGGAGTCGAAGGTCTCGCCGGAGGCAGCGTCGACCCATTCACCGCCGATGTAGTTCTTGAACGTCTTCAGCGCTGTCGCCATGGCGCCGAGTGTAGACGCGCATGAGCTCAAGCATCCTTCGATGCGCCTCGGCGCCCGGAGGTGATGCGCGATGACAGCTCAGGGTTCGGCCCAG
>CAWDSX010000011.1:0-14969 GCA_963805135.1 uncultured Gaiellaceae bacterium | reverse complement strand
GAGCAGGCCGATGAGATCAGGCAGGAGGCGCTCGAGCTCATGCGCGCCGGGATCGCGGCCGCCGAGGCGGAGCCGCCGGCGGACCCGTCGCTCGTCTTCGAGCACGCGTACGGGAATCCGCCGTCGTCGCAGGCAGAAGACCTCGCCGAGCTCCGGAGGATCCTCGGCGATGGCTGAGCTGCTGCTCGTCGAGGCGGTCAACGACGCGCTGCACGTCGAGATGGAGCGCGACGAGTCGGTCCTCGTGATGGGCGAGGACGTCGGCCGGCTCGGCGGCGTCTTCCGCGCGACGGCCGGGCTCCAGGAGCGCTTCGGCAGCGAGCGGTGCATCGACACTCCGCTCGCCGAGGCCGGGATCCTCGGCACCGCGGTCGGTCTCTGCATGGCGGGCTGGCGGCCGGTCGTCGAGATGCAGTACGACGCGTTCAGCTACCCGTCGCTCGACCAGCTGATCAACCACGTCGGCCGCTACCGCTGGCGCACGAGGGGGAAGATGTCGTTCCCGCTCACGATCCGCATGCCGTACGGCGGCGGCGTCCGTGCGCCCGAGCTCCACGACGACTCGCCCGAGACGTACTACGTCCACACGCCGGGTGTGAAGGTTGCGATTCCGGCGACGCCGGCCGACGCCAAGGGTCTCCTGGCGGCTGCGATCCGCGACCCCGACCCCGTGGTCGTGCTCGAGCCGAAGCTCCACTACCGCACCGCGAAGGAGGAGGTTCCGGAGGGCGAGCACGTCGTCGCCCTCGGCGAGTCGCGCGTCGTGCGCGAGGGCTCCGATCTGACGCTCGTCGCATACGGCGCGATGGTGCACGTCGCGCTCGCATCGGCGGACGCGCTTGCCGAGGAGGCGTCGTGCGAGGTGCTCGACCTGCGGTCGTTGAAGCCGCTCGACGAGGACGGGCTGCTCGCGTCGGTAGCGAAGACCGGCCGCGCGGTCGTCGTGCAGGAAGCCCCGCGCGTCTGCGGCTTCGCTGCGGAGGTGTCGGCGGTGCTCGCCGAGAAGGCGATCTTCGATCTCAGAGGGCCCGTGATTCGCGTGACCGGCTACGACGTGCCATATCCGTACTGGCAGATCGAGGACGCGTACATGCCGTCGGTCGAGCGCGTCGTCGACGCAGCGCGACGCGTGCTCGCTTCGTGAAGACGGTCGTCTGGCGCGGGCTCGAGGAGCCTCGCATGGAGATCGCGCGGATCGAGGTTGGCGGGACCGAGCTGCGCGCCACGGGGACGCAGATCGGCGTCGGGTACGAGCTGCGCTACGAGCTCGAACCGGGCGCGCTCAGCGTGGAGATCGTCGGCGGGCGGCGGCTCGAGGTCGCGCTCGACGGTCTCGACTTCTTCGACCTCGGCTACTCGCCGCTCTTCAACTCGCTGCCGGTGGTTCGCGACGGTCTGCTCGCCGGCGGCACGGCTCGGGACTACGTCATGCGCTGGGTCTCGGTGCCGGAGCTCGAGCTCCATGAGTCGCCGCAGCGGTATGAGCACTTGGGCGGCAGTGCGATTCGCTTCAGCTCGGACTCGTTCGTCGCGGAGCTCCAGTTCGACGAGGACGGCTTCGTCAGACGGTACGAGGGTCTCGCCGAACGGGTCGCCTGATGGCTCTGCACGAGATCCCGCTCGAGCGCAGCACGCTCCACGGCCACTTCTCGCGCGACCTCGAGCCGATCCTGACCGTCGATTCCGGCGACTCGGTCACCTTCGCCTGTCTCAACTCGGGCTGGCGGAACGCGGAGCACGAGCTCTTTCCCGAGCGACGCGAGGGCGAGCTCGACGCCGGTCACGCCCTGATCGGCCCGATCGCAGTTCATGGGGCGCGCGCCGGCGGGACGCTGGCGGTCCGGATCGACGCGCTGCGGATGGGCGCGGGCGGCGTGACGCAGGCCGGGGGCTTCAGTACGCCTCTGAACGACCGGCTCGGCCTCGACGAGGGCGAAACGATGACGCTGTTGTGGTCGCTCGACGCGGACCAAGGGGTCGGTCGAAGCGATTCGGGCCGCGAGGTCGCGCTCGCGCCGTTCCTCGGAGTCATCGGGATGCCGCCCGACGAGCCGGGCATCCACTCGACCGCGCCGCCACGGCCCTCGGGCGGGAACATCGACTGCAAGGAGCTCGTCCCCGGAACGACGCTGTTCCTCCCGATCGCGGTGGACGATGGACTCCTGTCGGCCGGCGACGGGCACGCCGCACAGGGCGACGGCGAGGTGTCGCAGCTCGCGATCGAGGCGCCCGTCGAGCGCGCTCAGCTCACGCTCTCAGTCCGTGACGACCTCCCGCTCCGCTGGCCGATCGCGTGGACGCCCGCAGCGTGGCTCACCTTCGGCTTCGACGAGGATCTCGACGAGGCCGCCGCCATTGCCGTCGAGGGGATGCTCGATCTCATGCAGCGCGAACACCGCCTGGATCGGCGCGAGGCGCTGGCTCTCGCGAGTGTCGTCGTCGACCTCCGCGTGACGCAGCTCGTGAACGGCGCTCGCGGGATTCATGCGCGACTTCCCCACGACGCCCTCCGCTAGGACGACAATCAGACCGATGTCGACGTGGGTCGTCCAGCTCGTGATCGTCGCGCTCTTCGCGCTGACCTGCGGCGTGCTCGCCGCAGCCTGGATGCGGGGGCGGCTCGGAACCGCGGCGCTGGTGCTGTTCGCCGTCGCCGTCGTCGTCTGGATCGCTGCGTTCGCGGCGATCACGAGTGAGTTTCGCGGGGCGAACGACTTCGCCACCTGCGGTGACGACTGCCACGCTGTCCACTACGTGTCTGCGGTCGCGTTCATCGCCCCGCCGCTCCTCATCTCGCTGGCCGCTCTCGCGATGCTCGTGTCCCGTGGCCTCCGTTGGCGCGCACGCCGGTCGCTCGCACACGAGAACCACGGGTAGTGGCGAGCTCGTTCCGGCTCCCCGACCTCGGAGAGGGCCTCACGGAGGGCGAGGTAGCGCGCTGGCACGTCGCCGAGGGCCAGGAGATCGCCGAGGACGATCCGCTCGTCGACGTCCAGACCGACAAGGCGACCGTCGAGATCCCGTCCCCGTACGCCGGGACGGTGCTGAAGGTGCTGGTCGCCGAGGGCGACGTCGTTCCGGTCGGCACGGAGCTCGTCGTCATCGGCGCTCCGGGAGAGGCCGCACCCGCACCCGAGCCGAGGGCTGTGCAGGAGGCGCCGTCGGCCCGCGTCCAGGCAACCCCGGTCGTCCGGCGGATCGCGCAGGACCTCGGCGTCGATCTGGCGACCGTCTCGGGGAGCGGGCCCGGCGGCCGGATCACCGAGGACGACGTTCGCACCGCCGCCACGGGCCCGAGCGAGGGCCGTCGCGAACCGCTGCGCGGTATCCGACGCGTGATCGCGGAGCACATGGCGCGCGCGCACCGCGAGGTGCCGCCCGTGACGTGGGTCGAGGAGTGCGACTTCGAGGGCGTCGCGCTCGACCGCCTGCTCCCGACCGTCGTGAAGGCGTGCGCGGAGTCCCTCTCCGAGTACCCGGAGCTGAACGCGCGAATCGACGGCGACGCGATCGTCTACCTCGAGCGCTACGACATCGGGGTAGCCGTGCAGACCGACGACGGGCTCGTCGTTCCGGTGGTTCGAGGCGCCGAGACGAAGTCCGTCGACGAGCTCGCCGTCGAGATCGCCGACCTCGCCGAGCGTGCCCGTTCCGGCTCCCTCTCGGCCGACGAGCTGCGCGGCTCCACCTTCACGGTGTCGAGCGCCGGGAAGCTCGCCGGCCTCTTCCAGACTCCGATCGTGAACCACCCCGAGGTTGCGATCCTCAGCATCGGGCGGGTCGCTCCGCGGGCCGTCGTCAGGGACGACGAGATCGTCGCGCGGAGGACGGGCACCCTCGCGCTCACGTTCGATCATCGTGTCGTCGACGGCGCTCGGGCGGCCGCATTCGGACTCGCCGTCATCGCCCGCATCGAGGGCTCGAGCTAGCTCTCTACACTCCTCCGCGTGGGAACCTGGTACACGATCGGCCTCTGCCTCGGGCTCGGACTGGGGCTTTCGGTCGCGATCACGGGGATCCTCGGGACCAACGTCCTCGGGGTCGGCGCCGCCGCAGTCGTCGGCGCGATCCTGGGCGGCTCGATCGGACTGCTCATCGGCGACACGACGGAGACCGTGGCCGGCGCGATCGGAGGCGTTCTCGGCGCGCTGTCCGCGGCCGCAGTCGTGGTCGGCGCACTCCGCCGTGGCGCGACCCGGTTCGGGGTGGGGGCGTACATGGGAGCGCTGGGCGTGCTCGTCTGCCTCGTCGCGCTGATTCCGATCGCCGGCTACGTCCTGGCCGTCGCGCTGCCGCTCCTGGCGGCGCGGATGCGAGGCCGGCAGGCGGCACGCTTCGCAGGACTGCGAACGCTGGCGAAGTGAGCCCGTCCGTCGACGCGGCCGTCGCGCGCGCGGAGATGGTCGAGCGGCAACTCCGACGGCGTGGGATCACGGACGAGCGCGTGCTCGCTGCGATGGGCCGCGTGCCGCGCGAGCTCTTCGTCCCCGAGGGCCTGCGCCGCTACGCCTACGACGACGGAGCGCTCCCGATCGGCCGCCGTCAGACGATCTCGCAGCCGTTCGTCGTCGCGACGATCTGCTCCCTCCTCGACCTGCGCGGAACGGAGCGTGTGCTCGACGTCGGGACCGGCTCCGGCTACCAGACGGCCGTGCTCGCAGAGCTCGCCGCCGAGGTGGTCTCGATCGAGCGCATCCCCGAGCTGGCCGACGACGCGCGAGCATCACTCCGCGAGGCCGGGTACCCCGACGTCGAGGTGCGCGTCGGGGACGGGTCGCTCGGCGTTCCCGAGCTCGCGCCGTTCGACGCGATCGCGGTCGCCGCCGCTGCCCCCGGAATCCCGCATGCGCTCTACGACCAGCTCGCGGACGGGGGCCGGCTCGTCGTTCCGCGCGGCTCGCGCCGCGGCCAGGACCTCGTGCTGGTCGTGCGGACATCCGACGGCCCGGTCGAGCGCTCGTCCATCTCCTGCCGTTTCGTCCCCCTCCTCGGCGACGAAGGGTTTGGCGATGACTGATCGTATGGGGGGCTTTGATGAGTCGTCCGCCGACTACCCTGCGATGACCGTGGAGTCCTCGCACGTCCCGATCGACGCCGGTTTCTCGCCCGCACGCGTGCGAGCCGGAATGCGCAAGCGCAAGAACTGGGCACAGCTCGCGCAGTTCTGCGTCGTCGGCGCGACCGGGTACCTCGTCAACCTCGCGGTCTACGCGTTCCTGCTCGACGCGGTGGGATTGCACTACATCTCGGCGGCCGTCGGGTCGTTCCTCGTGGCGGTCACGAACAACTACGTGTGGAACCGCATGTGGACGTTCCGGGCCCAGCGGGGTGGAGTGGCGCACCAGGGCATGCGGTTCTTCATCGTCTCGACCGTCGCCCTGCTCGCGAATCTGGCTGTCCTCCACACGCTCGTCACGCTGGGGTTGGGCGAGTTCGTCGCCCAGGCGATCGCCATCGTGCTCGTCACGCCGGTGAACTTCGTCGGCAATAAGCTCTGGTCGTTCGGACCTCGAAGCTAATCGTCGTCGCCGCGCTCGCGGCACTCACGCTCGTCCTGCCTTCGATCTGCGCGGCTCAGGCGATCCCGGGTGAGCCGCCGCGCCTCGACGAGGACGCGGCGACGGACCTCGCGCTCGCGAACCCGAAGATCGCGCGCTGGCTCGAGCGCTACCCGCTCGGACACGTCGACGGCCGCGGACTTCGACGACGAGACGACGCACGTGGACGGTCAAGATCTGGTGGGGGGTCGCGGGGCAAGTCGCCCAGGCGGTCGTCCAGGACACGACGGGTCAGGTCTCCGAGGCGTGGACGGGCCCGCAGGTCGCCTGGAAGATGGCGCGCGGAAGCGAGGGCTCGTTCGGCGGCAAGACGCTCCTCAAGCCGTATGTCTGGCTCGCGTTCTGCCTCGTCTTCCTCCTCGGCCTGGCCGATCTTCGCAGGCCGCTGTCCGTGCGGAATCTCGACCTGCTCGTCCTGCTCGGCTTCACGGTGTCGCTCGCGTTCTTCGATCGAGGCGAGATCTTCCGGAGTGTCCCGGCCGTCTATCCCGTGCTCGCGTACCTGCTCGCCCGCGGGCTCTGGGTCGGGTTCGGTCGGCGCTCGGCCGCGCTGTCGTCGGTCTGGCCCACGTGGGTGATCGCCGCGGCCGCGGTCTTCCTCCTCGGCTTCCGTGTCGGGCTCAACCTCGAGGCGCCCCGCGGGGTGATCGACGTCGGGCTCGCGGGCGTCGTCGGCGCCGACCGGATCCTCGACGGAGAGGCTCCGTACGGGAACATGCCGCAGCGCGGCACCCTCGAGCCGTGCGGGCCGAAGGACGCCGAGGGGCAGGTGCGCGAGCGCATCCAGACGAACGGCCGCTGCGAGGCCGCGATCGAGCGCGGCGACACGTATGGCCCGGTCTCGTACCTCGCCTACGTGCCGGCCGTCGCCGTCTTCGACTGGAGCGGGAGGTGGGACTCGCTGCCCGCCGCGCACGCGACGTCGATCGCCTTCGACCTGCTGGCCGTGCTCGCGCTCGTCCTCGTGGGGTTGCGCTTCGGCGGGCGGCGGCTCGGCGTGCTCCTCGCGTTCGGATGGGTCGCGTACCCGTTCACCGCGTACACGCTGAACGCGAACACGAACGACGCGATCATGCCCGTGTTCCTCCTCGGCGGGTTCTGGCTCGTCACCTCCGACTGGGCGCGAGGTGCGGCGGTCGCGCTCTCCGGCTGGGCGAAGTTCGGCGCTCTTCTCACCGCGCCGCTGTGGGCGACGTATCCGACGTACGAGCTCCGCCGGCTGCTCCGCTTCGCCGCTGCGTTCGCGGTCGCGACGGTGCTCGCCTTCTCGATCCTCCTCCTCGAGCCGTCGCTCTGGGACGCCCTGCGCACGTTCTGGGACCGCACGATCGGGTTCCAGTCGGGCCGCGACTCGCCGTTCTCGATCTGGGGCTGGGGCCAGTACCACGCGCGCGGGATCCCCGATCTCGGCTTCCTGCAGCCCGCCGTCGAGGTCGCGGCTGTGGCGCTCGCCGTCGCGCTCGCGTTCGTTCCGCGTCGGAAGGGCCCCGTCGAGCTCGCCGCGCTGACGGCCGCGGTGCTCGTCGCGTTCCAGCTCACGCTGACCCACTGGTTCTACCTCTACCTCCCGTGGGTCGTCCCGTTCGTCCTGCTGTGGCTGCTCCTCCCGGAGCCGGACGATCAGGACACGGCGACGCGGACGGACTCGATCGACGAGGCCCTGCCCGTCCCGGAGTCGCACTCGACGAGCGCGCCCTCGATCCTCACGCCGCCCTGAGCCGTCTCGAAGCGGACCGGCAACCCGGTCCGCATGCGCCTGATGGCGAGGTCCGCCTCGACGCCGATCACCGAGTCGTGCGGCCCGGTCATGCCGGCGTCGGTGATGAACGCCGTCCCCTTCGGGAGGACGGTCGCGTCGGACGTCTGGACGTGCGTGTGCGTTCCCACGACCGCGGTGACGCGACCGTCGAGCCAGCGCGCGAGCGCCGCCTTCTCGCTCGTCGCCTCGGCGTGGACGTCGACGAGCACGACGGGCGTCTGGCTCCGCGCCTCCTCGACGAGCTCGTCGATCACCTCGAACATCGACGTCGCCGGGTGGAGGAAGAGCGACCCGAGGACGTTCACCACGCCGAGCCGCTCGCCGCTCGCCGTCGGGACGACGGCGACGCCCCGACCGGGCGTGTTCTCTCGACGTGTTGGCGGGACGCACGACGCGGTCGGAGGAGTCGAGGTACTCGCCGATCTCGGACCGGCGGAACGCGTGGTTCCCGAGCGTGATCGCGTCGACGCCCATGCCGAGGATCTGGTCGGCGAGCCTCGGCGTGATGCCGATCCCGTCCGCGGCGTTCTCCCCGTTCACGACGCAGGCGTCGATCTCGAGCTCCGAGCGCATCGCGCCAGGCGCTCCTGCAGCGCCCGTCTGCCGGGGGCACCGACGACGTCGGCGATGAACAGGATGCGCAAAGCGGCGCGCGAGCCTACGGCACGCCGAGCGTGGCCGAGGGGAAGACCTGGATCGCGACGTTGTTCCCGCCGTCCGTCGCATACCGCTCGAGCGCCTGCTCCTCGAAGCGGCTGATGTCCGTCACCGTCCCGAGCTTCGACGATCCCGCGGCGACGTTCGCCCCGACCGAGAGCACCGGGTCCGGCTCGCACGTTCTGGATCGAGACGACGAGCGACGGCGCCGACGACGGCCGGAGCTCGATCTCCGCGCCGACCTTGCGGCCGGAGACGATCTGGTCGCGGATCGCGACCACCGTTCCGTCGACCGGCGAGTAGACGTCGGTACCCGCGACGGCGCCGACGTCGAGCGTGCGCAGCGGGCCGCCCGAGAGCTGGTACCAGGCCAGGCCGCTCCGCGTCGCGCCGGTGATGCGCCGCCACAGTCGCGCGAGCAGCCCCTCGTTGACCTGCGGCCCGACGGGCTTGAGCACGAGCGCTCCGTCCTCGCTCCCGTGGAAGCCGATCGCGGTGACGCCGCCCTGCGCGACGGGCGACTGCACGCGGAGGTTCCCGACGGTCGCGAGGATGTGCGGCTCCGGCGGCGCGGAGGTGACGGGGAGCGGCGCCGGCCGGCTCACGGCCGGCGGCCTCTCGTTGTCGAACGCCGTCAGCGCCAGCGTCACGACGCGCGAGCACGGCGATGACGGCAGCCACGGCCAAGCGACGCGCTCGCGCCTGCGCCCGCCGGCGGTCCGCCCGCAGGCGGGCGGCGTGGCGGGAGCGCGGGGTCGTCGTCGCCATTTGCACGGACCGTAGCAAGGTCTCCGACGGGCGCTCTCCAGGCCCCACGGTACGATCCGGCGCATGGCCGGCCCCGGCCCGACGATCCAGATCCCGCGGTGGATCCAGCTGGTCGTCCTCCCCGTCGCTCTCGTCCTCGCGTTCCTGCTCGCGAAGACGCTCGGGCACGTCCTCTTCCTCTTCCTCACGGCCGGCGTGATCGCGTTCACGCTCAACCCGCTCGTCCGCGACCTCACGCGACTGAAGGTGCCGCGCGGCCCGGCCGTCTTCTCGTCTACGCGATCTTCGCTGGCGGTCGTCGTCGCGCTCCTCATCGCGATCGGCGCCGTCGCCGTCGACCAGGCGCGGAGGCGGCCGACCGGATCGACGAGTACGTCACCGAGGAGCGTCGACGCGCGGCCAGACGGCGGCCGAGCTCGACATCGACCGCCTCCAGGCGTGGCTCGACGACCACGGCCTCGAGCAGATCCAGATCCGCGAGCAGGTCAACGAGTGGCTCGACGGGCTCAGCGCCGGCGAGATCTCCGGCTACGCGCAGGACGCGATCTCGTTCGCCCAGGGAGCCGCGTTCTCGTTCGTGCTCCTGCTCATGTTCTCGCTGATCCTCGATCATCGTCATCTCGATCTACATGCTCCTCGACATGCAGCGGCTCGAGCGCTCGATCGACTCGCGCTTCCCGCCCGCACGGCGGCGCGCCGCTGACCCAGCGGATCGAGGGAGCGCTCTGGGGCTACCTCAAGGGGCAGGCGATCCTCTCCACCGTCATCGGGACGAGCGCCGGCGTCGGCATGTACATCCTCGGCGTGACCGGTCTCGTCGAGGGCGCGGAGCGAGTACGCGCTCCTCTTCGGTCTGTGGACGGCCTTCATCGAGGTGATCCCGTACATCGGGCCGTGGCTGTCGGCCGTGCCGCCGGCGATCTACGCGCTCTTCGCCGATCCGCCGTGGGGCGTCGTCTGGGTCGGGATCCTCTTCCTCTTCATCTACCAGGTGGAGGGGCACATCGTCGTCCCGAACGTGATGGCGAGCGCGCTGCGGCTCCATCCGCTGCTCGTCATCTTCGGCCTCCTCGCCGGCGGCGAGCTGTACGGCATCGCCGGCGTGCTCGTCGCGCTCCCGACGATGGCCGGCGGCGCGGGCGATCTGGGAGTTCTTCCGCGAGCGGGTCGAGCTCGAGCGCTGGGACGAGGGCGGCCCGGAGGTGCCGGTCGAGGTCGAGCTCGAGCCGCCGAAGGCGGCCAGCGGAGCGCGGATAGCGTCTCCCGCCGTGTGGGACGAGATCGCCGACGCCGCCGCGGCCGAGAGCCCGCTCTGGGCCGAAGCACTGCGTCCCGAGGCCGAGCGGGAGCACGAGGCCGGTCTTCTCGCCGCTCGGCGCCCGCGGAGCACGCGCTCGGGCTGGAGACGATCTACGAGGGCTACCTCGTCCACTACGGCCGCTCGCGGCTCTTCGCGCCGCCGGACCGCGACACCGCGCTCCTGCTCGGCGACTACCTGTACGCGCACGGGCTCGTCCGCGTCGCCGAGACCGGCGACGTCGCGGCCGTCGCCGATCTCGCCGAGCTGATCTCGCTGTGCGCGCAGGCGCGCGCCGACGGGCGCGACGGCGACGGTGCCGCCTGGGCGGCGACCGCGGCGCTGCTGGGCGCGGGCGGTCTCGACGCGGCGCGCGGAGCGCTCGCGCGAGCGCGGCGACGCCAGCGCTGCTCGAGGCGCCTCGCGCGTCGGCCGCCGGCGACGAGGCGGTCGACGACGCGCTCGCGGCGCACGCCCGACTCGTCGGGTAGAGTCGCCGCCGATGCTCGCCGCGTTCGCCGCTCCTCGCCCGCCGAGACAGCCGCCGAAGAGGGTCGCGACGTCATCCTCTCGATGCTCGTCGTCGGGCTGATCTTCGTCGCGTGTCGCGCTGCTCGGCGACCTGTACCAGCGCGGCGCCCGCAAGCGGCACAACAGCGCGCACCTAGACCAGCACGCGCGACGCCGCATGATTCGGGCCGCATGCGGCCCGATCTTCCTACCGGCACGGTCACCTTCCTCTTCACCGACGTCGAGGGCTCGACGAGCTCCTGCACGAGCTCGGCGCCGAGGCGTACGCGGAGGCGCTCGCCGAGCACCGGCGCGTCATCCGCGAGGCCTGCGCCGCGCAGGGCGGCGTCGAGGTCGACACGCAGGGCGACGCCTTCTTCTTCGCCTTCCCGACGCGCCGGGAGCGCTCGCGGCGGCGCGGCGCTTCACGCGAGCGCTCGCCGCCGGCCCGATCCAGGTGCGCGTCGGCGCTGCACACGGGCACGCCGCTCCTGACCGACGAGGGCTACGTCGGCGACGACGTCCACTTCGCGGCGCGCGTCGCCGCCTCGGGCCACGGCGGCCAGGTCGTCCTCTCGCCGGCCGACCGCGCGAGCTCGTCGAGGCTCGCGCTCACCGACCTCGGCGAGCACCGGCTGAAGGACATCGCCGAGCCGGTCCCCGATCTACCAGCTCGGCGAGGGCTCCTTCCCGCCGCTCAAGACGATCTCGAACACGAACCTGCCGCGGCCGGCGAGCTCCTTCGTCGGCCGGGAGGCCGAGCTCGAGGAGGTGCTCGCGCGGATCGAGCAGCGGCGCGCGCCTCGTCACGCTCACCGGGCCCGGCGGCACCGGCAAGACCCGGCTCGCGCTCGAGGCCGCCTCGACGCTCGTTCCGCGAGTACAAGGCAGGCGTCTTCTGGGTCGGGCTCGCCTCGCTCCGCGACCCGGCGCTCGTCACCGAGACGATCGCGCAGACGCTCGGCGCCAAGGACGGCCTCGCCGCGCACATCGGCGAGCGCGAGCTGCTGCTCCTGCTCGACAACCTCGAGCAGGTGATCGAGGCCGCGCCCGAGCTCTCGGCGCTCCTCGCAGCGCTGCCCCAACCTCACGCTGCTCGTCACGAGCCGCGAGCTCCTGCGCGTCCAGGGCGAGGTCGAGTACCCGGTGCCTCCGCTCGCCGAGCCCGAGGCCGTCTCGCTCTTCTGCGAGCGCTCGCAGCTCGAGCCGTCCGAGGAGATCGCCGAGCTCTGCGCGCGCCTCGACAAGCTCCCGCTCGCCGTCGAGCTCGCCGCCGCCCGCACGAAGGCGCTCTCACCCGCCCAGATCCTCGAGCGCCTCTCCGGCGGCCTCGACCTGCTCAAGGGCGGCCGCGACGCCGATCCCCGCCAGCAGACGCTGCGAGCCACGATCGAGTGGAGCTACGAGCTCCTCTCACCCGAGGAGCAGCAGCTCTTCGCCCGCCTCGCCGTCTTCGCCGGCGGCTGCACGCTCGAGGCCGCCGAGGAGGTCGCGGACGCCGACCTCGACACCCTGCAGTCGCTCGTCGAGAAGAGCCTCCTTCGCTTCACCGACGAGCGCTACTGGATGCTCGAGACGATCCGCGAGTACGCGGCGGAGCGGCTCGAGGAGGCGGGCGAGTGCGAGCAGACGCGAGACGGCCACGTGCAGTTCATGGCGGATGAGACGCGGAGCTCGACCGGTACACACCCGTCGAGCTGGGCGTCAGCCGCCGAAGCGCTCGCGCCGACCCGCGAACCTGCGAGCGGCGTCGCAGTGGGCTCGCGACGCAGGTACGCCCGAGGCCATCGGTCGTCCTCGCGAACTCCTAGCCGGTCTGTGTGTGTCCCACGGGCCGTTGGCGGAGGCGTCGCGATGGCTGGACACCGCACTCGAGCTGCGGGCGGAGGCTTCACAGGACCGCGACACGGAGGCGCTGGTGGCGCCGCGAGCTCGCCCGCTCGGCGGGCGACTTCGACGCGCGATCGAGCCGGCACGCTGCTCGTCGCGCGGAGTGGACGACTCGCATGCGGTCGCACGCTCGCTTCGTCTATGCCGGCCTCGCGGAGGCCGCGCTCGAGCGGGGAGACTCCAGCGCGCGCGCGCGCTTTCGCGGAGCGGGAGCGACGCGGATCCGGAGAGCCTCGGATGCTCGGCTATCGCGCGATTCCGCACTCGGTGACCGCGATCCGCGACACGCTCGAGGATGCGCTGCCTCGCGAGTGAAGCCGAGGACCACGAGGCAGGCGTTCAACTCAACGTGAATCGCCACGAGGTCGCTCGGCCAATTCGACCGGCGCGCGGACGGCTACGCGAGGCATGCTCCCTCGGCGAGCGCTCTGACGACGTCGCGGCGCTTCACGACGCCGCCATCGTCGCGGATGTCTCGATGGGCCGCGGTGATCTCGGCGGAGCCGCCGGTCGACTCGAGCGTGCGCGCCGGCTCGAGCGGCGGCAGCGATGCGTCCGCGCGAGGCGGGTCGTTCTTCGACGCGGCCTCCTCCGGCTGACCTGTCCGACGCATGGAGCGCTCGGGCGTACACGCTGACACTCGACGAGGCGGTCGACGTACGCCCTCGCGTCCATAGACTGACCGCGCCGTGGCGCCGCCGCGAGACCTCCGCGAGTGGATCGCGCTCCTCGAGCGCGAGGGCGAGCTGCGGCGCATCTCGGCCGAGGTCGACCCCGACCTCGAGATCACCGAGATCATCGATCGCGTCGTGAAGGCGGGCGGGCCGGCGCTCCTCTTCGAGAACCCGAAGGGCTCGCAGCACCCGCTCCTGATCAACCAGTTCGGCACCGAGCGGCGGATGTGCATGGCGCTCGGCGTCGAGACGCTCGACGACGCCGCGGCAAAGCTCGGCGACATCCTCGACATGCAGCCGCCGGAGGGCCTCCGCGAGAAGGTGCAGGGGGCTCCTGAAGCTCAAGTCCGTCGCCGACTCGCGCCCGAAGACGGTCTCGAAGGGCGCCGTGCCAGGAGGTCGTGCTCGAGGGGGACGACGTCGACCTCGGGCTGCTTCCCGATCCAGCGCTGCTGGCCGGGCGACCCCGCGCCGTTCATCACGCTCCCGGCCGTCATCACGAAGGATCCGAACACGGGCGGCGCGCAACGTCGGCATGTACCGGATGCAGGTGATCGACCGCTCGTCGACCTTCATGCACTGGCAGATGCACAAGGACGGCCGAGCCGACCTGCTCGCGGCGGAGGACGGACGCATCCCGGTCGCTGTCGCGATCGGGCTCGACCCGGTCACCGCCTATTCGGCGAGCGCGCCGCTCCCGAAGCACCTCGACGAGCTGATGCTCGCCGGCTTCCTCCGCGGCGAGCCGGTCGAGCTCGTGCGCGTGCAAGACGGTCCACCTCGAGGTTCCCGCGAACGCGGAGATCGTCCTCGAGGGCTGGGTCGCGAAGGACGACGTCGGCATCGAGGGCCCCTTCGGCGACCACACGGGCTACTACTCGCACGCCGAGCCGTTCCCGATCTTCCGCATCTCGGCGATGACGATGCGACGCGACGCGATCTACGCGTCGATCGTCGTCGGCAAGCCCCCCGCCGAGGACGCCTGGCTCGGCAAGGCGACCGAGCGCATCTTCCTCCCGGCCGTCCGGATGACGCTGCCCGAGATCGTCGACTACGACCTCCCGGTCGCGGGCGCGTTCCACAACTGCGTCATCGTCTCGATCCGCAAGGCGTTCCCCGGGCACGCGCAGAAGGTCATGCACGCGCTGTGGGGGCTCGGGATGCTCTCGCTCTCGAAGTCGATCGTCGTCGTCGACGAGCACGTGGACGTCCACGACTACGAGGACGTCTTCTTCCGCGTGACCGCGAACGTCGACCCGAAGCGCGACATCCTGATCACCGAAGGGCCGCTCGACCACCTCGACCACGCGCCCGGGTAGGCAGTTCTACGGCGGCAAGCTCGGCATCGACGCGACGCACAAGCTGCCCGAGGAGGACGCCCGCCCGTGGCCCGAGGAGATCGTCATGTCCGAGGAGATCCGCGAGCGCGTCACGCGGCGCTGGGCGGAGTACGGCCTCTGACGCACGCGTCCTTCCGCAAAGTGCAGAATCATCGCGTCGCGACATTCGGCACTTCGTTGACACGCGGGACCGAAGGCGATTGAATCCACCGCAGGGCGCGACTTGAGCGACACGAGCAACGACACTCCCCACGCACCAGGCCCCAGCCTCTGGCCGATCGCCTTCGCGATCGGGGTCGCGTGTCTCCTGCTCGGCCTCGTCATCAGCTGGATCGTCGCCGCGATCGGCGCCGTTCTCGTCGTCGTCTTCGGGTTCCTCTGGGCGCGCGACGTCACGCGCGACGTCCGCGACGAGGTTCCGCAGTCGAGCCCGAGACGCGTGCGGTCGCTGACACGCCGACCCCTGCGGCCGTGGCGACGCCGGCTGCGGCCAAGGAGTTGGCGCCTGCCTACACG
>CAWDSX010000010.1:0-7692 GCA_963805135.1 uncultured Gaiellaceae bacterium | reverse complement strand
CGCGAGGAACGACGTCGTCATCGTCCCCGGTACGACGATCTCGAGCGCACGGAGGTCGTCGAGCGACTTCGGCTCGCGGGCGACGACGATCGGGCCGTACCCGGAGCCGATGCTCGCGCCGTGTGGCAGGAGCGCGTAGTCCTCCTGCACGAAGGGATATGCGGCGAGCGAGATCGCGGTGACCTCGAGCCGCCCCGCGCGCGCCCACTGGTTCAGGGTCTGGATGTCGCCGAGGACCTGCTCGAACTCGTGACCACGCGTGTCGACGAGGTCCGTCGTGAGCGCCCAGTACATGAACGCGTCGTCTGGATCGGGGCTGTGACCGACGCGGATCAGCACGAGGCGCCGGACGCTAGCACCTGCCTCCGCGGCTAGCGGTTGAAGAACCAGCGCTCCAGCAGCGGGAGCACCTCTTTGCGCGTGAACGGCCGAGCGTCCGCCGGGCGGCCGTCGCCCTCGAGCACGTTGACGTCGTCCTCGAGCGCCTCGTTCGCGCGATCGAGCGCGTCGCCGAGCTCGTAGCCCTCGAAGATCACGTCCTCCGGCCGCGACTCGTCGGACTCGCGCAACTGCGGGTTCACCGCTCGGCCGACCGCCCACAGCGCCCCGGCCCGCCGCTCGATCCAGATGACGATCTGCTCCTCCTCGCCGACGTCGTCGACGCCGAGCAGCACCCGCTCCGCATAGCGACCTTCGCGTGAGCTCTTGCGCACCCCAGGGATACAATCGCGTCTCGTGTCGGGGTTCAAGAACATGTTCTCGTTCCTGTTCTCGCGAGGCTCCGCCGAAGAGCACGTCGCGCGGTACGTCGTCCGCGAGCACGAGCGCGGCCGCTCGCTCTACGAGACCCTCGAGGACAAGTACGTCCAGAACCGCCTGACGCCCGAGCAGCAGCGCCGGCTGCTCGACCGGCCCGAGATCATCGAGGCGTTCGGCGACGACGTGCTCGAGTCCGCGAAGGCCTCGCTGCCCGGCTAGAGACTCGTCCCGACCCCGCGTTCGCGCGCGAGCCGGACGGCTTCGGCGCCGAGGGCGACGTCCCATGCCGCGAGCCCGTTCGACTTGAAGACGACGATGTCGTCGTCCGACTGACGTCCCGGCGATCTCGCCGGAGACGACCTCGTGGAGCTCGTGCACCTCGAGCCAGTCGAGCACCCCGGCCCCCACCGGCTCGACGAGATCCCCGGATTCGAGCTTCGCCTGCTCGAGCCAGTCGCAGCAGACGAAGCTCGCGCGCTGGAGCACCGCGTTGTCGAGCTCGCGCCGGGTCACGACGTTGGCGCCGGCTGCGACGACGAGCGCGCCTGCAGTGAGCCACTCCCCTCGCAGCACGGGATCGCGCGAGGACGTGATCGTCGCGACGACCTCGCCTTGCGCCGCGTCCCGGTGGCTCTCACCGGCCTCGGCGCCGGTGCGCTCGCAGAACGCCGCGAGGCTCTCGGGCGTTCGGCAGAACGCGACGACGCGTTCGATCGACGGAACCGCCGCTCGGATGCAGGCGACCTGCGTCTCGGCCTGGTAGCCGCAGCCGATGACGCCGAGCGTTCGCGCGCCGCTTCTCGCGAGATGCCGGGCCGCGACGCCGCTGGCCGCTCCCGTGCGCAGCTGTCCGAGCCGGTCCGCCTCGATGACCGCGACGAGCTCCGACGTCTCGGAATCGAAGAGGCACACGACGAACGTCGTGCCCTCGGACGTCGCGGCGTACAGCTTGGCGCCGGCGAGACCCGAGCTCTCCGTCTACCGCAGCCATGTCTGCAAGTGCGCCCTCGGGAAGCCTGAGCCTGCGCCGCGGCGCGATCTCGACGTCGCCGTTCGCCATGCGCCGGAAGCAGGCCTCGATCGCCTCGACGGCGACCGCCGGAGAGATCAACTCGGAGACGTCCGATTCGCTGAGGTAGAGCGGCACGACCGCCAAGTCTAGGAAGCGCTCGGCGACCGCCGTAGACTCGACCAACTGACCACCGACGACTACCTCCAGCTTTCCTTCCACGAGCTGCTCGACCGGCTCTCGGCGGACGGGCTCGCGCCGGGTGCCGGCTCCGCCGCCGCGCTGACGGTCGCGTTCGCCGCCAGGCTCGTCGGCATGGTCGCGCGCTGCTCCGCCGGGTGGGAGGACGCTGCCGGCGTGTCTGCTCAGGCGAGCGTGATCAGCGATCGGGCGGTCGCGCTGGCACAGACGGACGGACGGGCGTGGGACGCCGCGCTTCTCGCCCTCCGCGACGCCGAGGCAGGCGACGGGCGCCGACGCGCGCCGCGACTTCGCGCTCGAGCGGAAGCTCGAGGCTGCGGCCGCCGCGCCGCTCGAGATCGCGTCGCTCGGCGCGGACGTCGCAGCCCTTGCGGCTGCCGCAATAGACAACTGCGAGGCGACGTACCGCGCGGACGCATCCGCCGCAGCGTCGCTCGCCGCGGGGGGATCGGCCGCCGCCGCCCATCTCGTCCGCGTGAATCTGGGCATGCGGACGGCCGATCCGCGGCTTGCGCACGCGCTCGCCAGCGAGCAGGCGGCGCGCGAAGTTGCGGAACGCCTCGGCGAACCGACGCGGTGACCCGGTACTCCTCGCTGCCCGACGCCGAGCTCGTCCGCGCCTGTCGCGCCGGCGATGCCGAGGCGTGGAACGAGCTCGTCGAGCGCTACTCCCGGTACGTGTACGCGATCGCGGTCCGAGGGCTTCCGCCTTTCCGACGACGACGCCGAGGACGTCTTCCAGGACGTCTTCACGCGGATCTACCTCCGACTCGACACGCTTCGCGACGACTCGGCGTTGCGGCCGTGGATCGCTCAGCTCACGCGCAGACGCTGCCTGGACGCACTTGCGAGCAAGGGTCGCGAGACGCCCGCCGAGGACGACGCGCTCACCGCGGAAGAGACCACCGACCTCGTCGACGTCGAGGAGGCATTCGCGGTCCGCGAGGCGTTGAGCGGCCTCTCGGAGAATTGCCAGGACATCCTCGACCGCTTCTTCGCTCTCGATCAGAGCTATCGCACGATCGCCGAGGAGCTCGACATCCCCTCGGGAACGATCGCGAGCCGCATCGCGCGATGCCTCGGTCGCCTGAAAGAACAACTCGAGGGAAGAAACGCGTCGTCCGAGGGGTCTAGGGGGTAGATGACGCGCTTCTCCACTGAAGAGCGGCTCGGTGTGCTCCTCCGCCTCCTGCGTCCCGCCCCCGTCGGTTGGGTGCGGGCTGCACAGGAGTTGCCGGCTGCGCGCCGCACGTTCGACGAGATCGTCGTCCGGGCCGAAGCGGACCTCGCATTCCGCGCCGCGCTTCTGGCGGATCTCGAACAGGCGCTCACGGCGGAGGGCTACGAGCCCGACCGGCGCGTCCTCGACGAGATCCGCGTCCGTCTGACGAACAACTGACCAGGAAGGGACTCGTCGGGTCTGGCCCCGTAGAGTCCCGTCCCGTGCAGGACGTCGAGACGCACCGCTCGGATGCCGGCAAGGCTGCGCTGCCGGCGTGGAGCCTTCCCAAGGACGCGGTCGACCGGATCGCGCTCCCGACCCACTGGCCGGAGCGGGTCACACGCGAGTGGGCGGTCGAAGGGGCGACCGGCAAGGGAGTGCGTGTCTGCATCCTCGACTCGGGCGTCGACCCGAGCCATCCGTCGGTGGGCGAGCTCGACAGCGCCGTCGCGATCTCGGTCGACGACGAACGACGAGATCGTCGCCGAGGAGGACACGGAAGGAGACGTCTCCGGTCACGGGACGGCCTGTGCCGGAATCGTCCGGCAGCTCGCACCGGAGGCCTCGATCTCCAGCGTGCGCGTTCTCGGCGCGAGCTTCACCGGCAGCGGCAACGTCCTGCTGGGCGGGCTCCGCTACGCGATCGAGCAGGACTTCGACGTCATCAACATGAGCCTCTCGACCACGAAGAAGCCGTTCGCGAGTGTCCTCCACGAGCTCGCGGACAGCGCCTACTTCAAGCGCACGGTACTCGTCGCGTCCGCGCACAACATGCCGGTCGAGAGCTACCCGTGGCGCTTCTCCTCGGTCATCTCCGTCGGGAAGCCACGAGGAGCCCGATCCGCTTGCGTTCTTCTACAACCCGAGCCCGCCGGTCGAGTTCTTCGGCCGCGGCGTGAACGTCGAGGTGCCGTGGCTCGGCGGACGCACGCTGACCGTCTCGGGAAACAGCTTCGCGACGCCGCACATCACCTCGATCTGCGCGCTCGTGCTCTCGAAGCATCCCGAGCTGACGCCCTTCCAGCTCAAGAGCGTCCTCTATCTCACCGCGAACAACGTCGGAGGTGGCAGATGACCGAGCAGCCGGACCTACGGGCGGCCGTGGCCGCTGGTGTCGTCGGCTCCGAGGAGTCGTTCCGTGCGCTCCTCGAGCGCAATCGTCGAGGTGGCGCGCTCGATCTTCGGCGCCACGGCGTCGTCGATCCTGCTCCTCGACGAGGAGACGGAGGAGCTCGTCTTCGAGGCCGTCGTCGGCGAGGGCGAGGACACGCTGCTCGGCACGCGCTTCCCCGCCGGCACGGGAATCGCCGGCTGGGTGCTCGCGACGCGGACGCCGCTCGTCATCGAGGACGTCCACAACGACCCGCGCTGGTCGCGCGACGTCGCCGAGGGCACGGGCTACGTGCCGAAGGGCCTCATGGCGGCGCCGCTCCTCCACGAGGACGGCGCGCTCGGCGTCCTCTCCGTTCTCGACCGTCCCGAGCAGAGCCTGTTCAGCCTCCAGGAGATGGAGCTCCTCGGGCTGTTCGCGAACCAGGCGGCGATCGCGGTCGATCTCCTGCTCAAGGCACGCGAGGCCGAGTGCCTCCTGAGCGGAAGCAGCGGCGACCTCGAGGTCGTCGCTCGCCTTGCCACCGCGGTCGGACGCGACTCGAGGACGAGCGGCGAGATGCGGGCTTTCGGCTACTCGCCGAGCTTGCCGACACTCTCGGCGCATAGTCCAACCAGCCGTTCCCCAACAAGCAAAAAGAAGGGGCCCGAGCCGCTTACTCGACTCGGGCCCCTTAAAGCTTCAGCTCGCAGTACTACTTCTTGTCCTCGAACCCTCCCGGCGCCTCGAACCCTGCCGGTGTCTCGAACCCGTGAGCCTCGACGTCCGGCTCCTCGTCGCTTGTCGCCTCGAACCCTCCCGGCGCCTCGAACCCTGCCGGTGTCTCGAACCCGTGAGCCTCGACGTCCGGCTCCTCGTCGCTTGTCGCCTCGAAGCCCTCGGCACCTTCAAAGCCCCGAGGCCCTTCAAACCCGTGAGCCTCGACGTCCGGCTCGTCAGTGCGAATCTCTTCGGCCATTGTGGAGTCCTCCTCCTCTGCGGTTCTCGCGCGGTACCTGTCCACTAGACGACCGGTACGCGAAGAATCTTCCCTATCAGGCTTCAATTGTGCAAGGCAGGATGAGATGCTCTCGCGGTGTCGAGACTCAGGTTGCGATTGAAGGAGTCGGCGGCCGCGTTCGCCGCGGTCTTCCGCAACCAGGATCTCCGCCGATTGGAGCTCGCCTGGGCGTGGTCGATCGTCGGACACTGGGCGTACATCGTGGGCGTGTCCGTCTATGCCTACGACGTCGGTGGCAAGGCAGCGGTCGGCCTGATCTTTGCATTGCGGCTCGTGCCCGCCGCCCTCTTGGCACCGTTCGCTGGCTTGCTCGCCGACCGCTACCGACGGGAGCTCGTGCTCCTCGTCTCGACCCTCGTTAGGGTCGTTCTCGTCGGAGCGGCGACTCTGTGCGTGCTCTTCGATGCCCCGCCTGCCGCTGTCTATGCACTCGCCGTCGCTACTGCGATTGCCACGGTGCCCTTCCGGTCCGCGCAGGCGGCGCTGATGCCTTCGCTCGCTCGGACGCCCGGTGAGCTTACGGCCGCCAATGCCGTCGCGAGCACAGTCGAGAGCCTGGCCATCTTCGTCGGTCCGATGCTCGCCGGTCTCGCGCTTTCGGTTGCCTCGACCGCCACGGTCTTTGCCCTCAATGCCGTGGCGCTCATGGTCGCGGTGGTCTTTCTGGCGCGGCTCCATGTTCCTCGCGTCGAGAGGCAGCCGGAAATTGAAACGGGAACGATCTTGTACGAGGCGGCCGCGGGCTTCCGCACGATCGGACGGGACTCCTCGCTCCGCGTCCTCATCGGGCTCTTCAGCGCCCAGACGTTCGTTGCGGGTGCGCTGCAGGTCTACATCGTCGTCATGGCATTCGAGGTGTTCGATCGCGGGGATGCGGGCGTCGGGTTTCTCAACTCGGCGATGGGCGTCGGGGCGCTCATCGGTGGAGTCGCGGCGCTGTCGCTTACCGGCGCGGCGCGACTCAGCGTGCCGTTCGCGATTGGCGTCCTGGGCTGGGGCGTCCCGCTGATCCTGCTCGGCGCTGGTCCTCAGTTGGCGCTTGCACTGGTCCTCCTCGTTCTCGTCGGAGTCGGAAACTCTGTCGTTGACGTCGCCGGCTTTACCCTCGTTCAGCGCGCCGTTCCCGACGAGGTGCTTGCACGCGTGTTCGGTGTCATACAGATGCTTTGGTGGCTGTCTTTGGCCCTGGGTGCACTCTTGGCGCCAGCGCTGGTGGGTTGGCTCGGCATCGAGAGGGCCCTGGCTGCTACCGGCGTGTGCCTCGTCCTCTTGGTCGCACTTCTTTGGCGTCCACTTGCCGTGATCGACGCCAACGCGACCGGCCCGGAATCGTCGGAGCTTCGAATCCTGGCTTCGGTCCCGATCTTTGCGCCGCTTCCGGGCATGTCGCTCGAGCACGTCGCCGGCCGCCTCGTCCCGCTTCGCGTCCACGCAGGGACCGTGATCGTCAGCGAGGGCGACGCGGGCGACCGCTTCTACATCGTGGCGGAAGGCGAGGTGGACGTCACGCAATCGGGAGCAGCGCTGACCACGCTTGGCACGGGCGGCTATTTCGGCGAGATCGCACTCCTGCGCGACGTGAGCCGGACGGCGACGGTGACAGCCCGAACGGACGCCGTCTTGTACGCCCTCGACCGCGACGACTTCCTGGCCGCCGTGACCGGGCATCCGCAGAGCGCCGAAGCCGCCGAGACCGTCATGGCCGCGCGACTCGCAGGGCCGGCGTCGACCGGTTACCGGTCGGTGACGACATAACCGAGCGTAGCGAGCAAATACAACGTCAGGATCCCGGCATCCCAGCGGTGGACGTCGCGAGATACGGCGGTACGTCGATGGCGATGCTGGAACGCACCTACCACCACCTGCTCGTGTCGAGCGCGGAGAGCGCGAGAGCCCGGATGGACGAGTTCATGGCCGACGCCGCAGAGGCGGCAGAGGAAGGCACGCAGTGACTCGGGATCTGCAAGCGCCCGTAGCTGCCGGGTGAGGAGGTTGACCCCGGCAGCTAGAGGGAGATCACAACTCGCGGGATCTCAACCAGAGACTTCCCCAGTCACTGTGATGAGCCGCGTCGTCAGCCCTTGCCCTGTCATCGTGCCGATCTTTTCTCCAGAGCTTGAGTAGACGTATACGGATCCGGGCGCGTAGGGCACGGAGGCGAGTCTCGGGCCCGACGATGCAGCACCGGCGAGCGAGGCCGTGAGGCCAATCGCCGATGCAACTACAACGATGCTGATGCTGATGCGCTTCATTTTCGGCTCCCTTTCCTCCGAGGTCTCTAGTGGTGCATCGAGATTAGGAGGGGGTGAGAGCCTTGTCGTTCGCGGTCGCGACGTTGCAAGTGTCACGTTCGTTACATAGGCGTCCTCGCGCGGAGACCGTTTAGGCGT
>CAWDSX010000009.1:0-49286 GCA_963805135.1 uncultured Gaiellaceae bacterium | reverse complement strand
GGCGAGAAGCTCGTCGACCGCCGCGAGCAAGTGGCCGAGATCCGCGCGGGCTTGCCAGCCTGGAGACCGTCGTCCACGTTCCGTACATCGGGGGCGCCGACGACGCCCTCCCGGCGCGGTTCCTGGGACGAGCTCCTCGCCGAGCGCGGGCCGCTCGAGTTCGAGCCGTTGCCGTTCGCGCACCCGCTCTACGTGCTCTTCTCCTCGGGCACGACGGGCCTGCCGAAGGCGATCGTGCACTGCCACGGCGGCATCCTGCTCGAGCACCTGAAGAACCACGGCTTCAGCTGGGACCTGCAGCCCGGCGACCGGCTCCAGTGGTTCACGACGACCGCCTGGATGATGTGGAACGCGCTCGTCTCGATGCTGCTCCTGCGCGCGTCGATCGTGATGATCGACGGCAATCCCGGCCTATCCCGACCTCTCCTTCCAGTGGCGGCTCGTCGAGGAGACGAAGCCGACGTTCTTCGGGCTCAGCCCCGCGTTCACGATGGCCTGCCGCAAGGAGGGCCTCGAGCCGGGACGCTCTTCGACCTCTCCTCGGTCCGCATGGTCTGCGAGGCGGGCTCGCCGCTGCCGCTCGAGGGCTACGAGTGGCTCTACGAGCAGTTCGGGCCCGGACGTCAACGTCAACGTCGGCAGCGGCGGGACCGACGTCTGCACGGGGATCGTGCAGGGCTACCCGCTGCTCCCCGTCTACGCGGGCGAGATGTCGGCGCGCATGCTCGGCGTCGACGCGGACGCGTTCGGGCCGGACGGAAAGCCGGTCGTCGGCGAGCTCGGCGAGCTCGTGATCAAGCAGCCGATGCCGTCGATGCCGGTCGCCTTCTGGAACGACCCCGACGGCTCGCGCTACCGCGAGGCGTACTTCGAGTTCTTCCCCGGCGTCTGGCGCTTCGGCGACTGGATCCTGTTCACGGAGCGGGGAAGCGCGGTGATCACCGGCCGCTCGGACGCGACGCTCAACCGCGGCGGCGTGCGGCTCGGGACGAGCGAGATCTACTCGGTCGTCGAGGAGATCGACGAGGTGCTCGACAGCCTCGTCGTCCACCTCGAGGAGCAGGACGAGCTGCTCCTGTTCGTCGTGCTGCGCCCGGGGCTCGAGCTCGACGACGAGCTCCGGAAGCGCATCGCGGGCGCGCTGCGCAACTCCCTCTCGCCGAGGCACGCGCCGGACACGATCGTGGCCGTGCCCGCGATCCCGCGGACGCTGACCGGGAAGAAGCTCGAGGTCCCGGTCAAGCGCATCCTCACCGGGGCCGACGTGTCCCGAGGTCGCCTCGAGCGACGCGCTGGTCGAGCCGAGCTCGATCGAGCCGTTCGCCGAGTACGCGCGGACGCGCGAGCAGTCGGCCGCGACGACGAGCTGATGCCCTCGCCGCGGCTTGAGCACGTGCTCGTGCTGACCGACGACCTCGACGCCACGAAGGCGTTCTACTGCGACGTCCTCGGGCTCGAGGTCGGCGAGCGCCCGTCGCTCCCGTTCCCGGGTTACTGGCTCTACGCGGACGGCAGTCGCGTGCGTGCACATCGCCGAGCGTGCGTCGTACGAGGCGCAGTGCGCGACGGCTCGGCCTGCTCGGCGAAGCCCTCGCCCGTCGACCACGTCGCGTTCGAGGCGGACGGGTACGAGCGGCTCGCTCGAGCGACTCGAGGCCGCAGGCGTCGAGGTCACGACGAACGCCGTGCCGGCCTCGGGCGTCCGCCAGCTCTTCCTCGACGACCCGAACGGCGTCCGGATCGAGCTCGTCGTCAGCGAGCTAGCGGCTCCGGCAGCCTCGAGCGGCGCCTTGCCGAGGATCATGTCCGACGCCTTCTCGGCGATCATGATCGTCGCGGCGTTCGTGTTCGCGCGCGTGATCGTCGGCATCACGGACGCGTCGACCACACGGAGCCCCTCGACGCCGTAGACGCGCAGCTCCGAGTCGACGACCGCGCCCATGGCGCACGTCGAGGTCGGGTGGTAGACGGTCTGGCTCGCGCGCTCCACCCAGTCGAAGATGTCCTTCTCCGAGTCCGAGGCGGGAACGCTCAGCGGCTCGCGGATGAGCGCCTGGAGCGCCGGTTGCGAGGCGATGTCGAGCGCGATCCTCACGCCCTCGAGCACGCTCGCGCGATCCTCGGCGGTCGTGAGGAAGTTGCACCTCACCGTCGGCTTCGACTCGGGCATCGGCGTGCGCAGGCCCACCTTGCCGCGCGACGTCGGCTTGATGACACCGGCCCGAACGCGAAGCCGTTGTCGGGCGGCGGCGTGAGGCCCTGGTCGAAGAACGGCGCCGCCGCGAAGTGGAACTCGACGTCCGGCGCCGGCAAGCCCGAGCGCGTCGTGAAGAATCCGCCCGCCTCGGGGTAGTTCGAGGTCAGCGGGCCGCGGCCCTCGGTCTCGAGGAGCGCGAAGTTCTCGGGCGTGAAGATCCCGAAGAGGCCCGGCTGGTCGGTCAGGTAGTTGACGTTGACCATGCAGTGGTCCTGCAGGTTCTCGCCGACCGGCAGGTCCTGGCGCACCGGGATCCCGAAGAACTCGAGATCCTGGGCCGGCCCGATCCCGGAGAGCATGAGCAGCACGGGCGACTGGTACGCGCCGCCGGAGACGATGACCTCGCGCTCCGCCCGCACCGTCTCGCGGACGCCGTTGCTGGACGAGCTCGACGCCGACGGCGCGGTCGCCCTCGAAGACGATCCGCTCGACGAAGACGTGCGTCGCGCACCTCGAGGTTCGGCCTGTCCGCCGCCGGATGGAGGAACGCGTCCGCCGAGCTGCAGCGCATGCCGTTCCGCTGCGTGAGCTGGAAGCGCGAGACGCCCTCGGGCTCGTCGACGTTCAGGTCCTCGATGTGCTGTACCCGGCCTCGACCGCGGCTTCCAGCTCCGCCTCGATGAACGGGGACATGGAGCGGCTGTCGGACACCGACGAGAGGGCCCCCGACGCCGTGGAACTCGTCCGCGCCGCGCTCGTTGTCCTCGGACCGCTTGAAGTACGGGAGCACCTCGTCGTAGGACCAGCCCGTGCAGCCCTGCTCGGCCCAGCCGTCGAAGTCGGCGCGGTGACCGCGGAGGTAGATCATCGCGTTGATCGAGCTCGAGCCCCCGATCACCCGGCCGCGCGGGAGGTACAGGCGCCGCCCACCGAGACCCGGCTCCTCCTCGCCGAAGAGGTCCCAGTCGAGGTTCGACTTGAAGACGAGCGGGAACATCGCCGGGACGTGCAGCTCCGCCGCGGTGTCCGGTCCTCCCGCCTCCAGCAGCAGGACCGAGACGTCCGGGTCCTCGCTCAGGCGTCCGGCGAGCACGCAGCCCGCAGTCCCGGATCCGACGATCACGTAGTCAGCCACGGTCGAGCTCTCCTCCGTAGTCGGTTACGGCCCGGAGCTTAGACGGCCCCGATTCCGTTACCAAGATTGTTGGCAAGCCCTGCGTCAGCGCGTTAGGTTGTCGAGCGATGGGCGCCGGCGACGACCTGATCGCGCTCTACTGGACCACGTCCGGACCGGTGGAGGTGCACTTCGGGCGCGAGTGGAGCCTGTTCGACCTCCGCGACCGCTGCGAGCAGGCCGCCCGCGTCGGGTTCCGGGGCATCGGGCTCTGGCACGCCGACCTCGAGCACGTCCTCGAGTCCCGGACGCTCCGCGAGGTGCGCGCGCTCCTCGACGAGTACGGGCTCGACCAGCTCGAGCTCGAGTTCCTGGGGGACTGGTTCCTCGACCCGAGCGACGAGCGCCGCAAGGCCGCCGACGAGACGACGTGCGCTGCTGTTCGGAGCGGCCGCCGAGCTGCCCGCCCACCACATCAAGGTCGGCAACATCATGGGCACGGAGTGCGAGCTGCCGCGGATCGTCGAGGGCTTCGGCGAGCTCTGCGCCGACGCCGCCCGGTACACGGACGCGAAGATCGTCTACGAGTTCATGCCGTACGACGTCCAGGTGAACGACGTCGACACCGCGCTCGAGGTGGTCGAGGGAGCGGACGCGCCGAACGGCGCGCTCGCGTTCGACACCTGGCACCTCGGCAAGCTGCGGCTCGAGCCCGACGAGCTGCGCCGCATCCCGTCCGCGGTTCCTCGGGTGGGTCGAGCTCTGCGACGGCCCGTACGAGTACGCGGAGGACCGGCTCGACGAGGTGATCAACCGCCGCAAGCTCCCCGGCGAGGGCGAGTTCCCGGTCGCCGAGTACGTGGCCGTGTTCCGCGAGCTCGGCTACGACGGCCCGTGGGGGGTCGAGGTGCTCTCCGAGGAGCTCCGCAACCTCCCGATCGAGCAGATCTTCGACCGCGCCTACGAGACGACCAGCGCGCAGCTCGCCGTCTCACGAGAAAGGAGCCTCGGTGTCTGAGAACGGCCTCCCGAAGGAACGGCTGATCTGGATGTTCACGCAGATGGTGCGGATCCGCGAGTTCGAGGAGCGGGTGAAGAGCACGTTCGAGGAGCACCCGGGCGTGATCCGCGGGCACACGCATCTCGCGGACGGAGCGGAGGCCTCGATCGTCGGCTCGCTCGCCGCGCTGCGGCCGGACGACCAGCTCACGACGACGTATCGCTGCCACGGCTACCCGATCGCGCTCGGCTCGGACACGAAGGCGCTCATGGCCGAGATCTACGGACGCGAGACCGGGATCTGCAAGGGGTACGGCGGCTCCATGCACCTGACCGACGTCGAGCGTGGCTTCCTCGGCACGTCGGGCATCGTCGGGCAGGGCATTCCGCACGCCGCCGGCGCGGCGTGGGGCGCGCAGATCCGCGGGAAGGGCCAGGTCGTGCTCTCGTTCTTCGGCGACGGAGCCTCGAAGCAGGGCGCGTTCCACGAGACCCTGAACATCGCCTCGCTGTGGAAGCTGCCCGTCGTCTTCGTGATGGAGAACAACAACTACCAGGCGTACACGAGGGTCGAGCAGGAGGACGCCAACGCCGCGGTCGGCGAGCCGCTCGCGGTGAAGGCCAAGGCGTTCAGCATGCCCGGCGTGACGGTGGACGGCGGCGACCCGCTCGCGGTCTACGACACTGTGCACGCCGCCGTCGAGCGCGCGCGCTCGGGCGAGGGGCCGACGCTCGTCGAGTCGCTCGTCTTCCGACTGAGCGCCCACGGCAACATCATCGCCCCGCCCGGTGTGCCGCTGCACTACCCCGAGCACGAGGCGATCGCGGTCTTCGGCAACGTCGAGGAGTACGAGGCCGCGAAGCGCGGCGACCCCGTTCCCCGCTTCCGCGCGCAGCTCGTCAGCGACGGAACGCTCTCCGCCGACGAGGCGGACGCAATCGCCGAGGCGGCGCGCAAGGAGATGGACGAGGCCGTCGAGTTCGGGCTCGCGAGCCCGTTCCCGGCGCCCGAACGAGCCACCGACTACGTCTACGCCTAGGAGGAGACCGAACGATGGCACGCGAGCTTCCCTACATCGCCGCGATCGGCGAGGCGGTCCATCAGGAGATGGAGCGCGACGACACGGTCCTCTACTTCGGACAGAACCTCGGGCTCACCGACGACGACCCGTACGTGAAGGCCTTCGGCAACGATCGCGTGCGCGTGACGCCGATCTCGGAGACCGCCGAGATCGGGATGGCCGTCGGCGCCGCGTTCGCCGGCTACCGGCCGGTCGTCCAGCTGTACATGGCGGAGTTCATGCTCGTCGCGATGGACCAGGTCGTGAACGAGGCTCCCCGCTTCCACGGCATGACCGCCGGGCAGGTGAAGGTGCCGATCGTGCTCCAGGCCGGCTACGGGTTCACCGCGGGCTGGGCCGGCCAGCACACGGGCACGATCTACGGGATGTTCATGGGCATCCCGGGTCTCAAGGTCGTCGTCCCGTCGACGGCCGCGGACGCGAAGGGCCTGATGACCGCGGCGATCCGCGACGACAACCCCGTGATCCTCTTCCACAACTACCTGCTGACGCTCGAGCACGGCGACGTGCCGGAGGGCGAGCACGTCGTTCCGATCGGCGAGGCGGCGGTGAGCCGCGAGGGGAGCGACGTGACGATCGTCGGCATCGGCTGGACGGTCGGGCAAGGCGCTCGCGGCGGCCGAGCAGCTCGCCGGCGAGGGAGTCAGCGCCGAGGTGATCGACGCTCGCTCGCTCGCGCCGCTCGACACCGCGACGATTCTCCAGTCGGTCGAGAAGACCGGCCGGCTCGTCGTGGTGGACCAGGCGACTCGGCACGCCTCGGCGGCGGCGATCATCGCGGCGGAGGTGGCGTCCGAAGGCTTCGCGGCGCTCAAGGCGCCCGTGGAGCTCGTGACGGCGCTGGACGCGACCGTTCCCTACAGCGAGCCGATGGAGCAGTACCTCCTGCCGGACGAGGCGAAGATCGTCGCTGCGGTGCAGCAGGTGCTCGGGTCCGCGCCCGTCGCGGCCTAACCGTGCACCAGAGCGCGACCGGCCGGCTCGACGGCGACGTCGGCCTCGAGCTCCTGCGCTCGATGTGGCGAATCCGCGTCTTCGAGGAGCGCGTCGGCGAGCTGACCCGCGCCGACGAGGTGCACGGTCTCGTGCACTTGAGCATCGGCCAGGAGGCGGTGGCGGTCGGCGTCTGCGGGCAGCTGCGGCCCGACGACGTCGTGTACAGCGGACACCGCGCGCACGGCCACGCGATCGCGAAGGGCGCACCGCTCGGCCGCGTCATGGCCGAGCTCATGGGCCGGGACGGCGGCCTGTGCCGCGGTCTGGGCGGCTCGATGCACCTCGTCGACGTCGAGCACGGCTTCATGGGCGCGACGGGCGTCGTGGGTGGGAACGTCCCGCTCGCACTCGGCAGCGCGCTGGCAGGTCGGCTCCTCGGCGGCGACCAGGTCGCGGTCGTCTTCTTCGGAGACGGCGCCGTCCAGGGCGGCATCTTCGTCGAGTCCGTCAACCTCGCGACCCTGTGGGCGCTGCCGGTGATCCTCGTCTGCGAGAACAACGGCTTCGCGGAGTTCACCCCGCGCTCGGCGCACACGAACGTCGAGCGCGTCAGCGACGTCGTCGCGCCGTACGACGTGGAGCGGGAGACGGTCGACGGCAACGACGTGGTCGCGGTGCGCGAGACGTTCGCCCGGTTCCTCGCCGAGGCGCGCCGAGGGAGCGGGCCGATGCTCCTCGAGTGCCTGACGCATCGGCTCCGCGGGCACTACGAGGGCGATCCGCAGCGTTACCGGCAGGCGCTGGCTGCCGAGGAGTGGCAGGAGCTCGACCCCATCCTGCGCCTGCAGCGGCGCGGCGTCGCCGAGGGCTGGCTCGATGCGGACGCGCCGTCCCGCCTCGAGCAGGAGGCGCGCGACGAGGTCGAGGCGGCCGTTCGCGTCGCACGCGAGAGTCCGTTCCCGTCACCGGACGCGACGGCCGAGCTCGTCTACGCGACGATGACCGAGACGACGTACCTGCAGGCGATCACGGACACGCTCGCGGAGACGATGCGCGCCGATTCCAGGGTGCTGATCCTCGGAGAGGACGTCGCCGAGGGCGGCCCGTGGGGTGCGACCGCCGGGCTCGCCGAGGAGTTCGGGCCCGAGCGCGTCCGCAACACGCCGATCAGCGAGGCCGCGATCTGCGGCATCGCGGTCGGCGCGGCGCAGTCCGGGCTGCGCCCGGTCGTCGAGATCATGTTCGTGGACTTCGTGACGCTCGCGCTCGACCAGCTCGTCAACCAGGCGGCCAAGGCGCACTTCATGTCGGGCGGTCAGCTCACGGTGCCCCTCGTCCTGCGGACGCAGGGCGGGGCCGGTCAGCGCGGCGCGGCGCAGCACTCGCAGAGCCTCGAGGCGTGGCTCACGCATGTGCCCGGGCTGAAGGTCGTCATGCCGAGCACGGCCGCCGACGCGGCGGGTCTCCTCGCGAGCGCGATCGCCGACCCGAACCCGGTGGTCTTCGTCGAGAACAAGACCCTCTACTTCCGCAAGGAGAGACGTCCCGGACGAGCCGGCGCCGGTTCCGATCGGACGCGCGCGCGTCGTCCGCCCCGGCCGCGACGTCACCGTGGTCGCGCTCTCGCGCCTCGTCTCGGAGTCGGTCGCCGCCGCCGACGAGCTCGCGGCGGACGGGATCGAGGTCGAGGTGATCGATCCGCGCACGCTCGTTCCACTCGACCTCGAGACGATCGTCGAGTCGGTCGCGCGGACGCACCGGCTCGTCGTCGCGCACGAGGCGGTCGTGCACGGAGGCTTCGGAGCGGAGATCGCCGCGCAGGTGCAGGAGGCCGCGTTCGACGAGCTCGACGCGCCGATCGGGCGGGTCGGCGCCCCGTTCGCGCCCGTCCCCTTCAGCCCGCCGCTCGAGGACGCGTACCTGCCCGGAAGGGGCGACGTGGCCACTGCCGTGCGAACCGTGCTCGGCCGCTGACGGAAAGGAGAAGACCGAATGCTCAGATTGTCTTACTTGGCTGTTGAACGCCCGATCGGGCGACGATAGGCTCGACCGGATGAGCATCCTCGGGAACCGCGTGCTCCGAAAGGAAGATCCGCGCTTCCTCCGCGGTGAGGCCACGTACGTCGAGAACCTGCCGCTCGAGGGCGCGCTCACGGTCACCTTCGTCCGCTCGCTCCTCGCGCACGCCCGCGTCGTCGGAGTCGACACGTCCGCGGCGGAGGCGCTGCCGGACGTGCAGGTCTTCACGGGCGCCGACATCGACGTCTCGACGGGTCCGCCGCCGATCCCGGTGCTCGAGCAGCGAATGAGGCGCCCGGTCGTCGCGACGGACGTCGTTCGCTTCGTCGGCGACATCGTCGCGGTCGTCGTGAGCCCCGACCGGGCCACGGGCGCCGACGCCGCCGAGCTCGTTACGGTCGAGTACGACCCTCTGCCCCTCGCTGTCAGACCGGTCGACGCCGCGAAGGACGAGGTGCTGCTCTACCCGGAGATCGGGACGAACGTCGCCGGCCGCGCCGGACGTTCCGACCACGACCCGAGGCTCTTCGACGGCTGCGACGTCGTCGTCCGGGACACGCTCGTGAGCCAGCGCCTGGCCGCCTGTCCGCTCGAAGTGCGCTCGGCGGCCGCGGAGGTCGGGCCGGACGGCCGCATCACTGCGTGGCTCTCGACGCAGGTGCCGCACCGCGATCACTTCGGCCTGTCGGCCACGCTCGGGATCGACCCCGGTCAGTTCCGTGTCATCGCCCCGGACGTCGGAGGCGGGTTCGGCGCCAAGAGCGCGTTCGGAGCGGAGGAGACGATCGTCGTCTGGCTCGCGCGTGAGCTCGGCAAGCCCGTCCGCTGGACGGAGACCCGCAGCGAGAGCATGACCACGCTCCCTCACGGCCGCGGCCAGCAGCTCGAGCTCGCGCTGGGAGGCACGCGCGACGGGAAGCTCCTCGCCTACCGCATGGACATCCTCCAGGACGCGGGCGCGTACCCGGGGGTCACCGCCTTCCTGCCCAATCTGACGGCGCTCCTCGCGAGCGGTGTGTACGCGATTCCGCGCATCGAGGTCGACGGCGTCTCGGTCGTGACGAACACCGCCCCGCTGACGACGGTTCGCGGAGCGGGAAGGCCGGAGGCGTCGCAGGCGATCGAGCGCATGGTCGATCTCTTCGCGGCCGAGATCGGCATGGACCCGGTCGAGGTGCGGCGCAAGAACTTCATCCCGAAGGACGCCTTTCCGTACAAGACCGCTTCGGGGGCGGAGTACGACTCGGCCGACTACGAGGCCGCGCTCGAGCTTGCGCTGCGCGCCGTGGGGTACGACGAGCTGCGCGCCGAGCAGCAGCGGCGGCGCGACGACGGCGGCACGTTGCAGCTCGGGATCGGGATCAGCTCGTACACCGAGATCACGAACCCGCTCGGCGAGGAGGAGTACGGCGAGGTCGAGATCACCGCCGACGGCGGCGCGATCGTGCACACGGGCTCGTTCTCGCACGGCCAGGGACACGAGACGACCTTCGCGATGATCGCGGCCGAGCGGCTCGGGCTGCCGATCGAGAGGATCACCGTTGCTCAAGGGCGACACGGACGACGTCCCCAAGGGCACGGGCACGTTCGGCTCGAAGTCGACGCAGATCGGCGGCATGGCCGCCAGAGGTGCCGCAGACGAGGTCGTCGAGCGCGCGAAGGTGCTCGTCGGCGACTACCTCGAAGCGAGCGCGGCCGACGTCGTCCTCGATACGGCCGTGGCCGGTTCCACGTCGCCGGAACGCCACAGCCCGCGCTCTCGTGGGCGGAGCTCGCCGAGCGGGCGGCGGGCGACGGCCGGCTCGACGAGCTGAAGGCGCAGCACGACTTCAAGGCGCCTCCGACGTTCCCGTTCGGCGTCCACATCGCCGTCGTCGAGGTCGACGTCGAGACCGGGAAGGTCGAGCTCGAGCGCCTCGTCGCGGTGGACGACGCCGGCACGCTCGTCAATCCGTTGATCGCGGAAGGCCAGGTGCACGGGGGTGTCTTCACCGGCGTTGCGCAGGCCCTGTACGAGGAGTTCGTCTACGACGAGGAGGGCAACCCGCTCACGGGCACGTTCGTCGGCTACGCCTTCCCGTCGCCCGCAGATCTCCCGGGCTGGGAGGCGATCGAGATGGAGACGCCGACTCCCGCCAACGAGCTGGGCGTGAAGGGGATCGGCGAGTCGGGGACGATCGGCGCCACGCCAGCCGTCTGGAACGCGGTACTCGACGCGCTCGCTCCCTACGGCGTGCGCCACGTCGACATGCCGTGCAACGGCGAGAACGTCTGGCGGGCGCTGCAGGAGGCGAAGGCATGACCAAGGTCGCCCTCACCGTGAACGGTCAGCGCCACGAGGCGGACGTCGAGCCGAGGCAGCTGCTCGTCTACTTCCTGCGCGAGACGCTCGGGCTGAAGGGAACCAACGTCGGCTGCGACACGAGCTCCTGCGGGGCGTGCACCGTGCTCGTGGACGGCGAGTCCGTCAAGTCGTGCACCGTGCTCGCCGTGCAGGCCGACGGCAGCGAGGTGACGACGATCGAGGGCCTCGCCTCGGAGGGCGAGCTGCACCCGGTGCAGCAGGCGTTCCACGAGCAGCACGCGCTGCAGTGCGGCTACTGCACGCCGGGGTTCGTCATGGCGACGGTCTCGCTGCTGGACGAGAACCCGAGCCCGTCCGAGGACGAGATCAGGCGCGCACTCGAGGGCAACCTGTGCCGCTGCACCGGCTACCACAACATCGTGCGCGCGGTCGAGGCGGCGGCGAGGGCGGGCGCATGATCCCCGCGGCCTTCTCGTACGAGCGGGCGGGGTCGGTCGAGGAGGCGATCGAGCTCCTCGGGCGCGACGAGGACGCGAAGGTGCTCGCCGGCGGCCACTCGCTCCTCCCCGCGATGAAGCTCCGCATCTCGCGCCCGACGGTGCTCGTCGACATCGGCCGGCTCGACGACCTCCGCTACGTCCGCGAGGACGGCGACCGGATCGCGATCGGCGCGCTCACCCGGCACGCCGCGCTCGTCCGCGATCCGGTGCTGGCGGCCCGCTGCGCGCTGGTCCCGCGGACGGTGGAGCTGATCGGCGACCCGCAGGTTCGCCACCGCGGCACGATCGGCGGCTCGGTCGCCCACGCCGATCCGGCTTCCGACCTCGGCGCCGTGGTGCTCGCGCTCGACGCGGAGCTCGTCGCCCGCGGGCCCGGACGGCGAGCGCACGATTCCGGCGGCCGAGTTCTTCACGGGGCCGTTCACGAACGTGCTCGCGCCCCAGGAGCTGCTCACCGAGATACGCGTTCCGAGCGTCGACCGAGGCGTGTACCTCAAGCATCAGCGGTCGTCGCGCGACTGGGCGACCGTCGGCGTGGCGGCAGCCGAGGTCGGCGGTCGCGTCCAGGTGGGGCTCGCGAGCATGGGCCCGACGTCGCTTCGGGCGAGTGCCGTCGAGGAGGCGCTGGCGAGTGGGGCCTCCGCTGCCGACGCCGCGGCGCGAGCGGCCGAGGGAGCCGACCCGCCGAGCGACGTCAGCGCCAGCAGCGAGTACCGGGCACACCTCGCGCGAGTGCTCGTGCGGCGGGCGCTCGAGCAGCTCTAGGAGGCGCTCGCGGCATGCACGACGACGACGTTCCGGTACTGATCGTCGGCGGCAGCCTGGTCGGGCTGTCGACTGCGCTGCTGCTCGCGTCGAAAGGCGTCCCGTCGTTGACGGTCGAGCGTCACCCCGGCACCGCGATCCACCCGCGGGCGGCCATGTTCAATCAGCGCACGATCGAGATCTACCGGAGCCTCGGCCTCGAGGGGGAGATCGTCGAGGCGTCCGGCCTCGAGTTCGAGCAGGACGGCGCGATCGTCTCGGTCGAGACGCTGGCCGGGCGCGAGCTCGAGTACTACTTCAGCAACGTCAACGAGGGGTACGAGCCGCTGAGCCCGTCCCCACGGCTGTTCATCAGCCAGATCGGGCTCGAGCCGATCCTCCGCCGTCACGCCGACGAGCTCGGCGCGCGCCTCGAGTACTCGACGGAGCTCGTCTCCGTCGACCAGGACGAGGACGGCGTGACAGCGGTGTCTCCAGAGCCGCGACACGGGTGAGGAGCGGACCGTGCGCGCGCAGTACGTCGTCGCCGCGGACGGGAGCAAGAGCCCGGTCCGCGAGCGGCTGGGCATCCCGGTCCGCGGCCACCCGAGCTTCTCCAACAGCATCACGATCTACTTCCGCGCCGACGTCAAGCCGCTCGTCGGCGATCGCAACCTGAGCGTGATCTACGTGTTCGGGCCGACGTTGCAGGGGTTCTTCCGCTTCTCGCTCGCCGGCGACGCCGGCTTCCTCGTCGTGAACACGACGACCAACCCCGACGGAACCCGCAACCGTGACGTCTGGGCCGACATGAGCGACGAGCGCTGCGCCGAGTACGTGCGCGAGGCGCTCGGTGCGCCGGATCTGCCGGTCGAGATCGAGAACGTGCAGCAGTGGAACGCCTGTGCCGAGTGGGCCGAGCGGTTCCAGGAGGGCAGGATCTTCCTGGCCGGCGATGCGGCGCACAACATGCCGCCCACCGGCGGCTTCGGCGGGAACACGGGTGTCGCGGACGCCCACAACCTGGTCTGGAAGCTCGCGCTCGTGCTCAACGGCGAGCGCCGGGCCCCGGCTGCTCGAGACCTACGAGGCGGAGCGGCGTCCGATCGGCGAGCTCACGTCCGAGCAGGCGTACACGCGGTACGTCCTCCGGCTCGACCCCGAGCTCGGCAAGGACGACATCCAGCCCTTCGTCCCGGACCCCCCGATCGAGCTCGGCCACCGCTACCACTCGTCCGCCGTGATCGCCGAGGGGGACGACGACGGGTCCCTCCACGAGAACCCACACGAGCCGTCGGGTCGTCCGGGAACCCGCGCTCCGCACGTCGACCTCGACCACGGCTCGACGCTCGACCTCTTCGGGCGCGACTTCGTCGTCCTCTCCCCCTCGGACGGGTGGTGTCGCGCCGCGGAGGGCGCCTCACTCGCCGCCCATCGGGTCGAGACGCCGGAGTTCGCGGAGGCCTACGGCACCGGCGCCGAGGGCGCAGTCCTCGTTCGTCCTGACGGATTCATCGCCTGGCGAGCGCGCGGGCCGCACGAAGACGGCGAGCGTGAGCTGTCCTCCGCGCTCGCGCGGATCCTCGACCGCTGAGGTCAGAGGAGGTCGAGCAGGTCGGCCACGCCCTCCACCGCGAGGTGGGGGCGGCGCCGCTCGGGGACGCGGCCGAGGTCGATCGACCCGCTGATGCCGCTCCGCACGAGCACCGTCCGTGACCCGCCCAGACGGCCCAGGGCGACGTCCAGCAGGAGGTCGTCGCCGATCACGGCGATCTCCTCGGTCGGCACGCTCAGGCGCCGTTCGATCTCGTCCACCGCCGCCCGCGACGGCTTGCCGACGATCGTCGGCCGTCTGCCGCTCGCCTTCGCGATGGCCGCGGTCACCATCGCTCCGCGGCTCAGGATGGGGCCGTTCGCCCCTGCGTACGCGGCGACGTAGCTCCCGGTCAACAGGCGGGCGCCCGAGATGACGGCACGGGCGGCCAGCTCGAGGCTCTCGAAGTCGACGTCCTTCGGGTGTGCCACGAAGACGGCGTCGACGCTCGTCTCGCTATCGTCGACGAGCCTGACGCCCGCGTCTGTCGAGGTACCCGCGCGCCGAGTCCGTCACGAACGGCAGAACCGAGACGTCTCCGTGCCGCTCGAGATAGGTCTGCACGCTGCAGAGCGGTGTCAGGAGCTGCTCGTCGTCGACCGCGAGCCCCGCCTCGCGCAGCTCGCGTGCGAACGCCGCGGGCGGCATGTGGCTCCCGTTGGTGAAGAGCGCGAACGGCCGCCCCGAAGCGCGGATCGCGTCGAGCACGTCCCTCGCTCCCGGCAGCGGGCGCACCTCCGCGCCGGCCCGGTGCACGAGCGTGCCGTCGACGTCGAAGACGAAGCCGCGGACGTCGTTCAGTCGCACGTCGCTACTCGAGAATGGTCACGGTGCCCGCCGAGCCGTCGACGCTGACGACCTGGCCCGTGCGGATCTGCGACGTCGCGCGGCCCGTGCCGACGACGGCCGGCAGGCCGTACTCGCGGCACACGATGGCGGCGTGCGACATCACGCCGCCGATGTCCGTGACCACCGCCTTCACCTTCGTGAAGATCGGCGCCCAGGCGGGCGACGTGATGCTGCAGACGAGAATCTCGCCGTCGCGCACGTCGGCGATCTCGCTGACCGTCTTCACGACCCGCGCAACCCCCTCGACGACGCCGGGCGACGCCGCCGCCCCGCTCAGCTCCGGAGCCGCCGTCCTGGCTCCGCGCCCACTCGCGAACGCGTTCCGTCGTGATGCCCCAGAGCATGTTCAGCACCGGGTCGTTCACCGCCTCGGGCATGGCACCGACGGCAGGCGGCGGAGTCCAGTCGCGCGAGCCTCTCGATGATCTCCTTGCGGCGCGAGACGATCGGGGGCCAGTGCTTCGGCCCGAGCGGCTCACCGCCCGTCGACCACGTCAGCACGAGCTCGTCGAGGGCCGAGGCAACCTCGTGGCGCGAGAGCTGGAAGACGTCCTCCGCGTCCTCGAGGAAGCCGTGCCTCGCGAGCAGCGCGCCGAACTCGCGCACCTTGTTCCACCACCTCGTCAGGAACCAGTAGTCGCAGACGAACTTGTGCTCCTCGACGTACGGGAAGACGGTCCGTGAGAGGCCGAGCAGCTCGTCGAAGCCCTTGCGCGTCTCCTCGTCGAGGAGCGCTCCGTACTCCTGCGCGAGCCGATCGCGCTCGCGTGCCAGCTCCTCGGTCGGCCGCTCGATCTCCTCGCCCGCCTTCAGCGCGCGGACATAACCGACGAGCGACGCGTAGGGGATGGTCGGGTCGTCGAGCCAGCTGCGGTAGTAGTGGTAGAGCCCGTCGCCCGTGGCCATGTTGAACCACGGGTCCTTCACCTTCTCCAGCTCCTCGAGCCAGCTCTGACCGGCGTCGCTCAGCGCCAGCTCGGCGTCGATCTCGTCCGGCGAGCGACCCTCGACGAACGCCGAGTCCGACGCCGGTGTCGACGGCGAGTCGCGCCAGCCGGCGCAGCTCGGCGTCCGGCATGAACAGGAGCACGTCGATCCCGGCGACCATCTGCGCGATGTGCTGGTCGGGGATGTCCGGGAGGGCGTTCTTGCAGAACTCGGAGAAGGTGGCGTAGGCGCCGTAGCCGAGCAGCAGGAACTCGCTGTGGTGCTGCCACATGAGCTCGACGCAGCGCATCAGCCGCCCGTAGGCGTCGAGAACCTCGACGTACGCGCGTGTTGCGGTCGTCCTCGAACACGACCTCGTCTGGCTCGTACTCCGGCAGGTCGGGCACGCGAAGATCCGTGATCTCCGCGATCAGCGCCTCCATCTTCAGCTTCCACTTCGCGTACAGCTCGTCCCAGTGCTCGAAGTAGTACCCCGCGCGCTTCTGGAAGAACTCGGCGCGCTCGGCGATCTTGGCGGGGTCCGTTACCGGGTTCCCCGAGATGTAGATGTAGCCGTTGACGACGCGGTAGTCGATGCCCATGGCGGGCGGAACGGCGAACACGCGGTTCTGCCAGGTGGCGATTCCCATGTAGGGGACGTCCGAACAGACGAGGTCGAACGCGGGCATCGGCACCGGGAAGTGCATCGAGTTCCAGAACCAGAACCGCTGCTCGTCCTGCTCGCGCCGTCGCTCGTCGAAGAGCGCGTAGTACGGGTACATCTCCTCCCAGCCCTCGCAGCCGGGCGGTGTCTCGATCTCGTACGGGCTGGGGAACGATCCGACGGATGTCGAGGAGGCCACGGCGCGACCCTACTACGGACCTTTCCCCGCGAACAGCTCGGTGTGCTCTCCGAAGTAGCTGGAGATGAGCAGCTCGTGGTTGCGACGGAGCTCCTCGGCCTCGCCGCGCAGCACGATCTCTCCGTGAGAGAGGACGCACCCGCGGTCGGCGATCGTCAGCGCGAGCTCGATGTGCTGCTCGACGAGCACGACGCCGCAGCCGCTCTCGTCGGCGTACCGACGCACGACGGGGAGCAGGCTCTCCACGATCACCGGCGCGAGGCCGAGGCTGAGCTCGTCGAGGAGGAGGAGCTTGGGATGCCGGGCGAGAGCCCTCCCGACGGCCAGCATCTGCTGCTCGCCGCCGGAGAGCAGGCCGCAGCGCCGGTCCTGCAGCTTGGCCAGCGCGGGGAAGTACCGGTACGCGGCCTCCGCGTCGAGCCGCTCGCGCCGGTAGCCGAGACGCAGGTGCTCCGCGACCGTGAGCCCGAAGAACAGGCCGCGCGACTCCGGCACGTGCGCGATCCCGAGTCGAGCACGCGCGCTCGCCGACACGCGCCGCAGGTCCCGTCCCTCGACGCGGATCGCCCCGCTCATCGGGTGCACGAGGCCGGAGACGGCGCGGAGCGTCGTCGTCTTGCCCGCGCCGTTGGCGCCGAGGAGCGCGACGACCTCACCCGGCGCCACCTCGAGCGAGATGTCGCGAATCACGGCGGCGCTGTCGTAGCCTGCCGTCAGGCCGTCGATCTCGAGCACGCGGCGCGCTCATGTCCGCCCGGCCCCCGCCTCGTCGCGATCGGCTGCTGCCGATCGCCTCGGCCTCCTGGCTCGGCGGCCCCGCCGCCGAGGTATGCCTTCACGACGCGGGCATCGCGGCGCACCTCGTCCGGCGGTCCCGCCGCGATCACCTTTCCGAACTCGAGCACGACGATGCGGTCGCAGATGGTCAGCACGAGCCCCATGTCGTGATCGATCAGCAGTGTCGTGGTGCCCGCGTCCGCGATCTGCCGGAGCCGCTGGCCGAGGTCCTCGCTCTCGCGCGTGTCGAGGCCGGCCGCGGGCTCGTCGAGGCAGAGGAGCCGAGGCCGCATCGCGATCGCGCGTGCCACGCCGACGAGCTTCCGCTGACCCTGCGTCAGCTCGGACGGCATCGCGTCCGCGATGCCGTCGAGGTCGAGCAGCTGGAGCGCCTCGTCGGGCGACTCGCCGGTCGGGATCCGTCGCCCGACGACCTCCGCCGCGAGAGCGAGGAACGAGGGCCGCTCCGCTCCGACCTCGAGATTCTCGCGCACCGTGAGATCGTCGAACAGCTCGGTGCTCTGCCACGTCCGCGCGAGGCCGAGTCGGGCGCGGGCGTGCGGCGGCAGCCCGGCGAGGTCCCTGTCCGTCGAGCTCGACTCGGCCCGTGTAGCGCACGAAGCCGGTGATGGCGTCGATGAAGGTCGTCTTGCCGGCGCCGTTGGGACCGATCAGGCCGACGAGCTGCCCCTCCTCGACGGCGAGATCGACGTCCTCCACCGCGTGCACGCCGCCGAAACGGACCGAGAGGCCGGCCGTCGCGAGCACGGCGCTCATGTCGAGGCTGCCTCCGCTCGCTTGCGCTGCCAGGCTTGCGCCGTGCGGTAGAAGGAGCCGGCGACGCCCTCGGGGTTCTGGATCAGCGTGAAGATCAGCACGACGCCGCCGAACAGCAGGAACCAGTTCCCGGACAGCCCGAACCACTTGTCGAGCGAGTACGGGACGATGCCCTGCGCGGCGATCAGCCCGGCGAAGACGGCGCCCGAGACCAGCGTGATCCCACCTGCGTAGGCGAAGGCGATGAGGCTCAGCGCGAGCGGCACGCTGAAGCGGTCGGCGCTCACGGAGCCGAAGTTGTAGGCGTAGAGCGTCCCCGCGACGCCGGCGATCAGCGCGCTGATGCCGAAGGCGGTCAGCTTGACGTTCCGGACGTCGATCGCCGCCCCCGCCGCGGCGCGCTCGTTCGAGCGGACGGCGAGCATGCGCCGCCCGAGCGTGCCGCGGCGCACCGAGACGACGAGCAGGCAGAGGAGCACGGTGGCGCCGAGTGCCACCCACCCGAACACCGGGCTGGGCAGGTTCCCGTCGAGGCCGCGGTAGGACGCGGTCGGCCCGAGGTTGATCCCGAACAGATGCGGGTCCGGCACCGGCGAGCCGGTCGCGCCTCCGCCCCACGTGCCGTTCTGGAATCCGAAGTTGAAGACGGCGACCGCGGCGGCGATGGTCACGACGGCGAGCGCCACCCCGCGCACGCGCAGCGCCGACACCGCCGTCACGAGGCCGAGCACCACGGCGGCGGCGATGCCCGCGAGCGGCGCCAGTGGAAAGCCGATCCCGGCGTCGACGGCGAGATGCGAGACGGTGAAGCCGGCGACGCCTGCGAGCGCGAGCTGGACGACCGAGATCTGGCCGACGAAGCCGGTGATGACGACCAGCGACAGGGCCATCACGATGCCGATCAGCGAGTTCGTCAGCGCCTGGCGGAAGTCGAACGGCAGCACGACGAGCGCGACGGCGCACAGGACCGTCGACGGGATCGCGAGGGCGAACGGGTGCTTCGGGCGCGGCACGTCCGGGAGGCGCTGCTCGACGAGCTCGCCGCGCGTCGGCAGCGACGCGCCGCGCAGGAACATCGCCGCCACGATGAGCGCGAAGACGAGCAGCTCCTTGACGCCGGGCCACGCCGCTCCCTGGCTGGTCGGGAACCACGACTTCGTCGACTCGAGCTCGATCAGCGACTCGAGCATCCCGATGCCGAGGCCGCAGGCGCATGCGATCGCGAAGGAGGTGAGCCTGGCGAAGAGGGCTGCGGCGAGTGCCGGCACGACGAGGAACGGCAGCGTGGTCGTGTCGAGCGCCGCCACCGAGCCGGCGAAGATGCCGAGCGTGCCGAGCAGGAGGCTGGCGAGCAGCGTGTTCGCGAGCGACAGCTCGTTCGGCGACAGACCCGCGAGGCGTGCCGCGACGTCGTTCTCCGACGCCGCGCGCGTCGCGAGCCCGAAGCGCGTCCAGCGGTAGAGCGCCCAGAGCAGGACGGTGATCCCGACGACGGCGCCGCTGAGCACGAGGCTGGACAGCGGCACCGCCCCGTCGAGCAACCGGACCACGCGGATCGGGATGATGGTCGGCTGCGGGATGCTGCGAGGTCCCGAACGCGAGCAGCATCGTCGCCTGCAACGTGAGCAGGACGCCGAGCGAGGCGACGAGCTTCGCCAGCGGCGGGGCGGTGCGCAGCGGGCGGAAGACCGCGAGCTCGATCGCGATGCTGACCACGACTCACGAACGACGTAGGTGAGGGCGATCGCAAGCGGGGTGGCGAGCGTGAAGCCGAGCTCTCCGGTGCGGAGCGCCCAGAAGGAGAAGCCGGCGAGCATGGCGATCGCGCCCGCCGCCAGGTTGATGAAGCCGGAGCCCCGGTACGTGATCACGACGCCGACCGCGATGGCGGCGATCGTCGCCCCGGTCCCCAGGCCGAGCAGGAGGAAGAGGAGGGTCTCTTTCATGTCGTCCGCGTGCTTGTCAGCCGACGGGGCCGGAGTCGACCGGCCCCGTCGGCTGGATGGTCGTTGCTCTACCTCGCTACTTGGGCGGCCCGATCCAGCCGGACGCCCGCTTGAACGCGAACTTGCCCTGGTAGGTGAACGCCTGGAACATGTCGTTGCAGATCGCCGGCGCGGTCTTGTACTTGCCGCACTGGAGCTTCGGCGATCCGAGCGCGAGCGGCCCCTTGAACGCCTTCGCCCGCGCCAGGACCGTCTTCGGCGTGATGCCCGCCTTGCCCGCGCTGGCCTCGTTGAGGAAGCGGACGGTCGTCAGGAGCTGGCCGAAGGCGACGATGTGCCACGGATCCGGCGCGTTCTTCTCCGCCTTGTACCGCTTGATCACCGCCTGGTAGGCGGGCATGCCCTTGTCGGTCGGATCGCCGTAGAGCGACGAGGCGATCGCGTACGTCCAGAGCGGCCAGTCGCCGAGCGCGTCGATCACCTGCGAGTTGAGGCAGAGCGGCGCGGTCATGATCTTGCGCGAGTCGGTGATGCCGAGCTGCTTGAAGGCCTTCGCCTGGTTCGCGCAGTCCGACGCCGAGCCGTACGGGGCGATGAAGTCCGCCGTCGTCGCCCCGGCCGCGGTCAAGGGCGCGGTCAGGTCGGTCTGACCCTGCGTGTAGCCGACGGCCTTCGTCGAGATGCCGGCCTTCTTCAGGCCCGCCGCGATCGCCAGCGCCGCCTCCGTGATGCCCGTCGCCTGCGGATAGACGACCGCCGCGGTCTTGGCCTTGAGGACGTTCTTCGCGTACGTGCCGAACGGCAGGAGGATGTGCGCGCCGTCGCCGAAGAGGACGATCGGCGTTCTTCTGCGCTCCGTCGACCGGCGTGATGGCGACACCGGTGACGACCGGCTTCGCGCCGCGGATCGTCGCGAAGAACGACTGGGCTCCCGTGGCGACGGCGCCCGACGCGATCACGGAGATCCGCTTGTTGTTGACGAGCTTCTGGCCGCAGGTCGTGCCTTCCTCCTCGTTCGACTTGATGAAGCACTCGACGAGCGCGACCGGATGGCCGTCGACGCCGCCGAGCTGGTCGTTCACGTACTTGACGGCGAGCTCGGCGCCTGCGGTTGCCAGCCCGCCGATCACGACCTGGCCACCCTGCTGGTTCACCCAGCCGATGTAGATCTTCGACTTCTTCGGGTTGGCCTTCCCGCGCTTCCCCTGGACGTACGTGCAGGTAGTTCGTGACCGCCGCGCTGGCAGACGGCGCGGCGCTCCGGTCGGATCCCGACGGTCGTGGCCGAGGCGGCGATCGCGAGCACCAGCGCGACGAGCGCCGCACCGGCGAGCGCGGTGCTACGGGCAAAGCGATTCATGGCTCTCCTTCCACGTGACACGTGACTTGGTCGTCAACGACACGGCCCGCGCGACCGCGACGACATGGCGTATGAGCACCCGAGCTGACGTAATGATCGACTCAACCAGATCAGCACCAATGTTGTCAACAATTTCGTTCGAGCACGCTCCGGCCCCTACGAGGTGGCCCGCCAGCCGCCCGGCGCATACGACGTTCGCGCCGCTTCGACGTACGGGACCGGGCACACGACTGCGCCGATCTCGGTCTGCACGTGGGCTTCGACGGTGGGCTTGGTCGTCCCGCCGTCTTCCTCGCCCCAGACGAACGTGACCTCGGTGCCCGGCTCCGCGTACTCGGCGTCCAGGACCGCGAGGGTCAGCATCTTGCCCTCGTTCGAGCTGTACGCGATCCACGTCGAGATGCCGACGGTCTCGCCGTCCACGGTGACCTTGTCGTACTGGTGCATCGAGTAGACGGCGGCCGGCCAGTCCATGAACTTGGCCCGGTCGGACTTCTGGAACATCGTTCCGATCGTGCGGATCACGTCCTCGTCGTCCAGCGCCAGCGTGACCTTCTGCCGATGCTCCGCGTCGGCCATCCGCTCGAGCGCCTCGCGCCCGATGAAGTCGTGGTCGAACTTGACGTAGCTCCCGTACCCGAGGTCCCAGGGCGTGAAGTAGTAGTCCTCGATCGCGTCGGAGTCGAAGCTGCCGCCGACCGACGCCACCCCTTCGTATCCCGCCGCGGGTAGCCACTCGCGGTACGCCTTCAAGCTCGCGCCCGAGTACACGGCCGGGAGCGGCGAGGGAATCCAGCCGGACTCCACCGTGTTGGACGAGTACGCCCGTCCGCCGGATCGCAGGAGCCCGAGGTCCTCGCCGGCGGCCAGCAGCGCCTCGAGCACGGCCTCCCGGTCCTCCCACGGCCCGAAGAGCTCCCAGCCCGGCTGGCCGACCATGCCGTGACGCAGCGCGCCGACGGTCTTGCCGGCGATCGTCACCGTCGTCGTGTGGAAGAACCGGAGGTCGGGCGGGGCCTGGCGGAGCGCGTTCTCGGTCACCTGCATCGCGTTCGGGCCCTGCAGCTGGAAGCGGTACGACCGCCGGCGACCGTCGGTTCGCAGCGCGGTCCGGAGGTCGAGCTCGAGCTCGACGTCGTAGCCGCCCGTCTCGGCGTGGTAGGTCACCCAGTTCAGTGTCGGGGCGCGGCCGACGAGATTGAACTCGTCCTCGGCGAGCGGGAAGAGGATCACGTCGCCGATCACGTAGCCGTCGGGACTGCAGGGAACGAAGTGCTTCGCCCGGTCGAAGGCGAAGCCCTCGAAGCTGTTGACGCCGAGATGGGTGAGCAACGCCACCGCGTCCGGCCCTCGGACCGAGCAGGTCGTTCATGTGGAACGACTGGTCGAAGAGGAGGCAGGTCGTCTGCCAGGCGCGCTGCTCGTCGCGCCAGTTCGTGAACTCCGGCGGGACGCCCGGAAAGACGTTCGCACCGGTCTGCGAGTTGCGTAGCAGCTCGACCGGGCTCGCGACGGTCCCGAGCAGGTCTTCAAGGCTCCGGTGACTCACGTCGATCCTCCCTCTCGATTCGTCGCTTGTGGTGGAGTGGGCTGTACTCGGGCGACGCCGCACGCAGGGTCGCCCGAGCAGCCGGTTCTGGAAGCGCTAGACGACCCGGAAGGTTCCCCCCTTCTTCGAGCTTCCGTTGGACGAGAAACGGTAGACGCCCTTCTTCAACGTGATCGTCCACGTGGCCTGCTGCTTCTTGACCACGCTCGTCGACCGGTCGACGCCAGCGCCTTTCAGATGGAAATTGTCCTTCGAGGACTTGTCGGCGACGGCGATCGTGACCTTGCCTGCCGGTAGACGCGTCAAAGCCTTCCCGTCCAGCCTGAGCGCGAGGAACCCGCTTTGACCGACCGTCGCGTTCAGGAACGTGCCTTCTTCGACGAACCTCGGCGCGAACGTCACCATGTTCGGGAGCGTCTTGATGATGTCGTACTTCTTCGCCAGCCCAGCGAGCAGCAGGAGCTTCGAGCGGTCGAGTAGCGGGCTCCAGCTGGGGAGGCGGATGTTCCGAATGGAGGCGGGGAGGAGCGCCCGGACCTCGTCGGGGTGGCTGTTCGAGTACGTCAGCGACTGGTTGATCGCTGCCCGGAACCGCTTCACGAGCGCCGGATTCTTCGCCATCCAGTCCGCGCGGGCGCAGTAGCAGCCGTTCGGCAGGAACGGGGTGATGACCGGACCGGGAGCCAGGACGATCCGACCGCCTCGCGCGAGGACCTGCGACATGAATGGCTCGGGCGTGTGGATCGCGTCGACCTGGCCGTTCGCTAGTGCCGCCGGCATCGTCGGGAACGGCATCGTCGCGAACTTCACGGAGTTCGAGTCGATGCCGAGCTTGTCGAGCGACCCCCTGACGACGAGCTCGGTGACACCCTTGAGCGCGTTCAGAGCGATCGTCTTGCCGACGAGGTCCCTGGGCGTGCGGATCGAGCTCGACCCGTCGACCACGACGTTCTGCCAGTTGTCGGCTTCCGTCGCTCCCTCGGTCTCGCTGGCGGCGAGGACGCTCATCGGAGCAACCCCCTGCGTACGCCCGATCATCGCCGGGGTGTAGCCCATGTATCCGATGTCGCCGTCTCCGTTCGCCATCGCGAGCACGATGTCGTTGCCGCTGGCGAAGATCTTCGGCTTGATCTCGAGTCCCTGAGCTGCGAAGAAGCCCTTGTTGATCCCCAGGGTGAGCGGAAGGCCGTTCGCGATCGCGAGTGTGTCCACGTTGATGGTGGTCAGCTGCTGACCGGGCGCGCTGCCGACCATTCCGCCGAAAGCCACGACGGTGGCCACGAGGGCGATCGCAGCGACGGCGAGCCGCCCTCGGGGCCGATGGCGCCTCTTACTCATGACGTGCTCCTCTCCGTCGAGCTGCCAAGCAGCTCGACCGGGACCAGCGACGGTCCCGATTGGACCTGCCTTGCCTGTAACGGCTCACGGCGAGCCGTCGTTTCGGCCTCATCCAGCGTGTGACGACTACAGCACACCGCGAGCCGCATTGTCGATACCTCCGGGAAGCACCGCTCGCTGCACCGCCTGAGCCACGTTGAAGAGGTGGCTCCGCATGGCGGCCTCGGCCTCGTCGGCGCGGCCGGCTACGACGGCCTCCACGATGGCCGTGTGCTCCGCCACCGATGCCGCGGGACGTCCCGGGATGAGGATCGTGCGGTACTGGTAACGCACCGTTTGGGAGTTCAGGGCGCGGATGAGGCGGCGTGCCGTTCCGTGCCCCGACAGCTCGAGCAGTGCCGCGTGGAGGTCGGCGTTCGCATCCGACGCCCCGAGGAGGTCGCCGCCCTCGAGCAGCTCACGGTGGCGCTCGAGCAGCGCACGCAGACGTGTTGCGCCGGCGTCGTCGATCCGCTCGGCGGTCAGGCGCACGGCGAGGCCCTCCAGAACGGCACGGACCTGCAGGATCTCGACCGCCTCGTCGTCCGAGACCTTCCGCACTCGCGCCCCACGATGTGGCTCGCGAACGACGAGCCCTTCCTCCTCCAGGCGGATGAGTGCCGTTCGCACGGCGCCGCGCGACATCTTGAAGTTCGTGCTGATCTCCGACTCGACGAGACGGGCCTCAGGTGCGATGTCACCGCGGACGATCGCTTCGCGCAGCGCGTCGTAGCTCGAGTTCATCGTCGTCGACATCGCGTCACGCATACTGCCGAAACGTTGAGAAGATCGTCAACAATTCTGTCTCACTCTCGGATAGGTTTCGCGGACACCCAGGATCGATGAACACTGTCGGAGTTCAGCAGCGGGAGCAACCCTCGAGCCTGAGACGGGCTGCGGTCCTCGGGCTCGGTGAGGCCGGTGGGAGGATCGCGGCCGATCTGGCTGCGGCAGGGGTGGAGGTCCGGGGCTTCGATCCCGATCCTGCCCGCGACGTTCGGTCGATCTTCCGAGCCCCCGATGCAGCTTCCGCTGCCAGCGGTTGCGACGTCGTGCTCAGCGTCAACAGCGCCAAGGCCGCGCTCGACGCTGCGGAAGCTGCCCTGCCCGGGCTGCAGGCGAGCGGCATCTACGCAGACGCGAACACGGCCTCGCCTGAGCTGAAGCGCGAGCTCGCAGCGCTCGCCGCCGAGGCGGGCGTCGGCTTCGCCGACGTCGCGCTGCTCGGCCCCGTCCCGACGCGAGGGCTCTCCGCTCCGGTACTCGTGTCCGGAGTCGCCGCACAGGCTTTCGCGGGTCTCTGCGCGCCGTTGGGTATGCCGGTCGAGGTAGTCTCGGACGAGGCGGGCGACGCGGCCGCGCTGAAGCTCGTGCGGTCGGTCTTCATGAAGGGGCTCGCCGCCGCGGTCGTGGAGAGCATGCGGGCGGCGGAGGCGATGGGTCGCGCCGCGTGGCTCGAGCAGGAGATCGAAGCGCTGATCGGCCGGTCGTTCCTCGAGCGGGCACTCGAGGGGAGCCGAAAGCACGCGGCGCGGCGCGTCGACGAGATGGAAGCCGCCCGCGACCTCTTGCTCGAGCTCGGGGTCGAGCCGCTGATCGCGACCGCGAGCGCGGCGCAGCTCGCAGAGCTCGCGACGATCGAGGATCGATAGGGTCGAAACGATGGCGACGCAGGCAGCCGTCATGACGCCACCGACCGCGCGGGCACACACGCTCGTGCGCGGCGCGTACGACCTGCATGTCCACATCGCCCCGGACGTGCCGCCGAGGCGGATCGACGACGTCTCGCTCGCGCGCCGCTTCGTGGAGTCCGGGCTCGCCGGGTTCGGACTCAAGTCGCACTACACGTCGACCGCGGAGCGCGCACAGGTCGTCTCGGCCGTCACCGGCCTCGAGGTCGTCGGGACCTTGACGCTCAACCAGGCCGTCGGAGGGATGAACCCGCTCGCGGTGGAGATCGCCGCCCGCGAGGGCGCACGCATCGTCTGGATGCCGACCGTCGATTCCCCGGCGGAGACGGCGGGCCGTACGGAGCCGAAGCCGGGCGACAAGGTTCCACAGTGGGCCCGCCTCCAGCACGAGCTCCGCGAGCTCGGGCTCGGCGTCGAGCCCGTGCACGTGACGGCGGCTGACGGTCGCCTCCTGCCGGAGACCCGCGACGTGCTCCGCGCGATCGCACGGCACGATCTGATCCTGGCCACAGGACACCTCGCCCGGGACGACACGTTCGCCGTGATCGACGGCGCGCTCGAGGAAGGCGTCACCGAGATCGTCGTGACCCACCCGGAGTTCCCATGCCAGAACTTCTCGATCGAGGACCAGATCGAGCTCGCCCGGCGCGGGTGTCTGCTCGAGCGCTGCCTGACGACCCCGCTCAGCGGGAAGACGTCGTGGGAGCACGTCTTCGCAGGCGTGCGCGCGGTCGGCATCGAGCGGACGCTGTTCTCGAGCGACTGCGGGAACCCCGACTACCCGCCCGTCGAGGACGGGCTCGCCCTCTGGGCCGACCGTCTGCTCGATGCGGACTTCGACGAGGACGACGTGCGGGAGATGATCGTGGGGCAGTCCCGACGCCTGGCCGGAGCCTCGTGAGTCGAAAGCTCCTGGTGATCGGGGCGCACTCGGCCGACTTCGTCTGGCGTGCGGGAGGTGCAATCGCCGTCACGACCGCCGCGGGCGGCGAGGCCCGCGTGCTCGCGCTTTCGTACGGAGAGCGGGGCGAGTCGGGGGAGCTCTGGAAGGAGCCGGGCCAGACGGTCGAGCGCGTGAAGGAGCTCCGCCATGCGGAAGCGGAGCGCGCGGCGGCCGCGCTCGGCGGCGAGTTCGGGTGTCTCGACCTCGGCGACTATCCGCTGCAGGTGGACGGCGATGCGCTCGTCTCCATCGCCGACCGCATCCGTGAGTTCGCGCCGGACGTCGTGCTGACGCACACGGACCGCGATCCGTTCAACCCGGACCACGCAAGTGCGTACTTCGCGGTCGAGCGGGCCCGCGCACTGGCTGCGGGAGCAGGGGTCCCGAGCGCGTTCGAGATCGTTCAGCCGCCGGAGCTGCTCCTCTTCGAGCCACATCAGCCGGAGCTCTGCAACTTCGTCCCGACGACCTTCGTCAATATCACGCCGGTCGTCGAGCAGAAGAACGCCGCGATGGCCGAGATGAAGGCGCAGGCGTACCTCGTCACGTACTACACGCAGAGAGCCGAGCAGCGCGGCAACCATGCGCGCCGCTCGTCGGGCGACTCCGCGATCCGATACGCAGAGGCATTCCAGCGCGTGACGCCGCAGGTCGTGAGCGCGTTGTGACGGACGTCTACGCGGAGCTCGCACAGCTGGGGAGCGCGACGGTCCACGAGGCGGCCGGACGAGCGCCGGTCGTGGACGTCGCGCTGATCCAGATCGTGCCGGGCTCCCGTGCTGCCGGGCCGGCGCGAACAGTTCACTGCGGCCAGGGCGACAACCTCATGGTGCACGCGGCCGTCGCGGAGGCGGAGCCCGGCGAGGTGCTCGTGCTAACGATGCCCGAGCCTGCCCCGGTGGCACTCGTCGGAGAGCTCTTGGCGACGCAGGCCAGGGAACGCCGCGTCGCCGCGATCCTCGTCGACGCGGCCGTGCGCGACGTCGAGGAGCTGCGCGAGGTGGGCCTGCCGATCTGGGCGCGCTACGTGCGTGTCTCCGGTGCGGAGAAGAGCGTTCCCGGCGCGATCGGCGAGCCCGTTCAGGTCGGGGGCGCGACGATCCGGCACGGCGACGTCGTCGTGCTCGACGCGGACGGCGCCGTGGTCGTCCAGCGGGAGCACGTCGCGGAGGTGCTGGGAGCGGCACGCGCGCGCGCCGAGCGCGAGCGCGAGAAGCGCGCCAAGCTCGAGGCCGGCGAGCTCTCCTATGACCTGGACGGGCTGCGCCAGCTGGTCGAACGATGACCGAGCCGATTCATGACGTCGCGCGTATCGCGCACGCCGAGCTCCTCACCCCGAAGCCGGACGAGAGCCTCCGCTTCTTCGTCGACGTCCTGGGCATGGAGGAGGAGGCGCGCGACGGGCAGTCGGTCTTTCTGCGCGGCTGGGGCGACTACCTCCGCTACAGCCTGAAGCTCACAGAGTCGGCGCAAGCGGGTCTCGGGCACGTGGCGCTCCGCGCGTGGAGCCCGGAAGCGCTCGAGCGCCGCGTGGAGGCAGTCGGCGAGGCGGGACTCGGCGAGGGCTGGATCGACGGCGACGTGGGTCACGGCCCCGCGTATCGCTTCACGGATCCCGATGGCCACGTCTTCGAGCTCCTCTACGAGGCCGAGCGGTACGAGCCTCCCGAGCATCTCCGGCCGTCGTGGAGGAACCAGCCGCAGCGCTACGTCGGCCGCGGCGCCGCCGTCAAGCGCCTCGACCACGTGAACGTGCTGGCTGCCGACGTGCGCGCGAACCGTGTATTCGCGCAGGAGCTGCTCGGATATCGTCTGTACGAGCGGATCGAGCTCGACGATGGGAGCGAGCAGGGCGCCTGGCTCAGCCTCTCCATCGCCGCGCACGAGCTCATCTACGTCGCGGATGCGTACGGCGCCAACGGCAGGCTTCACCATCTCGCGTTCTGGGTCGACACGCGCGAGGAGTGCCTGCGCGCCGCCGACCTGTTCGTGGACGCGGGCGTCCCGATCGAGGCGGCGCCCTCGAAGCACGGAGTCGCACAGGGGTTCTTCCTGTACGGGTTCGAGCCAGGCGGCAACCGCGTCGAGGTCACGACCGGCGGCTACTTCGTGTACGACCCCGACTTCGAGCCGATCGTGTGGACGGCGGAGGAGCGCGCCCGCGGCCAGTTCTGGGGCGTGAAGACGATCGAGAGCTTCCACACCTACGGCACGCCCGACGTCGCCGCGGCGGTGGCCGCCCAGGAGGAGCGGTGACGCTCCACGCCGAGGCCGGCGCTGCGATCCGCGACGCTCTGGCCGCCAAGGTGTTCGCCTCCCGATGATCACTCTCCGCGAGCACCTCGCTCAGCCCGGCTCATTCGTCATCGCCGCCGAGGTCGTCACCAGTCGCGGGCTGCTGACGGCGGACGGCGGAGCAGAGTTACTGGCCCTCGCCCGGGACCTGGCCGACGATCCCCGGATCGACGTGCTCTCGATCACGGACAACCCGGGCGGTCACGCGATGTTCTCGCCGGACGCGCTCGGAACGGACATGATTTCGCGCGGCCAGGAGGTGATCATCCACCTCGCGTGCAAGGACTGGAACCGGAACGCGCTCGAGAGCCGCGGCTGGCAGCTCTCCTCGGCCGGGTTCCACAACGTGCTCGCGCTTTCCGGTGACTACCCGGTCATGGGTCACAGGGGCCTTGCCGCGCCGGTCTTCGACATCGACTCGGTCGGGCTCCTGGGCCTCTTCTCGGACATGAATGCCGGTCTCCACGACGAGCGCAAGCCGGGGCGGCGCCTCGACCGCACTGACTTCTTCCTCGGCTGCGTCGTCACGAACCACAAGCGCCACGAGCGAGAGGTGATGCCGCAGTACTTCAAGCTCCGCAAGAAGGCCCAGGCCGGCGCCCGTTTCGTCATCAAGCAGATCGGCTGGGACACGCGGAAGGACGACGAGCTCCTGCGCTACGTCCGCAAGGAGGAGCTCGATCTCTTCGCGGTCGCGAACGTCTACCTCCTCTCGCGTGGTGCCGCCCGGGTCTTCCGGGCCGGGAAGATCCCAGGCGTCGTCGTCAGCGACGCGCTGCTCCAGCTCGCCGAACGGCACGGTGCGAGCCTCGACAAGGGCCGTGCGTTCTTCGTCGATCTCGCCGCCAAGCACCTCGCGGTCGCGCGCGGGCTCGGGTACAAGGGCGTCTACCTCGGCGGGCATATGCCGGCGGAGACCTACGGCGAGATCATCGACCAGGCAGGCACGTTCGGAGCCGACGACTGGCGCGAGCTCGCGCGTGAGATCCGCTATCCGCTCGCGGGCGAGTTCTACCTCTTCGACGCCGACCCCGAGACGGGCCTCTCGTCCGACGTCGTGAGCTCGCGCTACCTGGCGAAGAAACGCGCGCGCAGGACCGACCTCCGCGTCCCGTTCAAGTACCGCTTCAGCCGCCGCTTCCACGACACGGTGTTCGCCCACGAGGCGCCGCTCTTCCCCGCTGCCAGGGCCTTCTACCGCGGCGTGGAGAAGGCGCCTCGGCCACTCCAGCGAGCGGCGCACGCCATCGAGCAGGCGGCGAAGGTGCCGCTCTTCGGCTGCGAGGACTGCGGCGACTGCTCGCTGTCCGAGATCGCGTACGTGTGCCCGGAGTCGCAGTGCGCCAAGAACCAGCGGAACGGGCCCTGCGGCGGCACGCGCGACGGCCTCTGCGAGGTGTACGACACGGAGTGCATCTGGTCGCAGGCGTACGAGCGGCTCAAGGCGTTCGGGGAGGAGGAGTCCATGCTCGACGGCCCTGTCGTGGTCAAGGACAACGCCCTTGCGGGGACGAGCGCATGGGCGAACACGTTCCTCGGCCGCGACCACCTCGCGCGGGCGGACGACGTGGAGGTCGCGGGACCGTGAACGCTTTAGGATCGATCTGGCAAATCATTTGGCCGAAACCGACTAGGCACCTGCGCGAGCGACGTGCGTCGACGAAGGAGGTAACGAGGACATGAGTCACCAGAGCCTGGAAGAGAAGCTGCAGGCAGCCGGCGGCGCGGTGGAGATGGCGCGCAACTCGCAGATCGGGCCGTACGTCTACCCCGCGGTTCCGGCCGAGTTCTCGAACTGGCGGGACGAACAGGTCTCGTGGGTGGAGACAAGCGCCCTCTTCGACCAGTCGCATCACATGCTCGATCTCCAGATCGAGGGCCCGGACACGATCAGGCTGCTCTCCGACCTCGGCGTCAACAGCTTCGAGAACTTCGGGGTGAACAAGGCGAAGCAGCTCGTCGTCTGCAACCACGACGGGTATGTGATCGGCGACGGCATCCTCTTCCACCTCGAGCAAGACCGCGTGCGGCTCGTCGGGCGACCCTCGGCGCACAACTGGGTCCAGTACCACGCGGACACCGGCGACTATGACGTGGCGCTCTCCCGAGACGAGCGAACCGCCGTCAACCCCAGCGGCCGGCGCGAGCTCTATCGGTTCCAGGTGCAGGGCCCGACGGCGCTGGAGGTTCTCAAGAAGGCGAACGGTGGGTCGCTGCCTGAGATCAAGTTCTTCAACATGGGCGAGCTCACGCTCGGCGGCCACAAGGTCCGCGCGCTGCACCACGGGATGTCGGGTGTTCCCGGCCTCGAGCTCTGGGGGCCGTGGGATGAGCGCGAGGACGTGCGGGCTGCAATCGTCGAGGCCGGCGAGGACTTCGGGCTCCGCCAGGTCGGCTCCCGCGTGTACGCGACGAACACGCTCGAATCCGGCTGGATCCCCTGCCCGCTCCCGGCCGTCTTCACCGGCGACGAGCTGAAGGCGTACCGCGAGTGGCTCCCCGCGAACGGCTACGAGGGAACGGGCTCGCTCGGCGGGAGCTACTACTCCGACGACATCGCCGACTACTACCGGACGCCGCACGACCTCGGGTACTGGCCGTTCGTGAAGTTCGATCACGACTTCATCGGTCGCGACGCGCTCGAGGCGATGGCCGACGAGCCGCGCTTCAAAAAGGTCACCCTCGCGTGGAACGGGGAGGACGTCGGCCGGGCGATAGGCACGCAGTTCGAGAAGGGCGACCCGGTCAAGTACATCGACGTCCCGCTGTCGAACTACTCGACCTGGCCGAACGACAAGGTGCTGCTCGACGGCGAGCTCGTCGGCCTCTCGACCTTCTCCGGCTACAGCTACAACGAGCGCTCGTACCTGTCGCTGGCGATGGTGGACATCGACGTCGAGTTCGGGACCGAGGTCACGCTCGTCTGGGGCGAGGAGCACGGCGGCTCGTCCAAGCCGGTCGTCGAGCGACACGTGCAGGGCGAGATCCGCGCGATCGTCAGCCCGGCGCCCTACTCGGAGGTGGCGCGCAGCTCGTACCACGAAGGCTGGCGCACGAAGGCCGGAGTGGCCTGAGGCACGGGCCTAGATCACAGACGCGACGGGCTCGCCGGCCAGCTCGAGAAGCGCCGCGACGAGCCCGTCCGTCGCCGAGAGATACGGCGCGTGGTCCGCGTCGAGCTCGAAGACCCGCTCGCACGGGTGCTCGCGAATCATCCGGTGTTGGAGCGCGGGCATGAGGGAGCGGTCGCGGGTCGTGAGCACGTACGAGCGTGGAATCGCGGCCAGCACGTTCTCGTCGACGTCGACCGCGGTCGCATATGGCGCGACCGCCTGCGGACGGCGTCTGGCCAGGGCCCAGGCCGTCTGCTCGCTCGTGCAGTCGTTGTAGACCGCGGCCGCCGTGGCCTCCGCGGAGAGCACGGCCACGGGTGGCGAGCCCTCGATCACGACGTTCGCCTGGATCAGGTCGCCCTCGCCTTCGGGAAGGTGCGTGAGGTCGAGCAGGCTCTGGCCGTCTGCCGGCATGAACGCCGCGACGAAGACGAGAGATGCGACGTGCTCGGGACAGTCCGACGCCGCCTGGGTCACGACGACGCCGCCCATGCTGTGGCCGACGAGGATCGCCGGCTCGGGCTGGCTCGCCAGCACGTCGCAGACCCGCTTCGCGCAGCTTGCGAGCGTGATGCCGTCGACCGGGGTGCGGTCGGCTCCGCCACCGGGGAGGTCGAGCGTGTCGACCGCGTGCCCAGCCTCCCGGAGTGGTCCGGTCACGGGCTCCCAGCACCACGCTCCTCCGAACGCGCCATGGACGAGGACGAAGCGCGCCATTCAGCGCGCGATCGTACCCGTGTCGCAGGTGCGTTCCAAACGGGTTAGTTGCGTGTTGTCGCACCCGACGAGAGGAGGCACCTGCGAGCTCGAGGCCGAGTGCGGTGACCTCTTCTAGGTCATGGCTGCCGAGCCCGCGGCGGCGGGCTAGCCGAGCGTGAGAACGAGCTTGCCCTGGGTGCGGCCCGTCTCGCCGAGTTCGTGGGCACGGGCGGCCTCGCCTAACGGGAACGTGTGCGACACGTGGGGACGTAGCGCACCGGCAGCCACAAGCGTCGCGATCGCCTCCATGCCTGCCCGGTCCGGCTCCACGAGGATGCCGGTCACGCGGGCTCGGCCGGCCGCGAGCTCCTGTAGCTCTGCCAGCCCTGCCGACGACGGGACCGAGACGAAGACGCCACCCGCGCGCAGAGCGGGAAACGCCTCGAACCCGATCTCGCCGCCGACGAGATCGAGGACGACGTCGACCTCACGCGCGCGCTCGGCGACGTTCTCGCTCGTGTAGTCGATCGCCTCGTCGACGCCAAGGTCGGCCAGGAACGGGTGTTTCTCCGCGCGCGCGGTCCCGAGCACGTAGGCACCTCGTGCCTTCGCGACCTGCACCGCCAGGTGCCCGACCCCGCCCGCCGCGGCGAGGACGAGGACCCGCTGACCCGGCTGGACGTCCGCGGTCTCGACCAGCGCCTGCCAGGCCGTGAGCCCAGCGAGTGGGAGCGCGCCCGCACCGACGTCGTCCAGGCCGTCGGGGATCCGGGCGAGCTGGCGTGACGGCGAGGTGACGTACCCCGCATACGCGGCCGCCTCGCGCGGGAAGCGCGGCATCCCGAAGACGCGGTCTCCGACGGAGAACCTCGTCACCCCGTAGCCGACCTCCGCGACGACGCCGGCGACGTCCCAGCCGACCGTGAACGGCGGCTCGCCGAGGAAGCCCCCGCGAGCGCGGACCTTCCAGTCGACCGGGTTGACGCCGGCCGCGACCGTGCGCACGAGGACCTCCGTCGGGATCGGACTCGGACGCGGGACTTGGACGAGCTCGAGCACCTCCGGCCCGCCGAGCGTCTGCTGGCGGATGGCGCGCATCGTCGTCTCGGTACTCATCCGGCGCCTCCTTCGCGCTGCGAGGATTGTTGTATACAGGCGGCCAGCGTCCACGGAGGAGGAGCAGATCGGCGCCGTCTACACCCGAGGTCTCGCGGAGCTCCGTGGAGCAGACGCCGACGCGTTCGGCGGCAAGAGCGCAAACCTGGGCGAGCTGCTTGCAGCAGGCATCCCGGTTCCACCTGGGTTCGCGCTTAGCGCTGACGCCTACCGGGTCTTCGTCAGCGAGACCGGCCTCGATGGCGCGATCGCGTCGGCTCTGGCCCGCGCCCACCCCGACGACGTCGACGCGCTCACAGCTGCTTCGAAGGCGATCGACGAGACGATGCGGTTTGCACCGATGCCCGATGCCGTTCGCATCGAGGTCGCGAAGGGCTACGGAGAGCTGGTGCGGGCGACCGGGGAGGCCGAGCCGCCCGTGGCCGTGCGGTCGAGCGCGCTCGGGGAGGACAGCGCGGACGCTTCGTACGCCGGCCAGCAGGAGAGCTTCCTCTGGGTGCGCGGCGTCGAGCACGTCTGCGACGCCGTGCACGACTGCTGGGTGAGCCTCTTCACTCCGCAGGCGATCAGCTATCGCCTGGCGCTCGGGTCGGAGCGCGAGGCGGCGATGGGCGTGACCGTGCAGACGATGGTGGACGCCGAGATCTCCGGCGTCCTCTTCACCTGCAACCCGGTCAGTGGCGACCCGAGCATGGTGGCACTCAACGCGAGCTGGGGCCTCGGTATCGGCGTCGTCGGCGGCGAGCTGACGCCGGACGACTACCTGGTGAGCAAGATCACGGGCGAGGTCGTTCGCCGGACCGTGAGCACGAAGCACGTCGAGTACGTGCCCGACCCTGCGGGGCGGGGCACCGTTCGCATGGAGGTGCCTGCTGAGCGACGCGACGAGCCGTGTCTGAGCGAAGAGGCGCTCGCCGGGCTGGTCGAGGTCGCGCGGCGCATCGAACGCCATTTCGGCGCTCACCAGGACGTGGAGTGGGCGATGGCCCGGTCGCAGCGGCTGCCGGAGGCTCTGCTCGTCGTCCAGGCGCGTCCGGTGACGAGCCGTCCGAAGGCAGCGCCGAAGCGGTCGGCTTCAGCGCTCTCCCTCGTGCTGGGCACGTTCGGGGCATCCGGCGACACCGAGCCGCGATCCTGAGCCCATGCCGCTGAGCGACGACGATGTCCGCGAGATCCTCCGGCTGATCGACGAATCGAACGTCGAGGAGCTCAGCGTCGAGACGGAGGGGTTCTCGCTCTACGTTCGTCGAGGCGGCGACGAGGGCGGTGCACCGGTCTCGGCTGAGCCGGACTCGCCTGTTGCTGCGCCGACCCGCGCGGACGGCGCCGTCGCCGGTGAGCTGCACACCGTTTCGGCGCCGATACTCGGCACCTTCTACCGTGCCCAGGCCCCCGATGCCGCGCCGTTCGTGGACGTCGGAACGCGCGTCGAGGCGGACACGATCGTGTGCCTGATCGAGGTCATGAAGATGATGAACTCGGTTCCCGCAGGCGTCGTCGGGACGATCGTCGGGGTGTGCGCCGAGAACGCGCAGCTCGTCGAGGGCGGCGCTCCTCTCTTCCACGTTCGCCCCGATCAGTGAGCACCGAGCGCACCGGCGGGCTCGTCGACATCGTCGACACGACGACCCGCGACGGCAACCAGAGCCTGTGGAGCGCCACGGGCCTGACGACGCGGCGACATCGTGGCGATCGCCCCGATGATGGATCGCGTCGGCTTCCACGCGGTGGACTTCACGTCGAGCACGCACATGGCCGTGGCCGTTCGCTTCCACCACGAGGACCCGTGGGAGCGACTGCGACTGGTGAGTGCCGCGATGCCGAGCACCCCTCTGAGCTTCATCACCTCCGGGATGCGCTTCATCACGTGGGTTCCCGTCGACGAGGAGGTCATGCGGCTCGCATTCCGCTGCGTCGTTCGCAACGGGATTCGCCGGGTCCAGGTGGCGGACCCCTCCAACGATCCCGGCCGCTTGCGGCGGGTGGCAGTGGTCGCGCGCGAGGAGGGCGTCGAGGAGATCGCGATCGCGCTCACCTATTCCGTCAGCGAAGTCCACACGCACGCCTACTACGCCGAGCGTGCCGCGGCGCTTGCCGACTGCGCGGAGATGGACCGCCTCTACCTGAAGGATCCCGGCGGCCTCGTGACCGTGGATGCTGTCCGCGAGCTCGCGCCTCACTTCCTGCGCGCGGCCGGCGAACGACCGATCGAGCTCCACAGTCACTGCACCATCGGGCTCGCTCCGTTCGTCTACATGGAGGGGCTCCGCGCCGGCTTTCAGATCCTGCACACCGCGGTCGAGCCGCTGGCGCACGGCACGTCGAATCCCGCGGCGGAGACGACGCTCCGCAACTTGGTGGCCAAGGGGTTCTCTCACCGGCTCGACCTGGACGCTCTGGCGGCGGTCTCCGCGCACTTCCGCGAAGTCGCTCGCACGAAGGGGCTGCCGCTCGGTCAGCCACAGGAATACGACGCCGGCTACTACCACCACCAGCTCGCAGGCGGAATGGTGTCGACGACCCGGCGGATGCTCGAGGAGCTGCGCCGGCCCGAGCTGTTCGGCGCCGTGCTCGAGGAGGTCGGGCGCGTTCGAGCCGAGATGGGGTACCCGATCATCGTGACGCCGGTCTCACAGCAGGTCGCGACCCAGGCCGTGAGGAACGTCATCGACGAGGAGCGCTGGTCGAACGTCTCCGACGAGACCATCCGCTACTTCCTGGGCCACTTCGGGGAGCCGCCCGCACCCGTCGACGCGGACGTCGCCGCGCGCGTGCTTTCACGGCCGCGCGTGGCAGAGCTACGTGTGCTCGAGCCGGTGCGCCTCGAAGGCGCGCGCGCGCGGTTCGGGCGGACGATCTCGGACGAGGAGCTGCTGCTCCGCCTGACGATGCCCAAGGAGCAGGTGGACGCGATCGGAGCTACCGCGCCCGGGCACGCTGCTCTGCGGGGGACGTCAACCTCGGAGCGCCTCGAGCACGACGCGGTGGTGACGCTGCTCGACGAGGTCGCGAAGCGACCCTCGATCACGCACCTCCGTGTCGAGACGGACGACGAGCTGGTCGAGTGGCGTCGCCCGACCGGTGCTGCGAGCTGACGGGAAGCCCGGCGGCGGGCGTTACACCGAGGCCGCGTCTTGCCGGGCGGCGGTGACGACGTCGCGAAGCGAGGTCCGGGGACGTGCCCGTGAGCTCCTCGACCGCGCTCGAGACCGACTCGAGGAAGCCCTCGCGGGCCGCGACAACGAAGCTGAGCCGGACCCGGGCGACCGCGTCGGGCACCCCGTTTTCGATCATCCCCGCGACCAGGGCCGGTGTCGCGGCCGTGACGCGCGGCGAAGAGGGCCGCCGTCAAGCCAGCGGGCCCTCCTCCGACGACGGCGATCTCGTAATCCATGTGCCAGATCGTGCCGGAAGGCGGTGGACCTGCGCTCCGAATCAGGTCGGACAACCAGAAGTTCTCGGGCCTAGCGTTCGAATTTGGCTTGAGCAAGCGGCCGAACCGGCCTTTGGTAGACAAAGCGGCGAACTTCCAATCCGCGGGTCGGAGGTTCGAATCCTGCCGGGCGCATGAGCTGCGTGCGCGATCACCTCGAGGAGTCCCGCCCCCCGCACGCGCACGAGTGCTTACTCGCCCCAGCCCTCGTGCGGAACGTGGTCACCTGCCTCGAAGAACCACGTCTCGCGCAGTTCCGCGCACCGCCCGTCGTCCGAGAAGCGGAGGAAGAGGATCCCTATCAGCGTCACCTCGGCATCGCGGTTCAGCATCGTGACCCAGAACTCGACTGCGGCCCGCCGTCCGTCCGACGACTCGACCGGCCGGCCCATCCGCACGTCGACGCGGTCCTGCGTCGCCGTGGCGGTCGCCCAGTAGGAGCGGACACCCTCGGCGCCGCGGTGCGGCTCCTGGAGCGGGTGCTGGCGGTAGAGGCAGTCGTCCGCGAAGAGGCTCGCCGCCGCCTCGGCATCGCGGTCGCGCCAAGCCTTCGCGTACGCGTCCACCCACTGTTGGACCGTCATCAGGAGACCCTAGTGCGAACGACGTTGAGCCTCACACCGGTTCAGCCGCACCGCGCGCGTGGGACTCCAGTTGGCGAACGACTCCGGCGGTGTCGAACCACGCCTGCTCACGACTGATCAGGCCGTCGCGGATGTCGAACACGTGCAGTATCCGGAAGCGAACTGGCGCGCCGCCGCCCTTGATGCCGATGAACGAGCCGCGGACGTGGCCGGTCGCGATCGCCTCGTCGACAACATGGTCCCCGCAGGCGAAGCGGCCGACCGATTGCAAGTGGAGATCCGGAATCCCGTCCATGATCCCTTCGTACATCTCGGCCGCGGCGCTCTTGCCATGCACAGGGCATGCGGGATTGCCAACGTCGTCCCAGACGACATCCTCGGTGTAGGTCGCAAGGGTGGCCGCAACGTCGTGCGCGTTTTCGGCAGCGAAGTGCTGCTCGATGATCTCCATTTCCTCTCCTTGTCCTCTCGCACCCGAAGACCCTCGACTGAGCCCGAGCCTAGCCACGCGCTGGTACCGAAGGTCATGTGACAGTCCTGAACCTTAGGCGCCCACGCGTGTCGTATGGCTGTACAGATCGTGGTCGCGTGCGTGAATCCAACGCCGACACGGCGAAAAGGCGCTTGACCCGGCGGTCCCCGTCGTTTATTCATACTGGACAGTGCACGCCTCAAACGACCGCCCCACCGTGGGATTGATCGGTCTCGGCAACATGGGGACGGCCATTGGGGAGCGCCTCCTCGAGGCCGGCTATCCGCTCCGTGTGAACAATCGAACGCCGGAGAAGGCGGAAGCTCTCGGCGCGCTGGGCGCTGAAGTTGCCGCCACCCCCGAGGAGCTCGTCCGCGCAGGTCGATGTGGTCCTGACCTCGCTCGCGAACGACGCGGCGTTCGAGGACGTCACGGGAAGGGTCATCGCCGCTGCGCGGCCGGACACCGTGCTCGTCGACATGAGCACCGTCTCGCCGGACGCCTCGGCACGTGTCGCCTCGCTAGCGGAGATGGCCTCGGTTCGCTTCGTGCGTGCACCCGTCAGCGGCAACCCGAGCGTCGTGCGCGCCGGGAACCTGAGCTTCATCGTGTCGGGCGCCGACGACGACATCGACCGAGTCGAGCCGGTCCTCCGCGCGATCGGCCCGACCGTGCACCGTGTGGGTGACGGCGAGCAGGCTCGGATCGTCAAGCTCGCGATCAATCTGATGATCGCGGGACTCGCACAGCTGATGTCCGAGGCGCTCGTGCTCGGCGAGGCCGCCGACGTCCCGCGTGCGGCACTCCTCGAGGTGATGGGGAGCTCTGCGGTGGGTGCTCCGTTCGTGAAGTACAAGACCGAGCCCCTCGTGCGCGACGACTTCTCCGCGACGTTCACCACGGCGCTCATGGAGAAGGACATCGATCTCGCGCTCGACGCCGCCGACGAGGCCGGCGTCGAGCTCCCGCTGACGAGAGAGATGAAGTCGCGCCTACACGCGGCGATCGAGGCGGGGTACGCGGACGACGACTTCATCGTGCTCTTCCAGCACCTGCGGAACGCGTCGGGTCTTTCGAAGAAGAGCGAGCGCCACGACCAGGAGGTAGTGCGGTGACAAGGCCAACGAGAACCGTCGGCTCTCCCGACGCAACGCGCGCCGTCGACTGGGAGCAGCGTGTCGACTTCCCGCGGCTGCGCAAAGACCGCCTCGACCGCGCGAAGGCGTCGCTCGAGGCGTCGGATCTCGGGGCCGTACTGCTCTTCGACCCGAACAACATCCGATACGTCACGAGCACGCACATCGGCGAGTGGGCGCGGGACAAGAACGCGCGCTTCACCCTGCTCGCGCGCGGCGCGGATCCCATCCTCTGGGACTTCGGCTCCGCCGCTCGCCACCACCAGCTGTTCGCTCCCTGGCTCCCGCCGGAGAACTTCCGCGCGGGCGTCTCGCCGATGCGCGGGGCCATGCCCGTCGAGACCGGGATCCCGGACCGGCTCGCCGCAAAGATCTCGACCGAGCTCCACGAGCTCGGTCTCCAGGACGAGCCGCTCGGCATCGACATGGCGGATCTGGTCACGATCGAGGCTCTCCAGCGCGCCGGCGTCCAGGTGACCGACGGCTCCCAGGTGCTCCTCGAGGCGCGCAAGCTCAAGACCGCGGAGGAGATCACGCTCCTCGACCAGTCAGCCGGGCTCGTCGACGCCGTCTACGAGGAGATCTACCGGATGCTGCGCCCGGGCGTGTACGAGCACGAGATCGTCGCGCGGGCGCACCAGCTCCTCTTCGAGATGGGCTCCGAGCAGGTCGAGGCCGTCAACGCCGTGTCTGGCGACCGCTGCAACCCGCACCCGCACGTGTTCTCGGACCGTCTCCTACGGCCGGGCGACCAGGCGTTCTTCGACATCATCCACTCGTTCATGGGCTACCGAACGTGCTACTACCGCACGTTCAACGTCGGCGGCGTCAGCCACGCACAGCTCGACGCGTACAAGCAGTGCCGCGAGTGGCTCGACGCGGCGATCGCCCTCGTCAGGCCCGGGATGACGACCGACAAGATCGCCGAGGTCTGGCCGACCGCCCAGGAGCTCGGGTTCCCGGACGAGGAGACGTGCTTCGGCCTTCAGTTCGGGCACGGGATCGGGGTCGGGCTCTACGAGTCGCCGATGATCTCGCGCGTCCACTCCCTCGAGAACCCCGTCGTGCTCGAGGAGGGGATGGTGTTCGCGCTCGAGACGTACTGCGCGGCGACGGACGGCCGCTCCGCGGCTCGTATCGAGGAGGAGGTCGTCGTCACGGCGACGGGCTGTGACGTGCTGACGCGCTTCCCGGCGGAAGAGCTGCTCGTCGCCGGTCGCGTCTACGTGCGTGGCGCCGATCTCGTCGACGGCCCGCAGTCCGCGCACGACGGCGACCCCGGTCTCGCCGCCGCCGTCGCATCCGCTGCCGTCGCCGGCCCTGCCGGCGTTCCCGCATGAGCTCGGACACCGGCACGCGTCAGCTCGCGGACGGAATGCCGGGGTACCGGCTCGTCCGTCGCGAGGACGTCGAGCTCGCCCCTGCGCTTCCGGGTCGTTCGAGCGGCCTGACGACGTGCCGACTCGTGGGCGGCACGCTCGGCTCCACGCACATGGCGCTGACGCTGGTCTTGCTCGTCGACGGCCACGTCGACGAGCACGTGCACTCGTATGAGTCGAGCTTCTACGTGCTCGAAGGCGAGCCGGTGCTCTACCTGGACGGGCGCGGCATCGAGCTCCAGCCCGGTGCCTGCGGAGCCCTGCCGGTGGGCGCGCCGCATGCGTTCCGCTCCGACGGCCGAGCGCTCTGGATCGAGATGGCCGCCCCGAGACCACGTCCGGACGGCAGCGACACGTTCTTCCTGGGGTCGCCGCCCGACGTCCCCGCCGCGCTGCTCGACGCCCGGGACCCGAGGAACCGCAATCTCTTCCTGCTGAGCGACGGCGAGACCGACATCGACCGCCTTAAGCACGCCCAGGCAATGGGCGCACCGACGGTGTCCGGGAGCATGGCGACGGCGGTCCTCGCCTACAGCGGGATCGCCGTGAAGATGCTCGTCGACCAGAGGCTGGACGCCCATCTGCACACGATGTTCATGGTCGACTACCAGCCGGGCGCCTGCGCCAACCCCCACGACCACCCTTTCGAGGAGTCGTACTACATGCTCGACGGAGAGGTCGACGTCGTCGCCGACGGCGATCGCTACACGCTCCGTCCCGGAGACGTCTTCTGGACCGCGACCGGATGCGTCCACGCCTTCTACGAGACGCAGGGGCGGACCGTGCGCTGGCTCGAGACGTCGGCGCCCGGGCCACCTGCGCGCTACTCGTACCGCCACCAGCGTGACTGGGACTACCTCGTCGAGCGTCTGTCGTCCGAGGCGAGCGCAGAGGTCGCATGAGCCACGTCAGCGACCAGCCGGCGACGGGAGTCCTCGACGACCTCGCCCTGTACACGGACATCTACCGTCGGATGCTCCTCATCCGCGGCTTCGAGGATCTCGTACAGTCGCTGTTCCTCGCGGGCGAGGTGTACGGGACCACGCACCTGTATTCCGGGCAGGAGGCGATCGCCACCGGAGTCGCGAGTGTCCTCGAGGAGCGCGACCGCGTCGCTGCCACCTACCGCGGCCATGGGCATGCGCTCGCGGTCGGCGTCGATCCGCAGAAGTTGCTCGACGAGATGCTCGGCCGAGCGACAGGGATCAACGGCGGGCGCGCGGGCTCCATGAACGTCACCTCGCCCGACGACCGCCTGATCGGCTCGTTCGGGATCGTCGGCGGGAGCATCGCTGCGGCGACGGGCGCCGCGCTCGCTTTGAAGCGGACGACGGGCGGGGTCGCGGTCGCGTACTTCGGCGACGGCGCCATGAACCAGGGCTACGTCTTCGAGTGCCTCAACTTCGCGCAGGTCTTCCGTCTTCCGATCGTGCTCGTGTGCGAGAACAACGGCTACGGCGAGTACACGCCGTTCCGCTCTGTCACGGCAGGCGAGATCCGCGCTCGTGCCGAGGTCATGGGCGTGACCGCCGAGACGATCGACGGCATGAGCGTGTGGACCGTGCGCGAGGCGGCCCGCAACGCGGTCGCACATGCGCGCGCGGGTGATGGGCCGGTGTTCATCGAGGCACTCACCTACCGCTTCGTCGGCCACTCGCGCAGCGATCCCGGCGCGTACCGCCCCGAGGGCGAGTTCGACCGCTGGCGCGAACGTGATCCGATCGTGGTGCTCCGCGCCCAGCTCGAGGCCGAGGGTGCCGAAACATCCGAGCTGGACGGGATCGAGCGCGAGATGGCGGAGCGCCTGGAGCGGATGCGTGCCGACGGACTTGCCGCGCCCTTCCCGACCGAGCTGACCGCGCGGGAGTTCAAGGACTGACGCCGTGCCGCCTCGCGAGCTCACGATGCCCAAGCTCTCCGACTCGATGGCCGACGCGGTGATCCTGCGCTGGCTGAAGTCGGCGGGCGAGGAGTTCGCGCGGGGCGAGGGCCTGATCGAGGTCGAGACCGACAAGGCAACCGTGGTCTACGAGGCGGAGTGGGACGGGACGCTCGACTCGATCCTCGTCCCGGAAGGTGCGACCGTGGCCGTCGGCGAGCCGATCGCGACGCTCGCGAACGGCGACGGCGCCGTGCCCGGCGAGGTTCGGTCCGCAGCACCGCAGCCCGAGCGACCGACGCCTGCCCCGGCTGCAGCGCCGTCGGCGCGACGCGCGGACGGCGACAGCCGACGGTGCCCCGGTGCGTCCCGTCGCGACGCCGGTCGCGCGCCGGACCGCGGTCGAGCTCGGCGTCTCGCTCCACGGCCTCACCGGCACCGGCCCGGGCGGGCGGATCACCGTCGACGACGTGACACGAGCGGCAGCCGAGTCGGACGCGTCCCCGACTCCGGCTCCTCCGCCGCAGGTCTCCGGCAAGGGAGACGTCAGCGTCGCCGACCCGACTCCGACGCAGGCGACGATCGCGCGCCGAATGGTCGAGTCGGCGACGACGATCCCGGTCTTCACCGTCTCGGCCGATGTCGACGTGTCGCAGATCGTCGCGTCCCGGCGGGAGGCGCGCGACCGGGGCGAGGACGGCGCCGTCCTTGAACGACTTCGTGGTCAAGGCTGCAGCCGCCACGCTGCGGGAGTTCCCTCGCTTCAACGCCTCCTACGTCGACGGCAAGGTCGAGCTCTACTCCCGCGTGAACGTCGGCATCGCGGTCGCGACCGACGACGCACTCCTCGTACCGGTCGTGCACGACGCCGACCGGAAGTCGCTAGCCGAGCTCGCCGAGGAGACGCGAGCGCTGGCGGACGCGCGCGCGACGGCGCACGCTGCGACCCGAGGACTTCCACGACGGCACGTTCACGGTCTCGAACCTCGGCATGTTCGGAGTCGGCTCGTTCACCGCGATCATCGATCCGCCCCAGGTCGCGATCCTCGCCGTCGGCGGCGCCCGGCGCGCGCCGGTCGAGGATGGTGCCGACCGCATCGTGTTCCGCGATCTGATGACCGTCACGCTGAGCTGCGACCACCGCGTCGTCTACGGCGCCGACGGCGCGCGCTTCCTGTCCCGGCTACGCGAGCTGCTCGAGCGGCCGCTCGCCCTTGCGCTCTGAGCCGATGAGCACCGTCGCCTTCCGCACCGCCATCCGCGACGCACTCGACGAGGAGCTCTCGGCCGACGAGCGGGTGATCCTCTTCGGCGAGGACGTCGCCGTCGCCGGGCGGCGTCTTCGCCACCACCACGGGCCTCTACGACAAGTACGGCCCGGAGCGTGTCTTCGACACGCCCATCTCCGAGCTGGCGCTCGCGGGCGCCGCGTTCGGCTCGGCGGTGCACGGCCTCCGGCCGGTCATCGAGATCATGTTCGGGGACTTCCTGACGCTCGCGATGGACAGCCTCGTCAACCAGTCGACGAAGTACTGGTTCCTGACGCAGGAGCAGGTCAGCGTTCCGCTCACGATCCGTTCCGTCGTCGGCGCCGGCGGCCGATTCGGCGCGATCCACTCGCAGATGCCGGTGTCGTGGTTCATGGGCGTGCCCGGGCTCAAGATCGTCGCTCCGTCGAGCCCGGCGGACGCGAAGGCCCTGCTCAAGGCGGCGATCCGCGATGACAACCCGGTGCTCTTCTTCGAGCACAAGCGCCTGTACACGCTCGAGGGCGAGGTGAACGGGGCGACGGGCCGGCTCGGCGAGGCCGCCGTGGTCCGCGAGGGACGAGACGTGACGCTCGTCACCGCGATGAAGGGCGTCCACGACGGTCTCGAGGCCGCGGCAGAGCTCGAGGCGGACGGCGTGTCGGTCGAAGTGGTCGACCTGCGCACGCTCAGGCCGTTCGACCTCGACACCGTCCTCGCCTCGGTCAGGAAGACGAACAGGATCGTCGTCGTGGAGGAGGGGCCGATGACCGGCGGCTGGGCGGGTGAGGTGCTCGCCTCGGTCGTCGAGCACGGCCTCGGCCACCTCGACGACGCGTGGCGCATCGCGACGCCCGACACGCCGATCCCCTACAGCCCGCCGCTCGAGGACGCGTTCCTCCCGGGGCCTGGCCGGATCGCGCAGGAGATTCGGCGCCGTCTGCGGTCGGCATGAGGGGATCGCAGGATACGGACTGCGGATGAGCGAGCCCGCGCCCATCTCTGCGGCCGACCGCAACTTCGAGGCGTCGAAGGTCGGCATCGCCTCCGCGCCGAACGAGAGCATCTCGGCATCGGCCTCCGCGAGCTCGCACGTCGGGTCGGCGTGTCGCCGAGCCTCGTCTCGCAGATCGAGCTCGACCGCGTCAACCCGTCGGTCAGCACGCTGTACGCCATCGTCACGGAGCTCGGCATGACCATGAGCGACGTCTTCGGCGAGCAGCCCGAGGAGCGCGTGTCCAACCGGGCGACGGCCTCGCCGAACGGCCCGAGACGCGACCGGTGATCAACCTCGCGTCCGGCGTCCGCTGGGAGCGGCTCACGCACGAGCGCGACCCGGACGTGGAGTTCCTGTACGTCGTCTACCCGGTCGGAGCGGCGTCGTGCCCCGAGGACGCGCTGATGACGCACGGCGGCAGGGAGTACGGCTACGTGACGAGCGGAACGCTTGGCGTGCAGGTCGGGTTCGAGGCGTACGAGCTCGGTCCGGGCGGGTCGATCGCCTTCGACTCGTCGTCACCGCACCGGCTCTGGGCCGTCGGCGACGAGCCCGTCCACGCGTCTGGGTCGTCATCGGCCGCGAGGCGGATCCGCGGACGACGACGGCGTCGCGGCCGCGCCCGGTCGCGGACTAGCTGCGCCTCAGCCGCGGCGCTTCTCCGTCGCCGGTCTGGAGCCGACCGACACCGGCCCTGCTCGTCCGGAAGCGGGCGAGAAGCTCGGGGGCCGAGTAGAGCACGAGCGCCAGCAGGATCAGCACGCCGATGGTCATCTGCGAGTACTCCGACGGCTGGTGGAACAGTGGCAGGACGTTGTCGATCAGCGAGAGGAAGAGCGCCGCGAGCAGCGCGCCCACGAACGAACCTCTCCCGCCGGAGAGCGCCGCTCCGCCGAGGACGGCGCAGGCGATGCTCTCCAGTGAGAAGCCGATGTCGAGGATCGGCGAGCCGATCTGGACCTGGGCCGCGAGGTACAGGCCGGCGAGCGACGCCATCAGCGAGCAGACGACGAACGCGAGGAATACGATCCGGCCGGTTGCCATCCCGAGCCGGCGCGACGATGTCTCGTCGAGGCCGACCGCCCTCGTGGCGAGGCCCGTGCGCGTGCGGTACAGCCATACGTCGCCGGCGACGGCGAGGACGACGACCGCGATGAAGGCGATCGGAACGAAGCTGACGCTCTTCGTGAGACCATTGACGGCGTCGCTCGAGATGGGCCCTTCGGGGTGATCCCGGAGGAGGAGCGATGCGCCTTGGAGGATGCTGAACGTCCCGAGCGTCGCGATGATCGACGGAAGCTTGAGCACGCGGATGAGCACGGCGTTGAAGATCCCGACCCCGAGCCCGACGGCGACCAGCACCAGCCCTCCGGGAAGCAACGCCCACCCCGACTTGTCGAACGCCATCGTGAAGGACGCGACGACGACGCAGAATGTCATGAGCGCCGCCACCGAGACGTCGAAGCCGCCGACGAGGAGCGCGCAGGTCTGTCCGAGAGTGACGAGCGCGAGCGGCATCGTCAGCAGCAGCAGGTTGTTGAGGTTGAAGCTCGTCAGGAAGGCGTCCTGGCGGACGGTTGCGAAGGCGCCGACCGCCAGGATGAGGACCGCCATCAGGACGAGCGGCAATGCGCCGCTGAACCTGCCGATCCTCACGCCGGCTCCTCGGCGCTGTCGGTCGCTTGCCTTCTGGCACCGGCCCGCGAGCCGACGATCGCCTCGACGATCCGACGCTCCCCGAGCTCCTCGCCGGGGATCTCGTCGACGATCTGCCCGCGCGACATCACCACGACCCGGTCGCAGAGGCCGGCGAGCTCGAGCGGGTCGCTCGACTTGACGATCGTCGCGACGCCCTCCTTCGCCTTCTCGCGCAGCGCTCCGTAGATGTCGAATCGGGCGGCGACGTCGACGCCCTGCGTCGGCTCCTCGGCCAGGATCACCTTGACGTCCCCGCGCAGGAACGGCCGTGTCAGCGAGACCTTCTGCTGGTTCCCGCCCGAGAGCGTCTGCACCGACTGCTCGATCGACGCCGTTCGGATGCTCAGGCGCCGCACGAGATCGTCGACCGTGCGCCGCTCGCGACGACGGTTGAGGAACCCCAGGCGTCCGAGCCGCCGCAGGACTTGGACGGTCGCATTGGCGCGGACGCTCAGAACCCCAAAGAGTGATTCGGACGCCCGATCGCCGCTCAGCAGCACGACTCCCGCGCGCAGCGGCCCGAGCGGCGAGCTCGAGTCGAGCTCCTTGCCGTCGCAGGTCGCCGTGCCCGTGGCCCGCTCCGCACCGGCGAGCGCCCGGAGGAACTGCACCTGCCCGTTGCCCTCCGCGCCCGCGATTCCGACGATCTCGCCGCTCGCGACCTCGAGGTCGATCGGCCCGAACCGATCGCCCCGCAGTCCCGAGACCGCGAGCAGCACCTCGCGCTCCGTCTCACGCTCGTGGCGCGGCGGAAATGCAAGCTGGAGAGGACGTCCGATCATGAGGGCGACGAGGCTCTCCTCCGACATCGAGGCCGCCTCGAACGTTCCCTGGCACACCCCGTCGCGCAGAACGCTGACGCGATCCGCAATGCCGAGGACCTCGGGCAGGCGATGGCTGACGTAGACGATCCCGACGCCGGCGCGGCTCCGCTCGTGAACGAGCGCGTGCAGTCGGTCGACGTCCTCGGGCCCGAGGGCCGTCGTCGGCTCGTCGAGGAGCAGCACCTTCGGCTGAGCGAGCAGCGCCTTCACGACCTCGAGGAGCTGTCGCTCCGCGAGCGAGAGCGCCCCCGTGGGAGCGGTCGGCGGGAGGTCGAGGCCGAACTCGGCCAGCCGGTCGGCCGCCCACCCGTCCATGCGTCCGTACGTCGGCCGGTGGTCGGACGGGGCTGCGAGGTAGAGGTTCTCGGCCACCGAGAGAGGCAACACGTGCGAGTACGTCTGGTAGGCGATGCCGAGACCGAGCTTGCGGCTCCCGGCGGGAGAGACTCGCCGGCGCTCGGTCTCGCCGATCACGACGGTGCCCTCGTCGGGGGCGAGGAAGCCGCTGGCTATCCCGAGCAGCGTCGACTTGCCCGGACCCGTTCTCCCCGACGAGGGCGTGGATCTCGCCCGCGCGGCAGTCGACGCTGACCTCACGAAGCGCCTGTACCGCACCGAACGCCTTCGACACGCCCCGAAGCGAGAGGACGGGGCTCGCGGGGGAAACAGTGTTTCCCCCGCGAGCGGGCCCGGGAGTCGACATCGATGGTCTGGGTCTTCTGCTTCCGGTTCGTCCTACGGGTACATCTTCTTGAGCAGGCTCAGCGGGATGAGCGACGTTGCCGAGGCCTCCATCGGATAGCCCTTGACGCAGGAGTCGCGCACCCGCTGGTTCTGCAGCTCGATCGGGAACACGATCTTCGGCGGGATCTTCGCTCCCTTGAGCTTCATCATCCCGGCCGTCAGGGCGACCCGGATATGCGAGTTGAAGGAGCTGGTGTAGTACATCTCGAGCTTCGGGTTCTTGAGCTGGTTGAAGAGGCAGCCCATGCCGACGTCGTCCGTACGGAGTGTCAGGACGGTGTTGAACGGAATGCCTGCGGCCTTGTATGCCGCGTACCCGCCCTGGCCCATGCCGAGCCCGTACTCGTAGCTCCAGCCCTTGATGTCGGGATTCTTCGCGAGGATTCCGGCCACGACCTGCTGCACCTTGGATGGATTCCAGTCCGTCGGTTCCTTCGCGACGAGATCGATGCTCGGTCTGAGCGCAGGCTCCTCGCACTTCTGCCAGCCCTCGGAGAGTGGGTTCCCCGCGAAGCCGCCGAGGAACGCGATCTTCCCGGACTTGACCCGGTTGTTCATGGTGTACGCCCACGTCTTGCCGGTCACGCAGGTGTCCTCACCGACGACCGTCAGGTAGTTCTTGCCGGGATCGCTGACGTAGCCCCAGGCATACGTCGCAACGGGGATTCCGGCGTCGGTCGCCTCCTTCATCACCGGGATCATGGCGTCGCCGAAGTCCGGATAGGTGACGATCACGTCGACACCCTGGGCGATCGCCGCTTTCCAGTCGGCGAACGCCTTGTTGAAATCGACGTGTGCGCTCGAGTAGATGATCTCGCCGATCTGCGGATACGTCAGCGCCTGGAGGATGAACTCCATCTTCGACATCTGGCGGTAGACGTTCTCGCCGAACTGCTCGAGATACGCGACTTTGAGCTTGCCGCCCGTCCCGGTCTTGCAGCCGTTGTTCTTCCAGCACCTGAGCGCCAGCGCCTCGTTGACCTTCCTGTCGGCGCGACCGAGCCCGGCCAGAGCGATGTTGCGGGCAACCTTCTCCTTCGGGATGAGCGTCGCCTTGAAGAGCGTGTGCTTGAGCGTCGACGCCTTCGCGGCGTACACCTCGCCGAATCCCTTCCCGGTGC
>CAWDSX010000008.1:0-57556 GCA_963805135.1 uncultured Gaiellaceae bacterium | reverse complement strand
GCAATATTGCTAACGCCTCCTCGGACAGCCTGAGGTCAGGCGTCTCGTGCACCGACTCGGCGCCGTCCGCGCGGGGAACCGGCACGTCGCCGTCCTCCACGCGCTTGAGCGAGAGGGACAGCCGGCGGCGCTCGCCGTCGATCTCGAGGATGCGGACGTTGACCGCGTCGCCCTGCGAGACGACCTCGCGCGGGTTCTCGACGTGGTGTGGAGCGAGCTCGGAGATGTGCACGAGGCCTTCGACCCCTGGAAGGATCTCGACGAAGGCGCCGAACGTGACCACCTTCGCCACGCGGCCCTCGACGACGTCGTCCTCCCCGTAGGAGTCCACGACCTGCTGCCACGGATCCGTCTGCGTCTGCTTGAGGCCGAGCGAGATGCGCTGCCGGTCGCGGTCGATGTCGAGCACCTTGACCTTCACGGTCTGGCCGATGTCGAGCACCTCGGACGGGTGGTTCACGTGGCTCCACGAGAGCTCGGAGATGTGGATGAGGCCGTCCATGCCGTCGAGGTCGACGAACGCGCCGAAGTCGACGATGTTCGAGATCTGGCCCTCGATGACGTCGCCCGGGCTCAGCCGGTCGAGGATCGCCTGGCGCATCTCCTTGCGCTCGTCCTCGAGGACGGCGCGACGCGAGAGGACGACGTTGTTGCGCGAGCGGTTCAGCTCGATGACCTTGCAGCGGAGCTCCTTGCCGAGGAACTCGTCGAGGTCCTGGACGCGCCTGATGTCGACGAGCGAGGCCGGGAGGAACCCACGCACGCCGAGGTCGAGGATGAGCCCGCCCTTGACGACCTCGATGACCTTGCCGTTCACCGGCTCGCCCGACTCCGCCGCTGCCTCGATGCGCTTCCACGCGAGCTCGAAGCGGGCGCGCTTCTTCGAGAGGATGAGGCGGCCCTCCGCGTCTTCCTTCGTGAGCACGAGCGCGTCGATCTCCTCGCCGACGGAAACCTCGTCCGCCGGATTGACAGATCGCCGGATCGTCAGCTCGGCGACCGGAATGACGCCTTCCGACTTGTAGCCGATGTCGACGAGCACCTCGTCCTTGTCCACGCGCACGACGGTGCCGTGCACGACCTCCCCTTCGTTGATCTCCGGGAACGCAGAGTCGTAGTCGGGGATCAGCTCCCCGTCGGGCCCTGTGGTCCAGACGCCCTCTTCGGCGGCAGCAGGCTTTTCGGCGATGTCGTTCGCCATCGGATCGCGGAGTATAGCCGGATGCAGCGCAAATCCAGGCCAGGCGTCGATCCGTGCTTCTGAGGTAGAAACTCGCCCGTGCGGCTGACGCTCATTCGCAACGCGACGCTCGTCCTCGAGCTCGCACGGCGCCGAATCCTCGTCGATCCGATGCTCGACGACGCCGGCGCGCGGCCGCCGATCCAGGGCACCCGCAACCCGGTTCCGAACCCGACCGTGCCGCTGCCCTTCCCCGCCGAGGAGGTCGTGCGCGACGTCGACGCCGTCGTCGTCACGCACCGCCACCGGGACCACCTCGACACGCGCGCCGAGGAGCTCCTCCCCCGCGACGTGCCCGTGTTCTGCCAGCCGGACGACGAGGAGGCGCTGCGAGAGCTCGGCCTCGACGCACGCCCCGTCGACTCCGGGCTCGACTGGGACGGCCTACGGATCACGCGGACACCGGCGCGACATGGGTCGGGCCGCATGGCCGAGCTCATGGCGCCGGTGAGCGGGTTCGTGCTCGACGACCTCTACCTCGCCGGCGACACGGTCTGGTACGAAGGCGTCGAGGAGACGATCGACCGTCACCGACCTCGCGTCGCGGTCGTGCATGCCGGTGCCGCGGAGTTCGAGGAGGGCGGCCTCATCGTCATGGGGGTCGACGACGTCCGCGAGGTCGTCACGCGGGTTCCCGTCGTCGTTGCCGTGCACTTGGAGGCGCTCAACCACTGCTACCTCACGCGCGCCGAGCTCCGCTCCGCGCTCCCGACCGTCCTCGTCCCGAACGACGGCGAGACGCTCGACCTCTAGGACGGGAGCCGGATCGGCTTCAGCCAGGACGGTTTGCCCGTCCCCGACGAGCGGCAGCCGGCCGGAGCGAGCATTCCCGCTTCGACGCCGATCGCGCGACAACGCAGACGCTGCCAGCCGCCGGAGCCGAACCGATCGCGCGTGGAATCGGTGACGACGAGCACGTCACCCCGGCCGCGTACGAAGACGTAGGTCACGATCGGATCGCCTTCGATCGTCGTCAGCGCGGCGACAGCTCGAGCGTGGCGGCCGTCATGAGCTGCGTTGACGATGCATACGCTGACCCGACGCTGATTCGCCGTGACCGGCGTGTTGCGGTTCCAGTACGTGCCGCAGCTCGGGTACGACCCAGGTGTCACCTTCGAGGTCGCCGACGACGCGTCGAGCAGCACGAGGACGCTCGCGCCCGCGAGGAGCACCGCACCGATCCGCGCCAGCGTCGAGAACGTCACACGACGTCTACGCCGCTGCCGGAACGCTCCGTCACATCAGGACTTCGCTTCGGCCCAGTCGTCGCCGACACCGATGTCGACCGCCAGCACAGGATCGAGCGGGTACGCGCCGACCATCTCCTCGCGGACGAGCTCGCGAACCTTCGAGACCTCGGTCTCGGGTACCTCGAGGAGGAGCTCGTCGTGCACCTGGAGCACGAGGTGCGCGCCCCGTCCCTCCGCACGGAGCCGCTCGTGGATCGCGACCATCGCGACCTTGATGATGTCCGCGTTCGAGCCCTGCATCACGAAGTTGACCGCGACGCGCTCGCCGAACCCCCGCGTCTGACGGTTCATCGCACGCAGCTCGGGGACGGGGCGCCGCCGCCCGAGGAGGCTCGTCGCGTAGCCGTCCTCCCCGGACTGCGTGATCGTCCGCGCGATGAACGCCTGCACGTGCGGGAAGCGGGCGAGGTACGCGTCGATGTACGCCTGGGCCTGGTCCTTGGGGATGTCGAGGTTCTCCGACAGGCCGAACGCCGAGATCCCGTAGACGATCCCGAAGTTGATCATCTTCGCGACGTTCCGCTCGTCTTTGGTGAGCGTCGCCGGATCCTTCCCGAGCACCTCCGCGGCCGTCGCCGTATGGATGTCCTCCCCGCGCGCGAACGCCTCACGGAGCTTGGGCTCGCCCGAGACGTGAGCAAGGATGCGGAGCTCGATCTGCGAGTAGTCCGCCGAGAGAAGCCGCGACCCGGGCTCCGCGACGAACGCCGAGCGGATCTCGCGACCGAGCTCGGTGCGGATCGGGATCGCCTGCAGGTTCGGGCTCGAGGTGGAGAGGCGTCCCGTCGCCGCGACGTGCTGGTTGATCGTCGTGTGCAGCCGCCCGTCGTCGCCGATGAGCGTCGGCAGCGGGCCGAGGTACGTGTTCACGAGCTTCGTCAGCTCGCGCCATTCCTCGATCACCGGAACGATCTCGTGGTCCGACCGGATCGCCCGCAGGACCTTGGAGTCGGTGGAGTACCCCGTCTTTCCCTTGCGGCCCGGCGTGAGCTCGAGCTTCTCGAAGAGGACGCGGCCGAGCTGCTGCGGTGAGCCGATGACGAACTCCTCGCCGGCGAGCTCGTACGCGCGCGACTCGAGCTCCTCGATGCGATCCGAGAGTCGCGCGGTGATCTCGCCCATCCGGTACGTGTCGATGCGGACGCCGGCGTCCTCCATGGCGCCGAGGACGACGCTCAGCGGAAGCTCGATGTCTCGATACAGGCGGTCGGACCCGCGCTCCTCGACCTTGGCGACCAGCGGGCCGGCAAGGCGACGCGCGGCCTCGGCGTGGCGTACGAGCGCGGCCGTCTCCTCCTCGGCCGGGGGCTCGGGCTCGAGCTCGACCCCGTACTCGGCCATGAGGTCGTCGACGTCGTACTCGGCGCGGCCGGGGTCGATCAGGTATGCGGCGATCAGCGTGTCGTCGGCCGCGGGCTCGCCGAGTCGCAGCTGCTTCGCGTCGTGGGCGACGACCTCGAGGTCGTCACGGGCCACGCCGTCGGTCGAGCGGCTCGCCACGATCACGTCGCCGTCCGCCGTCGCGACCGCGACGCGCTCGGCGTCCGCGGCGACGCCGACCCGTCCGCGAATGCCCTTCAGGTCGCCCTCGCGCCAGGGGACCGCGTCGAGGGTCGTGGACTGCGGTCGCTCCGCCGCCGGGAGCGCCTCGTCGAGCGTGTCGACGCGACTCGAGCAGCCCTCTGAACTCGAACCGGCGGAAGATCTCCTTCAGCTCCGAACGATCGGGTGGTTCGAGAACGAAGGTCGCCGGATCGACGCCGAGGTCGAGATCGCGGCGCATCGTCGCGAGCAGCTTCGACGACGCCGCCTGCTCGGCGTTCTCGGCGATCGACTTCGACCGTGCAGGCGAGAGCTCGGCCGCGTGCTCGACGACGCCCTCGAGCGACCCGTACTGCGCGACGAGCTGCCCGGCGGTCTTGTCCCCGATCCCGGGGATGCCGGGGATGTTGTCGCTCGTGTCCCCTTTCAGCCCGATGAAGTCGGGAATCTGATCGGGACGGATGCCGTAGCGCGACTCCACGCGCTCCGGCGTATAGACCTGGACGTCCGCGACCCCGCGCGGAGTCATCATCAGGCAGACGTTCTCGGAGACGAGCTGGAACGCGTCGCGGTCGGTCGAGACGACGCACGTCTTGACCCCGGCCTCGTCCGCGCGTGTCGCGAGCGTGGCGATGACGTCGTCTGCCTCCCAGCCCTCGAACTCGAGGTTCTGGTAGCCGAACGCCTCGACGATCGGCCGGAAGTGCGGGAACTGCTCGCGCAGGAGGTCCGGCATCGAGCGGCGATCGGCCTTGTACTCGGCGTCGATCTCCTTTCGGTGGACGGGCCGCGTGTCCCACGCGACCGCGACACCGCGCGGGCGGTAGTCGGACAGGAGCTTGAACAGCATGTTCGTGAAGCCGAGGAGCGCGTTCGTCGGCTGGCCGTCCGTCGTCTGCAGCTCCTCGGGGAGCGCGAAGAAGGCGCGGTACGCCAGGTTGTTTCCGTCGACGAGGAAGAGCTCGGCGTCGCGCGCAGGCCCGTCGTCGAGGACGAGCTCCTCCCCGGTCAGAGTCTTGGGTGCCACGACGTCAACTCTACGTCGGTGAGTCGCGCCGGCAGCGGCCGCGAAGCGGCCGCCTTCCAGGCCGCAGCGAAGGCGTCCTCCTCGTTCTCCTTCACGATCCACATGCCGCCCGTGTAGGTCTCGGGCATCTGGCACTTCTCTCGACGGATCGGACGCGGGGACCGTACGACCTGGCTGCTTGGATGGCAACCGTGCGCCGGGTGCCGCTCCTCTCGGGGTCGCGGATCGTCCACGTCCCGATTCGAGACGAGGACGTCGTCCTGCGGCCGCCGCCGCCTCCGACGCGCGTCGTCGACGTCGAGGCTGCGGTCAGGGACGCGCTGCGTTTCCCCTCGACGGCCCGCCGCTCGGGGAGCTGGCTCCGAGTCGCGGACGCGTGACCGTCGTCGTCGAGCCACCCGCGCTGCCGTTACCGGGCGCGCAGGCCGATCCCAGGCGGGAGGCACTCGCCACCGTGCTCGCGGAGCTCACGGCGCGCGGTGTGCCAGACGAGTGGCAGACGCTCCTCGTCGCCGGCGGGCTCGCCCGAAAGCTCGCGCACCATGACCTCGAGCGCCTCCTTCCGCCGCCGCAGGCGCGTGCGTATCGAGGGCGTGTAGTCGTGCACGACGCGGCGGATCCCGAACTCGTACCACTCGACCTCGGCGACGGCTCCGGGACGCTCGTCAACCGCGAGTTGCTCGACGCCGACCTCGTGGTCGTCGTCTCTTCCGCCGAGACCATCGTGCACGGAGGGCCGGCAGCGCTCCTCGCCGCCGCCGACGCCGCGACGATCCGGCGCGCAGCCGCAGCCGAGTCACTCGTGCAGGCCGCCGGCGAGCCGGTGTGGGAGCTCGCGCTCGGGTTCGAGGACGCACTCCGCTCGCGCGTTCCGGTGCTCGGCGTCTCGCTCGCGCTCGATCATCCTCGGCTGACCGGCCGCTTCCGCGACTATCCGTTCACGCCGGCGTCGCTCACGCACGTGTCGACGTCGCCGCTGCGCCGGATCTACTCGGCCCTGCCGGCCGGCCTCCGCCGCGAGATCCTCCGCGGGCAGCACCGTGCGCTGATCACGGCCGCCGTCTTCGCGGGAACTCCGTCGGTCGCGCACGCCGAGGCGCTCGTGCGGACCGTCGAGCTACGCGGCATCGACGTCGAGGAGCCGCTCGACGCACTCGTCGTCGGCGTGCCCTGGATCGGTCCGCATGTGCCGCGCGAGCCGCTGAATCCGGTGACGTCGACCGCCGTCGTGCTCGGGCACGCGCTCAGGCTCTGGCGCGACGCCTTTCCGATCCGCGACGGGGGCACGCTCGTTCTCGTCCACTCGCTCACGCGGACGTTCGTCCACGGCGGCCGCGATCCGTATCGGCGGCTCTTCGACGCGCTCACCGCGAGTGACGCCGACGCCGTGCGCATGTCTGAGCTGATCGCGGCCGCAGACGACCGGCTGCTCGACGGCTACCGCGCCGGGAGGACGTGTCACCCCCTCCTTCCGTACGCGGACTGGGCGGGGTGCGCACCGGCACTCGCACGACTCGGACACGTCGTCGTGGCGGGCAGCCGCGATGCCGCCGCTGCGCGCGCACTCGGGTTCGTCCCGAGCCACTCGATCGCGAGCGCACTCGAGGTCGCCCACGGGCTCGCAGGCGGATCGGCGCGGGTCGGCGTCCTGCTCGCGCCGCCGTACGCGCCGCTGCTGGTCGGGAGTTAGAGGCTTGATGCAAATCAGCTGCGACAAGGCCGCGAAGCGGCCGTCTTCAGGGATTCTCGCGCGACCGGGATCCGCGACTAGCGGGTTCCGGTCTTGCGCAACAGGTACTAGTCCTCGCCCAGATACGTGGCGCGGACGCGCTCGTTCGTCTTCAGCTCGGCGGCAGGCCCCTCGAGCGCGATGCGACCGGTCTCCATGACGTACGCGCGCTTCGCGACGTCGAGCGCCATGAGCGCGTTCTGCTCCACGAGCAGGACGGGCGTACCCGCATTGTTCACCTCGACGATCGTCTCGAAGATCCGGTCGACGAAGATCGGCGCGAGCCCCATCGACGGCTCGTCGAGGAGCAGGAGCTTCGGTCGCGCCATCAGGGCCCGACCGATCGCGCACATCTGCTGCTCGCCGCCCGACAACGTCCCCGCCTTCTGCGACCGCCGCTCGTGCAGGCGCGGGAAGAGCTCGAACACCCGACCCAGGTCGGCGGAGAAGTTCTCCTTGTCCGTCCGCTGGAACGCGCCCATCTCGAGGTTCTCGGTGACCGACATCCGCGGGAAGAGACGCCGGCCCTCGGGGCTCTGGGCGATTCCGCTCTTGACGATCACGTGCGGGCTCGCGTTCGTGATCTCGCCGCCCTGGAAGCGGATCGCACCCTGGCGCGGGCGGTTGAGGCCGTTGATCGCGCGCAGCGTCGTCGACTTCCCGGCGCCGTTCGAGCCGATGAGGGTGACGATCTCGCCGTGGCCGACCGTCAGCGAGACGCCCTTCAGCGCATGAATGGCGCCGTAGTAGACGTGGACGTCGTCGACCTCGAGGACGTTGCCGGTGGGCGCGGTCTCGGTCATCCCACCTGCCCGGCGCCGCGGCCGAGGTACGCCTCGATGACGCGCTCGTCGGCGCGGATCTCGGCGGGCGTTCCCTCGGCGATCTTCGCGCCGTACTCGAGAACCGTGATCCGCTCGGAGACGCCCATGACCACCTTCATGTCGTGCTCGATCAGGAGCACCGTCACGCCCTTCTCGTCGCGCACCTTGCTCACGAACGCCGTGAACTCCGCGGTCTCCTGCGGGTTCATGCCGGCGGTCGGCTCGTCGAGCAGCAGCAGCTTCGGCTCCGTCGCGAGCGCGCGGGCCACTTCGAGCCGCCGCTGGTCGCCGTAGGGAAGCGACCCGGATCGCTCGTGGTGGCGTCGACGGAGGCCGCAGTAGACGAGGAGTTCGCGCGCCTTGTCGCGCGCCTCGGCCTCCTCGCGTTTCACCTTCGGGGTGCGGAAGATCGCGCCGAGGATCCCGGAGTGCAGGCGGCAGTTCATCCCGACGAGGACGTTCTCCATGGCCGTCATCTGCGAGAAGAGCCGGATGTTCTGGAACGTGCGCCCGATCCCGAGCTTCGTGATCGTGTGCGGCGGCAGGTACGAGACCTCGGTTCCGTCGAAGAGGATCGAGCCCGAGGTGGGCTTGTAGACGCCCGTCAACTGGTTGAAGAACGTCGTCTTCCCCGCGCCGTTCGGTCCGATGAGCGAGACGATGGCGCCACGCGGAATGGTGAAGTCGACGTCGTCGGTCGCGATGAGACCGCCGAACTCCTTGCGCACCTGGGTCGCGACGACGAGATCGTCCTCGGCCATCAGTCGTCGCTCTGGCTGCGGTCGGTGAGCGTGCCCTCGGTGGACACGTCGTAGAAGGGCGTGTCGTGGACGCCTTCCTCGAGCTCGATCTGGTGGCGACGTTCGGGTATCAGCCCGGCCGGGCGCAGGAGCATCATCGCCACGATGATGATCCCGTAGATGCCGAACTGGTACTTCGTCGGGTCGAAGTCGAGCCCGGCGTCCTGGATCTTCGAGCCGATCGTGGCCAGGCCCTCGCGATCGAGGTAGCCCAGGATCATCGCCCCGGCGATGACGCCCCAGACGCTCCCCATGCCGCCGAGGATGACCATGCAGAGCAGGAAGACGGAGAACTGGAAGAAGAAGTCCGCCGGGAACGCGCCACCGCGGAAGCTCGCGTAGTACGCGCCGGCGACGCCGCCGAAGAAGGCGCCGATCGCGTACGACCACGTCTTCGTCCGCATCAGCGGAACGCCCATCGCCGCCGCGGCCGTCTCGTCCTCGCGGATCGCGATCCAGGCCCGTCCGAGGCGTGAGTCGCGGAGCCGAACGGTGCAGAGGACCGTGATGAGGAGCAGCGCGAAGGCACCGAGGTAGAACCACATCGCGCGGTTCGGGGACGTCTGGAAGTTCTTCGGCAGGCTCGTGAAGCTCGCGAGCACGGGGAAGCCGGCCGCGTCGATCGGCGCGATGCCGAACGTGCCGTGCGTCAGGTCGAAGCCGAAGAAGTTGTCGCCGTTGCGGACGACCTGCGGGACGATCTCACCGAATCCGAGCGTGACGATCGCGAGGTAGTCCCCGCGGAGGCGGAGCGTTGGCAAGCCCGATCAGGATGCCGGCGAAGAGCGTCAGGAAGCCGGCCATGAGCAGGACGAGCCACATCGTGATGTGAATGCCGGGCTGGTCGCTCGGCACCGACGAGAGGAACGAGAACGTGACCTGGTCGAACTGCTGCGAAGCGAACCAGCCGGCCGTGTAGGCGCCCACCGCGTAGAAGGCGACGTAGCCGAGGTCGAGCAGGCCTGCGTAGCCGACGACGATGTTGAGCCCGAGCGCCATCATCGTGAACGCGACCATGACGACCATCGACTCCGTCGACGGGATGAAGTCGCCGATCACCGGCAGGGCCTGCAGGGTCTCCTCGTACCACGGGTAGAGGAGGCCGAGGACGATGACGCCGGGGGCGATCCACTTGTCGCGCGGCCCAGCGGCGAAGCCGCGCGCGCGATCGGCGATCGAGGTCATGCGCCCTCCGGTGTGCGCTCCCCGAGCAGGCCTTCGGGCCGGAAGACGAGGACCGCGATGAGGATTCCGAAGACGATCGAGCGCGTCCAGTCACCGCCGGGCGCGTACCAGAGCAGGCCCTCGTTGAACGACTGGATGAACCCGATCAGGAGCGCCCCGAGCACGGCGCCGGGCAGGTTGCCGATCCCGCCGAGGACGGCGGCGGTGAAGGCGATGAGCCCGAGCTCGAAGCCCGTGTCGTAACGCACCTGGAACTCGAGGAAGAAGACGAGCCCCGCAACCGCCGCGAGCGAGCCGGCGATGACGAAGGTGGTCGAGATCGTCCGGTTGACGTTGATCCCCATCATCGCCGAGGCCTCCGTGTCCTGAGAGACCGCGCGCATGGCCTTCCCCTGGCGGGTCGAGCCGACGAACCACGTGAGGATGGCCAGCGCCGGAACGATGATCGCGAGCGCGATCATGAGCTTCCACGTGAAGCGGACGTCGCCGATGCGGAACGCGACGCCCTGGGGAATCAGCTCGGAGCCGCTCTCGTAGTCGACGCCGTAGAGCGCGAGCGACACGTTCTGGACGATGAAGGACATCCCGACCGCGGTGATCAGCGGCGCGACTCGGGGCGCGTTGCGTAACGGCCGGTAGGCGACGCGCTCGATGCTCGCGTTGGCCACGGCGAACAGTGGAATAGTCACGAGGAGCGTCACGATGACCGCGCCCGCGACAGCCGCGTTGCTCGACGCCGGCGTGACGCTGAGAACGCTGAGCATCAGCGTGCTCGCGACGAGACCGGACAGTGCGAACACGTCGCCGTGGGCGAAGTTGATCAGCTGCAGGATCCCGTAGACGAGCGTGTAACCGAGCGCGACGACGCCGTAGACGGTTCCGCGCGTGAGCCCGTCGAGCCCGACGTTCAGGAAGTACGTCGGATCCTTGAAGAAGTTGACGACGAGCCAGAGGACGATGACGCCGACGAACCCGAGCCCGAGGCCGTTGACCACGTTCGGGGAGCGCATCGTCCGAAGGACGCTCGTCGCGGTCGAACCCATGCGGGGAGCGACTCTAAACCGCAATTCGCGGGAGGGCAACGCCCTCCCGCGAATTGCGCGCTAGCAGCTCGACTACTTGCCGAGTGCGGCGTCGACCGTCGTCTGCTTCGGAGCGATGGTCGTGACCGTCTCGAGCTTGTCGGTGGCCTTGTAGACCGTGATCGCGACCGTTGCGCCCGCGCTCGCGACCGGGTCGCCGTCCTCGTTGAACGTGAACGAGCCGAGCAGGCCGTTCTGCACGTCCGACGCGAACAGCTTCGAGATGACGTCCGAGCGCGACCCGTCCGATGCGGCGATCGCGTCCAGCATCGTCTGCGCCGCCTGGCCGCCGTAGATCGCGTACGGGTCGATGGGCTTGCCCGACAGCGGGCCGTTCGAGGAGTCCGTCGACGAACTCCTTCGCCGTGCCCTGGAACTCGTCGATCGGCTGACCGGCGACCGACATGAACATCCCGGCCGCCGCCGAGCCTGACTCGTCGATCGTGGCCTGCGTCGTGAACCCGTCCGGCGCGATGAGCTTCACCGCACCGTCGTTCGGGCCGAGGACGGCGACCTTGTCCTTGATGACCTGGGCGCCGTTCTCGTCGATGAGGCCGCCGAGGAACACGGCGTCCGCACCGGTCGACTTCACCTTGTCGAAGAGCGACGTGTAGCTCGTCGCCTTCGGATCCCAGGCCTCGAAGCCCGCGATCTTGATCCCGAGCGACTCCGCGGCGTCACGGAAGTTCGTCGCGACGCCGAGGCCGTAGGCCTCCTTGTCGTTCAGGATGTAGATGTTCTTGATGCCCTGGCTCTGTGCGAACTCGGCGTCCGCGGCACCCTGGTACGCGTCGTTCGCGACGACGCGCAGGTAGTTCCGCGACCCGGACGGGTAGTACTTGTCCGGCTCGGTCGAGTCGCACGACGGCGCCGCTGCCGTGAGGCAGACGAACGTGTTCGCCGGCGACATCATCGGGATCCCACCGTCGGGAGCCTGGTTCAGAACCGGGATCTCGATGGCGGCGCACCCGGAGTTGAACGTCCCGATGACGCCGATGACGGCGTCGTTCGCCGCGTAGGCGTTGGCGTTCGCCGAGCACTTGCCCGAGTCCCACTTGCCCGCCTGCGCGGTCGCGTCGTCGCACGACTGGAAGCCGATGTTGTAGTCGCCGGCCTTCCAATCCTGCTGCTGCAGCTGGAACTTGATCGCAGCGACGATCTGCTCGGTCTGCGTGCGCGACGAGCCCTGCAGCGGGAAGTCCGAGGCCAGGATGTAGTCCGGGTCCCCGTCACCCTCGTACTCGATCGCCGTACAGGACGACGACGGAAGCGCCTCCGGAGCGCCACCACCATCGTCCCCACCGCAGCCGGCCGCGACGAGCGCCAGCGCGGACACGAGCAGCCCGATCGAGACGAGCACGCTCTTCTTTGCAGTCAACCTCTTCCTCCTCACCTCGGATGACCGATTTTGCGCCGGGCCAGCCCGGCGTGGGGCGAAGTATCCGCCCTCGTGTCGTGCAGCGCAACCGACAACACACGCACACAACACGCCCCGCGTAACATCGTCGGCCCTTCGCGCCATCTCCCGGAAAACGACCCCGGAGGTGGCAATGACAACGGCTTCGGACGACCGATGACGACCGATGCAGACCTCATCCGCGCCTCGCGCACGGACGCCGGTGCTTTCCGGCAGCTGTACGACCGCTATGCGGACGCGTCTACCGGTTCCATCTCGGCCGGTCGAGAGACGCGAACGCGGCGCACGACCTGACAGCCGAGACGTTCGCGCAGGCGTGGCTGTCGCGGACGAGCTTCCGCGACGAGGCGGGCGGCTCCGGCGGACCCTGGCTCTTCGCCATCGCCCGCCATGTCCTCTCCGCGTCGGTCCGCCGCCGCCGCCTCGAGCGGAGTGCCTGCACACGACTCGGCATCCTCGATCGACTCGACCGCGAACCGGCGACGGCCGGGCCCGACGAGACATGGCTCGAGGGGCTCGACCAGGCGCTCGCCGACCTTCCGGACGGTCAGCTCGAGGCGATCCGCCTGCGCTTCGCGGACGATCTCCCCTACGAGGAGCTCGCCGACGCGCTCGGCACGACTCCGCAGGCCGCACGCGTACGCGTGCATCGCGGGCTGTCCGCGCTCCGACTCCGTCTCAACTCGTCGAAGGAGAGCACCTCATGACCGACGTCACGACCACACTCGACCGGCTCGGCGACGCGCTCGAGGGCGCAGCTCGGGCGGAGCTGTCCTCGGCGCCCGAGGCCGACCGTCGACGGCGACCCAGGTTTTCGTCGCGAGTCGCGATCGCCGTCGCGGCCCTGGCCGTCCTCATTCCGGGCGTTGCCCTGGCCGCGAGCCAGCTCATCGGCACCGACGCGGTCGAGCAGAGCCTTCCGGCAGGGACGCTCGCCCTCGCCGGGACGAACCCGACCTGCACGGTCGTCGTGCAGGGCGTCGAGTACCTGTGCACGCTCGAGCGCGCGCCTGCGCCCGAGGTGTCCGACTGGAAGGGCACCGTCGAGCCGACCGTCGACGCGACGAAGCACGTGAACGGCGGCTGCCGGTCGCTCACCTCGGACGGTCGCGAATGGCGCTGCTACCTGGGACAGGCCGCCGTCGACCAGCAGATCATCGGCCCGGACTTCCTGGGCGAGTACGCGCCGTCGCCCGGCGTGGGCTAGTCGACGAGTGGGTACGTTGAGAGCATCCACCGGCCCGAGCACACACGTCGGACCGCTCGACCTAGCCCTCGAGAGGAGTCGCCATGAACATGCCGCCGATCGTGTCGCCCGAGGAGTGGGCGGCCGCCCGCGAGAAGCTGCTGGTCAAGGAGAAGGCCCACACCCGCGCACGCGACGCTCTCGCCGCCGAGCGGCGGCGGATGCCGTGGATGGCGGTCGAGAAGGAGTACACCTTCGAAGGCCCGAAGGGCGCGGCGAGCCTCGCCGACCTGTTCGAGGGCCGTCGCCAGCTGATCGTCTATCGCGCGTTCTACGCGCCGGACGTCACGACCTACGCAGAGGGCGGCGCGTACCCGGAGCGAGCCTGTGTGGGCTGCTCGATGGTCGCCGACCAGGTCGCACACCCCGCACATCTGAACGCCCGCGACACCACCCTCGTCTTCGTCTCGCGTGCGCCCCAGGACGAGATCGAGGGCCTGAAGGAACGCATGGGCTGGGAGTTCATCCCCTGGTACACCGTCACCGACGACTTCGACGCCGACTTCGGGGTCGGCGAGTGGCACGGCACCAACGCCTTCATCCGCGAAGGCGACCGCATCTTCCGCACCTATTTCATCGACAGCCGCGGCGACGAGGCGATGGGGAGCACCTGGAGCTACCTCGACATCACCGCGCTCGGGCGCCAGGAGGAGTGGGAGGACTCGCCGGAGGGCTACCCGCAGACGGCGCCCTACTCGTGGTGGAACTACCACGACGCGTACGCAGGCAGCGCCGTATCTGCTCGATAGAACGCACGTCATGATCACGCGGCTGTGGCGCGGCTGGACGGCGACCGAGAGCGCCGACGCCTACGAACGCTTCCTGCTGACGGACCTGCTTCCGAAGATGCGCGAGATCCCCGGATTTCTCGGCGCCGATGTGCTTCGGCGTGCCGAGGCGGACGAGGTCGCGTTCGTCACGCTGACCCGCTTCGACACGCTCGACGCGATCCGCGCCTTCGCCGGAGAGGACTACGAGATGCCGGTCCTGGAGCCGACCGCCCGCGCGCTGCTTTCACGCTACGACCCGCGAGCACAGCACTTCGAGACGTCGTCCTTCGAGGTCTGAGCGCCGCGCGCGCTTCATGCCGGAGGTGGGGGTCGAACCCACACGTCCCGACCGGCGACAGCGACGACGAGAGTGTGCACAGCGATCCCGACCATGCCCAGCGGGTCGTCCTCACGACTTCTCGGGTTCGTCTCGACGGGGGGTCGAGACGGTCGCCGGGCGAAGGTGCATCGTGGTCGTCGTCTGATCTGCGACGCCGCCGACTGTGGTGGTGCCTGTCGTGTGTTGCGCGAGCGGTGCGGGCACGTCTGCCGTGTGCTTCCGTGCGCCGTCTGCGGTGGATGAAGCCGATCGCGACCACGATGACCGCAAAGACGACGAGCCGGCGCAGGCTCATGCCGTGGCCCCGCCCTCGGTCGGCTCAGCCTCTCGACTCTCCGGGGCGAACCGACGGCCGCGAGTTCGTGCCCACGACGGACTGCGACCCCGAGAACACCTGGCGGGCCTTCCGCCGCACAGCGGCCCCCAGCCCCAGCCCGGCAACGATCCCGAGACCGATCCCCGTGACGAGGCCCGCGACGAACGCGAGGGCGGCGAGTTTGCGGCGTGCCTGCCCCATCCCGGCCATCACGCCTGCGAGGAAGGCGAGGCGTTTGTTCATGCGCGGCGCTCGACCTCCGTCGGCCGGATGCCGGGCAGCAGCGTGATCTCGCCCTGCCCCTTCGGGCGCGTCGTCACGGTGACCTCGACCCCGGCGGCCTTCGCCTCGGCGAGCATCTGCTCGGTCGTTTTCGTCATCGCGGCAGCGTAGACATCTTGCGTGGTTGCGTGAGCCGACTCGTCGCCAGGATCCGATCGGTAGGAGCCGGGGCGGCGTCACCCCATTCAGGTAGCCACGCTCGCTGCATCACCCGTTTGGGCCGTAGACGCGGATCCGCCCTGGGCGGAACATCGACTCGTGGCACCGGAGCCGATGTCTTTCGTCAGAAGTACGTTCTGAGAAGTACGTTCATAGTTGGGATCGTCTGCGCCGGAACGTTGGTCGGCGCTTCACTTTCTAGCGCGGCCGATCAGGCCGACCCCGCGAAGCCTCGCCCCGAACGAGAGACTCCGAGAGTCGCGCCCCCCGCGGTCGTACCAACCGGTACGAGGCTTCAGAACCTCATTCGCCGCTCCGACATCCTGATCGTTGGTGCGCGGAATGACCGCCGAGCCACCACGCTCCTGCAGGCCGCGGGTGCCAGGCCGCTTCTGACGCGGATTGGTCTGTGGGCAGTTCCTTCTAGTCGGATCAAGTCGCTCATCGCGAAGGCGAACCGCCCTGGGCTCAGTCTCATCCGCTTCGTTGAGCTACCGAGCAATCGTGACGAGATCGTCGAACCAATGCCTCCTCGCAAGCCTTACGCGTTTACTGATCCTCTCGCGTCGCCCACCTACTCCTGGCACCTCTACGCAGTAGGCGCGAACCAGGTTCCGACCGCTTGGCCCTGGATTCCCGATCACGATCTTCGACAGTGGACTCGACGCTGCGCACCCAGACTTTGCGGGCAGACCGAACACGCTGATGCTCAATGCGCAGAACGTCGCACTCACCGCTGAGGACTATCACGGGACGATGGTTGCGTCCGCTGCAGCGGCGGCTTTCAACGGCGTTGGAGCAGAAGGGGTCTACTCCGGCGCCGCGCTACGAAGCTACGACTTCGACTACGCGACCTGGGAGTCCTACGTTCAGGGGTTCGTCTCAGCTCTTCAGGCGGGGCCGAGCGTGATCAACATGAGCTTCGGCGGCCCGCAAGCTTCTCGCGCTGACTACGAGCTCATGATCGCCGCGTTCGAAGCGGGCTCGGTGCTTGTTGCTGCTTCGGGTAACGAATATGCGGAGGGCAACCCCATCAGCTATCCGGCGGCATATCCACACGTTCTTACAGTGGGAGCCATTGACCAAACCGGCGCGCCAGCATCGTTCTCCTCCTCGGGTCTCGCACGTCGACCTCGCCGCCCCCGGCGTTGCCATCCCGGTGCAGGATCCGACGAGACTCGAATTACTACTTCCCGGTCGACGGGACGAGCTTCGCGGCTCCCATCGTCTCCGCGGCTGCCGCGTACGCCATGACAGCCCGGCCGATGGAGAAGACCCAACTCTTCGACCTCGTCCGCTGGACGGCGCGAGACACGGCGGCTCCAGATTGGGATGAGCGAACGGGTTATGGGATTGTCGACATGCCTGCCCTATTGGCGGCTCCCATACCGCCCGTCGATCCGCTGGAGCCGAACGACGACATCGACCAGGTGAAGCCCGGAGAGATGTTCGCTCTGCGGCAAGAGACCGATCAACCCGTCCGGGAAGAACGCCTCCCTCCGCGCCCGGATCGACGTCACCGAGGATCCTGACGACGTGTATCGAGTCGTCGTCCCGGCAAAGCGGAAGGTGACCGTCACTGTCAGGGCACACGACCTCGCACTGGACCTTTGGAGCCCTCTGGCGAAGACGGTCTGGACGGGATCGAACGGGCGTCTCGCGGTGTCAGATAGAACGACGAAGACCGAGACGCTCGCCTTGATAAACAGGAGCAAGCGTGCGGTGGTCTTCTATGCGCATGTCCAGCTATCGCGCAAGGCCCGAGTATTGGGGCGCCAATTACACGCTCGGGGTTCGCATCACGAAGTAGGCTCGGGCCGCGCCGGTCAGGTGTCGCGACTGGGCGCGGTCCAGGAGGTTTACAAGGTGCTACCACCTGATCCGCATCGGTTCGCTGGCGACAAGGATGGAATCGGGTGCGAGACGTGATCCCGAAACCGCCGCGCACCTGGTACCCCGGACAAGGCAGCCGACGCGGCCGATCCGTCGGTGATGATTTGGGCTTCGTGGCCAAGATCTTCGTAAGGGCGCGCGTGGCGCGGGCTGCAGTGATTCTCCCCTGGCAGCGGTAGGCTCATGCCCTCGTCGTCGGGGTGGGCCGCACGCGATGTCAGCCCAGACACGTTCGCAACGGTGGCAAGTCGAGTTGCTCTGATCAAGACGTACCGATGCAACGGAACGCGGATCGGTCAGGGAACTGGCTTTCTCGTCGGCACCTCGGTTGTGATGACCGCTCGGCACGTCGTCATCGGCGCCTGTCGAATACATGTTCGGGTCGATGGGGAAAACTTTATTGGCACGGGTTGGTCGGCGTGGTCCGGCGGTGGCACGTCCGCTCCGCGGCAGATCTCGCGACTATCAAGCTCGACCATGCCGGCGGATTCGTCTTCCGCGTCCGGACCTCCCGATTCTCGGATTAAATTTCGGGATGGTGGGGTATCCGCTTGGGAATCGCCTGAGCCTCAATCAGGGAAAGCTCATCGAGCGAGGGAAGGTCAACGGCGCCCCGCTGATCGCGGTCGATGCTCGGTGCCGAAGGAGCAAGTGGCGCACCGTTCATCGACGACGACGGACGAGTCGTGGGGATCGTTCAGATCGGCCTCGGATCGAAGGATGTCTTGGGCAGCGGACGTCGGGCGTGTTGCTTGGCCTCGATCTTGTGCGATGGTGGGGACCGCACGCGCGCCTCGATCTGTGTCGCGCCTATCCGAACGGCGGGATTGCAGGGTGTCCTGGCTCTAAGCCTTGCCACCACCCCCGACGGAGACGGTGACAGTCACGGCGGCCAACGTTTCCGACACGGAGAACGGGCCGCCACAAGATTCGTTTGTTTCCGCTCCTAGCGTGACGGTCTTCTTGCAGGTTGGCTTCGCCGCCCCCACCAAAAGCGGCACACCGGCGACGATTACGCGATCGGCCCCTCCGGTCAACGTGTCGAAGGCTGCGGAGGAGCAATCCCAATCGGCTGGGAGGGGTACACATGCGAGTACACGCTCAACTACCCGGCTCCGGGGACGTGGCGCATGGTCTATTTGATCGACGGCCGTCAGCGGGCCGTCGGGTTCCAGATCACGAGCCCAGCTCCACCGCCGACGGCGACCCCGCACATCCAGCAGTGCTGGGCTCAGTTCACGGGCGGCTCAACGACGAACTGGAGCCCCCAAGCGCGACCAGCGCCTTCTCGGGAAACGACATCCTCGCCCGCGGCGCGACGAACTTTGCCGAGATCGCGTTGCTCGATCGTCTCCCGCCCGCCGACATCGTCGGCGTGGTACGCTCTCCTTGATACAGCCGAACGGCCAAGTCTTCGCCACGGCATCCGTCCCCAGCTGGCAGGCCCAGTACCAGGCTTGGGGATTCGACTTCCATTGGACGTGGTCGGATGGGTCGCTGTTCTTCCAACACCCTGAACTGTCTGGCCAGGTCGCGTGGACATTCCGTGGAAGGGCCCCGACGGCCAGGTCTGCTCCAATGTCATCACCGTTACTTGAACCCCCAACATCCTGGCCCTAGCCCGGAACGGCGGCAGCGACCACGACCGAGAGCACGGCCACGACGACCATCGCCCAGCGTGTTCTCCGCGCGGTTACCGCCCGAGCGCGGAGTGGCCCGAGCGGCGGCGACGACTTCCAGTCGGGTATTGACGCCGAAGGCCTCGACGAAGCTTGCGACGTAGTTCCTGACCGTCTCGATGCTCAGGTGAACTGGGCGGCGATCTGCTTCGTCGAGCGGCCCTGCTCCAGAAGACGAAGCACTCTAGTTGGCGGGGTGTGAGATGCGGGAGGGGCGCTGTTGGCGTGTCGTCGGAGCGTCCTTCGATCAGCCCGAACGCCGACAACCGTCTCACCGCTCCTTAGCGTCACCGAGCTGACCTCCACGGGCACCCGCGTCCCGGCGGTTGAGACGAGGTGGCCGGACGCCTCGGTGGCCACGGAGGTACCGAGCTTCTTTTGAGCGAACCGCGCGGGCGCGGGGCCTGTCCTCGGGTGCCAGGACGGAGGTGAAGTGGCGACCGCGAACGTTGCCGAGAAGCTGCTCGGCTGCCGCATTCATCCACCGGACGACCCCCGCTTCGTCGAGGACGTAGCTCGGGACGTTGATGTTCTCCAGAGCCTGCTCGACGTCGCCTCCGACTGCCAGGCCAGTGGCCATCACTGAAGTGTGGCTGATCGGCGCGCCGGGTGTCATCGGTGATCGCACAGAGAGGCCAGCCGAAGCGGGCTCTCTTGATAAGTTGTCGCGCCGGACTGTCAGGGGCTGGTGTTGCCGCCCCCGCGGCCAGCGTTGCAGAGATTCGTCTCGTTCCCGAACAGCGTGTCCCGGTAGGACACAAATGGGTCTATTCCCCCGCCTTCGCGGGTCAGTAGCTCCCAGGTCGGACTAGGCGATCACGTCGTCGCCTGCCAGGCCGGTGCCCGTCAGCGAAGTGTGGCTGGATCGACGGCTCACTTGGAGATCGCAGATGACAGCCGCTGCTCGAAATGGAGAGGGCCGGTTTCCCGGCCCTCCCTTCATGCTGAGGTACCTGTTCCCGCCACACTCCTGCGGAAGTGAGTGTTGACAGGTTGCAGGCACCTCAACCTTGGAGTGGGGGTCACCTGCCGCAACCCCCACGCGCAATCACTGTGATCGCCGCATCCCAGGCAGCTTGTCGTTCCTCCACCGCGCCCGCTAGGACACAAACGGGTCTATTCCCCGCCACATTCGTGGGGTCAGCAGCTCCTAGGTCGGACTAGGCGATCGCGTCGTCGCTCGTGAGCGGCGTCGGCGCGATCCGCCACTTCGGGCAGCGCCGCCAACGGGCCACCCTCCGCCGACTGCCAGTCCAGTGGCCGTCATGGGAATCACGGGAGTGTGGTTGATCCGCGCGGAGTTCCACAGCGGGCTGAAATTGACCCGTTTTGGTCACTGACGGCGCGTGTGCGCGGCGATACCGTGTCCCTCGAATGAGGTAATCAATTCGAGTGACCCATGAGGTCACCGCACCCTCGGCTCGCGCCTCACTTCGGCGCACTGGAGCCGGGCGTGTGGCTCGATCACAGAGACGAAAGGAAGACGTATGAGACGTCTAGTTATCGCTGCGCTCGCAGAAGATGAACGTCCCCGGTACGTTCGCGTCGGCGGGCGGGTCGTCAACCCGAGAGCTGTCTATGGGAGCCAGCGCGGCCACTCCCGCGCCCTGTACAGGCGGATAAACGGGTGGCCCGCGTTGCCCGCAAAGCCGGTGACCTTCCGTTGATCGTCGGCGCTGACGACCGGATTCGCGAACCGGTGAACTGGGGCCTGGTGGTCGCTCTACTGGGCAGTCTCGTCTTTTGGGGCACGGTCGTGGTCGGCCTTATCGAGGCCGTCTAGCAAGGCGATCTAGCTTGGTCTCGATGTGTGAGGTGACCAGCGCCTCGCGCCCGAGGTCGCGCGAACCCGCCTGTTGCCTTTCTGTTGCCCAGTGCGTCTCTCGGCCTGAACCCGGCGAAGCCTCGCCTGACCAGATTTCGCACGGACACAGGGTTTGCGCTCGATGCCGGAGGTGGGGGTCGAACCCACACGTCCCGAAGGACACGGGATTTTGAGTCCCGCGCGTCTGCCAGTTCCGCCACTCCGGCGAGCCGGACGATCGTAGCGTTGACGGAGCCCGCCGCTCCGAGGGCCGGAGGCGGGCTCCGCCCGCCGGGAGGCCAGTCGCCGTCGGCATCGAGGCCGCCGTCAGGAAGGGGGGCACGCGGGGGGAAACATCGTTTCCCCCGCGACCGTCTATCCGAAGAATGCGCGCGCGACCTCGTACCACTCCGGCGGCACCGTCTTCAGCTCACGCGTCGCCTCGTCGAGGGACACGTCGCCGATCGCGTCGCCCTGGAGAGCGGCCATCCGCCCGAAACGACCCTCGTGCACGAGGTCGGCCGCCTTCAGTCCGAAGCGAGTCGCGAGCACGCGGTCCCGGGGCGTCGGCGTTCCACCGCGCTGAACGTGTCCGAGGACCGTCACGCGCGTCTCGAACCCGGTCCGCTCCTCGATCTCGCGAGCGAGCGCGTCCCCGACCCCCCCGAGGACGACATGGCCGAACTGGTCGGTGGCGCGGGCCTCCTCCGCCACGAGCCGCTGCTCGCCGGAGGCATAGGTGAGCTCGTAGCCCTCGCTCACCACGACGATCGAGAAGTCCTTTCCGCTCTCGTGGCGCTTCACGAGGCCGGCGCACGCGTCCTCCACGGTGATCGGCTGCTCGGGGATGAGGATGACGTCCGCGCCGCCGGCGATCCCGCTCATGACCGCGATCCAGCCCGTGTGCCTGCCCATGACCTCCACGACCATCACGCGGTTGTGCGACTCGGCGGTCGTGTGCAGCCGATCGATCGCCTCCGTCGCGACCGTGACCGCAGTGTCGAACCCGAACGTGTAGTCCGTCCCGGAGAGGTCGTTGTCGATCGTCTTCGGGACTCCGACGACCGGAAAGCCGTGCTCCCCGTAAAGGCGTCCCGCGACGCCGAGCGTGTCCTCGCCCCCGATCGCGACGACGGCGTCGAGACCTGCCTCGCCGAAGTGGCGCAGGACGGACTCGACGCCGCCCTCGACCTTGTACGGGTTCGTCCGGGTCGTGCCGAGGATCGTCCCGCCGCGCGGCAGGATGCCCGAGACCTCGCGCCGCCCGAGCGGCGCGAAGATCCCCTCGGTCAGGCCCTTCCAGCCGTCACGCACCGCCACCATCTCGTGCCCGCGATCGGTCGAGCGGCGCACGACCGCACGGATGACGGCATTGAGGCCGGGACAGTCGCCGCCGCCGTTCAGGATCCCGATCCGCATGCCGGCCCCGGCTCAGACGTCCGGAAGGCCGGTCTGCGCGAGCTCTGCGAAGCCGTCGTGAGCGACGAGAACCGCGTCCATGCCGGATCGCTCGAGCTCGGATACGTCGTCGGGCGTCGCATCGCGCAGCTCCGCGATCGCGAGCTTCCCCGCCGGCACGTCGTGGAGCAGCTCCAGCAAGACGGCGAGCGGATCGTCGTCCGCGTCCTCGCCGACCGAGAGCAGGAACACCTCCGGATCGAAGTAGCGCAGCGCGCGCTCGAGCTCCTCCGACTCGGAGATCCGCACCACGCACTCGAGCCCGAGTGCATGCGCCTCGTCCCACATCGCGAGGTCGGGCTTGATGACGACGGCCTCCGCGGCGCCGCCCGTCGCATCGAACATGCGCCCGAGGTGCAGGAGCGGGAGTGCGGACGTCACGCGCACGGCGTTGACGCCCTCGATCGCGGCGAGCCCGTCGGCGCCGTGCGTCTCGGCCGCCTTGGCGCTCGCGGCGTCGTTCACCTCGACGATGAAGGAGATGCCGTCGCCCTCGGCGATCGCCTGGCTGAGCTTGCTCACGAGTGGGGATCGTAGTCGCCGACGTGCAAACCGGTCGTGACAGGATGCGTCCCAATCAGTCGATGCGCGCCGCCGCCGTCAGTCTCGCCGTACTCGTCGTGCTCGCGCTCGCCGCGACCGCCGGCGCGCGGTCCATCACCGGGACGACCGGCAACGACCGCCTCGTCGGAACGCCGCGCAGCGGACGCGATCCGCGGCATCGGAGGACGCGACGTGCTCCTCGGCCGAGGCGGCGCCGACTACCTCGACGGCGGGCAGGGCCGCGACACGATGGACGGTGGGCCGGCGGCCGATCTCGTGCTCGCGGCGTACGACGGAAGTCCCGACACCGTTCGCTGCGGCGCGGGCGCCGACGTCGTCAACGCCGACCTGATCGACGCGGTCGCGCGCGACTGCGAGCTCGTCGGCCGCCGCCTCTCGCAGGACCCGTATCGCAACGATGGCGCCCAGCACGAGTCCGAGGTGGAGCCGGACAGCTTCACGTTCGGGCGGACGACGGTGGCGACCTTCCAGGTCGGACGCCGCTTCGAAGGCGGCGCGACGAACGTCGGCTTCGCAGTGACGACCGACGACGGGCGCACGTGGCGCAGCGGATTCCTCCCCGGCCTGACGTCTGCGAGCGTGCCCGCCCGGACCGAACGCGAGAGCGAGCGACCCGGTGGTCGCATTCGACGCTCGCCACGGCACCTGGCTCATCTCCACGCTCGCGCTCGGAAGCGGCGTCACGCGGCTCGCGATCAACCGCTCGACCGACGGATTCACCTGGAGCGCGCGCTCTGAACGCAGCCGAGGAGAGCGGCGCGGGCAGCGAGGAGGGAATCGCGTTCGACAAGAACTGGATCGCATGCGACAACACGGCGACGTCGCCGTTCTTCGGCCGCTGCTACCTCGTGTACACCCACTCGGCCGACGCGGACATGCTCGCGGTGCGGTGGTCCGACGACGGCGGGCAGACGTGGACGCTCGGCGCGAACATCGGCGCCCGTCCGGCCGTCGGCGTGTTCCCCGCGATCCGACCCAACGGCGACCTCGTCGCGGTCTACCTCCTCGAGGCGGGCCGCTTCGGGATCGCCGCCTCGCGCTCGACGGACGGCGGGCAGACCTGGGCGCCGCCGGTGCGGATCGCGGACGTCGACAACGGGTGCGCGGTTCAGGGCTTCCGTGCGTTCCCGCTCCCGTCCGCGGACGTCGACGCGACGGGGCGGGTCTGGGCGACCTGGCACGACTGCGAGTCGCCGAGCGTGCGCGGCAACGCGGTCTTCGTCGCCACGTCGCCTGACGGCGCTGCGTGGTCGGCACCGTCCGCCGTGACCCGCGGCCACGACGACGTCCTGCCCGCGATCGGCGTCGACGCGTCGACCGGGCGCGTCGCGATCGCGTTCATGCGCTCGGGCCCCGCCGGCATCGACACCGAGCTCGTCGAATCCACCGGGAACCCGGCCGGCTGGGGTGCTGCACGACGGCTCTCCGTCGAGAGCTCGGCTTTCCCGTCGATGCCCAGGACGACCTCGGGCCGGATGCTCGGCGACTACATCTCGGTGCACTACGCGGCCGGCCGCCCGCTCGTGGTGTGGGTGCTCGCGCTCGTCCCGATCGACGGCGACGCTCCGGCAGGCGGTGTACGCGACGCGGGGCTAGAGCCCGATCGGGTGCCAGACGGTCTTCTGCTCGAGGAACGCCTCGATCTCGTAGGGGCTCTGCGCGTCCGCTCGAGAGCGGACGACGCGCTTGACGTTCTCGGCGGCCGCGCGCTCGAGCTCGGCGGTCTGGCCGTTCACGCCGGTGAGGTCGATCGCGTTCACGTCCATGTGGGCTGCGAGCCACGGCGCGAGCTCGTCGGCCGAGCCCGTGAGGATGTTCACGACCCCGCCGGGGAAGTCGGACGTCGCGAGCCGCCTCCGCGAGCTCGACCGCCGCGACGGGGTGCGCCTCGGACGCGACGGCGACGACCGCGTTCCCGCCCGCGAGCGCCGGAAGCATGCGCGAGACGAGTCCGAGCAGCGGCGGCTCCGCCGGCGCGAGGATCGCGACGACGCCGGTCGGCTCGGGGACGGTGAAGTCGAAGTAGGGACCGGCCACGGGGTTCGAGCCGCCCAGCACCTGGGCGATCTTGTCCGTCCACCCCGCGTACCAGACGGTGCGATCGATCGCGGCGTCGACCTCGGCGCGTCCGGTGCAGGCGTTCTCGAGGTCCGTCGCGCGCGCCTCCATCATCTCCGCGAGGCGGTAGAGCACCTGACCGCGGTTGTACGCGGTCGCCCCCGCCCAGCCCGGAAATGCCGCGCGCGCGGCGCGGACGGCGTCGCGGGCGTCCTTGCGCGAGGCGCGCGCGACGTTGTGCCCTTCGGCCTCGTACGTCCGGCCCGACTCGGAGCGCGGGAAAGCGCCGCCGATGTACAGCTTGTACGTCTTCTTGACCGAGAGCCGGCTCACCGGGCAACCTCAGTTGCCCGGTGAGCGTGGAGGGGTGTGGGGAACCGGGAGGTTCCCCGCGCTCTCAAGAAGAAGGGGGCACGCGGGGGAAACATGGTTTCCCCCGCGACCGCGAGCCGAAGGCGAGCGGTGGTCACTCTTCGAACCTCAGGTACGGCGCGAGGCCGTGGCGGCCGCCCTCGCGGCCGAAGCCCGACTCCTTGTAGCCGCCGAACGGCGACGTCGGGTCGAAGCGGTTGTAGGTGTTCGCCCAGACGACCCCGGCCCGCAGTCGCTCGACCATCCACAGGATCCGCGAGCCCTTCTCCGTCCACACGCCCGGCGGACAGGCCGTACGGCGTGTTGTTCGCCTTCTCGACCGCCTCCTCGGGCGTCCGGAACGTGAGCACGGAGAGCACCGGCCCGAAGATCTCCTCCTGCGCGATGCGGTAGCTCTGCGCGACGTTGGTGAAGAGCGTCGGAACGAACCAGTAGCCGCGCTCGGGCAGCGTGCACGCCGGCTGGAAGATCTCCGCGCCCTCCTCCTCCCCGCTCGCGACGAGCTCGCGGATCTTCTCCAGCTGGGCCTTGGAGTTGATCGCGCCGACGTCCGTGTTCTTGTCGAGCGGGTCGCCCACGCGGAGCGTCGAGAGGCGCCGCTTGAGCTTCTCGAGCACGGGCTCGTAGATCGACTCCTGCACGAGGAGGCGCGACCCCGCGCAGCACACGTGGCCCTGGTTGAAGTAGATGCCGTTGACGATGCCCTCGACCGCCTGGTCGAGAGCGGCGTCGTCGAAGACGATGTTCGCGGCCTTGCCCCCGAGCTCGAGCGTCATCCGCACGTCGCGCCCTGCGAGCTCGCGCATGATCAGCTTCCCGACGTCCGTCGAGCCGGTGAACGCGAGCTTGTCGATGCCCTCGTTCTGCACGAGGTACGCACCGGTCGTGCCGTCGCCCGTCACGAGGTTCACGACGCCGGGCGGCAGCTCGGCCTGGCGGCAGATGTCCGCGAAGATCATCGCCGTCAGCGGCGTCGTCTCGGCGGGCTTGAGGACGACGGTGTTGCCGCACGCGAGCGCCGGGGCGATCTTCCACGCGAGCATCAGCAGCGGGAAGTTCCAGGGGATGATCTGCGCGGCCACGCCGAGCGGCCTCGGGTTCCGGTTCGGGAACGCGTACTCGAGCTTGTCCGCCCAGCCCGCGTAGTAGAAGAAGTGCGCAGCCGCGAGCGGGATGTCGACGTCGCGCGACTCGCGGATCGGCTTCCCGCCGTCGAGCGACTCGGCGACCGCGAGCTCGCGCGACCGCTCCTGGATGATCCTCGCGAGGCGGAAGAGGTACTTCGCGCGCTCCGACGGCGCGAGCTCCGACCAGCCGTTCTCGAACGCGTCGCGCGCGGCAGCGACGGCGAGCCCGACGTCCTCCTCGCCCGCCTGCGCGACCTCGAAGAGCTGCTCCTCGGTGGACGGCGAGATCGACGCGAACCACTCCCCCGTCCGCGGCTCGACCTCGGCGCCGCCGACGTACAGGCCGTAGCGCTCCTTGAGCCGGACGATGTCGCGCGCCTCCGGCGCAGGTGCGTACTCCCACTCGAAGGTGGCAGGAAGGCTCGACGCGCGCTTCTCGACCTGGGCCATCAGTCGATCGTGAAGTAGTCGCCGGACTGATAGCGCCCCGTCTTCTCCTTGCGGAGCTGCATGAGGACGTCGTTCAGGAGCGACGACGCGCCGAAGCGGAAGAGGTCGGGCGTCATCCATTCGGCGCCGAGCGTCTCGTAGAGCGTCACGAGATACTGGACGGCCTGCTTCGAGGCGCGGATCCCGCCCGCCGGCTTGATCCCGACGATGTGGCCCGTCTCGGCGTGGACGTCGCGGACGACCTCCATCATGCAGAGCGTTACCGGGAGCGTCGCCGCGGGGCTCACCTTGCCCGTCGAGGTCTTGATGAAGTCGGCGCCGGCGGCGATCGCGATGAGCGACGCACGGCGCACGTTGTCGTAGGTGCCGAGCTCGCCCGTCTCGAGGATGACCTTGAGGTGCGCGTCGCCGCAGGCTTCCTTCACGCGCACGATCTCGTCGAAGACCTTCGCGTAGCGGCCCGAGAGGAACGCGCCGCGATCGATGACCATGTCGACCTCGTCGGCGCCGTACTCGACGACGGCGCGCGTCTCCGCGACCTTGATCTCGGTCGGCGACTGGCCCGACGGGAAGGCTGTCGCGACCGACGCGACCTTGACGCCGCTCCCAGCGAGCTTCTCCTTCGCGGCCGCGACGAGGTTCGGGTAGATGCAGACCGCCGCGACAGGGGGCACGGAGAGGTCGACCGGATCGGGCCGCATCGCCTTGGAGCAGAGGGCGGCGACCTTGCCGGGCGTGTCCTGGCCTTCGAGCGTCGTCAGATCCATCATGCGGACCGCGAGCTCGAGCGCCTGCACCTTCGACTCGCGCTTGATCGACCGCTTCGCGAGCGTCGCAGCGCGCTCCTCGAGCGCGACGGCGTCGACCGAGCCGATCCGCGGGAGCCGCGGGCCGGACGGGAGCTCGAAGCCACCGACGAGTGCGGGCGCCTGGGCCATGCTCCGAGTGTAGTGAGGGCGGCGCTACGGGCCGAGGCGCTCGAGCATCCGCGGGTCGCGGCGCCACTTCGGGCGCACCTTGACCTGCAGCTCGAGGAAGACGCGGCCGCCGACGAACGCCTCCACCTCGGGGCGTGCGCGGGTCCCGATCTCGCGCACCATCGCGCCCTTCTTCCCGACGACGATGCCCTTCTGCGACTCGGTCTCGACGTAGATCAGCGCGCGAACGCGGCCGTCCTCGATCTCGTCGACCTCGACCGTGATCGCGTGCGGCACCTCCTCGCGCGTGAGCTGGAGCGCCTTCTCGCGGATCACCTCGGCGATTCGCTCCTCGAGCGGGAGGTCGGTGGCCTGGCTCGCCGGGAAGTACGCCGGCCCTTCGGGCAGGAGGAACACGAGGTCCCCCCGCAGCTCGCCGACACCCTCCTTCGTCTTCGCGCTCACGGGATGGAGCGCATGGAAGTCGCCGAGCGTCGCCGCGGCCTTCATCTGCGTCGCGATGTGCGCCGGCTTGAGGCGATCGACCTTGTTCAGCGCGATGATGACCGGCGTTCCGAGTCCGAACACGCGCCGTGCGACGAAGCGGTCGCCCGAGCCGATGTGCGCTCGCGCGTCCACGACGAGGAGGACGGCGTCGACGTCGTCGAACGACGAGTCGACCGTCTGCTGCATGCGCTCGGTGAGCGGGTCGATCGGCCTCTGGAATCCAGGGAGGTCGACGAGCGCGAGCTGGTAGTCGGCGCCGTGGGCGACGCCGAAGATCCGCCGACGCGTCGTGTTGGGCACGGTCGACGTGATCGCGACCTTCTCGCCGCACAGGGCGTTGACGAGCGTCGACTTGCCGACGTTGGGGCGGCCGGCGACCGCGACGAAGCCGGACTTCACGAGACGTCATGGGCGTCGAACGACTCGGGGAGAAGCTCGTCCGGCGTCATCGTCACGACGCGTCCGCCGTTGCGGAACACGACGCGATCGACCCCCATCTCGTGCAGCCACTGCCGGCATCCCCCGCACGGCGAGGCGGTGATCGCCGCGACCGCGAAATCCCCGGGGCGGTACCCCTCGGCGACTGCCCGCGAGAAGGTCGTCCGCTCGGCGCAGACGCCGAGCGGGTACGCCGCGTTCTCGACGTTCACGCCCTCGATCACCCGGCCGTCGCGCGCGAGCACCACGCAGCCGACGTGGAAGTTCGAGTACGGGCGCGTACGCGCGCGCGGCAACGACGTCGGCGATCGCCAGGAGCTCGTCGTCGGTCGGAGAGTGCACGCTCATCCGAAGGCCTGGAAGAGGAAGAGGGTGACGAACGCGCCGAGCAGCGCGCCGCTGGCCACCTCGGAGGCCGAGTGCACACCGCTTTCGACACGAGTCTGCGCCACGAGCAACGCCATGATGAACGTCACGGACGAGATGAGGAACCTCCGCGGCGAGTCCTCGAGGACGAGCGTCACCGCCATCCACCCCGCGAACGCGACGGCCGCGTGCCCGGACGGCAGCCCGCCGCGGAGCGGCGTCCCCCGCCCGGTGTACGCCTTCACCGCGACCACGAGGATCACGGTGACGGCGAGCGCGACGAGCGTGAGCTCGGCCGGCGCGTCCGAGAGGCGCGTCAGGAACCGCGAGCTGCGGGTCGCGACCTCGCCGGAGAAGACGAGGTAGCCGACCGCGACGGCGTTCAGCGCCGCGACGAGCACGGCGCCGGCGGCGATGTCCTTCGCGATCTTGGCCATGGGGTCGAACGACGTCGACGCGACGTCGACCGCCGCTTCGACCGCCGTGTTCACGAGCTCCGCGACGAGCACGAACGTGATCGCCAGCAGCAGCACGGCGAGCTCGAGCTTGCTCGCGCCGAAGCCGATCGCCGCCACGAGCACGGCGGCCGCGATGGCGAAGTGGATCCAGAGGTTCCGCTGCGTCCGGACCGCCTGCACGATCCCCTCGGCCGCGACGTTGAAGCTCTGGAAGAGCGAGTGGCTGCGCCGGGGCATCACCGATCCGCGTGCGCCTCCTCGCGCGCGCTCATCTCCTCACCGTGGTCGTGCCCGAGCAGGTGGAGCAGCCCGTGGACGAGCGGAGCCCGCCACTCCTCGCCCACGACCTGCGGGCAGAGGACGACGTCGCCGAGCGCGCGCGGCACCCCCTCGGGCAGCTCGTCGCGCCCGTCGAGCGGAAAGGAGAGGACGTCCGTCGCCTCGTCGATGCCGAGATGCTCGTTCTTGAGCGCGCGCATCTCGTCGGGCCCGACGAACGCGATCCCGAGCTCGCCGTCGCCGACACCCTCGTCCGCGAGAACCGCTCGCGCAAGCTCGGTCGCCGCGCGCTCGTCGACCGCGACGCCGCTGCGGTTCGCGGTCTCGACGAGGATCACCGGCGACGCGCCGTGCCGGTCTCCTCGGCGTGACGCTTGTACGCCTCGACGATGCGCTGCACGAGCTTGTGCCGCACGACGTCCTCGTTGCCGAACTCGACGAAGCCGATCCCGTCGATGCCGGCGAGGATCTCGCGCACCTGGATGAGACCCGAGGCCTGCTCGCGGGGGAGGTCGACCTGCGTGACGTCCCCGGTTACGACCATCTTCGAGCCGAACCCGAGGCGCGTCAGGAACATCTGCATCTGCTCCGGCGTCGTGTTCTGGGCCTCGTCGAGGACGACGAAGGAGTCGTTGAGCGTGCGTCCGCGCATGAACGCGAGCGGCGCCACCTCGATCGTGCCGCGTTCCATGTAGCCAGCGAGGCGCTCGGGGTCGAGCATGTCGTAGAGCGCGTCGTACAGCGGGCGGAGATACGGATCGACCTTCGCCAGCATGTCGCCGGGGAGGAATCCGAGTCGTTCCCCCGCCTCGACGGCCGGGCGCGTGAGGATGAGGCGACCGACCTCGCCTTCCGAGAGCGCGGAAACGGCGAGCGCCATCGCGAGGTACGTCTTCCCCGTCCCCGCGGGACCGATCCCGAAGGTCACGGTCGCGCGGCGGATCGCGTCGACGTAGCGCTTCTGGTTGACGGTCTTCGGGGTGATGTTCTTGCCGCGGTGACGCCAGACGACGTCGTCGAAGACCTCGCGCACGTCCTCGGCCTGATCGAGGGCGGCGAGCACGGCGCCGACCGTGTCGGGGCCGATCTCGTGGCCGCCCTCGACGAGCTCAACCAGCTCGTCGACGACTGCCCGCGCGGCGGCGACGTGCTGATCGTCGCCGCCGAGGGTCAGGCGGTTCCCGCGCAGCGCGATCGTGCAGTGCAGCCGCTCGCGCAGCGCGTCGAGGACGCCGTCCTCCACGCCCGCGAGCTCCGCGGCGACCTCGTTCGAGACGTCCAGCACCTGTTGCATCAGGCGCAGTGTAGGGACGGGTCCGCTCGGTACGACACAACGCCAGCGGCCGCGAAGCGGACGCCTTCAGGGGTCTTTCGCGCGACCGGAATCCCGCGTTACCGGATTCCGGTCTTGCGCACGATTCAGGCGAGCTTTTCCTTGACGAGCTGCGAGACGACCGAGCCGTCCGCGCGTCCCGAGACCTGGTGCATGACGCCGGCCATGACGCGGCCCATGTCGCGGATGTTGGTCGCGCCGACCTCCGAGATGATGTCGTCGATGATCTCCTCGATCTCCTCTTCCGACATCTGCTCGGGCATGAACTCGGCGAGCACCTCGAGCTCGTACTCCTCGTCGTCGGCCTGCTCCTCGCGGCCGCCCGCGCGGAACGCCTCCGCCGCCTCGACGCGCCGCTTCCGCTCGCGCTGGAGCACCTGCAGCTCCTCGTCGTCCGAGAGCGGCCGCTGCAGCTCCTTCTGTGCGGCCTGGAGCGAGTTGAGCAGGAGGCTGAGCGCGTCGCGCCGGTCCTCGTCGCGCGCGAGGCGCGCATCCTTGAGCTCGCCCTCGATGCGAACGATCAGGCTCATCTACGCGGTCTCCAGCGCGAGCGCGCGCGAGAGCCTGCCGGTGTCGAAGCGACCGCCGAGCACGTGCCAGTGGAGGTGGAACACCGTCTGTCCGCCGCCCTCGCCGACGTTCACGAGCACCTTGTAGTCGTCGAGCCCGGCGGCCGCCGCCGTCTCGGCGACGAAGCGGAGCATCCGGCCGGCCTCCTCGTCGGGGAAGGCCTCGACGTCGCGGAACGTGTCGACGTGACGCTTCGGGAGCACGAGGAGGTGAGTCTCCGCGATCGGGTTGATGTCGCGGATCGCGACGAAGCCGTCCGCCGCATGCAGGTGGTCGCCGTCGGCGACGAGGCGGCAGAACAGGCAGTCCTCAGGCTGCGACGGCAAGGATGCCCTCCTCGGAGACTCCGACGGCGCGTGCGTTCAGGAGTTGGCCGATCTCGCCGTCGACGAGCCACGGCGTGTAGTCGTCGCCGTACCCGCGACCCGGGCGGTCCACGAGCACGCGGTCGGTCGTGCCGACCCGCGTCTGCCAGCGCCTCCTCGAAAGCTCGTCGGAGAGCGCGCGCAGACGCGCACCGCGCTCCTTCTTGACCGCCGCGGGGACCGGGTCGGCGCCGGCGGTAACGGTGCCGGGGCGCGGCGAGTACGGGAAGACGTGGACGCGGCTCAGTCCCGCACGCTCGACGACGTCGAGCGTGCGCTCGAACGCGGCGTCGTCCTCGCCGGGGAAGCCGACGATCACGTCCGCGGTGAGGTTGAAGTCGGCGAGCGGCTCGAGCTTCGCGAGGTACTGGGCCGAGGAGTACCGCCTCGCCATCCCGAGCAGGACGCCGTCGTCGCCCGACTGCAGCGGGACGTGGAGATGTCGCGACGCCGCCTCGGTCTCGCGCAGTGCGGCGACGAGCTCGTCGTTCAGGTGGTTCACCTCGATCGACGAGAGCCGCAGCCGCTCGACGCCCGGCAGCGCGCCGGCCTCGCGGATGAGCCGCGGCAGCGTGAACCCGGCCTCGCGATCGCGGAAGCATCCGAGGTTGACCCCCGTGAGGACGACCTCGCGATGCCCCTGCGCCACTCGGCGCTCGATCTCCCCGAGCACCGCCGCGGCGCGCCGGCTGCGCGTCCCGCCGCGAACGAGCGGGATGACGCAGAACGCGCACGAGAACGAGCAGCCGTCCTGGATCTTCACGAATGCGCGCGTCCGCTCGACCCGAGCCTCGGCCTGTACGCACGCGATCGCGCCGACGTGCCCGGCGACGGTGCCTGGCAGCTCCTCGCTCGGGCCGGGAACGACGGTGACGTTGTCCGGCATGCCCGCGAACGCGCCGTCGAGGTTCGCGCCGCAGCCCGTGAGGTAGACGCGCCGGTGACTCCGCGCCGCACGCGACGCGGCCTGGCGCGACTTCGAGATCGCCTCGTGCGTGACGCAGCACGTGTTCACGACCGCGACGTCACCGCCGCCTTCGACCTCGACGTGCCCGTCACCGAGCAGGCGCTCACGCACCGCCTGCGCGTCGACATACGAGACCTTGCAGCCCAGGAAACGCACGGAGAAGCTCGCCATCGCCGGACTAGCTTAGTGCCGCTTCGCCAGAACGTCTGCCGCCCAGCCCTCGAGCTCGGCCCGGTCGACACGCCGTCCACCCGGACGCCGTCGGCCGCTCGGAGGCGAGGTAGCCCGAGGTCACGGCGTAGCGCGCGTCCAGGCGTACGAGCAGTTGCTCGACGACGAGCAGCTCGATGTTCGCGACGACGACGTCGCCGGGCGGCAACGGATCACGCAGGACGTCGGCCTGCGATACGTCGACGGCGACGTCGTTCAGATGCGCAGTCGCAACAGCGACGTCGACGGCGACCTGGTCGAGATCGACGGCTCGGATCGGCTCGAACCCCAGCCGTGCGGCGGCGACGGCGACCACCCCCGAGCCGCAGCCCGCGTCGAGCAGGCTCCCGCGCTCGAGCCGTGACAGGAGCTCGATACATGCGCGCGTCGTCGGATGGGCGCCCGTGCCGAAGGCGCGACCCGGATCGACGACGACCGCGGGCCGCTCCGTCGGCGGCTCGATCCACGGCGGCCCGATCCACAACCCGCCCGCGACGACCGGGCGATGGAACTCCTTCCAGCGATCCTCCCAGCCCTCCTCGACCGCCTCGACGGTCGCCTGCGGAAAGGCCTCGCGGATCGCGTCGACGCCCTCGTCGTCGACGTAGACGGCGAGCTCCGTCGTATCGGCATGCGGCGCGCTCCTCGAAGCCGGCGGGCGCATGCTCCACGAGCCAGGCGCGCGCGATCTCGGCCTCGGACGTCGGGACGGCGAAGGCGACGCGAACGAGCCCGCTCAGCGGAGCGCGCTCTTCAGGCGGCTGAAGAAGCCGCCGTCCTCGTCGCGCGAGCGGTACGCGTCGTCGTCGAGCTTCTCGTCGAGCTGCTCGACGAGCGCGCGCTGCTCCTCGTCGAGGACCGTGGGCACGGCGACGTCGAGGCGGACGAACAACGAGCCGCGACCCGAGCCGCGCAGCGCAGGCATCCCCTCACCGCGCAGGACGCGCACCTCGCCGGGCTGCGTCCCCGGCCGGCACCTCGAGCGGAACCTCGCCGGAGAGCGACGTGACCGTCGCGGTCGTCCCGAGGGCGGCCTCCGTCATCGTGAGGCGCAGCGCCGTGTGCAGGTCGTCCCCGTCGCGGACGAAGCGCGGGTCGGGCCGCACGCGCACGACGACGAACGCGTGTCCGCGCTCGGCGCTACGGAACCCGGCATGGCCCTGACCGCTGACGCGGATCTGCTGGCCGTCGTGGATCCCCTGAGGCACGTCGACCTCGAGCTGCGTCCGCGCGACCACGCGGCCGTCGCCGCGGCAGTCGGAGCACGGCTGCTCGAGGACCTCGCCGACGCCCTCGCACTCGGGGCACGTCCGCTGCTGGACGAACTGGCCGAAGATGTTCTGCGACACACTCCGCACGACGCCGGCTCCGGCGCACGTCGGACAGCTGCGGGTCGACGTCCCGGGCTCGGCGCCCGTCGCGTCGCAGTGCTCGCACGGAACGGCGACGTCGAGCGGGACGGTGACCGTCGCTCCCGCGAAGGCCTCCTCGAGGTCGATCTCGACCACGGTCTGCACGTCTCCCCCGCGCTGGGGACGTTGCCGCGCGCCGCCGCCGAGCAGGTCCTCGCCGAAGAACGCGGCGAAGATGTCGGACAGGCTCCCGAAGTCCGTGAAGTGCGGCTCGAACCCCCCACGCCGGAGCCCCGCCTTGCCGAACCGGTCGTACGTCGCGCGACGCTCGGGGTCGGAGAGCACCTCGTACGCCTCGGCGACGTCGCGGAACCGCGCGCCGGCGTCGGGCTCGCTCGAGACGTCGGGATGCAGCTCGCGCGCGAGCGTGCGGAACGCGCGCTTGAGCTCGGCGTCGCTCGCGGTACGCGAGACGCCGAGCAGGTCGTAGTAGTCGCTCTCGGTCGTCGCCACGGCGCTACGCGTCTTCGTACACGTCTTCGACGAATCGGGAGAGCTCGAACGCGGCGGCACGCACGGTGCGGATCGCCTTCTCGTAGTCCATGCGCAGCGGCCCGACGAGCCCGACCGCTCCGAGCGGCGTCGAGCGGATCCCGTAGGTCGCGCCGACGAGCGAGACCGAGCGCAGGTCCGCTCCGGCGAGCTCAGGGCCGACGTGGACGACGGGCCGCTGCGGCTCGAGCGCCTCGCTCAGGAGCTCGAGCACTGCGGCGCGCCGCTCGAGGAGCTCGACGAGGCGCATCGTCGCCTCCACCTCCTCCGCCCGCGCGCCGCCGACGAGGCCCGCCGTCCCGCCGACGAAGACCTCCGGCCCGGCCTCTGCACCGACCTCGAGCAGCGTCTGGCCGATGAGCGAGAGGAACGCGCGCTCGCGCGGCGCGAGCTCGGGAGCCTCGAGCCGGCGCCGGACGGTCCGCGACCCGAGGCGCTCGCCCACGACCTGCTCCTCGAGGTACTCGCCGGCCCAGGCGACGAGACCGGGATCGACCGGCTCCGTCGAGCCTGAAGACCTGCTTCGTCACGCCTCCCGTCGACGTGATCACGACGATCATCACGCTCGTCGGCTGCAGCGTCAGCACCTCGATGTGCCGGATCGACGCCGTCTCGAGCGACGGCGCCGAGACGAGCGCGAGCAGGCGCGTCGCGTCCGAGAGCATCTCGGTCGTCGCGCGCAGCGCCTGCTCGATCTCGTCGCGCATCGAGCGGAGGTCGACGCCGAGCGCCTCGGGACGCCCCTCGAGCGTGTCGACGAGCTCCTCGGCGTACAGGCGGTAGCCGCTCTCCGTCGGCGTCCTCCCCGCAGACGTGTGCGGATGCGTCAGCAGACCGAGCGTCTCGAGCTCGGCGAGCTCGCCGCGCACCGTCGACGCCGAGAAGCCGAGCCCGGAGCGCTCGACGAGCGCGCGCGAGCCCGACCGGCTGGCCGGACGCGACGTACTCCTCGATGACGAGCCGAAGGATCTCCCGTTTCCGCGGTGTGAGCTGCATCTCGGTCCGATGGTAGCCGGGTCGGCCGCTGATTCCAGGCAGCTCAGGCCAGCAGCTCGGCGGTGACGCCGCCGCCGAGGAAGCGGCCGCGGCGCGTGAGCCGTAGCTCCGTCGCCGCGCCCGTTCGCCGTCGACCTCGACGAGGCCGAGCTCGGCGAGCCGCGCGAGCGCCTCGTCGTCGACGCGCGTCGCGCGACGTCAGCGAGCGACGACCGGCTCGTCGAGCCGCAGTCCGAGGAGGAGCCGCTCGCGCGCTCGTGTCTCCTCGTCGATCGGCTCCAGCTCGCGCGGCGGGCTGCTCGCCACGCGGCGAGCGCCGCGACGTAGCGGGGCAGGCTCGGAGGTTCCGCCGCCGAACGCCGTCGACGGTCGACACCGCGCCGATCCCGATGCCGAGGTAGTCGCGACCGAGCCAGTAGCCGAGGTTGTGCTTCGCTCGGAGGTCGCGCCGTGGCCGTCCGAGCAGAAGTTCGCCGTCTCGTACCAGCGGTAGCCGGCCGCGGTCAGCGTGTCGACGACCTGCTCGAAGTAGCCCTCCATCGCCTCCGCCTGGCGCTCGAGCTCGTCGCCGTGGGCGTGCGTGAAGCGCGTGCCCGGCTTCGCCTCGAGCTCGTAGCAGGAGAGGTGCTCGGGCTCGAGCGCGAGCGCCTCGGCCAGGTCGGCGTCGAGATCCGACGGCGCTCTGGCCCGGGATGCCGTAGACGAGGTCGAGCGAGATGTTGTCGAATCCCGCCGTCGCGCAGCGTGCGCACCGCCCGCCGGACGTCGTCGGGAGTCGCGCGCCGCTCGAGCACCTCGAGCAGGTGCGGCTGGAAGCTCTGGGCGCCGAGCGAGACGCGCGTCACGCCGTTCTCGCGGAGGAGCGCGGCGAGCTCGGGCGTCACCGTCTCCGGGTTCGCCTCGACCGTCACCTCGTCGGCCGCGGGCAGCGCGCGGAGGAGGCGCTCGAGCTCGTCGAGGCGCCGTGAACGTCGGCGTGCCGCCGCCGAGGAAGACCGTCTCGAGCTCGGGGTCGAGGACCGCCCGCTCGCGCTCGAGCTCGGCGAGGAGCGCGTCGACGTACGACGCGTGCTGGTCGCCCTTCCCGACGACCGTGACGAAGTCGCAGTAGCCGCAGCGGTGCGCGCAGAACGGCAGGTGGACGTACAGGTGCCGGACGCCGCTCACGAGCGCTTCCGATCCGAGTCGAGGTTGAGGACGGCGAGGAATGCCTCCTGCGGCACCTCCACGCCGCCGACCTGCTTCATCCGCTTCTTGCCCTTCTTCTGCTTCTCGAGCAGCTTGCGCTTGCGCGTGATGTCGCCGCCGTAGCACTTCGCGAGCACGTCCTTGCGCCGCGCCTTGATCGTCTCGCGCGCGATGACGCGCGAGCCGATCGCCGCCTGGACCGGGACGTCGAACATCTGGCGCGGGATCTCCTCGCGCAGCCGCTCGACGAGCTGGCGCCCGCGCTCGTAGGCGGCGTCGCGGTGGATGATCAGCGAGAGCGCGTCGACCTGCTCGCCGCCGACGAGGATGTCGACGCGCGTGAGGTCGCCCGGCTTGAACCCCGCGAGGTCGTAGTCGAAGCTCGCGTAGCCGCGCGTCCGCGACTTCAGCTGGTCGTAGAAGTCGAGGACGATCTCGCCGAGCGGGAGCTCGTAGAGGAGGAGGACGCGCTCCTCGCTCAGGTACTCCAGGTGGTCGAAGCGTCCCGCGCCGCTCGTTCGCGAGCTCCATGACCGCGCCGACGTAGTCCTTCGGGACGATCACGGACGCCTTCACGTACGGCTCCTCGACCTGCTCGAGCTCGCGCGGCATCTCGGCCGGGTTGTGCACCTCGACCTCCTGGCCCGTCCGGGTCGTCGCGCGGTAGGCGACGTTCGGCGCGGTGATGAGGAGGTCGAGGTCGAACTCGCGCTCGAGGCGCTCGCGGACGATCTCCATGTGCAGGAGGCCGAGGAAGCCGCAGCGGAAGCCGAAGCCGAGCGCCTGCGACGTCTCCGGCTCGTACGAGAGCGACGCGTCGTTCAGCTTGAGCCGCTCGAGCGCGTCGCGCAGCTCCGGGTAGTCGTCGGAGTCGCTCGGGAAGATCCCCGCGAACACCATCGGCTTGACGTCCTGGTAGCCGGGCAGCGGCTCGGCGGCCGGCCGGCGGCGCGACGTGAGCGTGTCGCCGACGCGGAGGCGCGAGACGTCCTTGAGACCGGTGATGACGTAGCCGACCTCGCCCGCGGACAGCGAGTCGATCGGCGTCGGGCGGGTGACATGACGCCGATCTCCTCGGCGTCGAACTCCGTGCCCTGGGCCATCGCGCGCAGCGGCTCGCGCGTCGAGAAGCGTCCCGTCGACGACGCGCACGAACGCGACGACGCCGCGGTACTGGTCGTACGAGGAGTCGAAGACGAGCGCCCGCGCCGGCGCGTCCGGATCGCCCGCCGGCGGCGGGATCCGCTCGACGATCGCGTCGAGGACGTCCGGGACGCCGACGCCGGTCTTCGCCGAGATGCGCAGCACGCGCTCGGAGTCCTCGCCGAGCAGGTCGCCGAGCTCCTTCGCGGCGCCGTCCGGGATCGGCCTGCGGGAGGTCGATCTTGTTCGCCGCCGGGACGATCTCGAGGCCGCCGTCGATCGCGAGGTACGCGTTCGCCAGCGTCTGCGCCTCGATCCCCTGCGCCGCGTCGACGACGAGGAGCGCGCCCTCGCACGCCTGGAGCGAGCGCGACACCTCGTACGTGAAGTCGACGTGGCCGGGCGTGTCGATGAGGTTGAGCTGGTGCCCCTTCCACGACACGCGCACGGCCTGCGCCTTGATCGTGATCCCGCGCTCGCGCTCGAGCTCCATCGAGTCGAGGAGCTGCTCGCGCATCTCGCGCTCGGAGACGGCGCCGGTCAGCTCGAGGATGCGGTCCGCGAGCGTCGACTTGCCGTGGTCGATGTGCGCGATGATCGCGAAGTTGCGGATGCGGTCCTGCTGCATAGGACGTCAGCGCTGCTCGGAGGGATCGTCGCGCCGGGCTCGCAACAGTAGCAACGCCTCGAGCTCGCGAAGCCCGAGCGCCCGGGCGAGCCCGACGTAGGCGAGACCGGCGACGGCGAAGCCCGCGCCGAGCGAGAGCAGCTGCGCGACGATGCCCTCCCCGAGCACCGCGTCGACGCCGTACCAGGCCGCGTACGAGAGCCCCGCCGCAACCGCGCGCCGGCGATCGCGACGCGGACGACGACGCCGAGCGTCCGCCCGACGTGCTCGAGACCGACGCGGCGCCGCATCATGACGAGCAGCACCGACCGCGGCGACGACGTTCACGGTCGACGTCGCGAGCGGGATCCCCCAGATGCCGAGCCGGTAGAAGACGGTGTCGAACGCCGCGTTCAGGGCGACGGCGCCGAGCGCGATCGCCGGTCGGCACCCAGTTCGTCTGCACCGCGTAGAAGCTGCGGTTGAGGATCAGCATCCAGCCGTTGAAGACGAGCCCGATCGAGAACGCCTGCAGGCACTGGGCGACGATCACCGTGTCCTCGGCGGTGAACTCGCCGCGCTGGTAGACGAGCTCGACGATCGGCTTCGCGAGCACGATCGAGACGAGCGCCGCGGGGACGAGCAGGAACGCGATCTGGCGGAGGCCGCCGTCGAGCGCGCGCCGCAGGCCGCCGAGTGTCGTCCGCGCGCCGCGAGCCGCGCGAGCGTCGGGAAGAGCACGGTCGTCACCGCGACGGCGAAGACGCCCTGCGGGAGCATGTACAGCCGGAACGCCTTGTCGATCGCGGCCGGCGCGAGCTCGGGGTCGAGCAGCCGCGACGCGAAGAGCGTGTCGACGAGGAAGTTCACGTTGACGAGGCCGATCGTCAGCGTCACCGGGAGCATCAGCACGAGCACGCGCTTGACCGCCGGGTCGCGCCAGTCGATGGCCGACCGTCAGGCTGCCGTCGAGCTTGCGCAGCCACGGGATCGGCAGGAGGAGCTGCACGAGCGTCCCGAGCGACGACGACGCCCGCGTACAGATAGAGCTGCGCGCTCTCGCTCGTCGATCCGCGGGATCGCCGAGGACGAGCCCGACGATGATCACGAGGTTCCACGCGACCGGCGCGAGCGCCGGCAGCGCGAAGTGGTGGTACGTGTTGAGGATCCCGACGACGATCCCCGAGAGGCCGAGCAGGACGACGATCGGGAAGAGGACGCGCGAGAGGCCGACCGCGAGGTCGTAGTCGCCGCCCGGGTCGCCGAACGGCCGCATGAGCAGCGGCGCGAGCAGGATGAAGACGGCGGTGACCCCGCCGAGGACGAGCAGCGTCAGCCAGAAGAGCGTCGAGGCGACGCGCCACGCGCGCTTCCTCTCCCCCTTCTCGAGCAGCTCGCTGAAGACCGGGACGAACGCGCCCGAGAGCGCGGCGTCCGCGACGAGCGCGCGGACGAGGTTCGGGATCTGGATCGCGACCGTGAAGGCGTTGATCAGGCCCGAGACGCCGAAGAAGTAGGCGCTGACCATCTCGCGCACGAGCCCGAGCACGCGCGAGACGGCGGTCGCGCCGGAGAAGACGGCGGTCGAGCGCGCGAGCCTGCGGCTGTGGCCGGCGCTCGTGCACGGAGTCGAGGGTGTCGTTCGGTGTCCATCAGTCACGCGCGGGCGATTCTCCCAGTGGGGTCTGCTACCATCGCGCGGCCCGCGGAAGCGGGCGTTTTCTCGAATGGCGAACATCAAGCAGCAGAAGAAGCGCGTCCTGATCCAGGAGCGGCAGCGGACCGAGAACCTCCGCTACCGGTCGACGATCAAGACCCTGACGAAGCGCCTCGAGGCGGCCGTCTCCGACGGCGACGCCGAGCGCATCGCGACCGAGCACCGCGAGCTCGTGCGGACGATCGACCGCGCGATCGCGCGTGGCGCGCTGCACGGCAACACCGCCGCGCGCAAGAAGTCGCGCGCCGCGAGCTCGTCGCCGGCGGCGCCGCGTAGCGCGCCGCAACCGGTCAGCGACCGTAATTCGGCGCACCAGGCGGTCGCGTCAGGTCGACGAGCGTGCGCTGGACCTCGAGGTCGGGCGCGATCCTGCTCTGCCCCTTGAGCGCGCCGTCGAGCTCGGCGAGCCGCACGACCGCGTCGTCGAGCTCCTCCTCCGAGAAGCCCTCCGCCTGCCGGTACGAGCTTCCCGGCGTAGAACGGGTTCGAGCTTCAGCCGCGCCGCCGCCTCCTTCGAGCTGACGCCCTCCGCGGCGAGCCGCTTGAGCGCGCGGAGCCGGCCGAGGTGACCGCCGAGCGAGCCGGCGAGCCGCGGCGGCGGTGTCGCGGCGCTGTCGCGACTCGTGCTCGAAGAGCGTCTCGCTGACGCCGAGCGCGCGTCGACGTCGTCGCGCACGGCCCACGCCTCGGTCAGCTCGTAGATCGGCACGTCGGCGTTCGGCGCGACGAGCGCCGCGACCTCGCGCTCGCCGATCGGCTCGCCTCGCGCCCAGGTCGCGAGCTTGTCGACCTCGGCCTCGAGCGCGCGTCGGGTTCTCGCCGACGAGCTGGATGAGCGCCGCGACCGCGTCGGGCTCGGCCCGGACGCCCCGCTCGCGGAACTGCTCTTGCCGACCCACTCCGCGCAGCTCTTCTTCGTCGACGTCGAAGGCGAGGACGGTGCCCGCCTTGGCGCACGCCTTCCACAGACGCCGAGCTCGACTTCAGCTCGTCCGCCACGAGCGCGAGGACGGTCGCCGGCGCCGGGCTCGCGAGGTACGCCGTCGACCGCCTCGACGTCGGCCGCCTTCCATCCTCCCTTCGGCGCCCTCGGTCCGCCTTCAGCCCGTCGACGTCGCTGACGACGACGAGCCGCGCGTCACCGAAGAGGCTGCCCGGCGTTGCACAGGCCGACCGCCTCGTCGCCTGACGTCTCCATCGCGCTGACGGTCTCGATCGCCTCGGGCGCGAAGTGGCCGCGCAGCCGCGCGAGCGCCGTGTCGATCTTCGGGCGGTCGCTCCCGGTGATGAGGTAGACGGGCTTGTCGGGAGCCTCGGCCACGGGCCAAGCTACCGCTGCGTTCGAACCGCGAGCGTCGCCCGTCGGACTCGACGACGACGCGGCCGTCCTCGTCCGTGCGGTAGACGGCGAGGCCCGGGCAGCGGCGAGTGCGGCGAGCGTCTCCGGTCTCGGATGCCCGTAGTCGTTGTTCCTCCCGCACGAGATGACCGCGATCCTCGGGCGCAGCGTCTCGAGCTCGTCGGCGAGCCCGGCGTCCTCGGAGCCGTGGTGGGCGACCTTCATGATCTCGACCGGTTCGCAGAGGGAGATGCGACGTCACGTCCGACTCCGCGTCGGCCGAGAGGAAGACGTCGGTCTCCCCGTACGAGGCGACGAGCACGACGGCGTTCTGATTCGGATCCTCCGACGCGAGCTCCCTCGTCCTCCGGCCACAGGACACGCACACGCAGCCGGCCGGCGCGGAAGCTCGTGCCCGTGCGGACGACGCGGATCGGGACGTGACGCGACCGAGCCGCACGCGAGCGCCGCGTCGCTCTCCGGCCCCGTCGCGGCGAGGCCGGGCTCGAGCACCTCGCGCACGTCGAGACTGCGGATGACGTCGGCCGCGCCGCCGACGTGATCGCGCTGCGGGTGCGTCATGACGAGGGCGCTGAGCGAGCGGACGCCCATTCCGCGCAGCTGCGCCGCGACGTCCGCCTCCGGCGGCCCTTCGTCGACGAGGATCCGCGCTCGACGGCGTCTCGAGAAGCACCGAATCGCCCTGTCCGACGTCGAGGAACGTCACCCGCAGGCCGGCCGGCCGGCTCCACGCCGGTGCAGGCCGCGTCGCCACCCACACAACGGCGACCACGGCGAGCGTCCCGGATACGAGCGCGAGCTCTGCGAGTCGCCGGCGCTCGACGCGGCCCACTCGCCGTCGGGTGCGGCGAGCCGCGAGCCAGCAACCCGCGCACGGCCAGCGCGATGCCGATCGCCGGACGTGCGCCGATCCGCGCGCTCGGGAGATCCGCCACGACGCGCGCGACGAGCTCGAGCCACGCCGCCGCCCAGCCGGCGAGCGACGCGAGCCCGGCCGCGGCGCCCGGTGAGACGGGATCGACGAGCGCGGCCAGCAGCCCGAACGCGAGAACGAGCGGCGCGGCGGCGAAGGCCACGAGCGTTCGCGAGAACCGTGTAGAGCGGCGCCTGGCCGAAGTGGAGGAGCACGATCGGCGCCGTTGCGAGACCGCAGGCAAGGGCGACCGCCAACGCCTCGGCGACGCCCCGCGGGAGCGGCAGTCCGTCGAGCTGCGACGCGGAGGCGCGGAACGCCGACGAAGATGGCCGCCACCGCAGCGAACGAGAGCTGGAAGCCCGGATCCAGCACCGACGTCGGCATCCAGACGAGGAGTACGAGCGCGCCGACCGCGAGGAAGTGCCAGCGGTCGGTCGGCCGTGCGGCGAGCCACGCGAGCGACGCGAGCGTCCCGGCGACGGCGGCGCGCGCGACCGACGGCTGCCAGCCGACGGCGAGGACGTACGCGGCGATCACGCCGACCGTCACGAGCTCGCGCGCGACTCGCGGCAAGCGCAACAGCCAGCCGAGGCCGAGGACGCCGGCCGCGAGGAACGCGACGTTCTGACCCGAGACGGCGAGCAGGTGATAGAGCCCCGAGGCGCGGAAGTCGTCCTGCACGGACGCCGGTAACCCCTCGTCCTCGCCGAGAACGACGCCGAGGACGATGGCGCGGCGAACCCCGCCGGTTCCGCGCCCGACAGCGCGCTCGATCCGGTCGCGAAGCCGGTCGCCGAGCCCCGCGATGCCTGCCGCGGCGCCCGAGCTGCCGCCAGCTCGACGCGTCGAGGACCACGTGGATCCCCTGGCGCGCGAGCCAGGCGCGCTCGTCGAAGCCGTCGCGCGACGGGCGCGGCTCCTCGACCCGAACGGTCGCCTCGAGGATCGCCCCGCGCGGCGGCGAGCGCCCGACGGGCAGCACGAGGAGGACGCGCTCACGGACGGGCGTCCGCCGGAACTCCCGTGTCATCGCGATGACACGCGTCGACCACGGAGACGAGCGAGCAGGCGCGACGGTCACGAGCTCTGCGACTCCGGTCTCGCCGAGCTCGGCGCCGAGCACGCTCGCGCCGAGCGCCTCCATCCGCAGCGAGCCCCAGCCGAGCCCGACGACCGCCACGGCGACCGCGATCGCTGCTAGTCGCGCCGATCCGCCGAGCATCAGCACGGCGACCAGCGCAGCACAGGACCGCGAGACACGCCGCCGCGACGCGCGACAGTGATCCAGACGGAGAGCGCGATGCCGACGCACGCCGAGGCGACGAGGAGGGCCGGCCAGTGCCGCTCGACGCGTCGACGTCACGGCGTGACGAGCTCCCGGAGCTGCTCGATGCGCGTCGGGCCGATGCCCGGAACGGCGTCGAGGTCGTCGACGGAGGCGAACGGGCCGTGCTCGGTGCGGTAGTCGACGATCTTCTGGGCCGTGATCGGCCCGACCCCCGGCAGCTGATCGAGCTCCTCGAGGGTCGCGGACGAGAGGCTCACCGGGCCGGTCGCCACTCCGGGTCGCCCCGCCCGCGGAGCCAGCTGCTGACCCGGTCGGCGCAACGCGTTCTGGCGGGAACGAGGATCTGGACCCCGTCGACGAGCGGCGCCGCGAGGTTCACCGCGGCGAGGTCGGCGTCGCGCAGCGCGCCTCCGGCCCGATGCACGGCGTCGGCGATGCGCGCGCCGTCGCGCAGCCGGTACAGACCCGGGCGCCGCACCTCTCCGACGACGTGGACGACGAGCAGCGAGCGCGCCGGCGCCTCTGCGACCGGCTCGAGCGGGACGGCGACGGCCTCGGGCTCGCTCGCGGCGCCCGCGTGCGCGAGCCGCTGGCCGAGGAGCGCGAGCACGACGAGCGCGGCGCACACGCCGAGGAGCGCGGTCGTCCGCGAGACGGCGATGGGCACGCGGCCATCGTCGCCGCGAGACCGCTCACACGTGGTTCACGACTCCGTCACGAGTTCATTCGCTAATCGCGCGGCTGACAGGAGGCGGCCGTGGGGAAACATCGTTCCCCCACGCGCTAGGTCACGAAGTTGACGAGCTTGCCCGGAACGACGACCGTGCGCGCCACCTCGCCGCCGTCCAGCTGCGCCCGCACGCGCTCCGACTCGCGCGCGAGCGCGACGAGCTCGTCCTCGCCGATGGACGGGGACACGTGCAGCCGGTCGCGGATCTTCCCGTTCACCTGGACGACCACCTCGACCGTCTCGACCTCGAGCATCGCCGGGTCGGCGACCGGCCAGGCGCCTCCCACAGCCGCTCGTGCCCGAGCCGCGACCACAGCTCCTCGGCGACGTGCGGCGCGTACGGCTGGATCAGCGACACGGCGGTCTCGGCGGCGAAGCGCGAGTCGCGCCGGCCCGGTCCTTCGACAGCTCGTTGACGAGCTCCATCACCGCCGCGATCGCCGTGTTGAACGCGAAGCGGCGGCCGATGTCGTCGGTGACCTTCGCGATCGTCGCGTGCGCCTTCCGCGCGAGCGGCCCGCCCTCCGGCTCGCCGACCGGCGCCGCTCTCGACGACCTCGTTCACGACGTTCCACAGCCGCTTGACGAAGCGCGACATCGCCTCGACGCTCGTCTCGGTCCACTCCATGTCCTCGTTCGCAGGCCCGAGGAAGAGGATGTTGAGGCGGCACGCGTCGGCGCCGTAGCGCTCGAGGAAGTCGTCCGGGCCCGACGATGTTCCCGGCCCGCTTCGACATCTTCGTCTTGCCGAGCGTCACCCAGCCGTTCGAGAAGAACGCCGCGAACGGCTCGCGGAAGCCGACCAGGCCGATGTCGTTCAGCACCTTGATCCAGAACCGCGCGTAGATCATGTGCACGGTCGCGTGGTCGACCCCGCCGATGTAGAGGTCGACCGGGTTCCAGTAGTCGACGGCGGCTCGATCGAAGGGCGCGGTCTCGTTGTGCGGGTCGCAGTAGCGCAGGAAGTACCAGGACGAGTCGACGAACGTGTCCATCGTCTCGACCTCGCGCTTCGCCGGCGCCGCCGCAGGACGGGCACGGACACGTTCACCCAGTCCTCGGCCTGAGCGAGCGGCGGCACGCCCTTCGGCTTGTAGTCCTCGATCTCGGGCAGGACGACCGGCAGCTCCGTCGTCCGGCACCGGGACGATCCCGCACTGCGTCGCAGTAGACGACCGGGATCGGGCAGCCCCAGTAGCGCTGGCGCGAGAAGCCCCAGTCGCGCAGGCGGTAGTTGACCGCGAAGCTGCCGCGACCCTCGGCCTGCGAGCTTCTCGACGATCCGGCGGCCGCCCTCGGGCGCCGGGCAGGCCGTCGAACTCGCCCGAGTTGACGAGTACCTCGCCTTCCGAGTGCTCGACGTACGCGACGGTCTCGTCCACCTCGCCGTCGGCCGGACTGCACGACCTGCGCGGATCGGGAGGTCGAACGCCGCGCGCGAAGTCGAAGTCGCGCTGGTCGTGCGCGGGGACGGCCATGATCGCCCCCGTCCCGTAGTCGGTGAGGACGTAGTCGGCGACGTAGACCGGCAGCCGCTCGCCGTTGACCGGGTTGATCGCGTGCAGGCCGGTGAAGACGCCGGTCTTCTCGGTCGCGGCGGCGCGCTCGGCGGTCTTCTTCACCGACGCGCGGCGCACGTACTCGCGCACCTCGTCGGAGTCGATGCGCGGCACGAGCTCGTGCTCGGGCGCGAGGACGAAGAAGGTCGCGCCGTAGAGCGTGTCCGGGCCGCGTCGTGAAGACCGGGATGTCCTCGTCCAGCTCCTCGATCCGGAACTGGATCTCGGCGCCCTCGGAGCGGCCGATCCAGTTGCGCTGGCGCGCCTTGATCGACTCGGGCCAGTCGACCGTCTCGAGGTCGTCGAGCAGCGCCTGCGCGTAGTCCGTGATCCGGAAGAACCACTGCTCCATCAGGCGCGACTCGACCTCGGCGCCGCAGCGCTCGCAGCGCCCGTCGCGCACCTGCTCGTTCGCGAGCACGGTCTGGTCGTTCGGGCACCACTTGACCGGCGCGGCCTTCCGGTACGCGAGCCCGCGCTCGAGGAAGCGCAGGAACTGCCACTGCTGCCAGCGGTAGTAGTCGGGCTCGTGCGTCGAGAGTCGAGGCGATCCCAGTCGTACGCCCAGCCCGACGCGCCGCATCGAGCGCGTGATCGCCTCGATGTTGCGCTCGGTGCTCTCGCGCGGGTGGACGCCCTCCCGGATCGCGGCGTTCTCGGCCGGCAGGCCGAACGCGTCGAAGCCCTGCGGATGGAGCACGTGCATCCCGTTGCGCGCGCGGAAGCGCGTGACGACGTCGCCGATCGTGTAGACGAGCATGTGCCCCATGTGCAGCGTCCCCGAGGGGTACGGGAGCATCTCGAGGACGTAGCTCTTCGGCTCGCACCGGGCTCGTTCGAGACCTGGAACGCCTTCGCGTCCGCCCAGACGCGCTGCCACTTCTCCTCGATCGTCCTCGCGTCGTACCTGTCCATCGCCCCTCTCATTCGCTCCGGGGAACAAAAAAGCCTCTCGCGCGAGAGGCTCCACGGAGAACGGCCGCGGCTCTCGCCGCGCTCGCTCCCTGGTCTATGCAAGAAGCTGCTGCACGAGCCGAAAACGGTACCAGGCAAAATCCAGCGATGCTCGAGCTCTTCCCGCGTCCGCCCGCGTCGAGGACGGCGAGCTCGCGCTCGGCGGCGTCGCGCGCCTCCGAGCTCGCGGACCGGTTCGGGACGCCGCTCGTCGTCTACTGCGAGGAGACGCTCCGGCAGCAGGCGCGCGCGCTCATCGCGGCTGCCGGGAACGACGGCCGCGTCTTCTACGGGACGAAGGCGTTCGCGAACGTCGCGCTGCTCCGGCTCCTGCGCGAGGAGGGCATCGGCGCCGACGTCGCGTCGTCGGGCGAGCTCGCGTTCGCGCGCGCGGCCGGGCTCGCCGGCGACGAGCTCGTCGTCCACGGCAACAACAAGGACGAGGCGTTCCTGCGCGAGGCCGCCGGCGAAGGGCGCTCCGGTCGTCCTCGACGCGCCCGACGAGGCCGAGCTCGCGGCCGCGGCCGGCGTGCGAGCGCGTGCTCGTGCGCGTGACGCTCGGCGTCGACGCGGACACGCACGAGGCGATCGTGACCGGGCACCACGGCTCGAAGTTCGGGCTGCCGCCCGACGAGGCGCGAGCGCTCGTCGCCGACGCGCTCGCGCGCGGGCTCGACGTGCTCGGGCTCCACGTCCACGTCGGCTCGCAGCTCCCCGACTTCACGGCGCAGGCGGAGACGATCGAGCGGCTCGCGGCGTTCGCGGCGTCGTGCCGCGACGCGCTCGGCTGGGAGGCGCGCGTCGCCGACCTCGGCGGCGGCTTCGGCATCCGCCACCACCCCGACGACGACGTGCCCGAGGCGGCCGAGCTCGCGCGGCGCGGCGCGCCAGCCGCGCGCGAGGCATTCGTCGCGGCGGGGCTCGCCCGCACCTGCGGTCTGGCTCGAGCCGGGCCGCTCGCTCGTCGGCCGCGCCGGCGTCACGCTCTACCGCGTCGGCGCCGTGAAGCGGCTCGCCGAGCGGACCTGGGTCGCGGTCGACGGCGGCATGTCCGACAACCCGCGGCCGCAGCTCTACGACGCGCGCTACACGGCGCTCGAGCGCGGCGCGCGCCGACGAGGCAGCGGACGAGACCGTCAGCGTCGCCGGCATGCACTGCGAGTCCGGCGACGTGCTCATCGACGACGTCGCGCTTCCCGTCAGCCGCGACGCGGTGACCTGCTCGCCGTGCCCGCGACCGGCGCGTACACGCTCGCGATGAGCTCGAACTACAACGGCGTCGGCCGCCCCGCGGCCGTGCTCGTGCGCGACGGCGAGGCGCGGCTCATCCGCCGGCGCGAGACCGTCGACGACCTGCTCGCGCTCGAGACCTCCCTAGCGAGATCTCGACCACGTCGCCGTCGGCGACCACGTGGCCGCGGCCGACCCGCTGCCCGTCGAAGCGCGCGGACGTGCCCCAGACGCGCGCCCGTGGAACGTCGCCGCCAGCTCGTGGTGGATCGCGTCGGCGACGTCCTCGACCGTCGCTCCCGGAGCGAAGCGCGAGCGGCTCGTCGTCGATCGACGCCGGCGTGCCGCAGGTACACGCGCAGGAGCCGAGTCAGACGCCAGACCGCCTCGCGGAAGCGCTCGAGGCTCGCGTCGTCGAGGACCGACACGGGCACGACCTCGAGCTCGGGGAACGCTGCCGCGAGGCGATCGACGTCGCCGTCGTCCGCCTCGTCGACCTTGCGTCGCTGCGAGCAGCGACGGGCAGCTCGATGCCTGCCGCCGTCGACCTCGCGCCGAAGCGTCGCCAGGACGTCCGGTGGCGCCGACGCGGCGTGGCAGTAGACGATCGCGTCGGCGTTCCGAAGCACGCCGAGCAGCGCGCGCCTCCGCCGCGGTCCTCGGACGCGCCTTCGAGCAGGCCGGGGATCTCGACGAGCTGGACGCGGACGCCGCCGATCCGCGTCATCGCCGCGACCGGCCGCGTCGTCGTGAACGCGTAGTCGCCGGTCTTGATCTGGATCTGCGAGAGCGCCTGCAGGAGCGACGACTTCCCCGCGTTCGGCGCGCCGACGAGCGCGACCTGCGCGACGCCCTCGCGGCGAATGGCGATCGAGTCGCGGTGGACGACCTTCGCGCGGACGCGCGTCTCGCTCGATCTCGCCCGTGAGCCACTTGCGGATGTCCGCGTACGGGCCGCTCCGGTAGTCGGGCAGCTCCTCGATCAGGCCGCGCAGCACGCGGACGCGCTCGCTCCCTTCCTTCCCGACCAGCGGCGCTTGGCCACCTGGACGAACGTGCGATGCGGCATGGGCATCGCTCCATCTCCTCTCCTCATGCAGGCAGCGCGCCGCGAGCCCGCGAGGCTCGCGAGTCGCGTCCTGTCCTGCCGCTTCCCTGGACGCTCGAGCTGGAAGCGGCGGACTAGCCGTTCTTGTCGGAGATGGTCGTGCGCCAGGCGCTTCGACGCCCGGCCGATGCCGTTGTTCATGCCGAGCCTCGGTCACCCGGCCCGTAACGTGCCCGCCATGGAGTTCCGCTTCTGCGACGACCTCGGGCCCGGACGGGTTCGGCTGGATCGTCGAGGAGGCGGCGACGCGAACGTCGCATGCGCTCGCGGCCGACGGGAGGGTGCTGGCTCGTCGACGCGCTCGACTGGCCGGAGGCGATCGACCGCGCGCTCGCGCTCGGCGAGCCGGCCGGCGTGATCCAGCTCCTCGACCGCCACAACCGCGACTGCGCGGCGCTCGCCGCGCGTTCGAGGTGCCGCACGTCGTCGCGCCGATGCGCTGCCGGGCACGCCGTTCGCGTTCATCGACGTGCTCCAGCGCAAGCACTGGCGCGAGTCCGCGCTCTGGTGGCCGGAGACGCGGACGCTGCGTGGTCGCCGAGGCGCTCGGGACGAACCGCTTCTACACGGGCGGAACGGCGCCGCTCGGCGTCCACGTGCTCCTGCGGTTCACGCCACCGAAGGCAGCTCGGCGCGCTCGAGCCGGAGCGCGTCCTCGTCGGGCACGGCGAGGGTGTCGGCCGCGGACGCGGTGCTCGGCCCTCCGCGAGGCGCTCGCGCGCGAGCCGGCGCGGTCTCCCCGGCGTCCTCCTGCGGCTGCCGTCTCCTGGCGCTACTCGGGCTCCCAGCCGACCTCGATGACGTAGCCGTCGGGGTCGCGGAACTTCACGCTCACGTAGTCGGGCTCGTCCCACCAGTCGACGATCTCGAGCCCGTCGCCTCGACGCGGTCGCGGAAGGCGCGGACCTCGTCGGGACTCGCCGCGCCGCGTCCGAAGTGGAAGAAGCGCGGCAGCACGATCGGCTCCTCGATCTCCCCGAGCGCGAGCGAGAAGCCGGCGTCGTCGTGGAGGATCCAGACGCCGTCCTCGCGCGGCTCGGGCTCGGGCACGAATCCGAAGTAGTGCACGTAGAAGCGGATCGAGCGCGCCTGGTCCGAGACCGCGAGCGCGAGGTGGTCCATCAGCGCGCGCGAGCGCCGGCGAGCAGGCCGGGGCGAACGAGCCGCGGCGGCGCGACGAGGCCGGCGTCCTTCACCGGCGGGTTCAGCGGCTCCGCGAGCGGCGCTGCGCCGAACGACGCGCGCACGCGCTCCTCGGGCGCGTCGTCGTAGAGCGTCGTCCGCTGCCGCGGGACGCGACCGGCCGAGCGGATCAGCTCCTCCATGCGCTCGGGCGGCATCTCCTGCCCGAAGGCGGCGCCCGCCGAGCGCGAGATCGACTCGTTCATCAGCGTCCCGCCGAGGTCGTTGACCCCCGCCGCGAGCGCCTGCCGCGTCCCGTCCGGGCCGAGCTTCACCCACGACGCCTGGATGTTCGTGATCTCCGGGTGCAGCGCGAGCCGCGCGACCGCGTGGACGAGGAGCGTCTCCCGGAACGTCGGCCCGCGTCGCGCGCGGCCCTGGAGGTAGATCGGCGCCTCCATCGGCACGAACGGGAGCGGGACGAACTCGGTGAAGCCACCCGAGCGCCGCTGCTGCTCCCGCGCGTGCAGGAGGTGCCGCGCCCACGACCGCGGCGTGTCGGCGTGCCCGAACATGAGCGTGACGTTCGAGCGCAGCCCGACGCGGTGCGCCGCGTCGTGCACGGCGAGCCACTGCGCCGTCGTCACCTTGTCGGGGCAGATGACGCGCCTGACCTCGTCGTCGAGCACCTCCGCCGCGGTCCCGGGCAGCGAGCCGAGCCCGAGGTCGCGGAGGTGGCCGAGGTACTGCTCGAGCGAGAGGTCGAGCGTCGCCGCCCCCTGCCACACCTCGAGCGCCGAGAACGCGTGCACGTGGATCCCGGGCACGGCGTCGCGGATCGCGCGCACGACGTCGGCGTAGTAGTCGCCGGTGAACGCCGGGTGGATCCCGCCCTGCAGGCACACCTCCGTCGCGCCGCGCTCCCATGCCTCCTGCGACGCGGCGCACGATCTCGTCGCGCGGGACGAGGTACGGCGCGCCCCGCAGGTTCGCCGCGAGCTTGCCCTTCGAGAACGCGCAGAAGCCGCAGCGGAAGTAGCAGACGTTCGTGTACTGGATGTTCCGCGTGACGACGTAGCGAGACCTCGTCGCCGCAGACCTCGCGCCGCAGCCGGTCGGCGGCCGCGAAGACCCGCTGCGCCTCCTCGCCACGTGCCTCGAGCAGCCGCGTGATCTCGTCCTCGCCGAGGTCGGCGCCCGTGAGCTCGAGCGGCGGCGCGTCGCGGCGGACGACGAAGGGCGGCGTGACGGGATCCCCGGGCGCCCAGGCGTCGTCGCGCGCGAGGCCGACGGCGTCCGAGGCGCGCCGGACGAGCGGGAGGACTGCCGGATCGAGCCAGCGCTCGGACACGTACTCCGGGTACACGGGCAGACGCGGCGCGAGCTCGAGCCCGCGGGAGCGCGTCGCCTCGGCGAGCCGCTCGAGCTCCGGCCACGGCGCCTCGGGGTTGACGTGGTCGATCGTCACCGGCGAGACGCCGCCCCAGTCGTCGATGCCGGCGTCGAGGAGTCGCGGGAAGTCGTCGAACGCGAGGTTCGGCGGCGCCTGCACGTGCCACGCGGGCCCGAGCAGGATCCGGGCGACGGCGATCGTCCACAGGTGGTCGTCGAGCGACGGCTCCGGATGCGAGGCCATGCGCGTGCCCGGCTTCGCGCGGAAGTTCTGGACGATGACCTCCTGCACGTGGCCGTGCTCCTCGCCGAGCGCCTTCAGCGCGAGCAGCGCGTCGATCCGCTCCTCGCGGGTCTCGCCGATGCCGATGAGGATCCCGCTCGTGAACGGGATCGCGAGCTCCCCGGCGAGCCGGATCGTCTCGAGCCGCCGCGCCGGGAGCTTGTCCGGCGACGCCCAGTGCGGGCCGCCCTTCTGCGGCGAGCCGCTCCGCGGTCGTCTCGAGCATGATCCCCATCGAGGCCGAGACGGGCCGCAATGCCTCGAGCTCGGCGCGGGTCATGACGCCCGGGTTCAGATGCGGGAGCAGCCCGGTCTCCTCGAGCACGAGCCGCGCGCACCGCTCGAGGTACTCGAGCGTCGTCTCGCAGCCGAGCGCCTCGCAGCTCCTCGCGCGCGACCTTGTAGCGCAGCTCGGGCTTGTCGCCGAGCGTGAAGAGCGCCTCGCGGCAGCCGGCCGCGGCACCGGCGCGCGCGATCTCGAGCACCTCGTCCTCGGTCATGAACGCCCGCTCGCCGCGCCGCGGAGGCCGCGCGAACGTGCAGTAGCCGCACACGTCGCGGCAGAGCGTCGTCAGCGGGATGAAGACCTTCGGCGAGTACGTGACGATCGAGCCCGCGCCGCAGCCGGCGCGCCTCGGCGAGCAGCTCCTCGAGCGGCGCTGCGAGCAGGTCGGCCGCGGCACTCGTCACTTCGCGAGCATACGCGCGCCGCTACGACAGGCCGCCGGCTGAGCCGGCGGTCCGTCGCGTCACCACGGAGTGGATAGAGCTAGGCGGCGATTCTGCGCAGATCGCGTAGCTCCTCGCGAGCCAGGTCGGCGCGTAGGCGTCGGTCTCCTGCGCGCCGAGCCGCCAGCCGCTGTTTTCGACCGGGAAGCTGGCGACGATCGCGACCTCGTCGGGGTAGGTGAGGTTGAAGGCGTAGCCGCCGCCGCCGACGACCCGCTTGCCGGCGGGGCAGGTCGCGGTGACGACCTTCGGTGTCGGAGTCCATCGCGCTGATCGCGTACACGGTCTGAGTCCGGCGACACCGTTGATGCCGGGAACGCCCTGCGCCCCGGGCCACCGGGTGGCCCAGGCGGTCCGGCCGGGCCCTGCTGACCTGCGGGAAGCGTTCCCGCCTTGAAGTCCTTCGGCAGCAGCGACCCGTTCTTGATGTCGGCCGAGCCGAGCGACTCGTTCTTGATGTCCACCCGGTGAGCGTAGTAGTTCTTGACGTTCGCCCCGGTGATGAGCGCCCCGGCGACCGCAGTCCCGGAGAGCGCGAACAGGAGTGCGAGCGATGCGATGACCGTCGCGGGGCTGAGGCGCGGATCTTCATGTCGTCCTCCTTTGGTTGTCGGGTCAGATCCGTGCCCGTATAACCCGGAGGTCTGCGAGTTCCTTACGGGGTCGGAAGATTCTTCGCAACCGCGATCCGCGAATGCGGATCGCGGTCGCGTACGTCAAAGACGCTGCCGTGCCAAGGCGAGATGTCGCTGGCCGAGGGTGCTCTCCTTGTTTTCGCGTGCCGTAAGTTCCGGGCCCAGGCGGGTTTCCCGTGCATGAGCAACGCACGAAAGGAGCCCCGCATGACCGTCATCGAGACCCACATCCCCGAGACCGAGGACGAGCGCGTCGCGCGCTGGCGCCTCGAGCAGCTGCTGCGCGCCGGCTACGACGACACCGCCGCGCTTCATCCTCGCCGACCTCGTCGACGTCGACCTGCACCTCGCGGTCGACCTCGTCGGCCGGGGCTGCCCCGCCGACACCGCGCTGCGGATCCTCCTGTGACGAGCGGGATGGACGAGCGCGGGTCGTCGAGACGGACGTCGACGAGCTCTGGCTGCGCGAATGGGCGCAGTCGGGGCTCGTCGCACTCGAGACCTATCTCGCCAAGCATGCCGCCTTCGCGGAGTTCCTCCGCCGGCGGCTCGACCTAGAATCCGGCGATGACGGTAGCCGCCCGCTCCGTCTGACGCCGCGCTCGTCGCACGGCTCCGAAGCCGCGACCGCACGGCCTGGGAGGACGTCTACCAGCTCTACGGCGACAGGCTGTACCGCTTCGCGTACCACCTCGCCGGCAACCCGCACGACGCGGCCGACCTGGTGCAGGAGACGTTCGTCCGCGTGCTGCCGAAGCTCGACTCGCTCGACCCCGGCGACGCTCGATCTCGGCGCGTACCTCTTCGCGACGGAGCGGAACCTCTTCCTGAAGAGCGTCGAGCGCGCGAAGCGGCGAGCAGCCCGTCGACGAGATCCCGGAGCCGACGCGCGCCCACGCCGCTCGAGGACGACCCCGAGCGTTCCGACGCTGCTCGCCGACCAGCAGGACGCGTCCGGCGCGCGAACGCCGCGCTTGCGCCGCGCCAGCGGCTCGTGCTCGCGCTCCGCGAGCTCGAGGACCGCAGCTACGCCGAGATCGGCGAGCTCGTCGGGCTGAAGGAGAACGCGGTCGCGCAGCTCATCTCGCGCGCCCGCCAGCGCCTGCGCGAGGAGCTGCGCCTCGTCGAGGTCGACCGCTCCAAGCTCCCCGAGGAGTGCCAGGCGCTGCTCCCGCTGCTCTCCTCGTACCTCGACGGCCAGCTCAAGCGGCGCCGCGGCCGAGCGGACGCTCGCGCACTCGAGTCGTGCGAGTTCTGCCAGAAGGCGCTGACCGAGATGCGCGAGGCGTCGCGCCTCTACCGCGCACTCATCCCGATCCCGTTCCCGGAGCTGTTCGAGCGCATCGACGACGCGCTCGCCGCGAACGGCTTCTGGGACCCGACTCAGCGGCGTTACGTGGCGTCGCCCGGAGCAAGGCGCGCCTGGCTCGCTGTCGGCGGGGTTGTCGGCAATCACTCGCGCTCGTTCTGGCCGTGTGCGCACTTCCTCCCCACCGACTCGAGCCCGCCGCGGCACGGCGGCTGCCTCAACGGCCCGGGCAGACGGACCCCGCCGCGCCTCGTACTCCTCCGGCCCGGAAACGGTCCGCCGAGAGGCGACGAGCCCGAGCCGGCGCGCCGGTCGCCTACGCCGTGAGTGGCGAGGACGAGACGACGGTCGGTCGAGGTGAGCTGCTCGCCGGAGGTCGGCGACGTCTTCCCCCTCGGCGAGACCGACGTCGCGTGCTCGGCGCAGGACGAGGCCGGCAATGACGGCCGAAGGCTCGTTCACGGTCGAGGTCGTCGACACGACCGCCCCGATCGTCACGACGCCGGCGTCGCTCCGGATCGAGGCGCAAGGCCCGGAGGGCGCTCCGGTCGCGTTCGGACACGAGCGCGCGACCGCGCGGACTCGTCGCTCTCCGTTCGCTGCGCGCCTGCGCGCGGCAGGTCGTCCCGCTCGGTGAGACGACGGTCGAGTGCACCGCGCGCGACGGCGCGGGCAACGTCGGCGCGCAAGCGCTTCACGGTCACCGTCTCCGACTCGACGGCGCCGGTCCTCGCTCTGCCCGATGCGCCTCTCGGTCGAGGCAGGCGCGCCGGTCGCGTACAACGCGACGGCACGCGACGCGGTCGACGGCGAGGTCGACCGTCGACTGCTCGGTGCCGGCCGGGCGGAAGCTGCCGGTCGGTCGACGAACGTCGCCTGCACGAGCACGGATGCCGCCGGCAACGTCGCACGCGCGAGCTTCGTCGTGCGGGTCGGCGACACGAACGCGCCGACGCTCCGGCTCCCGGACGACCTGACCGTGGAGGCGAGCGGCCGACGCACGCGCGTGGTCTTCCAGGCGTCCGCCGACGGTGCTGGAGGAGTGCAGTGCCGGCCGGCGTCCCGGTCCACTCGTTCCCGCTCGGCCCGACGACCGTCCGCTGCTCGGCATCCGACGCGCAGGGGAACATCGCCTCGCGGGAGCTTCCTCGTTCGCGTGGTCGACACCACCGCGCCGCAGGTCGTCGTCCCGCAGCCGCTGACGGTCGAAGCGACCGGGCCGACCGGCGCGAAGGTCGAGTTCGTGGCGTCGGCGAAGGACCTCGCCGACCGCCGACCGCGCGTGACCTGCTCGCCCGCGTCCGGATCGACGTTCCCGCTCGGCGCGACAACCGTCCGCTGCACCGCCCGCGACGCGAGCGGGAACCGCGCCGTCGCCACGTTCACCGCCACGGTCGTCGACACCACAGCGCCCAGCCTCACGCTTCCCGCCGATCGCACCGTCCAGGCGACGAGCACGAAGGGCGCGACAGTGACGTATTCGGCTTCGGCGGCCGACTCGGTCGACGGACCAGCTCACGCCGACCTGCGGGCCCGCGTCGGGCGCCGTCTTCCCGGTCGGCTCGACCACCGTCACCTGCACCGCCCGCGATGCGCACGGCAACGAGCGCAGCGGGAGCTTCACGATCACGGTCACGCCGTTCCCGCAGCCCGACCTCGTCGTCAGCTCGGTCACGGGCACGAGCTTCAGGATCACCAACCGCGGCAGTGCGGCCGCGGGCGTCTTCGTCGTCACCGTCCAGGGTGTCGGCACCTTCACGATCCGCGGGCTCGCGGCCGGAGCGTCGGTCACGCGGACCGTGACGTGCGCGTCGATCCAACGCACGATCACGGTCGACCCGCAGAACCAGGTCGCCGAGTCGAACGAGACGAACAACACGGCGCGCATCCCGCCCTGCTAGGACTGTGTCGAACGCACGGCGACTGCGTTCGTCTCACCGGAAAGACCGAGGAGGAGAGATGCGCTACCTGTTCATGATCCACGGCGACACCGAGGCCGAGGCGGCGATGACGCCGGAGGAGCGGCGCGCGATCGTCGAAGAGCACTTCGCCTACGGCGCGATGCTCCGCGAGCGTGGCGTGCACGTCCTCGGCGAGGCGCTCACCGGAGAGGCAGTGTCCGTCCGCCCCGGCGAGCCGCCGATCGTCACCGACGGCCCGTTCGCCGACACCAAGGAGGGAGTCGGAGGGTTCTATGTCGTCGACTGTGCGAGCCGGGAGGAGGCGATCGAGCTGGCCGGCCGCGTCCCGCGGAGCCCCGGTCTCGCGGTCGAGGTGCTCGCGATCGCCGAGTTGTGACGCCGGAGGATCAGCCTCCGCTGACCTGCTCCGCTGCGAGGCGCCCCCGCCTCCCGAGGCGGGT
>CAWDSX010000007.1:0-73244 GCA_963805135.1 uncultured Gaiellaceae bacterium | reverse complement strand
GGTTGGCCTACCCACGCGACGACGAAGGTCTCCGCGATCTGGAGTCGGACGATCTAGTCTTGCTGGATGCCCGGACGCTCGGCGGCGGGCGAGCGTGCGCAGAAGGCGCTCGAGGGCTGGATCTCACGCTATCGATCGGACGATAGACCGGCTTGAGAACCGTCGCGATCGTCCAGGCGCGAACGACGTCGTCGCGCTTCCCCGGCAAGGTGCTTGCCGACCTCGCCGGGCAGCCCGTTGCTCGCGTGGGTGCTCCGCCGCGCGCGAGCGTCAGCGGTCGACGACGTCGTCGTGGCGACGACCGTGAACGCCGAGGACGATCCGGTCGATCGCGATCGCCGAGCGCGAGGGCGCGCGCTGGTTCCGCGGAGACGAGCATGACGTCCTCGGCCGCTACGTCCAGGCCGCGCGCGAGGCTGGAGCGGACGCGGTCGTCCGGCTGACGGCCGACTGCCCGATGCTCGATCGCCGAGGTCATCGACCGCGTGATCGGCGCGCTCCGTGACGCCCCTGAATCGGTCGACTACTCCGCCAATGTCATCGAGAGGACGTTTCCACAAGGGCCTCGACGCCGAGGCGCTGTTCTTCGACGTCTCCTGCGCGCCGAACCGGATGGGGTCTTCGCCGCGAGGCGCGGGAGCACGTCACTTGGTTCATCCGCGAGGAGCGGCCCGATCTCTTCGAGCTCCGTTCCGTGACCGCCGAAACGGACGACTCCGACCTCCAGTGGTCGATCGACCTGCCTGAGGACCTCGAGCGGGTCAGGGCCGCTCTTCGCGTCGCTCGACCTCGCTTCGCGTCCGCTCCCGTACCGGGACGTCGTCGCGCACGTCAGGTCCGCGGGGGGCTGAGCTCCCGGCTGCTGCGTCAGGCCAGTCCGACGAAGCGAGCGCCTCGACGTGGTAGGCGATGCGGAGCGCGCCGTATCCGTCGACGGCGCGTTGCGCGCGACCGACCCAACTCGTGCCGGGCGGTCGGAGTCGAGGTCGCGAATTGCCGCGAGCACTCCGTCGACGTCGCCGGGTCGACGAGGACGACGGCACCTGACGACTCAAGCCTGAGTGCCTTGCTCGCGCTGGTTCTCGGCGAGAACGAGCGACGAGGCACGGTGTGCCACATGCTGCCGCCTCGAGCATCGTCTGGCCGCCGCCGCAGATCACGAGGTCTGCGGCAGAGCTGGTGCTCGAAGAGGGAGTCGGGCGCCTCGAGCACCTCGAACGCCGTCGACCGGCGGCGCGGGCGCGTGCGGGCCGCGAACGAGCGTCACGTCGACGCCCGGAAGCTCGACCGCCACGGCCTGCGCGATCGCGGCGCCGATCCCACCCGGGATCGCCTCCGCCGGTCGTCACGAGAACGCGCCGAAGTGGACCGTTCGCCGTCCTTCGGCGGCAGCCCCCAGTAGGACGGCCTGAGCGCCGCGTACCGCGGGCCCGAGAGCCGTCGGGGTCGTCGGACGGCGGGGCCGCGACGGACACCACGAGCGACGGCGCGGCTCTGGGACATCGCCGTCGTCACGGAAGACGACGAATCGGTACATCGGTGCGGCGACGACCGTCTCCGGTGCGAGGCGGTAGCTGTCCAGGAGCGCGACATCGACGTCGGTCGGCAGAGGACTCGGCGGGCGACCACGGCGCCCAGGCCACGCCGTCGCGCTCGAGCAGCGGCCGGGCCGTTGTGGGCGAGGCAGCGCGTGTCGATGCCCCTGCGACCTGAGGGCGACCGCGATCGCCGAGAGGCGGCTCAGATGACCCAGCCCGTCCTCCGGGCCGGCGTCGGCGACGAGGAGCGCCGTCGCGCTCATCGTCGACATCGTCCTGCTGCGCGCGCCGCTCGTACCCTCCAGTGTCGCGAGCGTCTCGCGCACGGCGGAGAGTGTGCCAACCGTCGGCACCGACTAGCCTGCGATGCATGACCTTCGACGGGAAGACCGTCCTCGTGACGGGTGGAACCGGCTCGTTCGGACGCAAGCTGATCGAGGTGCTTCTCGACGCGCCACGACCCGGCGGCGATACGCGTGTTCAGCCGGGACGAGCTCAAGCAGTCGGAGCTGCGGCGCGACCTGGACGACGAGCGGCTGCGCTACCTGATCGGTGACGTGCGCGACCTGCCGCGCCTGACGAGAGCGATGCGCGGCGTCGACGTCGTCGTTCACGCGGCTGCGCTCAAGCAGGTTCCGGCGTGCGAGTACAACCCCTTCGAGGCCGTGCAGACGAACGTCGTCGGCGCCGAGAACGTCGTCTCCGCGGCGATCGAGAACGACGTGCCGCTGACCATGGCCCTGAGCTCCGACAAGGCGGTCAACCCGGTGAACCTCTACGGCGCGACGAAGCTCTGCGCCGAGAAGATCGTCACGCAGGGAAACACGTACGCGGCCGACTCGCCGGCGCGGTTCGCGAGCGTGCGCTACGGGAACGTCGTCGGGAGCCGGGGCAGCGTCATCCCGCTCTTCAAGGCGCAGGCGCAGTCCGGCGTGCTCACGATCACCGACGAGCGGATGACCCGCTTCTGGATCACGCTCGAGCAGGCGGTCGACTTCGTGATCGACAGCCTCGGCCGGATGGGCGGCGGCGAGATCTTCGTCCCGAGGCTCCCGAGCATGCGCGTCGTCGACATCGCCGAGGCGCTCGCGCCCGACGCGGAGCATCGGGTGATCGGGATCCGCCCGGGTGAGAAGATCCACGAGATCCTCCTCACCGGGGACGAGTCGCGGCACTCGTTCGAGGTCGACGAATGGCTACGTCATCCTGCCGGAGCTCGCGTCGTGGCCGCTGCGCGACGGTCGAGGGCGGCAGCGCCGTTGCGCACCGGCTTCGAGTACTCGAGCGACACGAACGATCGCTGGCTCGACGTCGACGAGCTCCGCGAGATGGCGGCGAGCGTGAGGGCCGTCCTCTGACGCGAGGCGTTCCTGCCCGTACGGGCGGCAAGACATCTCCGATGAGGACGTCGCGCGCGTCGGCGAGGCGCTTCGCGCTGAGCTGATCACGCAAGGCCCGCTGGTCGCGCGAGTTCGAGGACGCGGTCGCGCGCTACCTCGGTGCGCGGCATGTCGTCGCCTTCGCGAACGGCACGGCCGCACTGCACGGCGCTGCGTTCGCCGCCGGTCTCGGCCCGGGCGACGAGGCGATCACCAGCCCGCTCAGCTTCGCCGCGTCGGCCAACTGTGTCCTCTACCAGGGTGCGCGGCCGAGGTTCGTCGACATCTCGCCGTCGACGTGGAACCTCGACACGGCAGCTCGCGGCCGCAGCCGCGTCGGACGCCACGCGCGCGGTCGATCGCGGTGAGCTTCGCCGGCCTTCCGGTCGACCTGGAGCCGCTCGGCGCCGGTCCGTGACCGCGTCGTCGTGATCGAGGACGCGGCTCACGCGCTCGGCGCGCGACGCGGAGCGGGGATGGTCGGCGGGCCCGGCGGCGCCGACATGACGACGTTCTCGCTCCATCCCGTGAAGGCGATCACGACCGGCGAAGGCGGGCTCGTCTCGACCGAGAGCGACGAGCTGGCCGCGCGCCTGAGGCTCTTTCGCACGCATGGGATCACCAAGGACGGCGTCACCCCCTCGGCGACCGACGGCGACTGGTACTACGAGATGCAGGCGCTCGGCTTCAACTACCGCATCACCGACTTCCAGTGCGCGCTCGGCCTCAGCCAGCTCGAGCGGCTCGACGAGTTCGTCGCACGACGCAACCGCGTCGCCGAGCGGTATCGCGAGCTGCTCGGCCGACGAGCCGCGAGTCGCGCTCCCGCCCGAGGCGTCGGCAGGCGACCTGCATGCCTACCACCTGTTCGTCGTCAGCGTGCACGGTGGCGCCGGGCGTTCGGCTCGCGGTCTTCGACGCGCTCCGCAAGGCGGGCATCGGCGTCCAGGTTCACTACATCCCGATCTATCGGCACCCGTACTACCGGGACGTCGTCGGATCTCCGCAGGACGAGTGCCCGCGGCCGAGGAGTACTACGCCGGAGCGATCTCGCTGCCCATGTTCCCCGGGCTGAGCGACACCGACGTCGATCGGGTCGTGGCGGAGCTGCGGAGGGCGCTGCCGTGACGACGCCCTCGTCGCGCCCGTTCCTGTCCGCCATCGAGATCGGAGGGCGCCGGGTCGGCCCGGGACAGCCCGCGTACGTGATCGCCGAGGCAGGCGCCAACCACAATCGCGACCTCGGGCTCGCGAAGGCACTGATCGACGCGGCCGCCGACGCCGGAGCCGACGCCGTGAAGTTCCAGACGTACACGGGCGCCGGCCTCTACTCGGCGAAGACGCCGCGCTTCGAGTACCTGCAACGACGACCGGAGCCCGCGCGAGCTGCTCGACGCGATCGCGCTTCCGCGCGAGTGGCAGGCGGAGCTCGCCGAGCACGCGCGCTCGCGGCAGATCGCGTTCTTCTCGACGCCGTTCGACCGCGACGCGGTCGACGGTCTCGCCGCGCTCGGCGTCCCCGCGATGAAGATCGCGTCGTTCGAGATCGTCGATCTGCAGCTGATCGCGAACGCCGCCGCGGTCGGAGTACCGGTGATCCTCTCGACCGGCATGGCGACGTACGGCGAGATCGAGGACGCGACTGGGCGCGGTCCGGTCGGCAGGCAACGACCAGGTCGCCCTGCTGCGCTGCGCATCGCTCTATCCGTCTCCGCCCGCGATCATGAACCTGCGGGCGATGGCGACCATGCGCGCGGCGTTCGGCGTCCCGGTCGGCCTCTCCGACCACACGACGGGAATCTCGGTCCCGGCGGCGGCCGCCGCGCTCGGCGCGGAGCTGATCGAGAAGCACTTCACCCTCGATCGCTCGATGGAAGGCCCCGACCATCCGTTCGCGCTCGAGCCCGACGAGCTTCGCGCGATGGTTCAGGCCGTGCGCGACGTCGAGGCGGCCCTCGGAAACGGGCCGTCTCGAAGGGCCGTCGGACGCCGAGTCGGAGGAGATGTACCGGCTTGCGCGACGGAGCGTCGTCGCGGCGGTCGACATTCCGGCGGGGACCGTGATCACGCGCGAGATGCTGACGACCAAGCGCCCTGGATTCGGGATCAAGCCGAAGGACATCGACCTTCTCGTCGGACGCGTGGCGCGCGTCGACATCGAGGAGGACGACGTCCTCACCTGGGAGATGGTCTAGAGGCCCTGGTTTGCGCGAGTTCCCGACCGAGGCATCCGCTGACCATTCCCCGCGGCACCACGTCCCCGATGTGTGGCGAGCCGTGCTAGCCGAACGTCCAGATCGTGCCGATAACACGTATTCGGTGGCTCGTATCGGCGAATCGGAGTGCAATTCTCTGTACGTGACGCGCCGGTCGAGCGGTGGTGGGGCATGACCGTGCCCACACACGCCGAGCGATCCCCCCTCGACGCCGGCGGCGCCCTGGGACGCGTGCGGACGAGCAGCCTTGCCGTCGACATCGCCGTCGTCAGCGGTGTGGCGCTGGTGCTCGGGTTGATCCGACTGGGCGCACCGTCGCTCTGGGTCGACGAGTCGTACACCGCACGTTGGGCCGACGCGTCGTACGCGAGCTACGTCGAGGGCTACCACTGGCTCTACTACTCCCTCGTTCGGCCCTGGACGGAAGTGGTGGGGACCGGCGGAGACGGCCCTCCGTTTTCCGTCGGTCATCGGCGCGATGCTCGCGAGCGCGCTCGTCGTCATGATCGGGCGCAAGCTGTTCGACCGCTGGGTCGCGCTCGTCGCGGGGCTGCTGATCGCGTCGAGCCCGTTCGTCGTCAAGTGGTCGCAGCAGGCGCGCGGGTACACGTTCCTGCTCGCCCTCGCCGCTCTCTCGATGCTGCTGTTGCTTCGTGCGCTCGACAGCAACACTCGACGAGACTGGGCGCTGTACGGGCTCGCGTTCGCCGCGGTGATCGTCTGGCATCCGGTCGGCGGGCGTCCTCCTCGTGCCGGCGCAGCTCGTGCTCGCGTACCAGCGGCGGGATCGCGTCATCCCGCACGGGCTCCTCGCCGCACTCATCGTCTGTGGCGCTCGGCGTGCCGTGGGCGGCTCAGATCGCGATGCGTTCGACCGGGGACGGGGTCGCGATGAACTGGCTGAAGTTCCCGAGTCCCGAGGTCGCCGCGAGAGCCGTGGTCGACGTGTCCGGCGCGGCCTTCGGGCTCGCGCTCGCACTCGCCGTCGCGGGGCTCGTGCTCGCTGGTCCGGGCAAGGCGGCGCGATGCGAGCGTCTGGCTCGGGACCTGGGCGTTCGCTCCGTTCGTCCTCGCTCTCGTGGTCTCGACGTTCCGGCCGATCTACCTCGACCGCTACCTGATCGTCGCCGCACCGGCCTTCGCGCTGCTCGCGGGCGTCGCGATCACCGGAGTCGGTCGGAGGTGGCGAGTGGTTCTTGTGACGGCCATCGTGCTGGCGACGACCGTTGGGCTCGCGCGCTGGTACGCGATCGACGGAAACTGGCGGGGTGAGGACTGGCGTAGCGCAGTCCGAGCCGTGGACGACCGCCGTGCAGGCTCCGACGCCGTTCTCGTGGCGCCGTGGTCCGCGGCTGCGGCGGCCCGCTATTACGGTGCGGAACCGGTGGACGTGTCCACCGCCGACCGCATCTGGGTGATCTTCTGGTCGGAGGCCGGGGGCGACATCACTGCCGCAGAGCGGCAGTGCGCTCGGATTCGGCGACCACGTGCGAGTCGAGAGGCTCGAGTTCGGCCGCCGGGTGAGCGCGCAGCTCTGGCGTCGTCCGAGCTGACGGTTTACCGCTCGGGTGGAACGAGCCAGACGTTCGTCTCGTCACCGCGCGCGTACTGACGGAACCGCTCGTGTTCCACTCCCGGGCGGCTCAGGCACGGGACGGCGACGGGCTCCTTCGCGTAGAGCTGCTCCACGTAGAAGACGGGGCGCGTCTGGCCGCACACGCGCGTTGCGACGTCACCGGCTTCGAGATCTTCAACGGGTCGGCCGAGGTAGAACTCGACGTTCGCCGGGTTTCGCAGGTACCCGAGGACAGGCGCCTCGGGCGGGCCGCGCAGGATCACGTCTGCTGCGTCACGATTGGCCTCGCGCGGGAGTCCGACGACGTCGGGCGCGAGGGTGACGAACCTCGCGGCCAGGAGGCTGATCAGCACGAGGCAGACGATCGGGCCGAGGACGCTCCTCCGCTCGGCCATCCCCTGCAAGGTCGCCGCTGCTCCCGAGGCGAGCAGGATGAACAGCGGAGCGAGGAGGTAGCTCAGGTATCGAGGAATGACGTACGCGTCGCCGATCCAGAGGAAGGTAACGGTGGCGACCGGGCCTGCAAGCAACGCGGATCCCGTGCGCCAGTCCCGAACGAGCGGGCTGCGAGCGCCGATGATCGCGGCGAGGACGACGAGGGGCAGCCAGACCGCTCCGGCGACGAGCGCGGTGCCGTCGTCCACCAGGAGCCCTGGGAGGACGACCTGATCGATGGGCGCCGTGATGACCCACGGGAATCGATCTGTACGCCGTCGGGCAAGTGCGCGATCGCCTCGACCTGGTCCGCGTGCGGATGTACCAGGCGGCGACCCCCGCCAGCGTGAGCCGATCCGATGGCGGACGGAAGCGGGTCCGCCTGTCGGTGAGGAACGCGCGCCGCCGTCGCGAGGACGGCGATCCCCACCTGCGGAGCGTCCAGGCGCCGACGATGCCTGCGGCCCACATGAGGCCAACGGCCCATAGCTTCCCGGTTCTGAGCGCGTCGAGCGCGGCGACGATCATGACGCTGACGGCGAAGAAGGCCAGCCCGTACCCCCGCGCCTGCCGGCTGATGTCGAGAAGCAGCGGGAGACGGTCGCGAGGAAGAGGTAGAGGATGCCGGCGAGCGCTCCACGCGGACATGCAGCCACCACGTCACGACGGCGACACCGAGGACGAACGGGACTGCCGAGAGCAGCCGGAACGCGATCTCCGACTCCCCGACGGGCGTTCGCGGCGATCCAGCAGAGGATCGCCATGAGCTGATGGGTGAGGCCCGAGCCGGTGACGATCACCCGGAGCCCGGGACGATGCAACCTCTCGACCATGATGATCTCGTCCGTCCAGAAGCTGTGCCCGAGGTACGCCAGCCGCGACCACAGGAGCGCGGCGCCGAGGGTCGCGTACGCCGCGGGAACCCCGATGGACTCCCACTTTCGGGACATCTCAGCCGGCGTCGCTTGGGATGACCCAGACATCGATTCGACCGCCCCGGGTGTATTGAGGGAATCGGTAGTGCCGGACGCCTGCACGCTCCAGGCACGGCGGCGACGTCGCCGGCACGAGGTAGGGCTGGTCGACGTAGACTACCTCCCGATCGACCTCGCATGCTCGCCGCGCCTCGGCGGATGTCCACGCGGGCTCGACCGCTCTCCCGAGGAAGAACGAGATGTCGTCCGGGTAGGGCACGTGCGCGACGACTGGAGTCGACGCGGGAACGAGATGCCGGATCGTCATGCCGGCCTCGCCCGTTGCGTCGCGAGGCATGCGAGAGACGTCGATCACGAGCGGCACCAGCTGCACCGACAGCACCGCGAATATCGCGACGACCATCGCGGTCCGCAGCGGAGCGGGTCGACTTCGCAGCCGAGAGAGGACGGCTGCCGAGCCGGTTGCGAGCAGCATGAAGAGCGGCACGAGAAGGAAGCTGAAGAACCGAGGCACGATGTACGTCCTCGTCAGCCAGAACGCGACGACCGTGGTCACGACCGGGACGCAGAGCACGAGCCGCGGGAACCTCGCACGCAGAAGTGGGCTCGATCCCGCAACCGCTACGAGCATGAGGCTGAAGAGCAGCGACTGGAGATTGGGACGGACGAACGAGTCGTCGAGCATCGTCAACGCGGGCACGAGCGTCTGGTCGACAGGTGCGGTGGCGAGCCAGCGCGTGTCGATTCGCTGCCCGTAGTCGGCGAGCGAGCTCGTGGCGATGTCGTCGAAATGCGGGGCGTACCACGCGGCGACGACTGCGATCGTCGTCGCGAAGGGGAGACCGAGCCGCGCTCGGAGATCGCGTTTGGCGAGCAAGAACGGCACACGTCGCGATGTACGTCAGCGCGAAGTGGGGAAGGGTGAGCGATCCCAACAACCCTCCGACCGAGACGGCGGCGATGGCCCACCAGGACCCTGTCCGGGCCGCTTCGAGCGCGCCGATCATGAGGACGCTCATGGCGAGGAACGCGAGGCCGTAGCCGCGGCCCATCCGCGAGATGTCGAGCAGCAGGGGTGACGCCGTCGCGAGGAAGAGGAACGCGATTCCGGAGAGCGCACCGGCGCGGCGGTGAAGCCATGCCGTCGTGAAGGCGACTCCGAGGAGGAACGGAAGCACCGACCAGAGCCGAATGGCGACCTCGGACTCCCCGCCGAGTGAGAAGGTCAGCCACCCGAGGAGGCTGAACAGCTCGTGGTTGTTCGGTATGTACGGACCGGCGAGAATCTCGCGCGGTCCGCGCTCCACGTACATCGAAACGGTCCGGATCTCGTCGCAGCAGTAGCCGTGGCCACGAGCCCGACCAGCAGAGACCGCGAGCAGCGCGAGGGCCCGCTCCGAGGCACGCGTAGGCGGCGACGACTCATCCGCGCGGGTCACATCAGGCGACAGCGAACGAGCGTGCGCAGGACACTGAGCCCGTCGACCGCCGTGAGCTTCTTGCCGGCCTCGCGACCGCGAGCCCGGTAGGAGATCGGAACCTCGTGGATTCGCTCGCCCGCGAGAAGCACCCGTGCCGCGATCTCGGGCTCGATCGCGAACCCGCGCTCGCGGAGCGGCAGCGAGCGGAAGAGGTCAGTCCTCATCGCCTTGTGGCACGTCATGACGTCCGAGATCCAGCAGTTGTAGAGGACATTCGTCGCGAACGTCACGGCCTTGTTGCCCATCACGTACCAGAAGCTGAACGACGACTGCGAGGTCCACGCGCGGGTGCCGAAGACGACTTGGGCCTCCCCGCGATGAGGGGCTCGAGGACATGGCCAGGTCCGATGCGTGGTACTCGAGGTCGGCGTCGAGGATCGCGCGAACTCCTCGTCGGCGTGCGTGAGAGCCGTCCGCACGGCCGCTCCCTTGCCGAGGTTCTGGTCGTGGTAGACGACGTGACGGTGTCGGGGAACGTCGAGCGACGCGAGGAGCTCGCGCGTGCCGTCGGTCGATCCGTCGTCGACAACGACCAGCTGACGACTCGACACGGGCAGCTCGGCGCTGAGCGCGTCGTCGACAGCGGCCCCGACGGTCGCGAGCTCGTTGAACACGGGCATCAGGATGGAGAGGCCCCCGCTCATGCCTGGACATTCGACCGGATCGGCCGTCGTCCTACTCGGGAGAGGTTGTCAACAGACCAAGAACTGGGGATCGGGAGTGACCGACGTGGCTCCGAGAATGAGTCATGCGCCTGATCGCGGAACCGATCTCCGAGAACCGAGCACGGGAACGGACATTCGAAGGTGTCCGTTCCGCGAGGCTGCGCGTCTTCCTCGGCAGCGGCCTCGTCCTCTTCCTCGAGCTCGTCCTGATTCGGGAGCTGGGGGCGAAGGTCGTCCACCTCAGCTACTTCTCGAACTTCGTCCTCCTCGGCTCGTTCCTCGGCGTCGGCCTGGGCTTCCTGGCGAGCACGAAGCTGCGTGATCTTTCATGGCTGTCGCCACCGGTACTGGCCGCGATGCTCGCTTTCGTCACGCTCGTGCCCGTCGAGATCGACCAGCGCGGCGACCGCATCATCTACTTCACGCTCGTCGAGCCGACCGGTCCTCCGACGTGGGTGACGCTGCCGATTCTGTTCGCCGCAGTCGCGCTCTGCGTCTTCGGCTCGGCTCAGCTCGTCGGGCGTGCGTTTCGCGAGCTTGGTGCCCTCGACGCGTACCGGCTGGATCTGCTTGGGAGCCTTGCGGGGATCGCCGTCTTCACCGGACTCGCGCTGCTCGGGGCACCCCCTCTCGTGTGGGGCTTCGTCCTCGTCGCCCTCTTCGTCGCGCTGCTCGGGACGAAGCGCGATCGTCCTGTTCTCGTGCGCGCTCCTCATCGCTCTGTTCGTCGCCGACCTGCCGAGCAGCCGCGTCGCGTGGTCGCCCTACTACCGGATCGTCTACGACAAGCTGCACTACGCCGATGGCGAGGAGGGCTCAACGTGAGCGTCAATGGCGTGCCTCACCAGCTCGCGCGAAGTGTCGAAGGACGGTTGCACGACGAACCTGAATACGCATCCCGTACGAGCGGCTGGCTCTCGGCTCGCCCGCAGCATCCTCGTCGTCGGCGCGGGCACCGGCAACGACGTCGCGGTCGCGCTTGCCCGTGGCGCCGACGCACGTGGACGCCGTCGAGATCGATCCCGAGATCCTCGACCTCGGTCGACGGTTTCACCCGGACAGGCCGTACGACGATCCGAGAGTGACGACGCACGTTGACGATGGACGGGCGTTTCTGGAGCGGACGGACGCGCGCTACGACCTGATCCTCTTCGCGCTTCCCGACTCACTGACCCTCGTCAACGGAAGCGGTGCGATACGCCTCGAGAGCTACCTCTTCACGAAGGAGGCGATCGAGAGCGTTCGTGAACACCTGACCGAGCAAGGCGGATTCGCGATGTACAACTACTACCGCCAGGACTGGCTCGTCGACCGGTACGCGGGAACGGTCGCTGCCGTGTTCGGCCACCCGCCCTGCGTGGACAAGCTCCGACCCGCGGCGGGGCGGCCGTGATCTCCGTGGCGCGCCGTCCGACCGATCAGAAGTGTCGGCCGACGTTCGCAGCCGCCGACCCGGTCGCGCCCGCGACCGACGACCGCCCGTTCCCGTACTTCCGAGGGGGCGGCATTCCGTCTCTGTACCTCCTCGCGCTCACAGCGATCCTGCTCGCCAGCCTCGTCTCGGTTCGCCTCGTCGCAGGGCCGTTCCGGACGATGCGCCCCTACCTCGATCTCTTCTTCATGGGAGCCGCCTTCCTCCTGCTCGAGACGAAGAGCGTCACGACGTTCGCGCTCCTCTTCGGGACGACGTGGATCGTCAACTCCATCGTGTTCGCCGGCGTGCTCCTCGCCGTGCTCCTCGCCGTCGAGGTGACGCGGAGGTTCCGGACGCCGGCGCTGCCCCTCCTCTATGTCGGCATCGCCGGGGCGCTCGTGCTGGCCTACGTGGTCCCCAACGCATCGCTGCTCGCCCTGCCGTTGCTCCCGCGCCTGGTCGCGGCGATCTCGCTGCCTTCGCTCCGATCTTTCTCGCGAACCTCGCCTTTTCGAAGCGCTTCGCGGCCACGGACAACACGCCGAGCGCATTCGGGATCAACGTGTTCGGTGCGATGGTCGGGGGCTGCGTCGAGTACGTCGCTCTTGTTCGTCGGCTTCCGCAACCTCCTGATCGTGGCGGGGCTTCTCTATCTCGCCGCTTTCGTCTTGATGCCGCGTCGGCGATTACGGGAGATCTAGGTCAGGGATCCGACACGAGCCGTCCGAGGAGGAGCTCTCCCGGTGCGCCGACGATCGCACCGGGTGTCGCGTTCGACTTCAAGGTGTAGGCGACGACTTCGGCCGCCGTCTTGAGTCGGCGCCGGCTCTCTCCCGCGAGCTCGTTGTGCCCTGTTACGTCGGTTCCCAACGGCACGGCGAGCTCAACCTCGCGCGCGTCGATGTCGAGCCAGCGGCCGCCGGGGTATTGGCGAACCCGCTCGACGTCCAGCGTCGCCGCTCCCGCGCCCGCGGCCACGAGCTTCCCGCGCAGCGCGAGGCTGAAGACGTGCACCGGCGCGGGCTGCGAAGCAGCGGCCTCACCGCCCGCTTCAGGTGCTGTACGGGTTGACGTCCGCACCGCCGTCGGGTGCACCTCGAAGTGGAGGTGCGGGTTCCCGTTCGCGTCGCCCGAGTCGCCGTTCCACGCGATCTGCTGGCCGGCCGTCACCTTCGCCCCGTTCGGGACGACGAACGTCACGCCCTTCACGCACCCGCCCTTGTTGTCGTTGCGGGCCGTCAGGTCGTTGTTCAAGTGGATGTACATGTACGTCGTGCCGCTGCGCCCGTAGAGGTAGAGCATGCAGCCGCCGAGCCCGGACTCCCAGTACTTGACGCTGCCGTCCTCGACCGCGACGACGGGTGCGTGCCATGGGTTCTCCATGTCGATGCCCGCGTGACGCCCGTTCGGCGGGGGTCGCCGTAGTTGTCCCACAGGTCCGTCTTCGCGACGAGCGGGAACACGAGCCGCGGCACGGTGCCGGATCGACCGCCGCCGGCCGGGGTCGTCGCAACGGCGGCGGCAAGGCCGGCGAGAATGAGGAGTACGGCTGTCGTCCGGTGGCGTCCCATGACGAGTGCGCTCCGGTGCGCGCGCAAGGGGCCGGACGCTAGCAGGCCCTTCGACGCGCTAGTTGTCCCACGCGTACTCGGCGGCCAGCTGAGAATGCGCGTCGCTCGGCTGGAACGGGACGAAGCTCGGCTTGCGGTCGGCGAGTACTCCGGAGGCAGCGTCGCGGCGCACGATCACCGAGAGGGAGCTGCTCGTCCAGCCCCAGACGACCGCCCGCTCGTCGCTCGGCAGGACGTCGTCAACCCAGGCAATGCCGTGCGCGCCGTCCACCTCGGTGCGAAACGCCTCGAGGCTCCGATGCCACGCCTCAACGCCTTGGAAGCTGACGATGGTCATCGCGCCAACGAACGCGGCGGGAAGAAGAAGCGGCCATGGCGTCGCGCCCTTCCTCGCCCGCAGAGACCCGTGGCCGTCGTTGGCCTCGGATCCACAGACCCCAGAGGACGAGCAGGAGCACGAGGACCGCCGCGAGCGCGCCACCGCGGGCCTTGAAGGCCTGGACGGGGCTCGCCGGCACGCTCCAGAGCACGAACACGGTGGCGACGCCGCCGAGCGCCAGGAGAGCGAGCCGGAGCACGGCCGGCCGTTCCAGCGAGAGCGCGGCGAGGACGGCGACAATCGCCGCCAGCCCGAGGTAGAAGCCCCGCGGCTCGCCCGAGAGGACGAAGTAGAGGGACGATCGTGCCCAGGTCGACTCCTGCTCCGCCAGCGACTCCTTCGAGCGCAACGACGGTCGATAGGAAAGACAGAACGGCGACGACGAGACCGCCGGCTCGATCCGCGCGGGAGCCGTGTGTAGCCGCTCTCCATAGTGCCCAGATGCCGAGGATCAGCCCCGTGACGGCGGCCGATCTCGTACGTTGCCACGAGTACCGACGCCGAGGCCACGGCCAGGATCGGCGTCACCCCGTCTCCATGCCCGCGGCTGCCAGAGCAGGACGCCTGCGAGCACCGTGAGCGGTGCCGCCGATCACGCTCTCGCCTGTGTTGAAGAGCCAGGTCGTCCCCGCGCAGAGGCCGGCGAGCATCGCGACCGCGGTGAACGCGACGAGCTGCGCACGAGCCAACACGATCGCGAGGCACCAGATCGCGGCCGGGAAGACGAGCTGTCCGACTCCCAGAAGTACGGCGAGGAGGTATGTATCTGTGAGGCCTGCACGCACGCCGATCAGCACAGGCGCTTGCCGTACTGCGTTTCCAAGCATGCGGGCGCTCGGTCCGTAGACATCCTCCGTACCCAGGATCCGCACGAGGTAGAAGGCGCCGTCTCCGGAGAGCGCGACCGAGCTCGCCGCCATGATCGCCGCGGTCGCGACCAAGAGTAGGCAGACGAACAGCGCCATCGGAAGCGGAACGGGTCGATGCATCGCTGATCGCAGTATCGGGGTACCTCGAACGTGTGTCACCCCTGCGGGGTAGAAGGCCCCACCGTTCGGTCGGGGCGGACGTCGGAGCGCGGATAGAGTCCGCGCCGATGAAGATCGCCGTCTGCGTCAAGCAGGTGCCGGACGCGACCGTGCACAAGCGGATCGACCCGGCGACGAAGCGGCTCGACCGCTCCGGCGAGGCGGCGCTCAACCCGACCGACCTGAACGCCGTCGAGGAGGCGCTCCGGATCAAGGAGGCGCAGGGCGGCGAGGTCGTCCTCGTGTCGCTCGGGCCCGAGAAGGCAGTCGACTCGCTCCGCAAGGCGCTCGCGATGGGCGCGGACCGGGCGGTGCTCGTCGCCGACGACGCGGCCGCCGGCTCGGATCTGCTCGGCACGGCTCGCGCGCTCGCGGGGGCGCTCGAGCGCGAGGCGGCCGATCTCGTCCTCTTCGGACAGTCCTCGGGCGACGGCGACGGCGCCGTCCTCTGGGCGGCGGTGGCCGACCGGCTGCGCCGGCCGCGTGATCTCGCAGGTCGCGTCGCTGACCGCCGAGCCCGGTCGGTCACGGGCAAGCGCCAGACGGAGCACGGCTACGACGTCATCAGCGCTCCGCTGCCTGCGGTCGTCGCCGTCTCGGATGCGATCAACGAGCCGCGCTACCCGTCGCTCAAGGGGATCATGGGCGCGAAGACGAAGCCGCAGGAGACGCTGGCGCTCGCCGACGTCGGCGTCGACGCGGGTGCGGCCGGCGAGGCCGGCGCGAAGACGGTCGTCCTCGAGCTCGGCCCGCCTCCGTCGCGCGGCGACCAGGTGAAGATCGAGGACGACGGCTCCGCCGCGCAGAAGGTCCTCGACCTCGTCGTCGAGAGGAAGCTCCTGTGACGAGCCTGGTCTTCCTCGAGCACTACCACGGCGCGCTCGAGAAGGGCGGGCTCGGAGTGCTCGGCAAGGCGGCGTCGCTCGGCGATGCGGCCGGCGTCGTGCTCGGCGAGGGCGCGGCGGACGTCGCGTCCGCCGCGGGCGCGTTCGGCGCCGCGAAGGTCTACGTGTGCGACGCGCCCGAGCTGACGCTCGCCGCTCCCGCAGCCGCGCGTCGACGCGCTCGCGACGCTCGTCGAGCGAGACGAGCCCGGACGCCGTGCTCTTCGGCGCGTCGGTGCTCTCGGCCGACGTCGCGTCGGGCCTCGCGGCTCGACTCGACGCCGGGCTGAACTGGGACCTCACCGATCTGTCCGTCGAAGGACGGCGAGCTCGTCGGCAGCGCCCGGCGCTCGGCGACACGGTCCTCGTCGACGTCGGCTGGAAGGGCGAGCCCGAAGCTCGGGCTGGTCCGCTCGGGCGCGCTCGATCCGGTCGAGTCCGGCGGCGAGCGCCGAGGTCGAGACCTTCGAGACGACGTTCTCCGACTTCTCGACGCTCGCGACGCTCGTCGAGCAGACCCAGGAGGAGTCGAGCGGGCCGTCGATCGAGGACGCGGACATCATCGTCGCGGGCGGGCGCGGGCTCGGCTCGCCCGAGGGCTTCACCATGCTCGAGGAGCTCGCCGCCGCGCTCGGCGGAGCGGTCGGCGCGACGCGGGCGGTCGTCGACGCCGGCTGGTACCCGTACTCGACGCAGGTGGGCCAGACGGGCAAGACGGTCTCGCCGAGGCTGTACATCGCGTGCGGCATCTCCGGCGCGATCCAGCACAAGGTCGGGATGCAGGGCTCGGGGACGATCGTCGCGATCAACAAGGACCCGAACGCGCCGATCTTCGACTTCTGCGACATCGGCGTCGTCGGCGACCTGCACCAGATCGTCCCGAAGCTCACGGAGCTCGTGCGCTCGCGCGGCTGAGGCGAGGACTCGTGGCCAGGCCGATCGACTTCGCACCACCCTTCGGCGCCGATCGACGCGGTCGGCGTGCCGACCGACGCGCCGGACGAGCGGATCGAGGTCGGCGTGCTCATCGTCGGCGCCGGCCCGGGCGGCCTCGCGTGCGCGATCCGGCTCGGCCAGCTGCTCGAGGAGCACCCGGAGGTCCGCGAGCGGCTCGGCGACGTCCCGATCGCCGTGCTCGAGAAGGGCAAGCAGGCGGGCTCGCACCTCCTCTCGGGCGCGGTCGTCGAACCCGTCGCCGCTGCGCGAGCTCTTCCGCGGCCGGCTGAAGACGGCGGACTTCCCGACGTACGGCGAGGTTCCCGGCGAGGCCGTGTACGTCCTGACGCGCCGGTCCGCGCTGCGCATCCCGCCGCCGCCGACGATGCGCAACCACGGCAACCTCATCCTCTCCGTCGTCCGAGCTCGGCCGCTTCCTCGCCGAGCAGGCCGAGGCGCTCGGCGCCGTCGTCCTGCCGGAGACCGCGGCGACGAAGCTCCTCGTCCAGCACGGGCGCGTCCTCGGCGTGCGCACGGGCGACCGCGGCCGCGGGCGCGAGGGCGAGGCGCTGCCGACGTTCGAGCCCGGCAACGACGTCGTCGCCGGGCTGACCGTGCTCGCGGAGGGGACGCAGGGCTACCTGACGGCCGCGGCCGTCGACCAGTTCGGGCTCCACGGCGAGAACCCGCAGATCTGGGCGCTCGGCGTGAAGGAGGTCTGGCGCGTGCCGAAGCCGCTTCGGAAGATCGTCCACACGATGGGCTGGCCGCTGCGGACGTCGGCGAGCTTCGGCGAGTTCGGCGGCTCGTTCATCTACCCGATGGGCGACGACCTCGTCACGGTCGGGTTCGTCGCGGGGCTCGAGTCGTCGCGACGTCGAGTTCTCCGTGCACGACGTCCTGCAGGAGTTCAAGACGCACCGGCTCGTCTGGAAGATCCTCGGCGGCGGCGAGCGCGTCGCGTGGGGCGCGAAGACGATCACCGAGGGCGGCTACTACTCGCTCCCGCGGAAGTTCAACGCGCCGGGGCTCCTGCTCGTCGGCGAGGGCGCCGGGCTCGTCAACGTGCCGCGGCTCAAGGGCGTCCACTACGCGATCGAGTCGGGACGGCTCGCCGCCGAGGCGGCGTTCCGCGCGCTCCAGCGCGGCGAGGTCGCGTCGCGGGTCGGCGCGCTCGACTCCTACGACGAGTCGCTGCGCGCGAGCCGGTACTGGAAGGAGCTCTACGAGGTGCGGAACATGCGCCAGGCGTTCGACAAGGGCTTCTTCGTCGGCGGCGCGCTCGCGAGCATGATGACCGTGACGAAGGGGCGTGCTCCGAACGGCCGCCTCCCGACGCATCCGAACGCCGCCGCGCCGCTGAAGAAGACGGGCCGCGCGTCCCGCTACCCGACGCCCGGACGGCAACTACGTCTTCGACAAGCTCTCGTCGGTCTTCGCGTCGGGGAACCGCACGCGCGACGACCAGCCGAACCACCTCAAGGTGCGGACGACGGTCCGGCGGCCGGTCGCCGAGGCGTGGCAGTGGATGTGCCCGGCGCACGTGTACGAGGTCGGCCGCGACCTCGGCGACGGGATGGTGACCGTCGAGATCACGCCGTCGAACTGCGTCCAGTGCGGCGCGATCACGGCGAAGGGCGGCCGGCTCACGCCGCCCGAGGGCGGCTCCGGCCCCGAGTACACCCTCACCTAGCGCGCCGTTCGGCGTACGCGCGCGCCATCGCGACGCGGTCGGCGAGCGTCGGGTGCGTCCCGAAGACGAGCTGCGAGATGAAGCGGGGGATCGGGATCGCCGAGCCCGGTCTTCGAGAACCCGACCATCAGCCCCTCGAGCGCGGCCGGGTCGTGCGTCACCTCGAGCGCCTTCCAGTCGGCCTCCGCCTCCATCCGCCGCGAGATCGCGCTCGAGAGCGGAGCCGTCGCGAGCTGGAAGACGGCGACGACGAAGAGCGCGAGCGGCACGGCCGCGGGGTTGCCCATGCCGCCGCGTCTGCGCGTCGTCCGCATGAGGATCCAGGCGCCCGGGATCGCGAAGAGCGCGAACCAGCCGAGCCCCTTCGGCAGGTGGCGCTGCGAGTGGTGGGCGAGCTCGTGCGCGAGCACGACCTTCTGCTCGTCCTCGGTGAACGGCTCCTGCAGAATCGTGTCCCAGAAGACGACGCGCCGCGACGGCCCGAGGCCGAACGCGTACGCGTTCGCCTGGTCCGTGTCCGCGCTCACCTCCTCGACGCGGAGCGGGATGTGCCCGACGCCGAGCTCCTCCTCGTACTTGCTGCGCGGCCTCGAGCAGCGACTCGCTTCTCGAGCGGCGTCGTCGAGAAGTCGAGGTACGGCGAGACGAACGAGAAGAGCGCCGCGATCCCGACGAAGACGGCGGCGCCCGGCAGCCACCAGCGGTCGCCGAGCCGGCGCGCGAGCCCCATGACGATGAGGAGCGCGATGCAGATCGAGAGGAACTGCGCGGCGAGCACCGCCCAGTCCTCGAAGAGCCAGTCGAGGTAGCTGAGGTCGTTCTGGTCCCACCGCCGCTGCCACCAGTGGGCGGCGAGCGCGAACGGGACGTGCACGAGCCAGACGATCGCGAGGCCGAGCATGCCGAGCAGCATCCCGGTGCCGATCGGCCCCGCCGACGACTCGCGCGCGAACGCGGCGCCGCGCTTCGCGTAGATCCAGAGCGTCACGAAGAGCGCGATCTGCGCGAGCACCCAGTCGACGTAGAAGAAGCGCTCGTACCGCTTGGCGCGGTCGACGAGGTCGGCGCCGAAGACGGCGTCGACGTCGACGTGCGGGAGCGCGAGGTCGTCGGGGACGGCGGTGGGGTAGAGGAGGAACGCGCAGAGCGTGAGCGCCGCGATGCCGAAGACGAGCGCCGGCGCTCCTCAGAACGTGTCTCCGAGAACGGGCGCGTTCGGGTCGACGAAGGGCTCCGGTTCGGGCTCGGGCTCGCGTCTCCCGCAGCACCGGCGCCGCGTACGGGTAGCGCCCCGTCACAGAACAGCCGTACGCGTACGTCTGCGCCGAGTAGCGCAGGCAGGTCACGCCGAGGTTGCGCATCCCCTCCGGCATCCGTCCCTTCACGAGCGCGTACCACCAGCCGAGGAAGGCGATGACGAAGACGACGCCGCCGAGCGCGCTCGCGACGACGAAGGCCGGGAACGCAAGGAAGAACCGGAAGAAGATCGTGAGCCGGTGCTGTCGCTCGGGCGGGTCGATCTCGACGTCGATCCCGTACGAGCCCTCTCGGCCCGTGAAGCCCGGGAACCGGCGTCCGATCACGTAGACGAACGCGAAGAGGTGGGTCGCGTAGCGGACGTACGCCGCGAAGAAGCGGTGGAGCGCGCGCGGCAGTCGTCCGAGGACGACCGCGACGATCCAGACGAACGGCGCGATGAGGAGCACCACCAGCGACCAGAGCACGATCCAGACGAAGTGCGGGATCGCGAGGAAGAGGCGGAAGAGGATCGTGAGCCGCGGGCGCGCGAGGTCGTCGGTGACGACGGCGCGCACGGGATGCTGCGGGAGCTGCGAGTACGGCTCGGCCACCGCCGGGTCGGACGTCGGGTAGCGCGGTGTCAGCAGGAAGAGGTATCCGGCCGCCTGCGCGCCGTAGCCGAGGGCGAAGGCGACGAGGTCGCGCAGACCGCGCGGCGCCCGTCCGAGCGCGACGATGAAGAACCAGGCGAGGAAGGCGCCTGTCGCCGCAACCCCACCGAAGGAGGACGCGCTCAACCAGACGGACTCCTCGCTTCCGTCCGCGGCCGACCACGACCCCTGCCCCGGCGAGCCGATCACGAAGCCGCTGCCGAGCGCGGTCGCGAGCAGGAGCGCCGGCAGTGCGAGGAGGAGCCGGAAGAAACCTGCCCAGCGCCCCTGTTGCACGGGCGGCTCGATCTCGACGTCGACGGGGTAGTCGGACTGGCAGCGGAACCACGGGTAGGGGTTCGCGGCGAGGAAGACGTACGCGTTGACCTGTGTCGCGTAGCGGACGAAGTTCGCGACGAAGTCGTGCAGGCTCGGCGGGACCTCCTTCTGGACGAGGACGGCCAGCCAGTTCACGAACGCGACGACGAACGCCGCGATGCCGCGGAGCGTGACCCAGACGAACAGCGGGATCGCGAGAAAGAACCGGAAGAAGACGGTGAGCCGGCTGCGCTCGAGGTCGTCGTCGCGAACGACGAGGCGGATCGGCCGGTGTCGCGACATCCTCCATGCGCGCATTCTCGCTCGCGCGCGCCGGCCGGTGCGCGACGCCTACGGCACGAACTTCCTGACGTCGGCCCCCGCGAAGCTCGTGATCCACATCGCGTCCCCGACGCGTGCGATGGCGTATGCGCCACTGCCGGCCGGGAACGAGTCCAGCACGCGGCCGGCGTCCGGCTCGATCCGGTGGACGACCGACCGCTCCTTGTCCGTGACCCAGACGAGCCCATCGGGGCTCCCGGCAGCCTCGGCGGCGTCCCGCCGAGCCGGTAGTGCGAGAGGAGCCGGCCCGTCGCAGGCGACACCCGCAGCACGGAATCGGGTGTCGTTACCCACAGATCGCCCCGTATGCAGCGCGGCCACGCGGGCGCGTCGAGGACGACGTCGACACGCCGGACGCGATGCGAGCGTGGGTCGATCTCGGTCAGCCACGTCGTTCCCTCGCCGTGGCCGACCCAGATCGAGTCTCCGCAGCGCACGATCCCCGCCGGCTTCGGGCCGTCCTTGTAGACGCGCGTCACGGCCGCGGTCCCGGCGTCGACGCGGACGATGAGGCCCGTGTCGAAGCTCGTCGTCCAGACCGATCCGCCGGCGAGTGCGACATCGAAGACTCCGAGTCCGACACGCACGCGCCGAATCTGCCCGGTCCCGCGCGAGACGCGGACCAGCTCTCCTGCGTTGTCGCGCGTCACCCACACGGACGCGGGACCGATCGCGACGCGGCACGCGTACCGCCCGACGCGAACCGACGTCTCACGCCGTCCCGTGCGTGCGTCGAGGGCGACGAGACGGCCCGTCTCGTACACGCCGATCCAGAGGGATCCCGCTCGGGCTGCGATGCCGCACGGCCCTCGTCCGGTCGGGATCACTGCGGCTTCCTCGGGCGGGCGGGGAGCCTTCGCCGCGGCCGGCGCCGCGAGCACGACGAGCAGAAGGAGGGCGACGAGCGCGCGCATGCCGGTCCTACACGCGCTCCCTGCTCGCGGTTCCCCGTACGATCGCGCGATGGTCGAGCGCAACGACGTCGAGCGGGCGGCGGAGGTCATCCGTGGGCGGCTCCACCGGACGCCGCTCCTCTCCTGCAGGACGCTCGGCCCGGAGGCGTTCCTGAAGGCGGAGCTGCTCCAGCGCACCGGCTCTTTCAAGCCACGCGGCGTGCTCACGAAGCTCGACTCGCTGACCGACGAGGAGAAGGCGCGCGGCATCATCGCAATCTCGGCCGGGAACCATGCGCAGGCCGTCGCGTGGGGCGCCGCCGAGGAGGGGCTCGACGCACTCGTCGTCATGTGGAGCGGGGCGAGCGAGGCGAAGATCGCGGCGACCCGCGGGTACGGCGCCGCGGTCGACCTCGATGCCGCGGATCCGCGCGAGGCGTTCGCGCGGCTCGACGTCCTGCTCGAGGAGACGGGCCGGACGCTCGTTCATCCGTTCGACGATCCCTTCACCATCGCGGGCCAGGGAACCGTCGGGCTCGAGATCCTCGAAGACCTCCCCGACGTCGAGACGATCGTCGTCCCGATCGGCGGGGGCGGCCTCATCTCGGGTGTCGCCGTGGCCGCGGCAGGTCGGGCGCGCGTCGTCGGCGTCGAGCCGGAAGGCTCGAACGCGATGCACGCCGCGCTCGCGGCCGGCGAGCGGGTCGAGGTGACGCCCGTGTCGATCGCGGACGGCCTGAACGCGCCGCACGCCGGACGGCTCGGCATCGAGATCGCCAAGGCGCACGTCGATGAGGTCGTCCTCGTCACCGAGGCGGAGATCGAGGAGGGTTTCCGCTTCCTCTACGAGCGGGCGAAGCTCGCGTGCGAGCCGGCCGGGGCGGCGGCCGTCGCAGCCGTGCTCGCGGGGAAGGTCGGGTCAGCGCGAACGGTCTGCATCGTCTCGGGCGGGAACGTGGCCCCCCAGACCGCCGCTGCTATCCTGGCCGGCCGATGAAAGCCGACATCCATCCCGAGTACGTCCTCGCGCACGTCACGTGTTCGTGCGGGAACGAGTTCTGGACGCGCTCGACGAAGGAGGAGCTCCACGTGGAGATCTGCGCCGAGTGCCATCCGTTCTACACGGGGAAGCAGAAGCTCGTCGACACCGGCGGTCGGGTGGAGCGCTTCCAGCGCCGCCTCGAGAAGGCCGGCGCAACTCGCGGCGCCGACGACTAGCCTGAGTTCCGCATGGCGGTCAGCTACGGCGGCCAGGCCGTCCTCGAAGGCGTGATGATGCGCAGCCCGTCCTCGTGGGCCGTCGCGATCCGCACCCCCGAGGGCGAGATCACCGAGGTCGTGCAGGACGTCACGTCGCCGATGCAGCGCAGGAAGCTCTGGCGGCTCCCGGTCGTCCGCGGGGTCGTCGCGCTCGGCGAGTCGCTCGCGATCGGGTTCCGTGCGCTTGCGATCTCCGCGAACGTCGCGTCGCAGGAGCGCGACGAGAACGGCGAGATCCAGACCCAGATCGGTCGCGGCCAGATCATCTTCTCGTTCGCGATCGCGATCGGGTTCGCGCTGATGCTGTTCAAGGTCGGCCCGGCGCTCCTCACGAGCTGGCTCCCGGTCGAGTCGACCGAGCTCTTCGTGATCGTCGAGGGGGTCATCCGCGTCAGCGTCTTCATCCTCTACATCCTCCTGATCTCGCTGCTCCCCGACCTCCGGCGCGTGTTCCAGTACCACGGCGCCGAGCACAAGGCGATCAACGCGCTCGAGGCGGGCGCCGAGCTGACGCCGCGCAATGTGCAGAAGTTCAGCTTGATTCACCCTCGTTGCGGAACAGCCTTTTTGCTCTGGGTGATGGTGATCGCGATCTTCGTCTTCGCGCTCGTCGGCCGCCCGGACTGGCCGTGGCTGATCGCCAGCCGCATCCTCCTCCTGCCGGTCATCGCCGGGCTCGCCTACGAGCTCATCCGCTACGCCGGCAAGCACCAGGACAACCGCGTGCTCATGACGCTGCTCGCGCCGGGGCTCTGGCTGCAGCGGCTCACGACGCGCGAGCCGACGGACGACCAGGTCGAGGTCTCCATCCAGGCGCTGCAGCGCGTGATGGAGAAGGAGGCCGGCGAGACCGAGGCGCAGCACCAGCTCGAGTCCCGCGTCGAGGTGATGGCGTAATGCCGCGGATCGTCCGCGAGGCGGATATCGAGTGGGAGGGGACGACGGCCCGTGGATCGGGTGTCGTGCGCGCGTCGAGCTCGGGCGCGTTCGAGCTCCCGTCGACGATCGCGTCGCGCGTCGAGATCCACGAGGGAAAGACGAGCCCCGAGGAGCTGCTCGCCGCGGCGCACGCGACCTGCTTCGTGACGTCCCTGGGTAGCGAGCTCGCCCGACTGGGTATCCCCCCGGAGCGCATGCACGTGAACTGCACGATCACGATGGACGAGGTCGAGGGGCAGGGCCACCGGATCGTCGACTCCGCGATCAGCGCTCGCGCGGTCGTGCCCGGCGCCGACGGGGCGACGTTCGCCGAGGCCGCCGCCGCAGCCGACGAGGGGTGCCCGTTCTCGGCACTGATCCGCGGGACCGCGACCGTGACCTACGAAGCCACTCTGGAAGGAGGCAGCTGATGGCCGACAGCACCGCGCACGTCACCTGGAACGGATCGCTCCTCGAAGGTGCAGGGACGATCGACACGCGTCGGGAGCGGCGTCTTCGGTGGGCTGCCGATCACCTGGACGGCGAGGACCGGCGAGGAGGGCGGCAAGACGACGCCCGGAGGAGCTCATCGCCGCGGCCCACGCTTCGTGCTTCTCGATGGCGCTCTCGCACGGACTCGCCGGAGACGGGACGCCTCCGGAGAGCCTCGAGACGTCGGCGACCGTCACGTTCGTCCCCGGCACCGGCATCACGAAGGTCGCGCTCACGGTACGTGGCTCCGTTCCCGGCCTCGACGAGGCGGGCTTCGTCGCGGCTGCCGAGGGCGCGGTCGAGAACTGCCCCGTGTCGAAGGCGCTCGCCGCAGTGCCCGAGATCACGGTCGACGCGGCGCTGGCGTAGCGCGGCGCTACCCTCCGGCGATGGCGATCGACCGCCTCGTCGACGAGCTGGACCGCTCCTATGCGGAGGCGCAGGAGCGGATGTCCGACCCTGCCGTCTACAACGACCACCGCCAGGCGGCGGAGGCGGGACGGCGCCTGAAGGAGCTCGAGACGCCGAAGCGGCTCGCCGACGAATGGCGGCAGGCGAGCGAGGACCTCGACGCCGCACGCGGCGATCCGGAGCTCGCGGAGATGGCGCCCGAGTACGAGGACACGGTCCGTCGTCTCGAGGAGGAGCTGTCGCTCGCTCTCGTCGAGCGCGACCCCGCGGACGAGAAGGACGTGATCGTCGAGGTGCGGCAGGGAGTCGGCGGCGACGAGGCCGGGCTCTGGGCCGCCGACCTCCGGCGCATGCTCACGCGCTACGCCGAGCGCCTCGGCCTCAAGACGGAGACCCTGTCGACGAGCGAGAGCGAAGGCGGCGGCGTCAAGGAGACGGTCTTCGCGGTGAAGGGCCAGGGCGCGTTCTCGATCTTCAAGTTCGAGGGCGGGACGCATCGCGTCCAGCGCGTGCCCGAGACGGAGTCGCAGGGTCGGATCCACACGTCGACCGCGACGGTCGCCGTCATGCCCGAGGTCGAGGAGGTCGAGATCGACATCCAGGAGAACGAGCTGCGCGTCGACGTCATGCGCTCGACCGGCCCCGGCGGCCAGAGCGTGAACACGACCGACTCGGCCGTTCGCATCACGCACCTCCCGACCGGCCTCGTCGTCGCGATGCAGGACGAGAAGTCGCAGCTCCAGAACCGGATCAAGGCGATGCGCGTCCTGCGCGCCCGTCTCTACGAGCTCGAGCGGGAGAAGCAGCAGGCGGAGCTCGCGGCGTCGCGCCGGTCGCAGATCGGCTCCGGCGAGCGCGCCGAGAAGATCCGGACCTACAACTTCCCCGAGAACCGGGTCACGGACCACCGCATCAAGCTCACGCTGCACCGCCTCGACCAGGTGCTCGACGGCGACCTCGTCGAGCTGACGGAGGCGCTCCGCGCCGAGGAGCAGCGCCAGGCGCTCGCCGCCGCGTCGGCGTGAGGGTCGCGCGCGCGCTCGCGGACGACGATCGGAGCGCCTCGACGCCGCCGGGTGTGACTCGCCCGGGGTCGACGCCGAGATCCTCCTTGCGCACGTGCTCGGCGTCAGTCGGTCCGGAGCTCGCGCTCGACGCGTCGCGCAAGCTGTCGAAGCGCGAGGAGGAGTCCATCGAGGAGCTCGTCGCCCGCCGCGAGACGCGCGAGCCGCTCGCGTACGTGCTCGGCGAGTGGGGCTTCCGCCGGCTCACGCTGAGCGTCGACCGGCGCGTGCTCGTGCCGCGGCCGGAGACCGAGGTCGTCGTCGAGCGCTGTCTCGCGCGGATCGCGCAGATCGACGAGCCGCGCGTCCTCGACGTCGGCACGGGCAGCGGCGCGATCGCGCTTGCGATCGCGGACGAGCACCCCCGGGCACACGTCACGGGCGTGGACGCATCGTCCGGGCGCGCTCGAAGTTGCGGGCGCGAACGTCGTGAGGACCGGTCTCGCGATCGAGCTGCGCGAGTGGGACCTGTTCACGGGTCTCCCGGAGGGACCGTGGGATCTCGCGGTCTCGAATCCGCCGTATGTCCTGCCCGAGGAGCTCGAGTCCCTCGAGCCGGAGGTCCGCGAGTGGGAGCCGCGGATGGCGCTCAAGGGCGTGGGGGCGACCGAGGCCGTTGCCCGTGGCGCGCGTGACGTCCTCGCCGCGGACGGCGTCCTCGTCCTCGAGGTCGCGGCGGGCGACGCCGGGCGCGTTTCGGAGCTGCTCGACGAGCTCGGCTATGTGGACGTGACGACGACGGATGATCTGGCGGGACGTGAGCGCGTCGTCGAGGGGACGCGACCGTGAACAGCGTCGACGAGGTCGTCGCAGCCGTCGAGGCGGGGCAGCTGGTCGTCGTCCCGACCGACACGGTCTACGGGCTCGCGTGCCGCCCCGACCGGGAGGAGGCTGTTTGTGCGCTGTCGGAGCTGAAGGGCCGTTCGGGCGGACAGCCGATCGCGCTCGTCGCGGCCAGCGTCGACGCGGTCGCCGAGCTCGTGCCCGAGCTCGCTGGGCGGACAGTTCCGCGCGGCCCGTTCACGGTCGTGGTCCCGAACCCCGCGCGGCGGCTCCCGTGGCTCGCGGGAACGCGACCCGACACGATCGGCGTCCGCGTCCCGGACACAGCCGGGGTCGCGGCGGAGCTCCTCGGCCGTGTGGGAGTGATCGCCGCGACGAGCGCGAACCTGCACGGCGGCACCGATCCCCGACGGCTCGCGGATGTTCCGGGAGACATCCTCACCGCGGTCGGAGCGGTTCTCGACGGCGGCGAGCTTCCCGGCACGCCTTCGACGGTCGTCGACCTCACGGGACCGGACCCGCGCGTCCTGCGGGAGGGAGCGGTCCCGGCTGCAGAGGCTCTCGCGAGGGTCGCGGAGTAGCATCCGCGCGATGGCGACGACCCCGCTGACGCTCGATCGGCTTCGGACCGCCGGGCTCGCCGAGGTCGATCCGGAGGTGGCCGCCCTCCTCGAGCGGGAGCTCGAGCGCCAGCGCGACGAGATCGAGCTGATCGCTTCCGAGAACTTCACGTGGCCGGCGATGCTCGAGGCGGTCGGCAGCGTGCCGACGAACAAGTACTCCGAGGGGTATCCGGGCCGGCGGTACTACGGCGGCTGCGACGTGGTCGACGAGATCGAACAGCTCGCGATCGACCGCGCGCGGGAGCTCTTCGGCGCCGAGCACGCGAACGTCCAACCGCACGCGGGCGCGCAGACGAACATGGCGGTCTACTTCGCCGCGCTACAGCCCGGCGACACGATCCTCTCGCTCGAGCTCTCGCACGGGGGTCATCTGACGCACGGGCTCAAGGTCAACTTCTCGGGACGGCTGTACAGCATCGTCCACTACGGCGTCTCGAGGGAGACGAACCTCGTCGACTACGACGACGTCCTCGCACTGGCGAAGGAACACCGGCCCAAGCTCATCGTGTGCGGCGGCTCCGCGTATCCGCGGACCGTCGAGACGTGGAGGTTCCGGCAGATCGCCGACGAGGTCGGTGCGCTGCTCCTCTGCGACATGGCCCACTTCGCCGGGCTCGTGGCCGCCGGGCTGCACCCGAACCCGGTGGAGCACTGCGACTTCGTCACCTCGACGACGCACAAGACCCTGGCCGGGCCGCGCTCGGGCTTCGTCCTCTGCCGCGAGGAGCACGCGCAGGCGGTCGACCGCGCGGTGTTCCCCGGAATGCAGGGTGGACCGCTGAACCACGTGATCGCCGCGAAGGCCGCGTGCTTCAAGATCGCTGCTTCGGAGCCGTTCCGCGACTACCAGCGCCAGGTGCGCGCGAACGCCGACGCACTCGCCGAGGCGCTGCAGGAGGGCGGCCTCGACGTGCTCACGGGGGGCACGGACACGCACCTCCTGCTGGTCGACCTGAGACGGACGGAGTGGAGTGGGAAGGAGGCGGAGGAGCGGCTCGCCGAGGTCGCGATCACCGTCAACCGCAACACCGTTCCGTTCGACGAGCGGCCGCCGACGGTCGCGTCCGGGTTCCGTGTCGGGACGCCGGCGATGACGATGCGCGGTCTCGACGAGGACGACTTCCGCGAGGTCGCTGCGATCATCTGTGGCGCGCTCGCCGACGGCGCAGACCTGGCCACCCTCGCAGCGCGGAGCAGCGAGCTGCTCGAGCGCCGTCCGCTCTATCCCGGCCTGCCGGCCTTCCCGTCCTTCGCCGACTAGGAGGTGCCCGTGGACACGACCGCCGACATGGAAGCGTCAGCCACCGGCCTCGTCACCGAGGTCGCGCACCCGCTCGTGCAGCACAAGCTCGGCCTGCTGCGCGACGTCACGACGACGACCCAGATGTTCCGTCAGCTCGTCAACGAGCTCACCCTCCTCCTGACGTACGAGGCGACGAAGGAGCTCGCCGACGAGGAGGTGGAGATCGAGACGCCGCTCGAGCACATGACGGCTCGGCGGATCTCCGGAAAGAAGGTCGCCGTCTGCCCGATCCTTCGTGCGGGCATGGGGATGCTCGATGCGGTGCTCTCGCTCGTCCCGGGGGCGCGCGTCGGCTTCATCGGCCTCTTCCGCGACGAGGAGACTCTCGAACCGGTCGAGTACTACGTGAAGCTCCCCGACGACCTCGCCGAGCGAGACGTCATCCTGCTCGACCCGATGCTCGCGACCGGCAACTCGACCGCGGCGGCCGTCGAGACCGTGAAGCGCGGTGGCGCGACGTCGGTGCGCCTCATCGCGCTCATCGCGGCGCCCGAGGGCATCGCGCGCGTGCACCGCGACCATCCCGACGTGCGCATCGTCGTCGCAGCGGTCGACCGTGGGCTGAACGAGAAGGGCTACATCCTCCCGGGCCTCGGGGACGCAGGCGACCGCCTGTACGGGACGAAGTAGACGGCGCACATGTTCGACGAGCTGCGGGCGACGCCGGAGGTCCTCTACGGGGCGATCGTCGCGTTCGTCATCGTCGTCCTCCTGACCCCCGCCGTCGGCGGGATGGCGCGGATGCTCGGGGCGGTGGACAGGCCGGACGCGCGGAGGATCAACCGCCGCCCGATCCCGCGCCTCGGGGGGCTCGCGATCTTCCTCGGGATCCTCGTACCGTCGCTCGCCTTCCTCGATCTCTCGGGAGAGAGCCGGGGCGTACTGCTCGGAGCCGCCGTCGCGACGGTCGTCGGCGCGATCGACGACTTCCGCGGGCTGTCGCCGTCCGTGAAGCTCATCGGCCAGTTCGTCGCCGCGTCGATCCCGTGCATGTTCGGCGTGTGGATCGACCACGTCACGTTCCCGTTCCTCGGCGTCCTCGACGTCCCCGCCTGGATCGGCGTCCCGGTCTCGATGGTGTTCATCGTCGCGGTGATGAACATGGTCAACTTCCTCGACGGAATGGACGGGCTTGCCGCCGGCGTCTGCGGCATCGCCGGCGTGACGTACGCGATCCTCGCGCTCTCGCTCGGGAGCGCCGACCCGGCGATCCTGTCGGCGATCGTGGCTGGCGCGTGCCTCGGCTTCCTCCGCCACAACTTCTTCCCGGCGCGGATCTTCATGGGCGACTCGGGTGCGCTCTGCCTCGGCTTCATCCTCGCCGCCGTCTCGATCCAGGGCCTGCTGAAGACCGCGTCGACCGTCGTCCTCCTGCTGCCGTTGCTCGTGCTCGCGGTCCCGATCATCGACACCTCGTTCGTCGTTGCACGTCGTTTGAAGCACAACCGGCCGATCTACACGGCCGACCGCAGCCACCTGCACCACCGCTTTCTCAACATCGGGTTCTCGCAGCGACGGGCGGCAGTGACGATGTGGCTCTGGTGCGCGAGCCTTGCGGGCGCGGCGCTCGCGACGCGTTTCGTCCCGTTCCGCGAGGGCGGCGAGTGGCACCCGCTCGAGTCCCTGCTCGTCCTCGCGATCGGGCTCTTCGCGATCGCCTTCTCGATCTACGTCGTCTACCTCCTCGAGATCGTGAAGCTCGCAAACCCGCGCGTCCGCCGACGCGAAAGGGAAGAAGCGGAGACCCGCGAGCGCATGAGCGCCTAGTTCGAGCTCGCGCGCTGCACGAAGTCGGCGAGCCGTTCGTTGAATTCCGGATGGCGCTGGACCGTGTGGCCATAGCCTTCGAGCACGACGCGCTCGGCAGGTAGTCGCTCCTCGAGGACGTCGCAGATCCCGTCGAATGCCGGGTGGTGATGTCCGGACACGACGAGCTTCGGGAAGGCAGCAGCGGCGAGCGCATCGAGAGGAATATCCGCCTCCCAGGGGCCACGCTCGACCATCAGCGCCTGCGCGCCCTGCTCGAGCTCGGGCGGGAGAGGTGATGGCGGCTCGAGAGCGGAGCCGACGGCCGCGAGGAACCTACGGAGGAACGCGTCGGGCTCGTCGGCAGCGCCGGATGCGTAGAGCTCCTCTCCCTTCGCGGCGAAGGCGGCGACAGCCGGGTCGCCGAGAGCGACCCGCGTGGCAGGCGGCTCGATCACGGTCAGGGACTTGACGACGTCGGGCCGCGCCGACGCTGCGAGCAGCGACACGACACCCCCGTACGAGTGCCCGACAAGGTGGTCGCCGGACGCCAGGAGGTCCGCAACAAGCGCGGCGTCGTGGTCGAAATCGACCCGACCGACAGGTGGGTTCGGCGGAAAGCCTGGGCGTTCGACGAGTACGAGCTCGAAGCGGTCGGCGAGCGAGCGCTGCGCAGCCCACGTCCCGCTCGCCCCGACGACGCTTCCGTGCACGAGCACGAGGCGCTCCATTTCCGGATCCTACTTCCTGTAACGAAGTCGGGCCGATTTGCGTCAGTGAAGCGATAATTGGGTGTCACAAGCTCGCTGATATGCTCCGGCCGGGATGACGCCGGACGCGGCCCCCTCGCCTCACTCGCTCGCCACCGCCTCGGGGCTTCTCCTGGGCGCGCTCGCCGCTGCCATGCTCGTCGGCGCACTGCTCGGCTGGGTGTTCGGATCGTGGGGGATCGGTCTCCTCGTCGGCGCGATCGTCGGCATCCCGCTCGGCACGGTCGTCGTGTACCAGGTCTACGGCAGGAGCGGGACCGCGTGAGCGCCGGGATCTTCTCGACGCCGCGACCGCTTCCGAGCCGGATCGGGGCGACCCTCGCCGGCGGGACGATCATCGCGCTCGCGCTGCCGATCTTCGCGATCGCAGGCTGGCCGATGCAGGGCTGGGCGCTCGCCGCCGTCCTCTGGCTCGCGTCGGAGATCTTCGCGCTGGTACTGGCGCGTCTCCCCGACAACCCCGATAACCTCGCCGCCGCGGGAATGCGGGGCATCGGAACAACTTCTCGGGCGCTGCTCGTCGGCGTCGTGCTCGTCATCGTCACGGTCTCGAACGAGACCGTGGGGCTGGCGGCTGCGCTCCTCTACGCCGTGGCGTTCACGGTCGAGCTCGGAGTCGGTCTCGCGACGTACTTCGGCGGGGAGGCGAAGGCATGAAGCGCCTGGTGGTGCTGCTCTTCGGTGTCGCGCTCGTGCTGCCGTCGGTGGCTCTCGCCCAGGAGCCCGAGGCAGAGAACAAGGGCGCGTTCATCTCCGAGGAGTGGGAGCTGCACGAATGGATCCCGATCCACCTGGGGCCGATCGACATGTCGATCAACAAGGCCGTGGCGTACCTGCTCCTAGGGGCCCTCTGCTCGTGTCTCATCGGGATCCTCCTCATGCGTGTGAAGTTCGGACGCGAGCCCACCAGACGGCAGGCGCTCGGCGAGACGATCTACGAGGTCGCCCAGGTCCAGGTGGCGGAGCAAGGGCTTCCCACGAAGGCGATCGGACGTTGGTTCCCGTACGTCGCGACGCTGATGATCTTCATCTGGACCGTCAACATGCTCGGTTTCATCCCGCTGCCGCTCTCCGACGAGACGGTGACGGTCGCAGGGATCGAGCTACCGACGCTTGCCCTCTTCGCGGCGACGTCGACACTCTCGGTCACCCTCGCGCTCGCGCTCATGACGTTCGTCTTCACGCATGTGGAAGGAATCCGCGCGAACGGGGCCTGGGCGTACTTCAAGAGCTGGATACCCGACGTGCCGAAGGCGATGCTCCCGCTCATCATCCCGCTCGAGATTCTCGGCCAGTTCATGCGCCTGATCAGCCTTTCGATCCGGCTCTACGCGAACATGCTCGCAGGCCACATGTTGATCCTGACCTTCATCGGGCTGATCATCGTGCTCGAGAACGCACTCCTCGCCGTCGTCGCGGTTCCTGCTGCGGCGCTCTTCTATCTCTTCGAGGTCGTCATCGTCGTCTCGATCCAGGCGTACATCTTCGCCGCCCTGTCCGCCATCTACATCGGCTCGGCCATCGAGCCCGAGCACTAAGGAGGAGTCCCCGCAATGCTTTCTTCGTTCTTCTTCCTCGCAGCTGCCGAAGACGGCGCGGATGCCGGCAAGGCGATCGCACTGGCGCTCGGCATCGGCCTCGGCGCCCTCGGTGCCGGCGTCGGCATCGGCAACATCTTCGGCTCGATGATCCAGGCCGTTGCGCGCCAGCCCGAGCTCCGAGGTGAGCTCACGGGTATCCAGTGGCTCGGCTTCGCGCTCACCGAGGCGGTCGTCTTCTACGGCCTCATCGGCGGACTGCTCGCGTACGTCCTCGTCTGAGCATGCAGCCACTTGTCGCATCGGGCCTGATCGAGGTCGTCCCTGGCCTCATGATCTGGACGCTCATCGCGTTCGCGATCACGTTCTTCGTGCTCCGGAGGTTCGCGTTCGGGCCGATCCAGAAGACCATCGACGAGCGGCGCGACCGGATTCGCGCAGCCGTCGACGAGGCCGACAAGGCGCGCGACGAGGCGCGGGAGCTCCTCGAGCAGCACCGCCAGCTCATCGCGGACGCGAAGGGCGAGGCGGCGGGGATCCTCGCCGACGCGCGCAAGGTTGCTGACGCCCAGATCGAGCGCGTCAAGGAGGAGGCCGAGGGCGAGCGCGAGCGCCGGCTCGAGGAGACGAAGCGGCAGATCGACGCCGAGACGAAGCGCTCGCTCGAGATGATCCGCTCCGAGGTCGCCGACCTCACGCTCGAGGCGACCGCACGCGTGACCGGCAAGGTGCTCGACGCCGAGGATCAACGTCGGCTGATCGACGAGGCGATCTCCGAGCTCGACTTCTCCGCCTTGGAGAAGGGCAACGCCTAGTGGCGGTCGCGCAGCGCATGTACGCCCGCGCGCTCTTCGGGGCCGCGCGGGACGCCGGCCGGGTCGACGAAGTGGCCGCCGATCTCGGCGCGCTCGCAGGCGCGATGGACGAGGTGCCGGAACTCGGTGCATTCCTGCGCAATCCGCAGATCGAGCCGGACGGCAAGGCGTCGGTGCTCGCGGAGCTCGTCGCCGACGCGGACGAGCTCATTGGCAACTTCGTGCGCCTCGTGGCCGAGAAGGGCCGTGCCGGCGAGATCCCCGAGATCAGCAGGGAGCTGGACGCGCTCGTCGCCCAGGCGCAGAACCGCCTCGCGGTCGAGCTGACGACCGCCCACGAGCTCTCCGAGAGCGAGGCGAGCTCGATCGTCGCCACCATCGAGAAGGCTTCCGGCCGCACGGTCGAGGCGACGCGCGCCGTCGACCCGAGCCTCATCGGCGGGCTCGTCCTCCAGATCGGATCGCATCGCGCCGACGGCAGCATCCGCGGCCGTCTCGAGCGCCTCAGACACGAACTCGCAACGGCTCGGTAAGGAGACGCCTTGAAGCTCAGACCCGAAGAGATCACCTCGATCCTCAAGGATCGGATCAAGCAGTTCGACGTCGAGACCGACCTCTCCGAGGTCGGCAGCGTCCTCCAGGTCGGCGACGGCATCGCCCGCATCCACGGCCTCGAGAACTGCGTCGCGCTCGAGCGGCTCGAGCTCGAGCACGGTGTCACGGGCATCGCGTTCAACCTCGAGGAGGACAACGTCGGCACCGCGCTCTTCGGCGAGTGGCAGCACGTGAAGGAGGGCGAGCCCGTCCGCCGCACGGGAGAGGTCATGAGCGTCCCGGTCGGGCCCGGCCTGCTCGGCCGCGTCGTCGACCCGCTGGGAAACCCGCTCGACGGCCTCGGCCCGATCGAGGCGACGGAGCGCCGCCCGCTCGAGTTCAAGGCGCCGGGCGTCATCCAGCGGCAGCCCGTGAAGGAGCCGATGTATACGGGGCTCAAGTCGATCGACTCGATGACCGCGATCGGCCGAGGCCAGCGGGAGTTGATCATCGGCGACCGCTCGACCGGAAAGACCGCGGTTGCGATCGACACGATCCTCAATCAGCGTGGCGGAGACCTCATCTGCATCTACGTCGCAGTCGGGCAGAAGGGGTCGACGGTCGCGCAGGTCGTCGAGCGGCTGCGCGACGCAGGTGCGATGGAGTACACGATCGTGGTCTCGGCGCCTGCCCAGGAGGCTGCGCCGATCAAGTGGATGGCGCCGTTCGCCGGCTGCGCGATGGGCGAGTACTTCCTCTACTCGGGGCAGCATGCGCTCTGCATCTACGACGACCTCTCGAAGCATGCGGACGCCTATCGCCAGCTCTCGTTGCTCCTGCGGCGCCCGCCGGGCCGCGAGGCGTTCCCGGGCGACGTGTTCTACCTCCACTCGCGACTGCTCGAGCGCGCATGCAAGCTCTCCGACGACCTCGGCGGCGGCTCGCTCACCGCGCTGCCCGTTATCGAGACACAGGCCGGCGACATCGCTGCGTACATCCCGACGAACGTCATCTCCATCACCGACGGCCAGATCTTCCTCGAGTCGAGCCTCTTCTTCTCGGGCGTCAGGCCGGCGATCAACGTCGGCACCTCGGTCTCGCGCGTGGGCGGCAACGCCCAGACGAAAGCGATGAAGAAGGTCGCCGGGCGACTGCGCCTCGATCTCGCCCAGTACCGTGAGCTGGAGGCGTTCGCGCAGTTCGGCTCGGAGCTCGACGCCGCGACGCAGCGCGCGCTAAGCCGCGGCGAGCGCATGGTCGCGACGCTCAACCAGCCTCAGTACCAGCCGTGGCCCATGGAGGAGCAGGTCGTCGCCATCTACGCGGGTATCAACGGCTGGCTCGACAAGGTCCCGGTCGCCCAGGTCCCGCGGTTCCACGACGAGCTCCGCGAGCACCTCCGCACCGAGGGAACGGTCCTGAAGGCGATCGGCGAATCGGGCGACCTCTCCGAGGAGACCGAGGAGAAGCTCAAGCAGGAGCTCGAGCACTTCCAGGGCGTCTTCTCGATCGAGGAGGAGAAGGGGCTCGGCGGGTAGCGCGTGGCGTCGACTCAGGATCTCAAGCGCCGCATCCGCTCGGTCCGCAACACGCGGAAGATCACGCGTGCGATGGAGCTCGTCGCGGCCGCGAAGCTGCGACGCGCCGAGCAGCGGATCACTGCGCTCCGCCCGTACGCGGAGACGATGAACGAGCTCATTGCCGGCGTTGGTCGTGCCGCGTCCTCGGTCCGGCTCCCGCTGCTCGAGCAGCGGGAGAGCGTCGAGGCGGTCGCCATCGTCCCGCTTACCGGCGACCGCGGGCTCGCGGGCTCGTTCAACGCGCAGATCATCCGTCGCGCGTTCGCACTCGAGCGGGCGCTCGTGGCGGAGGGCAAGGCCGTGCGGTGGGTCGCGGTCGGCAAGAAGGGTCGCTCGACGCTCTCCTTCCGCCGTCGTGAGCTCTCCGGTGCGTACATCGGATTCACCGACCGGCCGACGTACGAGGACGCCCAGGCCGTCGCGCATCGAGTGGCCGAGCTCTTCACGGAGGGCGAGGTCGACCGCGTCGTGCTCGTCTACAACACGTACGTCTCCGCGTTGACGCAGCGCGTCACCGAGCAGGACGTCCTTCCGATCTCGCCCGACATCCTCGAGACGGACGAGCAGGAACGCGCCGACGACACGCTCCGCGGCGACTTCATCTTCGAGCCCGAGCCGGAGGAGATCCTCGAGCGGCTCCTGCCCGTGTACCTCGAGACGCAGATCTACCGTGCGCTGCTCGAGTCGACAGCCTCGGAGCAGGGTGCGCGCATGACCGCGATGCGCAACGCGTCGAAGAACGCGGCCGAGCTCATCGACACGCTCACGCTGCGGATGAACCGCGCGCGCCAGGCCGAGATCACCCAGGAGATCCTCGAGGTGGTCGGCGGTGCGGAAGCGCTGACGTAGTCGTCAGGTGTGCTGGAGTGTGCGCGTTCTCGAAGGCGGGGTCTGCGTCGGGACGCTTCTCGACCGCCCGCCAGCACCCGCACGCCATCTTCACGAGCGCGGGGCATGATCGTCGCGATAGTGACCACGCGCGCATACCGCGGTCACGAGCGTGGATGCCGACGGTCGTAGATCCAGCCGAACACCAGCGAAGCGACGGCGATGAACACGACCACGCCGAAGAAGCCCCAGGCGTACAGCGCGCGCCAGAAGACGAGCAACGCGATCAGCATGACGATCCCGACGGCCAAGATTCCTGCAAAGAGCTTGAGCCAGAAGCGGGTGCCGAGTCCCTCCTCGCCCTCCTCGTCCCGAGGCGTCAATGTGCTGGCATCGTCTCCCATCGCTGCCAGTATCGCGCCAAACTCGGGTGCCGTCTAGATCGCGGAGACCGGGCGCTTACGCCCCGGTGCGCGAGTTGTCCGCGGACGCCGACTGCTGGGCGGGGGCGGGCTGCCGTGCGCATGTCACGGATCAGCTCGAGTGGCCGGACGTACGTGTCCGTTCGCGTCGTTGATGGCTGGGGCATGGAGAGATACCCTGACAGGAGGTGCGCTCACGAGGTTCGAGTGCCGGCTTGCCGTCGAACGCCACGCGACGGCGGGTCGCACGTGCCGTGGCGGGCTTCGGGATGCTCCTGGCCGTCATCGCCAGCGCATCGATTGCCACATCGGGATACTCGGCTTCGTCCCTGACGCAGGCAGTCGCAGCGGGCTTCCCGGGCGGACCGCACTTCGTCCTTCGCTGCCGTTTCACCCACCGAAACAACGACGATGCAATCGTTTTCCCGGGCGAGCCCGGGCGGTCGCACAATCACTCGTACGTCGGCAACTTCTCGGTCGACGCTTCCACTCAGCCAGACGCGTTGCTTGGTGGGCGAACATCGTGCGACTTCGACGCGGACTCGTCTGCCTACTGGGCGCCGACGCTCTACGTCGGACGTCGCAGCGTTCAACCGCTCGCTGGCTTTGCGTATTACATCAAGCGCACGTCGAGCGATGTCGTGGCGCACCCTGCCGGGCTGAAGATGATCGCAGGAAACGCCGCGGCTCTCCGACCGCAATCGACGAGAATCGCAGCTTGGAGCTGTGGCGAACTCGGCGGCGGGCGGAAGTTCGCGACGATCCCCGCGTGCGCACGGAATCACTTGCTCCAACTCCAGATCACATTCCCGAACTGCTGGCAAGGGACGAGCCTTGACGGCCCGAATCACAAGCTGCACATGGCGTATGCGTCAGCAGGAACGTGTCCGGCGTCGCATCCCATCGCGCTGCCGACCCTCGTTCTCATCCTGCTCTATCCCGAGGTGCCAGTGCAAGCACAGGTCGCATCGGGCCGGTTCGGGATTCACGCTGACTTCATGAACGGCTGGAATCAAGAGGTCTTGGCGCGACTCGTGACCGCGCTCAACCGGGAATCATGATCGACTGTGCGCACGGCAGTTGGCCGAGAGCTGACTCGATCTCGCCCGCGATCGGCCGAACGCCCACCCGGTGCATACCTCGGATGCGACGACAGTCGAATTTCCAGGAACGTCTCAATCCAGGCGGGCAAGGCAACCCTCCCTCCTACTAACAAGCTGCCTCACAATGCGTAGAAGTACCCGAGCGGCGATGACGATCCCTGCGCACGAAACGACCCCAGCTACCATCGCGCCGGTGGAGCCGGCCGTAGCCCAGTCGTCGGAGCCCGAGCGCTTCGAGCGAGCCGGCGAGATCTCGAACCGGCTCGTCGACAACATCGAGAGCGTCGTCTACGGGAAGCGGGAAGAGATCAAGCTTGTCCTGACTGCGCTCACGTGCGGTGGGCACGTCCTCCTCGAAGATGTTCCAGGTACCGCCAAGACCGTGCTCGCACGTGCGATTGCGGGCTCGATCACCGACGCGTCGATGGCACGCATCCAGTGCACGCCGGACCTGCAGCCGACGGACGTGACCGGCCTTTCGGTCTACAACCAGCGGAGCCGCGACTTCGAGTTCCGGCCAGGGCCCATCTTCGCTCACGTCGTTCTCGTCGACGAGATCAACCGCGCGATGCCGAAGACGCAATCTGCCCTCCTCGAGGCGATGGCGGAGGACCAGGTGACCGTCGACGGTGTGACGCGTAGCCTCCCCGAACCCTTCCTCCTTCTCGCGACCGAGAATCCGATCGAGTACGAGGGGACGTTTCCGCTCCCGGAGGCGCAGCTCGACCGTTTCTTCCTCAAGACCGCGCTCGGCTACCCGTCGGCGGAGGAGGAGCTGCAAGTCGTCGAGGAGCAGCACTTCGTCCACCCGCTCACCAAGCTCCGTGCCGTTGCTTCGGTCGAGGAATTCCATGCCCTCGAGGAGGCAGTCAAGTCCGTCTACGTCGATCGGCTCCTGCGACGGTGGGTCATCGACCTCGTACGTGCGACGCGCTCGGCCGACGGAGTCGCGATCGGCAGCTCGGTGCGCGGCAGCCTCGCTCTGGAGCGAGCAGCACGGGCGTGGGCGCTCCTCGACGGTCGCTCGTATGTCATTCCCGGAGACGTCGAGAGGCTTTTCGGCGCGGTACTCGAGCATCGGATCGTGTTCACGCCGCGGTTTCTTGCCGCTGCTCGCGAGACAGGATGGGAGGCGGCCATCGCTGCTTTCAAGACGGAATGCCTCCAAAGCGCTCCGCGGCCAGGGTCCGACGCGTCTCCTCTCTGGTCACGCCGACCGGAGCGGCAGGGCGTGTGGCAAACGCAGAGCTGACGTTCACTCTCGTTCCGCAACGGCGCCTCGTCGGGCTCGCCTTCGGCGCGATGCACAGTGCTCGGCGAGGAACGGGATCCGACGTCGCAGGCTCGCGTCCCTACCTGCCGGGCGACGACGTGGACGCGATCGACTGGGCGGCGTCGGCGAAGCTCTCCGCGGCAAGAGGACAGGACGAGTTCATCGTTCGGGAGCGGTACGCGGACGAGGCCCCGTACGTCGTGTGCGCCTGTGACCGGCGACCCGAGATGGCGCACATGGGCGCACACCTGCCCTGGCTCTCGAAGCCCGTCGCGATGCGCGTCGCGCTCGGACTCGTCGAACGCGCTGTCGCCGGCGCACGTGGGTTCCTCGGCTACCTCGACTTCGCGAGCGGCGAGCCGTACTGGGTGCCCCCGACGAGCGTCCGCGCGGGACCCGAAGTCGCGGGGAGCCACTGGGAGGCGGGACGTGTATCTCGCTCCTCCGAGGACGATGGCGCTCGCGCTCGCCCATCTGAGAGAGCACCGGCGGGTCCTCCCTGCCGGGAGCTTCGTGTTTCTCCTTTCGGACTTCCTCGAGCCCCTCAGCGTCGAGGACTGGCTCGGGGCGGTCGAGAGCCGCTGGGACGTCGTCCCGGTCGTTATCCAGGACCCGGTCTGGGAGCGGAGCTTCCCGGACGTCGCCGGAATCTCGTTTCCGTTCGCCGACCCTCGGACCGGTCGCATCACGCAACTGCGACTCACGGCGGCGGAGGTCTCCGAGAGGCGCGCGCGGAACGAGCATCGGTTTCGTACGCTGCTGGACAGTCTCCGAGACCTCTCGATCGAGCCCATCCTCGTCTCCGAGCACACGCCCGATCGTGTGCTGCAGGCATTCGCGGCTTGGACCGAGCACCGCCTCGCACAGACGGGACGACGCCGATGACACCGCAGGTCCGCGATCGGCTGCCCCCGGTCGAGTTCCTCGCGATCGTGGTAGCGGTGGTCGTCGCCGTGGTGGTGGTCCTCGTCTTCAGTCTCCGCGGCGAAGGCGACGACCTCTCCCAAGGCGCGCCCATTCGCGTCAGATCCCTCCTGACCCCGCGTGCCGTCCTCTTCGGTGACACGCTCACGGCCCAGCTCGAGGTGGCGTCGGACACTCATCGGGTCGATCCCACTTCCGTCCGCATCGACGCGCGCTTCGGGCGGTACCGACCCGTCGCACCTCCGACCGTCCGGCGGCGAGAGATCCGGGGCGCGGAATACCTCTCGTGGACAGCGACGCTCCTCTGCCTCGAGCTCGAATGCCTCCCTGCGGGCGAGGGGCAAACGCGCATTAGGCTCGGGCCGGCACGTGTGACGTACTCGCTCGAAGAGGACGACGTGAGGATCGCTCGCACGATGGTCGTCAGGTGGCCTCCGGTGCTCGTCCACTCCCGCGTCGACGCTGCCGAGCTCGCGGCCCGGGATCCTCGGGGCGAGCCCCCGTGGCGCGCGGATCTCGGGTCGCTTCCCGCCGTCACCTACCGCGCCCCGCCGACGCTGGTCGCCGCCGTCCTGTTCGGACTGGGAGCCATCCTGGTCGGCTCGGCGCTCGCGCTCATGAGCCCGGTTCTCCTGCCGCTACTCAGACGGCGGCGGGACGGTGATGGTCCCAGGCTCCCTCCGCTCGAGCAGGCGCTCGAGCTGCTGGAACGGAGTGGGGGAAACGTGGATGCGGTCCAGGAGCGGCGCGAGGCGCTCGAGCTGATCGCAGCGGAGCTCGCTCGCCGAGGTGAGCACGAGCTCGAGTTGTCCGCGCGACGCCTCGCGTGGTCCGAAGATCCACCGCCGCACGAGCACACCGTCGCGCTCGCGCAAAGCGTCCGTCGTCTGAACGGAAGCGGGAGAAATGGCCGCCCTGCGTAGCCTGCTGGGCGCTCTACGCGGGCCGGCGGGGAGCGTGCCGAACGGCGACCTGCGCGAGCTGAGACGCTCGGCCCGTCGCACGCGAGCGCTTCGCCTGGTCCTTGCTTTCGCGGTCGCCGGACTGCTCGTGGCGGCTGTCGCCGCGGCGACCACCGAGCGCACTCGCTCCGACATCGTGCCCAGCGGGACGACGAGCGTTCTCGCGGTCGACCTTTCGAAGAGCGTCGTCGATCAGGACCTGCTGACCGTCGGCGCAACGTTGCGGCGCTACGTCGAATCGGACACGCCTACGGGGCTCGTCGTCTTCTCCGACGTCGCCTACGAGGTGCTGCCCCCCGGGTCCTCTCCGCGCGGCCTCGAGCCCCTTCTCCGCTTCTTCCTCACGCAGCGAGGCGCGGCGCCGCCCAATCCGTGGCAGGCGACCTTCCGCGCGGGAACGAAGATCTCCGAGGCTTTGAAGCTCGCACGCGAGATGCTCGGCCGCCACGACTCAGCCCACGGCTCGATCGTACTGCTCAGTGACCTCGAGACCGCGCCGAGCGACTTCGCGATCCTTACGCAAACGCTCGCGGACCTGCGGCACGACAACGTGGCGCTCCGCGTCATCCCGCTACGGCCCACCGAGCGCGGCCGCGAGCTCTTCGGGTCGGTTCTCGGGGAGCGCGCGATCCTTCCGATCCCGAGCGCGACCCGGTCGGTCGACACGACGCTGGGCCGGACCGTGCACGGCACCTTCCCACTCGCGCTCCTTCTGTTCGGCGGACTGCTCCTGCTCGGTCTCGCGGCGAACGAGCTCTGGTGCGCACGTCTGGCGCTCCCCACACTCGCCCAGGAGCGGCGGTGACGAGCGTCCGCCGCCGCGTCTGGATCGCGGCGCTCTGCCTCGTGGCTGCGGCCGCGGTGATGCTGATGGCGAGTGACGTACTGCGCTGGCAGCACCGCATGGATGTCGACGACCAGCGATTCGCTGCAGTTCCCGAGCGGGCCGAGCTATGGAACGTGCGCCCGCTGGCTCCCTTCGCCCCGACACGGTTCCTGCTCGGGCTCGAAGACGATCTCGCCTACCGGCGCGCCGTGCAGACGTTCGTGCGCGGTCGGCCTCGGCTGGAGACGTACACCGACGCCGACAGCATCACCCAGCGAACACGGGCGCAGGTCATGCTCGCGGACATCGCCGACGGCGGTCATGCTCCGAATGCCCGGGCCGAGGCCGCGAACCTGCTCGGAGTGCTCCGCTTGGTGAATACCTTCCTCGATCCTTCGCAAGCGGCCACGTACTTGACGAGCGCGGCCGAGGATTTCCGCCGGGCGATTGCGCTCGCCCCCGAGCACTCGCATGCGAAGTACAACCTGGAGGTGACGCTGCTCCGGCTACGAGACCAGCTGGCCAGGAGCGGCGCCTCAGGCCAGAGCCCACAAGGCGGTGTCGGGTCGGGCTCTGGCGCCCGGCGTCCCGGATCGGGCTACTGATCGTGACCCTCGGTCTCACGTTTCTCTCCCCGCTCGGCGCGCTCGTCGCTCTCGTCGGGCTCGTTCCACTCCTGGCACTCATCGCGATGTCGGCGCGGGCGCGTCAGATTCGCGCCAGGCTCGGCCTGAGCGGCCCACCGGGCCCTCCACTCGGCATAGGTGCGGCCGTGGCCGCGGTTGCGGTGCTCGTCGGCCTGGCCGCCGCGCAGCCGGTCGTCGGCCAGACCCGCGAGCAAGCCGTGCGGTCGGACGCCGAGATCATCGTGCTGCTCGACATCTCGCGCTCGATGCTGGCGAGCGTAGGCCCGTCCGGCCAGACCCGGCTCGAGCGGGCAAAGCTCGAGGCTCTGCGGTTGCGCGAAGAGTTTCCGGACGTACCGGTGGGCGTCGCCTCGTTCACCGATCGCACACTTCCACACCTCTTTCCGGTTGCGGACGAGCAGTTGTTCCGGGCGACGGTCGAGGAGGCCATCGATGTCGAGCGGCCTCCCCCGATCGCTCTCTTGCGAACCGGCGTCACGACTCTCGCAGCCCTGTCCGCAGTCGCGAACCGCGGGTACTTCTCGGCACACGCACAGGATCGCGTACTCGTGACCTTCACCGATGGAGAGACCCGGCCGTTCGACCCGGAGAGTGTGGGTGCCGGACTTCGTCGCGGACGGGGAATTCGGGCGTACTTCGTCCATGTCTGGGATGCGCGCGAGCGCGTGTACACAAACGGAAAGCCAGAGGCCGACTACCAGCCGGATCCGACGAGCGGCGAGCAACTCGACCGGCTCGCAGCCGCCGTACGCGGCTCCTCCTTCGGAGAGGGTGACGTGAGCGCAGTGGCAGCGGCCGTTCGCCGAGCTGTGGGGACAGGGCCGACAGTGAGCGAGATCGAAGCCCGAACGCAGCTGTCGCTCGGGCCCTACATCCTGCTGGCTGCAGCGTTCCCCGTAGCGTTCCTTCTCGTTCGACTCGCCCGCTAGCCGAGGAGCGCTGCGCGCGTCCCAGGCTCTCTCGAGCCCGTCTAGCCGAGCCTGTCCGGTGACGTACCCGAGCTCTCCGGAAAGCCGTGCTCGTCCATGTAGGAGATCGCACGGCTGGCGATCCACGACACCGTCTCGGTGTCCGCCTGGGCGAGGACGTCCCGCACGACCGCGTCGCCGGCCCCGGAGCTGCCCCGCGCACCGGCCCCAGCCCGGCGAAGCCTGCAGAGGGCCAGAACGGCCAGGTCCACCGCATTGAGATCGTCCTCGTACCAGCTCACGCCGAGAGCCTGCTCCATGAGCTGAGCGGCCGTCTCCGAGAGCTCGGCGAGGTCGGCGAGAGCCGGATTCGTCTCCCGTTGTCCAGGCGCGTCCCCGCGCAGAATCCGTTCCGACACTGGCCCCCGATGCGAATTCGGTTAACGAGTCAACGATACTCGTGTGGCGCGGCAACGTGCTAACTTCTCGCGTCGCTTCGCGTCTCTAGGGGTCGGACTTCACCGGAAGTGAACCGGTGGCACTCGAAAGGAGAGAACGTCTATGCGTCGATTTACATTGACGGCCTTGGCGGTCGTCGGCCTCGTGGCGATGGTCTTCGCCGCGGGCGGCTCGGCGGGAACGTCGCAGACGCCCAAGAGAGGCGGGACAGTGGTCTTTGGTGCGGAGCAGGAGCCGCCGTGCATGAACACGATTCTGGCCGGGTGTAACAACACCTGGACGACGTGGACGGCCTTCACCTCTCTGCGCGGCCTCTACATCCAGAAGCCGGACTTCACGATCGTGCCAGACATCGCCGCCGGCCCCGCGAAGGTCATCGACAAGAGCCCGTTCACGCTCCAGGTATCGATCAAGAAGAACGCGGTCTGGAACGACGGGACGCCGATCACGGCGAAGGACTTCATCATGCGGTGGAAGACGACCGTCGACCCGAAGGTCGATATGGCCAGCCGGAGCGGCTGGGACTCTATCGCCAAGGTCGTCGGCCGTGGGAAGACCTTCAAGGTCGTCTACAAGAAGCCGTTTGCACCATGGGCGGTTCAGTTCACCGACTCGCTCCTGCCGGCACACGCCCTCCAGGGTGCGGACATGAACACCGTCTGGAACAACGCCATCGTCAACCCCAAGACCAACCAGCCGATCGGCAACGGCCCCTTCATCTTCTCGAACTACACGAAGGGCCAGTCGATCACGATGACGCGCAATCCGAAGTGGTGGGGGCCGCACGCGCCGTACCTGGACAAGGTCGTCTTCGTCTTCCGGACGAACACGGACACCGAGATCCAGGCGATCCGCGGCGGTGAGGTCGACGTCATCTACCCGCAGCCGCAGCTCCAGCTGGCCGACCTCAAGGGCCAGTCCGGGCTCAAGGTGGAGTCGAACGCGGGCACGACGCTCGAGCACATCGACTTCAACTCGCAGCTGAAGGGCGGCATGCCGCTCCTGCGCGCCCCGTGGTTCCGGCAGGCGATCTCGTACTCGATCGACCGCACGGCGATGGTGAAGCAGCTCTTCAGGACGCTCAACCCGCGCCTGACGCCGCTGCAGAACCTGACCTACGGGAACAGCCAGAAGGGTCTGTACGTCCCGCACTTCCAGACGTACAAGTACAGCCCCGCCAAGGTCACCCAGATCATGCAGAAGCACGGCTGCACGAAGGGCAGCGACGGCATCTGGTCGTGTGCAGGCGTCAAGGCTGCGATCAAGTTCGGCACGACCGCGGGCAACCGCCTCCGTGAGCTCGCGCTCGAGATCATGCAGGCGCAGGCCAAGAACGCGGGGATCCAGTTCATCCCCGACAGCGAGCCCTCACGCCTCTTCTTCCCGAGGGTGTCGGACGGCAACTACCAGATGGCGCTCTTCGCCTGGGTCGGCAGCGGTGACCCGGCCGGCCAGATCGACATCTACGGCTGCGGCGGCGAGTCCAACTGGAAGGGCTACTGCAGCAACAAGGTGACGAAGCTGCTGCGGGATGGCGACGCCGAGCTCGATCCAAAGAGGCGGGTGGCTCTGGTGAACACGGCGGACAAGATCATGGCGCTCAACGTGCCGACTCTGCCGCTGTACCAGAAGCCGACGTACCTCGTCTCCAAGACGAAGGTGCACAACATCAGGGACAACCCGACCGTCCAGGGTCCCACGGACAACATGGAAGACTGGTGGGTCAGTTAGTAAGCTGACCGACTAGCTGCGAAAGAACAGATGGAAGCTGGGTCCCGCCTGCCGCCGGCCGGCGGGACCCAGCGAAACTCGTTACCGAGAAGGCGGCGAACGTGCTCACTTACATCCTGAGACGTCTCCTGTACAGCATCCCGGTGCTGATCGCCGCGAGTTTTCTGATCTTCATGTCGGTCTCGGCGATGGGCGATCCGCTCGCCGAGCTCCAGCTCAGTCCGCTCGTCTCGGACGAAACCATCGCGAGCATACGGGAGAAGAAGCACCTCGACGACCCGCTCGTGGTCCAGTACGGGTACTGGGTGAAGGACGCGGCGACGAACGGCTTCGGAACGCCTCTTCTCACGAACGAGCCGATCTGGCAGGACCTGAAGCGGGTCATCCCGCACACGCTCGCGCTCGTCATCGCCGCCGAGTTGATCGCGCTTCTCGTCGGGGTATCGATCGGGATCTACTCCGCAATCCGCCAGTACTCGGTATTCGACTACTCGGCCACGACCCTGAGCTTTCTCGGGTTTGCGATGCCGGTGTTCTGGCTGGCGTTGATGCTTCAGATCGCGTTTACGAACCTCTTCTTAGCCTGGAACGTGCGCATCTTCTACACGTCCGGACTCAGCTCCGTCGATGCCGGGAGCGGGATCCCCTGGGTGCTGGACCGTGCCCAGCATCTCGCGATCCCGGTCATGGTTCTCGCCGTGCTGCAGATCGCCATCTACAGCCGCTACATGCGCGCGTCGTTGCTCGAGGTGATCAACTCGGATTACGTCCGCACGGCGCGGGCCAAGGGCCTCCCTGAGAACAAGGTGACCATGCGACATGCCGTGCGGAACGCGCTCATCCCCGTCGTCACGCTCTCGGCGCTCAGCTTCGGCGCCCTCATCGGGGGAGCCGTGATCACCGAGACGATCTTCCAGCTGGACGGGATGGGCAACTACTTCATCCAGAACCTCTTCAACCAGGACGTCTATCCGATCATGGCGTGGTTGATGATCACGGCGACGATGATCATTCTGTTCAACCTGATCGCCGACGTCCTCTACGGCGTGCTCGACCCGCGCGTTCGCTATGACTGATCATTCACTGGACTCGGACCGGGCGCTCGCGTCGCAAGCGATCCCCGCCCCAGCGGCGACGGGCGATCAGAGTCTCGTCTACGAGAGCGGGCTCGAGGTCGAGACCCGCAGCCAGTGGACCTACGCTCGGCGCCGGTTCATGCGCCACCGCCTCGCCGTCGCGAGCCTGATCGTGCTCATCCTGATCCTCGGCTCCGGCGCGTTCGCCTCCTGGGTCGCGCCCTATCCGTACGACGGCATCGATCTCGAGAACGCGGGGGTAGGGCCAACGTTCGACAACTGGCACCTCTTCGGCACGGATCTTCTGGGCAGGGACTACTTCAGCCGAGTGATCTACGGCATCCAGACGTCCGAGAAGGTCGCCTTCATCGTTGCGCTCCTCGCGGTTCTGATCGGCACCGCCGTCGGCGCACTCTCCGGCTATTACTCGGGTTGGGTGGACAACGGTCTCATGCGTTTCACCGACCTGATGCTCACCTTGCCCGGTCTCGCAGTGCTCCTGACTGCTGCAGCGTTCCTGGGACACGGTTCGCCCTACCGGGTCGCCGTGATCCTGGGGTTCCTGCTCTGGACGGCGCTTGCGCGGCTCGTGCGTGGCCAGTTTCTCTCCCTCCGCGAGAAGGACTACATCGACGCCGCGCGGGCGGCAGGAGCCGGCGACTTACGGATCATGTTTCGGCACATGCTTCCGAACTGTCTCGGGCCGATCATCGTGTTCGCCACCCTGACGATCGGACTCGCCATCCTGCTCGAGGCAGCGCTTTCGTTCCTTGGCTTCGGAATCCAGCCCCCGACCCCCGCGCTCGGGTTGCTGATCGCACAGGGACAGGACGTATCGACGGACATGTGGTGGCTCGTCCTGTGCCCCGGGCTCACGATCGTGCTCATCGTGCTCTGCATCAACTTCGTGGGCGACGGCCTGCGCGACGCGCTCGACCCGACCCAGCGGATACGTGCCTGAGCCGGTTCTCTCGATCAAGAACCTCACCGTCGAGTTCAACACCGAGGATGGGGTCGTCCACGCAGTCGACGGGATCAGCTACGACGTCAATCCGGGCGAGACGCTAGGAATCGTCGGGGAGTCGGGCTCCGGGAAGAGCGTCAGCATGCTGTCGGTACTCGGGTTGATCCCGCAGCCGCCGGGCAAGATCGTGGACGGCGAGGCGACGTTCAAGGGTCGAGACCTGATGAAGATGCCGAAGCGCGAGCTCCGCCGCCTGCGAGGGGGGGACATCGCGATGGTGTTCCAGGACCCGATGACGTCGCTCAACCCCGTCCTGGGGGTGGGCTTCCAGATCGGCGAGGCGATCCAGGTGCACAACGCCGGCATCGGTGACGCGGAGATCCGCAAGCGAGGAATCGAGCTGCTTCGTCTCGTAGGCGTTCCGAATCCCGACCAGCGCTACGACCAGTACCCGCACGAGTTCTCCGGCGGAATGCGACAGCGGGCCATGATCGCGATGGCGATCGCGAACTCGCCCTCGGTTCTCATCGCCGACGAGCCGACCACCGCCCTCGACGTCACCATCCAGGCGCAGATCATCGAGGTACTCAAGACCGCGCAACACGAGACCAACGCGGCGATCGTGCTCATCACGCACGACCTCGGTCTCGTCGCCGAGCTCGCCGACCGCGTGATAGTCATGTACGCCGGGCGCGTGGTGGAGTCCGGGGACGTGCACACGATCTTCGCGAACCCGCGTCATCCGTACACCATCGGTCTGATGGACAGCCTCCCGGCGCTCACGGTGGAAGAGGACTGGCTACGGCCGATCCCTGGTCAGCCGCCCAGCCTCATCAACCTCCCGCCCGGCTGCGCATTCCATCCTCGCTGCTTCCTGTCCGGCGGCCGTGAGCGGTGTCGCACAGATGTTCCGGAGCTGCGCGGAGCGGGCGGTCCCGAGCATCGATCCGCATGTCACTACCTCGAGGAGCTCGAGGGCTACCGCTCGAGGCTCTCTGGGGCGGCGGTATGAGCCAGGCGGTCGCCACCGTACCCGTCGACGCGCCCTCGAAGGACACGATTCTCGAGGTTCAGAACCTCGTCAAGTACTTTCCCATCCGCAAGGGCCTCATGAGGCGAACCATCGGTCAGGTGCACGCCGTCGACGGTGTCGACCTCCGGATCGCGCACGGGGAGACACTCGGGCTGGTCGGTGAGTCCGGCTGCGGCAAATCGACCCTTGCTCGAACGATCCTCAAGCTGATCGAGCCGACCTCGGGAAGGATCATCATCGACGGTCGTGACATCACGGACTACAAGCGCAAGCAGATGCGCGAGGTTCGCCGTCAGCTGCAGATCGTGTTCCAGGATCCGTACGCGTCGCTGAACCCGCGCATGACGGTGCGCAACATCGTCAGCGAGCCTCTCACGATCCACAACCTCGGAGGCGGGCGAAACGAGCGGAACCAGCGGGTCGACGAGCTGCTTCGCACCGTCGGCCTCAGCCCCGAGCACGCGAATCGCTTTCCGCACGAGTTCTCCGGGGGCCAGCGCCAGCGAATCGGCGTTGCCCGGGCACTCGCACTCAACCCGGAGTTGCTCATCCTGGACGAACCCGTCTCGGCGCTCGATGTCTCGATCCGCGCTCAGGTCATCAACCTGTTCGAATCGTTGCAGCGCGAGTTCAACCTCACGTTCCTCTTCGTCGCGCACGATCTCTCGGTCGTCAAGCATGTATCCGACCGCGTTGCCGTCATGTATCTCGGCAAGATCGTCGAGATCGGATCGCGCGACGAGATCTACGAGCGGCCGACGCATCCGTACACGCAGGCACTCCTCTCCGCTGTCCCCATCGAGAACCCCGCGCAACGCGGGAAACGGAAGCGCATCGTGCTCGAGGGTGACGTTCCGAGCCCCGCAAACCCACCGTCGGGTTGCCGCTTTCGCACTCGTTGCTGGAAGGCGCAGGAGATCTGTGCGGAGGTCGAGCCTCCCCTGGAGCCTCGCGGGTTCGGCCACCCCAGCGCTTGTCACTTCCCCGAAGTGGTGGAACCCCTCAAGCTCTCCGAATCTGCGCAGGTGGCGGTGGCCGGGGCGCACGTCGTCGATGTCGACACCGCCTAACCACTTCGGCTCCCTGTCGTCACACGCAATATGACTCTTGCGTCGAGACTCGCTTGCGATCGTGTTCGCAGCCAGGTGTCGCTGGAGTTCGACGACGAGCTGTCTCACCTCGAGCAGGCGATGGTCGAGTCGCATCTCCGGCGCTGCGCGGGCTGTAGAGCGTTTCGCGACGACGTGGCCTCCTTCACCCGCGAGATCCGCGAAGCCCCGCTCGAGGCGTGGTCCTATCGGATGCCGGTCGCGCCCCGCAGGCGGGCGTTTGCCGATGCGCTCCGTGTCGCTTCGGTCGCCGCGAGCATTGCCGTTGCCCTCGGCCTGGGCGTCAGCGTCGCCCAGTTGGGCGCAGACGGCTCACGCGAGGGGCAGTCCGTGCGGCCGGCGTATCTCGATTCGCTGCAGTACGACCTCAGCATCATCCAGCAGGTCCGAGACACGCGCGCGGCGCAGCGCATCTCACGCGCTGTCTGAGGACCGGCCTACTCCGCTTCGTTAGACTGGGCCTCCCTCGGGGACCAGTCCGAGGAGCGCCTGTTCTTCTCTCTAGGAGCATCCTTGACCGAGACTGAAAACGAAGCCGGCGCCAACACCGGTCGCATCATCGAGATCAAGGGCGTCGTCATCGACGTCGTCTTCCCCGACCGGCTCCCGGAGATCTACACCGCCCTGGAGATCGAGATCGGCGAAGGCGACACGAGCCGCACGCTCGTCGCGGAGGTGCAGCAGCACCTCGGGGACGACCGCGTTCGCGCCGTCGCGATGGACTCGACGGACGGCCTCTCGCGCGGCGTCGTGTGCGTCGACACGGAAAACCCCATCTCCGTCCCGGTCGGGATCCGCGACACTTGGCCGGCTCTGGAACGTGATCGGCGAGCCGATCGACGAGCTCGACCCGATTCCCGCCGACACCGAGCGCTGGTCGATCCATCGCGACCCGCCCGCGTTCCGCGATCTGTCTCCGAAGATCGAGACCTTCGAGACCGGCATCAAGGTCATCGACCTGATCGCGCCGTACGTGAAGGGCGGCAAGATCGGCCTCTTCGGCGGTGCCGGCGTCGGCAAGACGGTCCTCATCCAGGAGCTCATCCACAACGTCGCCCAGCAGCACGGCGGCGTCTCGGTCTTCGCGGGCGTCGGCGAGCGCACGCGGGAGGGCAACGACCTCCTCCTCGAGATGACCGAGTCGGGCGTGCTCGACAAGGTCGCGCTCGTCTATGGGCAGATGAACGAGCCGCCCGGGGCGCGCCTGCGCGTCGCCCTCTCGGGCCTGACGATGGCGGAGTACTTTCGCGACGAGGGAGGACAGGACGTCCTGTTCTTCATCGACAACATCTTCCGGTTCGTGCAGGCGGGCTCGGAGGTGTCGGCGCTCCTCGGCCGCATGCCGAGCGCCGTCGGCTATCAGCCGACGCTCGCCACCGAGATGGGACAGCTGCAGGAGCGGATCACCTCGACGAGGACGGGTTCGGTGACCTCGGTCCAGGCGATCTACGTGCCTGCGGACGACCTCACCGACCCCGCCCCCGCGAACACGTTCGCGCACCTCGACTCGACCACGGTGCTCGAGCGCTCGATCGTGGAGAAGGGGATCTACCCCGCGGTCGACCCGCTCAAGTCCACCTCGCGCGCGCTCCAGCCGGGCATCGTCTCGGACGAGCACTATGAGGTCGCGACGCTCGTGCAGCAGATCCTCCAGCGCTACGCGGACCTGCAGGACATCATCGCCATCCTCGGCATGGACGAGCTCACGGACGAGGACAAGGTCGTCGTCGCCCGCGCGCGACGCATCGAGCGCTTCCTCTCGCAGCCGAACTTCGTCGCCGAGCAATTCACCGGGACGCCCGGCAAGTACGTGAAGCTCGAGGACACGATCCGCTCGTTCCGCGAGATCATCGACGGGCAGCACGACGAGCTTCCCGAGTCGGCCTTCTACATGGTCGGCACGATCGAGGACGCCGTCGAGAAGGCCCGCGCCGCCGAAGCGGTCGCCGCATAAGTGGAGGATGAGAGTCGTCCACGCAGCGGCCGCGAAGCGGACGCCTTTAGGGGTTCTCGCGCTATCAGAATCCGCGCTCGCGGATTCTGATCTGGTGCAGAACTAATGCCCGAGTCGCACCCCAAGTTCGACGTCGCGCTCGTCACGCCGGACGGCGCAGCGTTCGACGGGGAGGCGGAGATGGTCATCGTCCCGGGCGCCGCCGGCGAGATCGGCGTCCTCGCGCGGCACGCTCCGCTCGTGGCGACGCTGAAGGCGGGTTCGACCCGGATCCACCTGAGCCCGAACGAGGTCCTCGAGTTCGCGACCGGCCCCGGCTTCTTCAAGGTCGAGCTCGATCGCGCGCTCGCGCTCGTCGACGACGCGGTGAGCGTCAAGGAGATCGACGACGAACGCGCACGGGCGCAGCTCGACGCGGCCCAGTCCGAGCTCGAGAAGGTGGAGGCTGGAGAGTCGACCGCCGACCGCTGGCAGCTCGAGCAGCGGATCAAGCACGCCGAGAACCAGCTCTCCGTCTCAGGCCGCACCACCGGTTGAGCGCAAGGTCGGAATCCGCGAGCGCGAATTCCGACCGCGCAAAGACCCCTGAAGGCGGACGCTTCGCGTCCGCTGTGTCCGCGACGACTCAGCCGACAGCCTGATGCGGGTCGCGGCGCTCGCCGACGTCCACGGCAACGCGCCGGCGCTCGCGGCGGTGCTCGAGGAGGTCGAGCGTGAGCGCGTCGACCTCGTCGTGTTCTGCGGCGACCTGACCTGGGGGTCGCTGCCGCAAGAGACGCTCGCCCTCGTCCGCGAGATGGGGATCGCGGCTCGCTTCGTGCGTGGGAACGCCGACCGCGCCGTGGGATCGGACATCGAAGGCCGCGGCGAGTGGATGGCGGCGGCGCACCCGGCCGAGGACGTCGCACTACTCCGCGACTTCGAGCAGACGGTGGTCGTCGACATCGACGGGCTCGGCGCCACGTGCTTCGCGCATGGCTCGCCTCGGTCGGACGAGGAGTGCGTCACACGCCGGACACCCGAGGCGCGCGTGCGCGAGTTCACCGAGGGCATTGACGCTCGCGTCTTCGTCACCGCCCATACGCATATGCAGTTCGAGCGCGACGTCGCCGGGGTCCGCCTGCTCAACCCGGGCAGCGTCGGGCTCGCGTATGAGAGCGTTCCCGCCGCATATTGGGCGATGCTGGGGCCGGACGTCGAGCTGCGGAGAACCAACTACGACGTCGAGGCCGCCATCGCACAGATGCGGGCGACCGACGATCCACGCGTCGAGGCCATCGTCGACCTGATGCTGAGCCCGCCCCCGCAGGCGGAGATCATCGAGGACGCCGAACGGCGTGTGTTCGCGGGCTGAGCGCGAACTAGTCGACGTCCGCCGGCAGGCGGTCGCCGACCGCCTGCATGACCTTCAGCGCGATCTCGGCTTTGAAGTCGAGCTCGTCCGCGATGGACGCGACCTGCGCGACTTCCTTCTTCGACAGGCCGGCGAACAGTGGGACCGAGGCGATCAGCCTTTGCTTGCGTCCCGTCCCAGGCCCAGTAGCACGCGCGCAGTCCAAGACGTGCCGCGCGAGGAGGTCGGCAGCCCACGTCGTATCCGCTAGCCTGAGAATCCCGGAGAGCTTTGAACGGCAGCTTGGCGACCGGGTTACCAAACGCCTAAAGAGCCTCGCGAGTCTCCCGGCTCCCGATCTCTCTAGGCGGGAACCGAATCGTGAAAGACATCCGCGCACAGCTCGAGCAGCTCCTCGCCGACAGGATCATGGTCCTCGACGGCGCCTGGGGCGTGCTCATCCACCGGCGCGGGCTCTCCGAGGAGGAGTACCGGGGCGAGCGCTTCGCGTCACACACGCACGACGTGAAGGGCGACCCCGACCTCCTCAACCTCACCGCTCCGGAGATCGTCTCGGAGCTCCACGACGCCTACTTCGAGGCTGGCGCGGACATCGCCACGACGAACACGTTCACCGCCACGTCGATCGGGCAGGCGGACTACTCACTCGAGGGCGCCGCAGCGGAGATGAGTCTCGCCGGCGCACGGCTTGCCCGCGCGGCTGCGGACGCGTGGACCCAGCGCACGCCCGAGAAGCCGCGGTTCGTCGCCGGGTCGGTGGGGCCGCTGAACGTCACCCTGTCGCTCTCGCCGAAGGTCGACGACGCGGCCTTCCGCGCAGTCACCTTCGACCAGGTGCGCGCCGCGTACGAGGAGCAGATCGGCGCGCTCAGCGACGGGGGCGTCGACCTGCTGCTCGTCGAGACGATATTCGACACGCTGAACGTGAAGGCCGCGATCGTGGCGGCGCGCGCGGTGGCGCCCGAGCTCCCGCTCTGGCTCTCGTTCACGGCGATCGACAAGAGCGGACGGAACCTCTCCGGGCAGACTTCCGACGCCTTCTGGGTCTCGGTCGAGCATGCGGAGCCGTTCATCGTCGGCGTCAACTGCTCGCTCGGGGCGACCGAGATGAGGCCGTTCCTCGAGGGGCTTGCGAACGTTGCGTCCACGTACGTCTCCTGCCATCCGAATGCGGGGCTCCCGAACGCGCTCGGGCTCCACGACGAGCAGGCGGCCGACACCAGCCGCTACCTACGGGCGTTCGCGGAGGACGGGCTCGTGAACCTCGTCGGGGGGTGCTGCGGGACGACCCCGGAGCACACGCACTCGATCGCCCGGGCCGTCGAGGGCTTGCCGCCTCGGAGAGTGCCCGTGCGGTCGACACAGCCGCGCTTCTCCGGCCTCGAGCAGTTCGTCATCAGGCCGGATACCGGCTTCGTCGTCGTCGGAGAGCGGACGAACGTGACCGGGTCGGCGCGCTTTCGGCGGCTGATCGAGGCGAACGACTTCCAGGGTGCGGTCGACGTCGCGCTCGAGCAGGTTCGCGGCGGCGCGAACCTGCTCGACGTGAACATGGACGCCGACCTGCTCGACGCCGAGCAGGCGATGACGACGTTCCTGAATCTGCTCGCGACGGAGCCGGAGGTGGCACGGCTTCCGATCATGGTCGACAGCTCGCGCTTCTCGGCACTCGAAGCCGGGCTCAAGTGCCTGCAGGGGAAGGGCATCGTCAACTCCATCTCGCTGAAGGAGGGCGAGGAGCCGTTCCTCGAGCAGGCGCGGACGGTACGCGCGTACGGCGCGGCCGCCGTCGTCATGGCCTTCGACGAGCGCGGCCAGGCCGACACGGTCGAGCGGAAGGTCGAGATCCTCGGCCGTGCGTACGACCTGCTGATCGGAACGGCCGGCTTCGCACCCGATGACGTCATCCTCGACCCCAACGTCCTCGCCGTCGCCACCGGGATCGAGGAGCATGCCCAGTTCGCCAAGTCGTTCATCGAGGCGATCCCGCTGCTCAAGGAGCGCTGTCCCGGCGCCCTCGTCTCGGGCGGCATCTCGAATCTCTCCTTCGCCTTCCGCGGTAACGACGCCGTGCGCGAGGCGATGCACGCATCCTTCCTCTACCACGCGATTCGCGCCGGGCTCGACATGGGCATCGTCAACGCGGGCCAGCTCGCGGTGTACGAGGACATCGAGCCAGACCTGCTCGAACGCGTCGAGGACGTCCTCTTCGACCGACGCTCGGACGCCACCGAGCGGCTCGTCGAGTATGCGTCCTCCGTCACGGGCGGCGCCACCAAGCGCGAGCTCGACCTCTCCTGGCGCGAGGCGCCGGTCGAGGAGCGGCTCGCGCACGCGCTCGTGCACGGCGTCGTCGACTTCATCGAAGAGGACACTGAAGAGGCTCGCCGGGTGGCGGCGCGGCCGCTCGACGTCATCGAGGGGCCGCTCATGGACGGGATGAAGATCGTCGGCGACCTCTTCGGCTCGGGGAAGATGTTCCTCCCGCAGGTCGTCAAGAGCGCACGAGCCATGAAGCGCGCCGTCGCGTACCTCGAGCCGTACATGGAGGCAGACAAGACGGAGCGCTCGCCCGCGGCGCGGGTGGTGCTCGCGACCGTCAAGGGTGACGTGCACGACATCGGCAAGAACATCGTCGGCGTCGTGCTCGGCTGCAACAGCTACGAGGTGATCGACCTCGGCGTGATGGTCACCGCGGACAAGATTCTCGACGTCGCGGTCGAGGAGGACTGCGACATCGTCGGCCTCTCCGGCCTCATCACGCCGTCGCTGGACGAGATGGTCTCCGTCGCCAAGGAGATGGAACGTCGCGGCCTCGACCTGCCGCTGCTCATCGGCGGTGCGACGACGTCGAAGCAGCACACGGCCGTGCGGATCGCGCCCGAGTACGGCCAGCCGACCCTGCACGTCCTCGACGCGTCGCGCGTCGTCGGCGTAGTCGGCGACCTCCTTGACGGCGGCCGCCGCGAGCGGCTCGACGTCGAGAACCGAGCGGACCAGGAGCGCCTCCGGGCGCTGCACGCCGAGAGAGGCCGCAAGCCGCTACTCCCGCTGCGTGAGGCCCGCGAGCGCCGGACGCCGATCGACTGGCACGCGGACGACCTCGCGGCCCCGCCGTTCACGGGCGCACGCGTGCTCGAGGAGGACATCGCCGTCCTGCGCGCGTATGTCGACTGGACGTTCTTCTTCCACGCCTGGGAGCTGAAGGGCAGGTTCCCGGCGATCCTCGACGACCCGGAAAAGGGCGCCGTGGCTCGCGACCTGTACGAGGCGGCGAACGAGCTCCTCGACGAGGTCACGGCGGACGCCTCGCTGACCGCGCGCGGCGTCTACGGATACTGGCCCGCACGTACCGAAGGCGACGACGTCGTGCTCGACGGCGGCGTACGCTTCCCGATGCTGCGTCAGCAAGCGGATCACGCCGACTCGCGGCCGAATCGCTCGCTCGCGGATCTCGTCGCGCCTGCGGACACCGGCCTCGCCGACCACGTCGGCGCGTTCGCGGTCGCGATCCACGGGAGCGAGGCGCTCGCCGACGGCTTCGCCGCCGACAACGACGACTACCGCGCGATCATGGTGCGCGCGCTCGCCGACCGCCTCGCCGAAGCGTTCGCCGAGCGTCTCCACGAGACGGCACGACACGAGTGGTACGCACCGGCCGAGGTGCTGACGAACGAGGAGCGCATCGCCGAGCGCTTCCGCGGCATCCGGCCCGCGTTCGGCTATCCGGCCTGTCCCGACCACTCGGAGAAGCGAACGCTGCTCACCCTGCTCGACGCCGAGAGCGCGGGGATAGGCTTGACCGAGTCGTACGCGACGACGCCTGGCCCGAGCGTGAGTGGGCTCTACTTCGGGCATCCCCAGGCGCGCTACTTCTCGGTCGGGCGCGTCGGTCGCGACCAGGTCGCCGACTACGCGGAACGGAAGGGGTTCGCACTCGCGGAGGCCGAGCGCTGGCTCCGCCAGAATCTCGCCTACGAGCCGTAGCCCTGCGTACTCTGAGACAGTGCTCCGAGTCGTCTCGTTGGCCCTCGTCGTCGCGCTTCTCGCGACGGGAGTCGCGCTCGCGGCGCGCGGAGACCCGAAGGAGCGCTTCACTGCGGCCGATCAGGCGCGGGCGCGCGCGATGCTCCTCCGCGCGGCGGACTTCAACCCTGCCTTCGTGGCTCGTCCTTCGACGCAGAACGACGGTGACTTCTACTGCTCGGCGCTCGACGAGTCCGCTCTCACGCTCACCGGGCGAGGCAACTCGCCCAGCTTCGCGGCAGGCACGGAGTACGTGACGTCGACTGCGTCCGTGTACGCGAGCCGCTCGGACTCGAACGCGTCGTGGTCTCGCGGTACGAGCAAGGCAGGCGAACGGTGCCTCCGACTCGGCCTCCGCCGCGAACTCCAGGGGACCGTCGTCCAGCTCACGTCCTTTGGGCGCATCGCGTTTCCGAAGCGCGGAGCGCGCTCCGTCGCGTATCGCGCCCTCGCGACCGTGCAGGGCGTCCGTGTGTACGTCGACCTCGTCGCAATGCAGGTCGGGCGTGCCCAGGCCGGCGTCGTATACGTCTCTGCGCTCACTCCGGCCCCGCCAGGGGAGCTCCGACGCTTGACCAACGTCGTCGCGGGGCGTGCCGCGAAGGCGATGGGCGGAGCATGACGCGCGAGTAGGCGGCTGGCCGTCGGCGGCGAACTCGGCGTGCATGCCTGACCAGATGTCCGGTCGAGACGTGGCCGAAAGCGCCGTAGTCGGAATCGAGAACAGGTGCTAGCGTCATCTCCGGTCGTGAAGAGCTCAAGCCGTCTCGGGCTTCTCCGCCGTTCACCGGCATTCGGATATCTCTTCTTCGCCACTGCCGGGTCGAGCTTCGGGACGTATCTCGCCGCCGTCGCGCTCACGCTGCAGGTCTACGACGCGACCGAATCGGGCGTCTGGGTTGCGGTCCTGCTCATCGCGGACTTCCTCCCGATCGTCGTCATCGGCTTCCTGCTGGGCCCCCTCGTCGACCGCCTCTCTCGGCGACGGCTGATGATCGCCTCCGACCTCGTCCGCTTCGGCGTGTTCGCCGCGCTGCCGTTCGTGGACGGGGTCGGTGGGCTCATCGCGCTCGCTGCGGTCTCCGGCATCGCAACCGGGTTCTTCCTCCCGGCCGCGAACGCCGCGATCCCGAACCTCGTGCCCGAGGAAGAGCTCGTCAATGCGAACTCGCTCGTCGTGACCGTCGAGACGCTCTCGTGGATGATCGGTCCCGTCGCCGCGGGCCTCCTCGTCACGGCGTGGGGGACGACGGTTCCGTACGCCCTGAATGCGGTCACGTTCGTCCTCTCTGCCGCACTCGTCGCCCGGATCCCGGAGGGTCGTCTTCGTTCCCAGGACTCGCTCACCCGCGGTCACTGGCGCGACGTCGCGGACGGCTTTCGGCTCGTCTTCACGGCCCGGCCGCTGCGGACCGTTCTCGTCGTCTGGAACGTCGCGCTCATCGGATCGGCCGCGGTCAACGTCGCCGAGGTCGTCTTCGCGAAGGACACGCTCGACGCCGGTGACGTCGGCTTCGGGGCGCTGGTGGCGGCGAGCGGTGTCGGCCTGGCGTTCGGGAGCTTCTTGAGCGCGCCGGCGCTCGGCAAGGTCGGCTTGCGGCGCACGTACGTCAGCTCGCTGGTGCTGATGGGGGTCGGGTGGGGGGCGGCCGCGCTCAGCGGCTCGATCTGGCTCGCCGTCGCGTTCGTGATCGGCGGCGCCGCCGGGAACGGCTCCGTCATCGTCTGCAACCGACTGCTCGTCCAGCGAGGCGCACCGGATCAGTACCGGGGCCGCGCGCTCGCGACGATCATGAGCTCGAACTACGCCGTCCTCGGCCTGGCGATGGCCGCGGCCGGCGTCCTGACGGACGCGTTCGGCGCCCGCGCCGTCTGGATCGGCGCCGGGGTCGTCTATCTCGTCGCGTCGGTGGTCGCGCTCGCTCTGACACGCTGGCTCCCGGTCGCGGTCGAGGAGGAGCGAGGCGCGTTCGAGGCGAGCTCCGAGTCTGCAGTCGCCGCGATCGCGAACGGGAACGGGAACGCTGAAGAGCACGAGCCGGTCGACGACGGCAGGCCCGAGAGCGGTCTCGAGCGCATCGCGACGCTCCTCGAGGAGATCGAGGCGCGGCGCAGGGCCGAATCCACACGCAAGACCGAACTCCGCTAGCGCGGAGTTCGGTCGCGCCGAAGAACTCTTCAGGCGGCCGCTTCGCGGCCGCAATGTCACCCAGGCGTAGACGTGCGCCGCGCATAGAGTCCCGGCGTGGCGCGCAGGGAGCTGACGCTCGACGAGCTCGTTGCAGGTGTGCGCGCAGGCGATCGTCGCGCCCTTGCGCGAGCGATCTCACTCGTGGAGGACGGCGATCCGCTCGCCTACCCGCTCGTCCGCGACGTCTATCCCGAGACCGGCGGCGGGGCGATCGTTGGCGTCACGGGGCCTCCCGGCGTCGGAAAGTCGAGCCTCATCGGTGCCCTGGTAGGGCACATCCGCGAGGCCGGTCGTACGGTCGGTGTCGTCTCGGTCGACCCCTCGAGCCCGTTCTCGCGTGGTGCGCTCCTGGGTGACCGCATCCGGCTCTCCGACCACTTCCTCGACCCCGGCGTCTTCATCCGGTCGATGGGCACGCGCGGTCACGTGGGCGGAATCGCCGAGGCGACGCTTCAGGCGGTGCTCCTGCTCGACGCGGCGGGGAAGGACGTCGTCTTCGTCGAGACGGTCGGGGCCGGTCAGAGCGAGATCGAGGTGACGGGTATCGCGGACACCGTCCTTCTCGTCCTGATGCCGGGCTCCGGCGACTCCGTGCAGGCGCTGAAGGCCGGAATCATGGAGATCCCGGACGTCATCGCGATAAACAAGTCGGACCATCCGGCGGCGAAGACGATGCTGAACGACGTGCGGTCGATCGTCGCGTTCGCGGAGCCGGACCGGCGTCCCGCCATCCTCCTCACCGAAGCCCTCCACGGCGAGAACGTGCCCGCGCTGTGGGAGGCGCTCGAGGAGCACCGCGCCGGGCTCGAGCGGGACGGGCGCCTCGACGAGCGCCGGCGCCGGAACCTGAGTGCCGAGGTCTTCGCAGTCGCGTCGAGTCGGGCGGCCGCTCACCTGCGAGCCGCGGTGGCGGAGAGCCCCGAGCTCCGCGCGGTCCTCGCCCGCGTCGAGGAGCGCGAGCTCGACCCGCTGAGCGCGGTGCGGGAGATCCTCGAGAGGGTGTTCGAGCTCGATGCCTCCGACGATCGCTGACGTCGAGGGTGTCGGCTGGCGTCGGTTCAGCCGCCGCAGCGGCGGAACTCGACCGTCGGCTTCCCCGCCGCCATCCACGAGTCGATGCCGCCGTTCACGACCGGATGCGCGTCGAACCCGTGCGCGGCGAGGATGCTCGCGGCGATCGCAGCACGAGGGCCCGTCTCGCAGATCGTGACGATCGGCCTGTCGCGCGGCAGATTGGCCTCGCCGAGAGCGAGCAGGCGGTACGGGATGTTTCGGCTGCCTGCGATGTAGCCGGTATCGCGCTCGTCCTTCTCGCGGACGTCGATGAGCTCGGCGCCTCCTTGGAGGAGCGCGTCCAGCTGTTCGACCGAGACGAGCTCGAGCGACTCCGACCCGCCCCCGAGGACGTACCCGGCGATGTCGAGATGCCCTACGGACCGGAGCCCGCGGATTGCGAGCGTCGCCTCGTCTTCGTCGGACGCGACGACGACGAGCGGAGCCTGGCCGAGCACGAATGCCGCCCTCGTCGAGAAGCGCGTCCCAGAGACGGGGACGCTGAGCGCGCCCGGATGGTGTGCAGCCGCGAATGTCTCGATCGTGCGGACGTCCAGGATCTGGGTGTCTGGCGGCGGAGCTGCGAGCTCCGTCGGCTCCGGCTGCGCACCGATGAACGGCCCGCGGTTCATCTCCACGATCCGCTCCATGTTCGGCGGGCGCGGCGCCGAGATGCCGGTGGACTCGGCGATGAAGAGCGAGATGTCGTCGTACGCGAGCGCCGGGTTGAAGCGACGCTCGAAGCCGATCGTCGTCGACGCCTTCGAGCTCATCGCCTTCCCGCACAGCGAGCCGGCGACGTGCCCCGGGTAGACCTCGACTCCGTCGTCGAGCTCGACGAGCCGGCGCAGCGAATGGAACAGACCCTCGGCTCCCTCGCGCGCCGCGACGGCGAGATCGGGCCGCGCGGCATCACCGACGAAGAGCGAGTCGCCCGTGAGGACGATCCATGGCTCCGTCCCGCGCGTGAGGTCGCTGACCGCGAGGCAGCAGTGCTCCGGGCGATGCCCGGGCGTGTGGATGCAGCGCAGCACGATGTCGCCGAGCACGATCTCGTCACCGTCCTCGAGCGGGTCGTGCGGGTACTCGGCATTGGCCGCCGGGTGCACGCTGACCGGAATCTCGTGCTCGAGCGCAAGCCGTCCGTGCCCCGAGAGGTGGTCCGCATGCGTGTGTGTCTCGACGACCCGAACGATCCGCACGTCCTGCCGCTCTGCGTCCGCGAGGTACTGCTCGATCGCGAATGCCGGGTCGACCACGACCGCCTCTCCCGTCCCGGGATCGCCGACGAGGTAGGAAGCACACCCCAGCGCGTCGTCGACGAACTGCGTGAAGATCATGGCCGCGCGCGACCGTAGCACCGGGTCCCGCTATTTCTCTTGAAGTGCGAGGCGGCAGGGATTCGAGCCGGGTCGCTGCGAGACTCATGCAGCGTGGTGACCACGGACGGAGCTCCCGACGTCGTCTACGCCAGCTGAGGCAGGCGCGCGGTCGCCGTCTGCATCGACCTCGCGCTCGTCGGGAGCGTCATCGGGCTGTATCTCTTCGCCTGGGCAATCCCGCTCTTGCTGAGCGTGCTCTGGCCTTTGTGGCGCCCGCGAAATCAGACCCTGGTCGACAAGATGGTGGCGACGGTCGTGCTCAGGCGCTAGACCGGCGGCGCCACGCGAACATCGCGACCGCGACGACGACGAGCACGCCGAGGAGGCCGACAACGCCTGCGAGCGCGAGGTTCTCGGAGGGGCTCTGCTCTGCCGGAGTCACGGTGAGCGCGACCGGCCATTCGACGACCGCGCCCGAGTCGTAGCCCTGCTTGGCCTGGAGCGTCTCGACGCCCGGCTCGACGTCCGCCTTCAACGTGACGCCAAAGGTCGCGGTCTCGCTCGCGGGGAGCGAGCCGCCCGTCCAGGTTGCCGCACCGTCCTCGACCGTGCCGTTCCAGCCGTCGACCGGGTGGGCGTGCTCGATCTCCAGACCGTCGTGGGCGGTCACCGTGAACGAGGTCATCGGGTCGGAGCGCTCGTTGGGCACCTCGAGGCTGATCGACTCGGCGCTCTTGCTCGGAAGGAACGTCGGCGATGCGACGACGTGCGCCGCCGCCGGGGCCGCGAAACGAGCGCGACCGCGCTACAGACCGAGATGGCGAGCGATGACCATCCGCTGCACCTCATTCGTGCCCTCGCCGATCTCGAGGATCTTCTGGTCGCGGTACAGGCGCGAGACCGCCGCCTCCTCCATGTAGCCGAATCCGCCGTGGATCTGGAGTGCCGCGTTCGCGACGCGATTCGAGAGCTCCCCCGTGTAGAGCTTCGCCATCGCGGCCTCGCGTGCGAACTCGCGACCCTGGTCCTTCAGCCAGGCGGCCTTGTGCACGAGCGCGCGCCCGGCCTCGATCTCCGTCGCCATGTCTGCGAGCTTGAAGCGGATCGCCTGGAACGACGCGATCGGCTTGCCGAACTGCTCCCGCTCCTGTGCGTATGCAAATGCGAGGTCGTAGGCGCCCTGGGCGAGGCCGACACCCATCGCCGCGACGGAGATTCGCCCGCCGTCGAGGATCTCGAGGAACTGCTTGAAGCCCTCGCCGCGCAGCCCGAGGAGGTTCGACTCGGGAACGGTGCACCCCTCGAAGGACAGCTCGCGCGTATCGGACGCACGCCAGCCGAGCTTCTTCATCGGCCCCGAGACGACATAGCCCGGCGTGCCGTTCTCGACCACGATGTTCGAGATCTCGTCCTCGCCCGTGCGCGCGGTGATGGTCACGCCCCAGGTCACGTCGGTGCCCGCGTTCGTGATGAAGAGCTTCGAGCCGTTGATGACCCAGGAGCCGTCACGCAGCTCGGCAGTGGTTCTGGTCGCCCCGGCGTCGGAGCCGGCGTCGGGCTCAGTGAGGCCGAACGCCGCGAGCCGTCGTCCGGACGCCAGGTCGGGCAACCAGCGCTCCTTCTGTTCCTCGGAGCCGTAGAGCAGGATCGGCATCGTGCCGAGCGAGGTGTGCGCGGCGACGGTGATGGCCACCGAGGAGTCGATGCGCGTGAGCTCCTCGATCGCGATCGCATACGACACCGTGTCGCCCCCGGCGCCTCCGTACTGCTCGGGCACGGGGAGGCCCATGAGGCCGAGCTCGCCGAGCTCCGAGACGAGCTCGTACGGAAAGCGTCCGGTCGCATCGAGCTCCGCCGCGACGGGCTCGACGCGCTCCCGGGCGAACGTGCGGACGGTTTCGCGGATCAGCTCCTGCTCGGGAGTGAGGTCGAAGTCCACGCCGCGGCGATGGTAGCCAGCGCGTTAGGCTCCGCGCCGTTCGCAAGCGACAAGGAGAGGCCGAGACGATGGGCACTGTGCAGGAGTTCTTCGAGGGGCTGCCGACCCGCGTGACCCCGGACCGGATCGAGGGGATGAACAACACGTACGTGTTCGACATCGAGGGCGCCGGTGTCTGGACGGTCGCCGATCGCCGACGGCGCGATCACGGTCACCGACGGCGCAGCTGACGCCGACTGCACGTTCTCGACGAGCGAGGAGAACTTCGAGAAGATCGTCGCGGGCGAACAGAACCCGACCACCGCATACATGACGGGCAAGCTCAAGATCAAGGGCGACATGGGCGCGGCCATGAAGCTTCAGAAGATCTTCTAGGCGCGGAGAACTGCGGCGGGGACGCCATGATCTGGATCGCCCTCCTCATCCGGTGGGGCCTCAACATCCTGGCGCTGATCGTCGTCGACTGGATGTTCAGCAGCATCACGATCGGCCGCTGGGGGTCGTTGATCTTCGCGGCCGCGATCCTCACGATCGGCAACACGATCATCAAGCCGATCCTCGCGATCCTCACGCTGCCGCTCATCGTCCTCACGTTCGGGCTCGCGTACTTTGCGATCAACGTGCTCATGCTCGCGCTCGCCGAGTGGCTGACGCCGAACTTCTCGATCGACGGCTTCTGGACGTACGTCGGCGCAACGATCGTCGTCTGGCTCGTCAACGTCACCGTCGGCTGGTTCCTCGACAGGGTCCGAGGGGAGGCGCGCGCATGACCTGGTACGAGCTCTGGCTGTTCCTCCACCTCTCCGCCATGGCGCTCTGGATCGGGGGCGCCGTCGCGGTACAGGTGTTCTCGGCGCTTGCGAAGACGTCAGGCGATCCGGCCCGCTCGGCGGCACTCGGCAAGGACACAAGCGTCGTCGTGCGCTGGGTCTTCATGCCCGCGTCGCTCGTCGTCCTCGTGTCGGGGGTGCTGCTCGTGAACGAGGGCAACTGGGATTGGAGTGAGTGGTTCGTCGTGCTCGGCCTCATCGGCTGGGCCGCGGTGTCGTTCACGGGGTTCGGCTACCTCAGCCGCGCACTGAGCCGTGTCGGGATGCGCATGGCGACCGAGGGACCGAGTCCGGCGCTCGGTGCCGAGATGAGTCGGCTCATCTTTCTCGCGAGGATCCTCATCCTCGTCCTGCTCGTGATCGTGTTCGTGATGGTCGTCAAACCCGGGACCTGAGAAGAGGCCTCGTGAGCTGATACTCGTTCCTGCTGTTCGCGCACGTGTCGCTGGCGATCATCTGGATCGGCGGCGGGCTGATGATGCAGCTCTTCGCCGTCCGGGCGACGATGCTCCGGGATCCGGCCCGCGTTGCAGCAGTTGGCGAGGACATCGAGTTCATCGCCCTCCGGACGTTCCTTCCCGCGTCGCTGCTTGCGTTCCTGACCGGCGTGTTGATGGTCCTCGACGCCGACTTCTACGGCTTCGGCGACGACTGGATCGTCATCGCGCTCGTGCTCTACGCGACGACGTTCTTTGCGGGCCTGCTCTTCCTCGGGCCCGAGTCCGGGCGGGTCGGGAAGCTCAACGAGGTCGGCGCTCCGGATGCCGGGCCGAGGACGGCGCGGCTGATCATGATGACGCGGCTCGACCTCGTCCTACTGTTCCTCATCGTCTACGACATGACCGTGAAGCCGGACTTCGGCGACGCCGGGTCGTACCTCTGGGCCGTCGTCGGGGCGCTGATCGCCGCTGGGCTGATCTTCTGGCGCTACCGCGTGGCGCTCTCTCGCCCGGCGCCGGCAGCCGCGACCTAGCTCTCGAGCTCGGCGATCACCGCACCGCCGGCGACGCGGTCGCCCGCGGACACGTGCACGTCCGTCACCGTGCCGTCGAATGGCGACGACACCGGGATCTCCATCTTCATCGCCTCGAGGACGACGAGCGGCTGGCGGGCGCGAACGGTGTCGCCCGGCTCGACCTCGACGCGAATCACCGTCCCCGGCATCGGCGCGGTGACCGTGCTCTCGCCCGGCGAGGCGCCCGGGCGGTGCGACTCGACGTCGACGTCCGGCGGCGCGGCGGGCGGCGGCGCCGGGAGGTTGAGGCGCCACGGCCCACGGAACGCCGCGGCGGGGCGGAGGAGCGGCGGTGCCGAGAGCGGCGGGTACTCCGTCAGGAAGGCGGTCGTGGCCTCTCCCGCACGGACGACCGGGTGCGCGACGAGCCAGCGCAGGAACGGGAGGTTCGTCGTCACGCCGCTGACCTCGGCCTCGGCGAGCGCCTCCGTGAGCAGGTCGAGGGCGTCGGGGCGCGAAGCGCCGTGCGCGATCAGCTTCGCGATCATCGGGTCGTACGCGAGGCCGATCTCGTCGCCCTCCTCGACGCCCGGTCGACGCGAACCGCACCGGACGGCAGCCGCAGGCGTTGAGCGCGACCCGCCTGGGGGAGGAACGTCCTCGGATCCTCCGCATACAAGCGCACCTCGACGGCGTGGCCGGTCGGCTCGACCACGGGCGCCAGGGTCTCGCCCTCCGCGATCCGGATCTGGCGCTCGACGAGATCGAGGCCGGTGACGGCCTCGGTCACCGGGTGCTCGACCTGGATTCGCCCGTTGAGCTCGAGGAAGAAGAAGTCGTCACCGTCGACGACGAACTCGACGGTCCCGGCGCTCCGGTACCCGACCGCGCGGCCGAAGGCGACGGCGGCGTCGTAGAGGCGCCCGCGGAGCACGGCGTCGAGCAGCGGAGCGGAGGCTTCTTCGAGCACCTTCTGATGCCGCCGCTGGACCGAGCAGTCGCGCTCGCCGAGCGCGATCACGCCGCCATGCGCATCGGCGATCAGCTGCACCTCGACGTGGCGTGGTCGCTCCAGGTAGCGCTCGCAGTAGAGCGTGCCGTCGCCGAACGCGCCGGCCGCCTCGCGCTCGGCTGCGGCCAGCGCCTCGTCGAGCTCCTCCCTGGAGTGGACGACCCGCATCCCACGCCCGCCGCCGCCAGCTGCGGCCTTGACGAGCAGCGGAAACCCGATCGCCTCCGGCCGCCCGTCCGGGAGCACGGGAACTCCCGCCTCGTGCGCGATCCGCTTCGCCGCCACCTTGTCGCCGCCGAGCCGAAGTGCGTCGGGCGGCGGGCCGATCCACGTCAGCCCCGCCGCATCGACCGCTTCTGCGAAGTCGGCGTTCTCCGCGAGGAATCCGTAGCCGGGGTGGACCGCGTCCGCAGCGGCCTCGTGTGCAGCCCGGATGTGGTCCTCGGAGTGAAGGTAGCTCGAGATCTCCACGGTCGCGTCAGCCAAGCGGGCATGCAACGACCTGAGGTCGTCGGGCGCCGCGACGGCAACGGTTCGATCCCCAGCGCGCGGCACGTGCGGAACACGCGAGCGCGATCTCTCCTCTGTTCGCGACGAGCAGCCGCCGGATCGGCACGGCCGCACTCTATGCAGGAGGCGCTATAGGCTCGGGGCCGTGATCGGTTCCTCGTGCGGACCGCCATCGTCCTGATCGGCAACGCGGTCAGCAAAGACCGAACCGAGCCGAGGCCAGCAGCGGCCAATTGCTCACCAGGTCGATTGACGTTCCAGTTCGCGCCGCTGCAGGTGGCGCTCGGCCCCATCGCTGGGCGCGCGTCGAGACGCCGCGGGGCCGCGCGCTGTGGGTCAGGCCGTTCACATCGGCCGCCACCCGTGTGCGAACCAGCCTCGAATCGGGGGCGCGACAGCCCATTCGCGGGTGGGTGGCTCCCACCTACGGTGAACGCCGACCGGCCCCCATGCTCATTGATCTCTCGGCCACGATCGTGCCGCCCTGGCGCGTCTTGACCCTGCTGTTGCCGGATGCGGACGGCCTGACCTCGCCGCCTCCAGTGCGGCTCGTCTACGACGAGGACCGCCTTCCGGCCGGCCTGTTCCTCGAGGACTCCGGCGAGACCGTGCGCGTCGACGATGGTGTCGTCCTCGTGACGCGAGACTGAACCCATGTGCGGCATTGCCGGCATCCTGAAATTCGATCCGCGTGAACGCGTGGAGGAGCACCGTCTCTGCGGATGCGCGACGTCCTCAGCCATCGCGGTCCCGACGGCGAGGGGCTCATGGTCGACGGTCCGGTCGGCCTGGCGCACCGGCGTCTGGCCATCGTGACGTCGACGCCGGCCAGCAGCCGATGTGCAACGAGGACGGCAGCGTCTTTGTGGTGCACAACGGCGAGATCTACAACCACGCCCAGCTCCGGCCGGGCTCGAGGCGCAGCGGCCATCGCTATCGGTCGCGCTGCGACACCGAAACCATCCTGCACCTCTACGAGGAAGAGGGACCGGTGCCGTGGAGCGCCTGCAGGGCATGTTCGCCTTTGCCATCTGGGATCGCATCGCATCGCCGCTGCTGCTCGCGCGCGACCGGCTGGGCATCAAGCCGCTCTACTACGCTGCACCGACACCGAGCTGCTGTTCGGGTCGGAGATCAAGGCGGTTCTGCCGCGGGCTCCATTCGGCCGGCGTTCAACGAGGAGGTGCTGCCCGAGTTTCTCGCGACGCGCTTCGTCTCGGCGGAGGACACGTTCTTCCGCGGGATTCGAAGCTGCTGCCGGGTCACGTGCTCTCGTGGTCGCCGGCCGAAGGCGATCGCGCACGCGCCGCTACTGGCAGCTGCCGGCACGGCCAGTCGGCCCGCGGCAACGCATTCACGCGCGAGGCGACGGGCTCCGCGCTCGGCTCGAGGCGGCGGTCGCAGCCATCTGATGAGCGACGTGCCGCTCGGCGTGTTCCTGTCGGGCGGCCTCGACTCGAGCGCGCTGGCCGGCGCTGATGGCGCCGAGCGATCGAACGAGCCGGTCCGGACCTTCGCGGTCGGATTCGCGGAGCGCGAGGCCAACGAGCTCGATTACGCGCGGCTGGTGGCCGAGCGTCGATCGGCGCCGAGCACCGCGAGGTCGTCGTCGACGCCCGAGCGAGTTCTTCGACGCGCTGCCCGACCTGGTCTGGCACGAGGACGAGCCGATCGCGTTTCCGTCCAGCGTGCCGCTCTATTTCGTCTCGCGGCTGGCTCGCGAGCACGTCAAGGTGGTGCTGACCGGCGAGGGCGCCGACGAGCTGTTCCTCGGCTACAACCGCTACCGCGTGACGCTCTGGAACGCGCGCCTCGGGCGGCCGTACTGGGCGATTGCGCCGCGCGGGCGCTGCGCCGGCACGGTGCGGCGATGCGTGCGAGCGCGCTGCCGCCGAGCGTCGCGGCGCTACGCGAGCCGACGCTTCCTCGCGCTCGAGCCGGGTCACCGCAGTCTGTTCTTCGAGAACTTCGCGGTGTTCCCGAGGCCTCGCAGCGCGGCTGCTGGCGTCCCGTCGACTGCAGGCGGCCGCGACCCGTACGCCGTCCAGCGTGCGCTGCTATCGACGGAAGCGCGCGGGCGCCATGCTCGATCGCATGAGCCGCGCCGATCTGCAGACCTATCTGCTCGAGCTGCTGATGAAGCAGGACCAGATGAGCATGGCGGCGTCGATCGAGAGCCGCGTGCCGTTCCTCGACGACCGCCTCGTCGAGCACGTCGCGGCGCTGCCGGAGCGGCTCAAGCTGCGCGGGTGGACGACCAAGGCCATCTGCGCGCGGCGGTGCGGGACCTCATGCCGCCCGCAGATCCTCACGCGCCGCAAGATGGGATTTCCCGGTGCCGGTCGGCCGCTGGCTGCGCGGCGCTTCTGGCCGGTCGTGGAGGAGTTCGTGCTCGGCCCGCGCGCTCGAGCCGCGGGTTCTTCGATCCGCGCGCCGTGCGCACTGGCCGACGAGCACCGGGCGGGACGCGCGCGCACGGCGATCGGCTGTGGCTGCTGGTGAATCTCGAAATCTGGCAGCGCATGTTTTGCGAGGGCGAGACCCCGCAGACGGTGCGCGCCATCCGCAGGTCATCGACCTTCTATGCGAATCCTCTGGGTCAAAATGGGCGGACTGTGGCCGTCGACGACCGGCGGCCGCGTCCGAAGCCTGCGGATCATCTCGGCGCTGTCCCGGCGTCATAGGGTCACGGTCGTCACGACGCACGGGCGTTGACGGTCGAGCCGGCGAGATCGTCGCCATCTTAGGCTCGAACGGCGCCGGCAAGACAACGCTCAACCGCGCCCTCTCCGGGCTCTTGCCGCAATGCTCGGGCGAGATCCGCTTCGCCGGCAGGCGGATCGACGGCGCTCCGAGCGCGGCCATCGAGCAGCTGGGCTGATCCATGTCCCGCAGGGCTGCAAGAACTTCCCCAATATGAGCGTGCGCGAGAACCTCGAGCTCGGCAGCTACCGTCGCGGCCGATCGCGGCGCGGCGCCAATCTGGACGCGTCTTCGCCGCCTTCCCCCGTCTTTCCGAGCGCACGGGCCAGACGGCCGGGACGTCTTCGGGAGGAGAGCAGCAGATGCTGGCGATCGGACGCGGGCTGATGGCCGAGCCGCGCCTGCTCATCCTGCACGAGCCCTCGCTCGGCACTATTGCCGCTGCTCGTCGAGGATGTTCACGCTCATCCCGCGGCCTTAGCGCCGACGGGCTCTCGGTCCTCTTGGTCGAGCAGAACATGGTGCAGTCGCTCGAAGTGGCGTCGCGAGCCTACATCCTGGAGACGAGCAATACGCCGAACCAGGTCAACAGAGCCGCCATCGTCTGCGGCCACCTCCAGGAGCAGCTGCCCATCCCGATCGGCGACGGGTGGTGGCGGCTCATCCCGGTGTGGGACCCCGGAGCGGGACCGGCTGCACTCGGAGCTGCCCGGCCCTGGTGTGGGAGACCGCGGCGGCCCTCCCCGACGTCGGGGTGCTGCGGTGGTGACCGCGGGTCAGGCGCCCGGAGCTCGGCGACCGCGGCGTCGCCCCGGGGTGGTCAGGACCCCCAGGCGCCACGGCTGGGCCCAGTCGTCCCCCGGGGCCGTGCGGGGTCACGACCCACGGCGGCATCGGTCGGCCCATCCCCAGAGGTCCCGGGGGCGGGTGTCGGGCTCCTCCGGCGGGCGCTGGGCCAGGTCCACCCGCGGGAGGTCGTGGCTGGCGGCAGTCCGCGGACGGCGGCGGAGATCGCGTCGCATTCCGCCGGGGCCAGCTCAGACGCTTTGATCCAGAACTGTCGGGTGGCGAAGCCTGCTCGAACTCGGCCGGCGGGACGTAGCCGAGCGGTTCAAGCAGGCGGCGCCCGTTGTACCACGCGACCCACTCGAGGGTCGCGAACTCGACGTCCTCCAGGCCCTTCCAGGGCCCGCGCCGATGGATCTCCTCCGTCTTGAACAGCCCGATCACGGTCTCGGCCAGCGCGTTGTCGTACGAATCCCCGGTGCTCCCGACCGACAGCTCGATCCCGGCCTCGGCCAGCCGCTCCGTGTAGCGAATCGACAGATATTGAACCCCCCGATCGCTGTGATGCACCAGCCGGTCGGCCTGGCCGATCGGGCGAGCGTAGAGCGCCTGCTCCAGGGCATCGAGGGCGAGATCGCTGCGCAGCGAGCTGGAGGCCCGCCACCCGACGATCCGCCGCGAGAAGACGTCGATGACGAAGGCCACGTACACGAAGCCCCGCCAGGTCGCCACGTACGTCAGATCGGCGACCCACAGCTGGTTCGGCCGCGTCGCGATCGACGTGATCGCGGCCCACTGTGAGGGGTGGTCCTAAGCGTGCTCGCAGACCATCCGGACGGCACGCTCGCGCACTTCCGGGGAGAACCGACTGGGTCTGGCCATGGCTCCCATCCTCTCAGGGAAATGGAGCCTCCGGAGAACCCAGGCGGTTCACTCGACACGCGACATCGATTCCGGGACGGCGCTACGTCTTCAGTATGCGTCGAAGCTGCGGCGCGCTGCCCTCCTCTGAAGTGGCCCGTGTGGAGCTCGCTCTGACCGCCGCGGGGAGGAGGCCCCGCGCCACCGGTGGACCACGGCCCCAGAATGTAAGATGTAGGGTCCATGCAGGATATATGGTCGCTGCTGGCCGCCACCTTCCGGGATTGGTATGAGGACCGGGCGCAGCGCCTGGGCGCGGCCCTCGCCTACTACACGATCTTTGCCCTGACTCCCGGTCTCGTGCTGGTCATCGCGTTGGCGGGATTCCTGCTCGGCCAGGACGCGGAAGGCCAGATTCTTGGGCAGATCCGCGAACTCATTGGGGAGCAGGGCGCGGCCGCGATCGAAGCGACGACTCGGAGCGCGCGCACCGAGACACTGGGGGGGGACCGCGTGGCGCTCTTTCCTCTGGTGTTCGGCCTGTGGGGGCTCTTCGGTGAGCTTCAGGATGGGCTCAACACAATCTGGGGAGTGATGCCGAAAACCGGGCGCCGTGTGACCGAGATCGTTAGTTCGTTATCGGCCTCTATCTGGGGGAGAGCGCAGTGGCCTCGGCGTACGGAGCCGCCGGCTCCCTCGTCATCATCGTGGTCTGGGTCTACTACTCGGCGCAGATCCTGCTGTTTGGCGCCGAGTTCACCAAGGTGTGGACGAAGCCGGCGGGGTTCGGGGTTCGTGCTGGATAAGACCGCGAGGCCGATGACGTAGGAGGCGCGAGCCGAGCACGGCCCGGTGGCCGCGGCCATGAGATCGCGCGGACAGTGAGGGCAGTGATGAGGGAACGGAAAAAGCCGGATGGCGCGTGGCAGGAGGTCCCGCTGAGCAAGAAGCGCGGGGCACGCTGGGCGGGCATCAGTGAGGTTCGTCCTGCCTCAACTGTGCCTTGCTCCGGTCCGCGGTCTCACTCGAGCGACCGACCCACCTCCAGCGGTCGAGGTGCAGCCAGCGACGATGGCGGCCGTTCGGTCTGACAGAAGGTGGATCCGCGGCCGCACGTCGTCCTCGGCCGTCGACCCCTCCCCCGCCGTCAGGAGACCCCGCCGCGCCATGTGTCTAAAGCGTAGCCTGGAGTGGCGATGGCACCCCTATCGTGCGCCACCCAGAACTGCGCTTGGACTGGGATAATATGAGTGCAGATCCAGGGTGAGGACGAGAGTGACACTGTGTCCACTATACGTGGCCTGACGCGCCTCTCGGAGGACTTCATGGGGAAGGAAACGAAAGGGGCGATCAGCCACAACCCGAAGAGTCGTTCGCTCCCCAAGGCCGCGACCGGCATCCAGGGGCTCGACGAAATCACCGGCGGCGGCCTGCCGCGCGGCCGGCCCACGCTGGTCTGCGGCAGCGCCGGCTGCGGCAAGACGCTGCTCGCGATGGAGTTCCTCGTCCGCGGCGCGACCGAGTTCGGCGAGCCCGGCGTCTTCATGGCCTTCGAGGAGACCGCCGAGGAGCTGGCCCAGAACGTCCGCTCCCTCGGCTTCGACCTGGACGAGCTGGCCGAGCAGAACAAGCTGGTGGTCGACTACGTCCACGTCGAGCGCAGCGAGATCGAGGAGACCGGCGAGTACGACCTCGAAGGCCTGTTCATCCGCCTCGGCCACGCCATCGACTCGATCGGCGCGAAGCGCGTCGTGCTCGACACCATCGAGACGCTCTTCGGCGGCCTGTCCAACGCCGCCATCCTCCGCGCCGAGCTGCGCCGGCTGTTCCGCTGGCTCAAGGACAAGGGCGTGACCGCGGTCATCACCGGCGAGCGCGGCGACGGCACCCTCACCCGCCAGGGCCTCGAGGAGTACGTCTCCGACTGCGTCATCGTGCTCGACCACCGCGTCACGGAACAGCTCTCGACCCGCCGGCTGCGCATCGTCAAGTACCGCGGCACCGCTCCACGGCACCAACGAGTACCCGTTCTCATACGGAACAAGCACCAACAGCAAATCCAAGCAATGCGTGG
>CAWDSX010000006.1:0-45505 GCA_963805135.1 uncultured Gaiellaceae bacterium | reverse complement strand
TGCGCGCACCGAGGTGCGGTTCCTGAACGAGCCCGCTGCGGAGGAGCGTCTGCGGCCGGTCGAGCTGCCGCCCGACCCCGCCTTCGACGACGCGCGCGTCGCGCTCGCAGCTAATGTCGCGCGCCTCAACCAGGTGGTCTTCGGCCCTCAGGACTACGCGCTCGTAGCCCGTCGGTAGTCTCCCTCCGAACCACCCGAGGAGGCCGAGCGTCCTCCGCCGCTGGCGCGCTGTTCCCGGTGGACACGGAGCTCGGTCTCGTCGCTCACTCGACAACGATGCTCCATCCCGCTCGACGCGTTGAGGACGGAGAGCACGGGATTGTCCGCTACCGACTGGGTTTCGAGCGAGGATCCTCGAGCCCCGTCAGCGGGAGGGGAACGAACCGCGAAGCCCTCGTGCCGACGGCGCAACCGTCAGCCGGTGCGCTCGTCCGGTGGGCGTGTCGAAGCGACAACAGGACTAAGGTGGGCGCGTGACGCTTCAACGGATGGACAACGTCGGCATCGTGGTGGAATCCCTCGATGCCGCTATCACTTTTTTCGCCGAGCTCGGCCTCGAACTCGAAGGGCGAGCCATGATCGAAGGAGACTGGTCAGGGCGCGTCACTGGACTGCGCGACCAGCGCGTCGAGATCGCCATGATGCGTACGCCGGACGGCCACGGCCGGATCGAACTCTCGCGATTTCTCGCGCCGCCTGTGGTCGCCGATCACCGGAACGCCCCGGTGAACGCTCTGGGCTACCTGCGTGTCATGTTCGCCGTGGACGACCTCGACGATACGCTCGCCCGGCTCCGCAGACACGGCGCGCAGCTCGTCGACGAAGTGGTCCAGTACGAAGACGTGTATCGGCTCTGCTACGTCCGAGGCCCCGAGGGCATTCTCATCGGGCTGGCCGAGCAGATCGGCTAGCGGGTTGAGCTTTTTGCGACAGGAGAGCCCCTTAGGGGTCAGTCCCGAACGCTGGCCCACACGAGCTTCCTCGCCCCACGACCGCCGATCCCACAATCCATGAACCAGGCGGGATCCCGCGCAGCCCGCAGACGGACTGAACCGCCGGACCACCGCCACGCCTATTTATGGGGAGGACACGGGGGATTCGAAGGCTTCTTCGGCGGAGGATCGCAGGCCTCTGTCACCGTCACGGTCACCGTCTCCGTCGGGCCCGGCACGGTGGTCGTCACCACGGCCCCCTGCACCGTCATCGTCGTGGCTGGGCCTGGCACCGTCGTCGTGGTCGCTGGCCCGGGCACGGTTGTGGCGACCGTGGAGCCGGGCGCAGGCACGGTCTCTGTCTTGCCGGAGACGGTGGTGGTCGCAGCCGGACCGAGCACGGTGGTCGTCGTCGTAGGGCCTGGAACGGTGATGAACTTCGTCGTGGCTGGCGCGGGCGCGTTCTCGCCGGGAGCGCCTGCGCGCGTCACCGTCACTCCCCTGACCGTTTCCGTCTCCGTGACAATCCGCGCCCCGCCCGGGGCCGTGCGCTCCGGGGTGGTCCACACCATGTCGTGAAGCGCGCCGCCAACGGCGCCCTGGGCAATCACCCCCATCGAAGCGACACCCACGAGGTAGGCGACCAGCCGAATTACGGCCACGGCGAGCCCAAGACGCGTCGGATGAAGAGAAGCCCCACTGCGGCGACGAGAAGCGCGACGTTCGTCAGCCTGTCGAAGAAGATCGCGTATAGGCCCAGCAGGACGCCGCAGACCTGCGCGGCGGAGAGCCAGGCATGCGGAGGCCACAGTTCGCGCTCGCGCTCGTGCACGTCGATGACCTTGACCAGCTCGCGCGCATCAGAGAGCACGGCGGGCCGAGGCGACGGCTCACTTCCCGGTTCCTCCATGTCCTCGACCAGCTCGTGCGCGGTCGCTGTCAGGACTCCGACGCGCCACATGACGCTCTCGAGCTCCTGGATCGCCGCCTCGCGTCGCCATTCGTCGGCGGTGCTGTCCAGCCCTGTTTCCGCCTCCCTGGCGTGGAATTTCGTCAGCCGCCGCCACAACACACCATCGAGTGTGCGCACGCCTAGTCGGTGGAGGCTCCCCCGAAACGGGGAGATCGTCCCGTTTTCATCTCGTTCGAGGCTGAGAGCGCCATCCCTCGCCAGGCAGTGCCAAACATGGCTTGAACCCGTCCCGGCATGGGAGTGGAGCCATGACGCGTCAGCGCCGAGGTCGACACTTGGTCGACCACTTCGTCGCGAGCGCTCGCTGCGAACGACCCCGCGAAATCGGTCGCACCCAGTGCGCTCGCAGCTCCGGCAAGTAATGGCTCGCTAGGGCGGGGAGGCACTCCTCTGCGCTGCCGAGGCTAACCGCTACGGTTCCACGCTTGGACTGGGCTCTCTTGCACGCGATCAACTCGGGCGTCGTCATGCGCGACTGGCTCGAGGACCCGGTCACCTTTCTCGCAGGACCCGTCGTAACCCTGTATGCCGTGGCGACGGTTGGCCTTTGGTTCCTTGCTCGTCCATACGGCGCCCTGAAGTGGAAACTCGCATGTGCTTCCGCACTCGGGTCTGCCGCGCTCGCGATGCTCGCCAACCAGGTCATCGCGCACGTCATCTGGGATCGAGCGCGGCCGTATACGACTCATCCAGCCTCCGACCACTTGTTGTCGACTCCGTCGGCCGACCCCTCATTTCCAAGTGACCACGCGACTGCGGCTTTCGCGATTGCCTTCGCCGTTCTTGCGTTGTCCCGACGTGGCGGGATTCCCTTTCTCGTCACCGCAACACTGATCGGGCTGTCCCGCGTCGCCCTCGGGATGCACTACCCGAGTGACGTTCTCGCCGGGGCGCTCGTCGGCTGGGTCGCCGCTATGCTCGTCACGCGACCGGCGAAGAGTCTCGTTCTCTGGCTCGTGACGCTGGTTAGCAGGATCTCGGATCCCCTGCTGAGACCTCTCTGGGATCGGTTGCCCCGAATCCGCGCTCTCGACCACTAGCCGCACGGGCTACCCGTGACCACGACGCCCGAGCACTTCGCGAGCGGGAGGTAGGGGTGGAGAACTCACGAGGGAAGCGAGCCACTCGCCCGTCGAGAGGCGAACGGTGGGAGCGATGAGCTGCAGGGGCGCAGGCGAACCGACCCAGCCCCATACCCATACTGAGGGTCGTGGTGGGATGGCCGCTGTGGGTCGGGAGCGCGATGCTCGCTACCTATCTCCTGCTTGTACTCGCGTTCATCGTGCTTGGCAGGCGAACTGACGCACGGGCGCTCGCGGGCTTCGTGCCTGACTGCCTCATCCTGTTCTCGCGGCTGCTTCGTGACCCGCGTGTGCCTCGCGGGAGCAAGGTACTCGCTGCGGCGCTCGTCCCTTACCTCGCGCTCCCGTTCGACCTCGTCCCGGACTTCATCCCAGTCGCCGGTCAGGCGGACGACGCGATTCTGGTCGCACTCGTCTTGCGCAGACTCGTTCGCCGCACGAGCGCGGAGGTGCTCCGCGAACTCTGGCCTGGCCCGGACAGGACCCTCTTCGTAATCCTCAGGCTCGCCGGGGCGCAGGCTGCTGCACCGTGAGGACGTAGGCCTGGCTCGCTCTCCGACGCAAGCCGTCCTGCGCCTCGATCGTGACCCGATAAATGCCTGACTTGCGCGGCTTGCCGTCGAGCACACCGGTCTTCGTGTTGAGGCGTACCCCGGTCGGCAGACGGCCAGAGCGAACGTGGAAGGTCAGGGGCTGCACGCTGCCGCTCGCCCGCACGGTTGCTCGGTACGACCGACCGACTCTGGCGGGAGCTAGTCGTGTCGTCGCGAGCGTCAGGTGTGGATAGACATGGATGGTGAGGTCCACAGTGGCAGTGACGCCGCGAGTGTCTGTCGCCGCGAGCCTGAACGCGAACGTGCCCGTGACCGCAGGCGTGCCGACGATAGAACCCGTGGTCGGACTCAGCACGAGGCCGGGTGGAAGCGCCCCTGAGGCGACCGACCACGCTAACGTGCCGACCCCGCTGGCGCTGGCCTGTACCGCGTAGGCAGACCCGACAGTAGCTGGTGGAGCAGCAACCGTCACGACAAACTCGCGCTCCGACTTCACTGGCCTGCACCAAGCCGCCGAGGGTGGGTCCTCGTCGCTCAACTCGACCCAGAAGGACCAGGTGCCCGCCATAGCGGGTGTGCCGTGGAGTAATCCGTCCTTGTCGAGTGCAAGGCCGCGTGGCAAGGACCCGTTCAGGACTCTGTACTGATAGGGAAGGGCAGGACCGCACCCGCCTTCTCCGTTGAGCCGAACGACATATGGACTTCCAACCTCGCCTGCCGGGCAAGCGCGAGCAGGCCCGGACTCGACGCAAGGCGTGTCAGCGAAGCGAATGGCGAGCGAATCTGACGGGACGACCGCGAACAACGCAGCAGCTAGGAGCAGCACGAGACCAAGGCGCATGTGGAGAGTGTGCGCATCGCGCACTCAAACTCCTGCAATCAGGGCAACGCGCAACGCTGCCGTAGTACGAGTGCCGACTCAACCCGCTAATCCGTCGCCTCGGCCTCAAGTAGATCTTCCGGCGACCAGGCCCCTCACTGTCGCGGCGATTCGCGAGGGCATGGGTGGCTGCGGCGGACCGATGCCTCGTAAGGGGACTCGCCTCAAGTCTCTTCCGAGAGAAAGGCCCGCCTCTGCGGTCCCGCGTGGGTCGAACTATCACTTCTGGCGAGGTAGTCGACCCGGCGCCCCTCGTGCATGTCGGGTCGCCCAGTGGCCGCCGTGCGAACAAGGTGCGGTTTCCCGCACCTCTAGCGGCCGGTCGGCTCCACTGCGGAGAGCGCGCGCTTCGATCGATCCTTCAGGGGTGAGCGTCTTCCCATCCATCGCGATCTCATCGCGGGGGCTCGAAAGGTCACCCGTCCCGAGCCTCGGGTCTCCATCGGTCGTGCTCTTTCTCGCCCTTTTCGCAAGCCAGGCGGGCATCCTGACACTCGCTCCGATTCTGAGTGATGTCGCTGCGGACTTCGACGTCTCCATCGCGGAGGCAGGCCAGCTCCGCATCCTCGCCGCACCGCTCGCCACGCTCGTCGCGGTCGCAGCGGGTCGCTCACTTGTTCGCTTCTCGCCCCGCGCGCTTCTCGGCGTCGGGAGCGCCCTTCTGGCTCTCGGTTCGATTGCGAGCGCTGTCGCACCGACGTTCGCTCTCCTCGCGGCAGCGCAGGTCCCGGCATGGGCAGGTGTCGCGACCCTGATCGCCGCGGGCGTCGCCGCTACCGCCTCGTGGAGCGAGCCCGAGAGCCGGACGCGAGTCGTCGCACACGCGCTCGCAGGACCGCCGGCGGCCTGGATCGTCGGCATGCCGATCATCGGGGTCGTCGCGGAGGTCAACTGGCGGCTTGCGTTTGTCGCGCTCCCACTCCCGGCGGCGCTCCTCGTCGGTGTCGCGGTCGTGCGGAGGCCCGGAGACGCACCTCTGTCAGGCGCGCGTGGTTCGCTCGCAGGGCTCCTCGGCCGTCGCGAGGCAAGGCGGTGGGCACTCGGCGAGCTCTTTGCCAACTCGGCGTGGGCGGGCACACTCGTGTTCAGCGGCGCCCTCTTCACGGAGAGGTTCGGCATGTCCACGGCGACGACCGGACTCGCTCTGGCTGGTGTGGCTGCCGCATTCCTGGCTGGCAACCGGCGCGCCGGCCGCGCCGATCCGAGTCGAGCCAGACGGGCGATGCTCGAAGGCAGCGTCGCCGCCTCCGTCGCCGTCGCGCTCACATGGGCGCTCACGCCGCCGGTCGGAATCACACTGCTTCTGTTCGCGGCTGCGGCATTCGTCGCCGCGACGCGGACTGTCGCGGGCACGGTCTACGGCTTCCAGGTCGCGGGAGATCTCGGTCGCGAGGTTGGATCCATTCGCGCCGCGACGAACCAAATCGGATACCTGGTCGGATCCCTGCTCGGGGGACTCGCGCTCGCGGTCGGCGGATTCTCTGCACTCGCCGTCGTGTTCGGCGGACTCTTCCTCACCTCGACGCTCCCGTACGTCTGCATACGGCGGACCTGCCGCACGCGGCTCGCGCTCCAACCGACGCTCTAGTTCGGATCATTGCGGCGCAATCCGAAAGGTCGGAGGTCGGAAATTCGCCTGTGCGAGCTTGGGGCAATGTCGCTTGAGCGACGAGGAGAGCTGCGCCCAGCACCTCCGCGATCGCCTCTGGGATGTCGTCGACGACGAACGCGATCGCGACATCGGCCTCGTCGGGCAGCAGCCGGATGTCCCGATGTTCCTGCGCGTACACACTGCTGCTACGAGACCCCAGAGACCTTGTTGCGCAAGAGCACCGTCGCCGCAAGAGCCGGCGTCGCCACGAAGACCGCGATGACGAGCAGCGCGAAGAGCAGAGGAATCGTGGGCCTGCCGCTTCCGGCACTCGCCGTCGGCGCCGCCGGTTCCTCACGCAACGCCAGGAGCTGTGACGTCGAGCCGGCATTGCGGCGCGCTGGCCGGTCGACCTCCGGCTGCTCCATCGGCGTGGTGTTGCTCGATCAAGTGTCGAGCGACGAGAAGCTGACGGAACACCATCCGAGCTTCTCTGCGGAGACTTGGGTGCCTGGGAAGTCGCGGATGCACCGGGAACGGTGCGTGGACGGATCGCAGCCGCGACCAGCTCTCGAGATACGTCGTGGGATTGACCGCCCCGTCGTACCTCAATCGCAGCAGCTGGTGCGGGTGAACCTCGAAATGGAGGTGCGGCGGACTGGCGAAGGCATCACCGGTGTTGCCGACGAAGCCGAGAACGTCTCCAGCCCTCACGTGCCTCGTGTGAAACACCCTCGGGGCATAGCCTGAGAGATGCGCGTAGTAGAACTGGTTGGCTGCCGCGTCCCGCACCCAGAGCCGCCAGCCGCCGCGCTTGTGCCAGCCGACGCGGTTGATCGTTCCGTTCGCGACCGCCACGACCGGGGCGCCGAGCGGGGCGAAGATGTCGTCGCCGTGGTGCCATTTCCCATGAACGTCGCCTCGGAACGCGCCGTAGGAATCGCCGTAGCCCGAGACACCGACGACGGGAAAGACGTACGCGCCTAGACCGAGCGGCGGTGTGACCTTGAGCGGCTTCGAGACTCGGTGCCGGTGCTTCTTGCGATGCGGACGCGTCGGTCGCACGTTCTCGGACGCAGCATCGGGCACGCTCGTCCCTGGAGGGAGTGTGTTATCGCGAGTCGCCCGCCGAGGCGGTGGCGGGGCGGTTATTGTCGACGCCGGCGGCGCCGTCGTCGTGGTCTCCGCAGGGGTAGTCGTCGTCGTCTCCGTACCCGTCGTCGTCGTCTCCGTGCTCGTCGTGGTCGTCGTCGTCGTGGTCTCCGCGGGTAGTCGTCGTCGTCTCCGTGCTCGTCGTTGGCTCAGTCGTCGTCGGCGGAGAGTCGGCAAGAGCCGCCGCAGCAGCTCCACTCCCGAAGAGGACCATCGTTGCGAGCGTCGCCATCAGCTTCTGGAGAGCCATGGGACGGGATTATCGGCGCTAGTCGAATCTGCTTCTGTACTAGCGATCTGGCGGAGGGCGATGGGACCGGCGCACCTACCCACACCCGCGCAACCGAGCGTCTGTCGGCGCCGGCGCGCGCTCCCGCGAAGGTCGAACTACGACCTCAGGTGAGGAAATCGATCGTCCTTGCGGGCGCAGAGGTTGACGGGACTCTTCGATCGTTCACGTTCCCTTGAATGACCCGTGCCGCGCTGAGGCCACACTCGATTTTGCTGGCAATCGGGTTAGTCTATTGCGACCTTCGCGGGTGGCGACGTACGTGCAGTCGTGAATTGAGTGGTCGCAAAGTGGCATTCGATCGCATTCCTTGAGTAGTCATTTAGGTTGATCAGCGCCCCACCCGCACCACGGAGCCTCGAACGGGCGGACGAGGGACGATGCGGATTGGAGTGCTCGGGACCGGTCGTCGGGATGACGCTTGCCGGCAAGTTGCGCGTCAGCAGGGGGCCGGAGATGTACTTGCCGCTCTGGCTCTCGCTCTTCGGGAGCCACGGCTCGCCGCTGCTGAACATCGAAGTTTGCACGGCGCGGCGCGCGCGACCATTAAGTTCGCTCAAGGAAGGGGTACGTCATGTCGGCTGAGGCAAACAAAGCCCTGGTCCGCCGGTTTTACGAGGAGATCGACAAGGGCAATCTGGCGGCGATGGATGAACTGGTCGCCGAGAACTACATCGACCACTCTCCGCCACCGTTTCCGGGGCTCACCTCAGGTCGCGCCGGTCTCAAGCAGGCGTTCGAGATCTTCTGGGTCGCGACACCAGGCGAGCACCGCATCGAGGATCAGATTGCCGAGGGCGACAAGGTCGTTACACGGATTCGCGCAACTGGAACGCACGCAGAGGATCTCCCCGGAATCCCAAAAACCGGGAACAAGCTGGAGACGACGGCGACGGTGACGCACAGGATCGAAGACGGGAAGCTCGCCGAGAAGTGGTCGAACAAGGATGAGCTTGGCTTCCTCCAGCAGCTCGGCGTCATCCCGACACCCGAAGACGCGCACGCCTCCTGAGCGTCGAGCGCGCGGCACTGCCGCTCGCCGCTAAGCAGTTAGGACATAAGGGGCTAACGCCCTCTGACGCGTTATCTAAGGGGCGCTCCTATTAGATGGCCGCTCTTACGCGATCATCGGGCCGGACTCGTACACCGCCGGTTCCCCGCGCAGCGCTACTCGACGCGGTGGGCGGCAGCCGTCGCCGCAGTGTCGAGATAGACCTGGAATCGGGCGACCTTCCCATCCCGGAACGTCCACACGTGTGCCTCATGATTGACAAACGACCGGCCCGTATCCCGAGCCGTGGCCTCGGCGTACACCAGGGATACCACCTTGTCGTTCTGGGCGATGAACTCTCGTGGCTCGAACGTCGTGAAGTCGAGAGTCGCTGCAAGTCCACCAAACCAGCCTAGAACTGCTTCCTTTCCTTTGAACGTTCCGGCGTTCGGGTCGACGTCGGGATCGCCGGGATTCACCCACTCGATGTCGTCCGCCATCATCTCGGCAAGCGCTGCCATGTCGCCCCGACCGAAAGCCTCGTATCCACTCTGGGCTAGGCGGGTGTTCTCCTCTGCTGACACTTGAACTCCTTTTCGAGGGTGAGCGAGGAGTATCTCACTCGTCCCGTCCAGCCTGAGTAGCCAAGAGGGGCAGAACGATGCGTTGTGCGAACGTCCTGTCGAGTGAGCCTCGCCGGCGCAGCTACCCACACACCCGCGCGACCGACCGTCTTGTTGAATGCCCTGCGCGGTCCCCAGTCGGTCGAACTACGTACGACTTTGCCGACTCCTCGACCAGCCTCAGCCGCCTGTGAGCAGGCTCCGCCCGCCGCGCTACCGGCGAAGCCGCACCTCTACCCACCCACGGGTGTCCGAACGTCCGTCGCGCGGCAGCGCGCGTTACGACCGAGTTGCGAGGGGTTGCCGGGCACGGTTAGCTAGAGCGCGTGCAGGCATCGTCCTTGGAGGGCTGGCGCGGCTGGACAGGGCGTGTCGCGAGGATCGGCGCGCTCCCGACCGACTCTCACGATGAGGCTCTGCGAAAGGAGACGCTGGTCCTGTTCACGAGCTTCACCGCACTTGTGTCGTTCGCGTGGGTCGGGACGTACCTGGCACTGGGTCTCTACACGTCGGCCGCCATCCCATTCGCCTACCAGGTCGTGTGCGTCGCCAATCTCGTCGTTTTCGCGAAGACGAAGCGGTACCGCTTCTTCCGGACATCTGCGCTCGCGCTCGGACTCGCGCTGCCTTTTCTTCTCCAGCTGAGCCTGGGCGGGTTCCTTCCTTCAAGCGGAATCGTGTTGTGGTCGTTCACTGCTCCCCTCGGTGCGCTGCTGTTCGCGAGCCGCAGGGATGCGACCCGGTGGTTCGGGGCTTTTGTCGGTGTCATCGGTCTCTCGGCCCTGCTCGAGCCGTTCCTTACCCCCGCCGAGATCCCACACCGGATCGTGATCGCCTTCTTCGCCCTCAACATCCTCGGCGTCACCGCAACGTCCTACCTCCTGCTGCACTACTTCGTCGGCGAGCGCGACCGCGCCGCCGCGCTCATCGCCGCCGAACGCGAGCGCTCGGAGCGGCTCCTGTTGAACGTCTTGCCCGAGCCCATTGCCGAGCGGCTAAAAGCCGGCGAGTCCCCGATCGCGGATCGCGCGTCCGACGTAGGCGTCTTGTTCGCGGACATCGTCGGCTTCACACCACTGTCCGAGACGATGCGTCCCGAAGAGCTGGTCCACGTCCTGGACGAGGTGTTCACCGTCTTCGACGGTCTCGTCGCAGACCACGGTTTGGAGAAGATCAAGACGATCGGAGATGCCTACATGGTTGCCTCTGGCCTGCTCGGCGGAGGCAGCCGGCACGCCGAGGACTTAGCCGAAGTCGCGCTCGCGATGCAGGCGGCAATCGCGCGCACGCGCCCGCTCGAAGTCCGAATTGGGATCGACATCGGCCCGGTCGTCGCGGGCGTGATCGGACACCAGAAGTTCATCTACGACCTGTGGGGCGATACGGTCAACACCGCGGGCCGAATGGAATCTCATGGAGTCCCCGGCGCCATCCAGGTGACCGAGAGGGCGTACCTTCGCCTCGCACCGGCGTTCGCGTTCGAGGAACGAGGAGTGATCGACGTCAAGGGAAAAGGTCCAATGCGGACCTATCGCCTCGTCTCTTCCAGGAACTTAAGAGCCACCTGACACGACATCGCTGGGCTTCGGCAACTTGACTCAGGGGCGTCGCGACCACGATCGCCCGCGACGCCATCGTTACACCTACCCACACGCCCGCGCGACCGACCGTCTTGTCGATCTCCCAGCGCGCTCCGGCGTAGGTCGAACTACGACTTCGGGAAGGAAGTCGATCGCGCGAATAGGTGCGGGGCACTCCAGAGCGCGCGTGTGCGGGAATGTCGCTTGAGCGAAGTCCGTCAGCTCTCGACGCGCTCAGCAGCGAACTCTTCGATCACAGCGATCTCATCTCCCCGAAACGTCAGAGCCGTTCTTGCCAACATCGAGTGGGAGAACTCGCCCGATGCCTTCCAGTGGTAATCGCGCCTCACGGTCGACGTGACCGTGTCGTCGACTACCTCGATCGTCCGACCGGCAACAGACACCGTCAGCTCGTCGAGCTTGCTGCCCGGTTGCCCCTCGGCGGCAAGCGCGCTCACGAGCGCGTCGCGACCCTCGATCGTCGCGCCGCTTCGCAACACACACCGCACGTCCGGCGCGAGTATCGCTTCCATCGCTGGGAGGTCGTGGGCGTTGAACGCCTCAAGGAATCGGACGGCGGCGTCCTCTCTCACCGGGTCGATTCTCTACGTGTGTACGCCGCAGATCAACGACGAAACCGCGGGATGACCAAGAGAAAAGACGCTCGGATGTGCGACCGTGTTCTCTCCTGAGCCTCCGGTGCAGCTTCCCACAAGCCCGCACCACCGATCGTCTCGTCGAATGCCCTGCGCGGTGGCCGTCGTGCCCGCACTGGTTTCCATCTCATTTTCAATGGAGGGCGCCTCTTCCTCTCGCCCTTCGACCCCCTATCCGACAACCGAGGAACCCAAGCGGAGTGAGCGGCTAGGCGTCGTTCTGTACGAAATCGCGCACCAGGTCGATGACGGTCGGTTGTCCGCCCACGCCATGACCGGCGTCCGGGAAGCGCACCACACGCGCGACGCCCGGTTGCATCCGGCTGGCCATGTCTTCGATTTCCTGGATCGGCACGATGGGATCAAGTTCTCCACCTAGAAGCAGCGTCGGGCAACGAATCGCTGCAACGCGGTCCCGGTAGTCGTGCTGCAGGTATTCGTGACGAAGGATGTGTTCGGTCACGCCAGGGCGCGGCGCCACAATGCGCGCGCCAAGCTGGGGACGACGGGGTAGCGGGCTCCAGTACGGACTGCACATGGGCAGGAACTCGTCCCACGTGTCCGCAGGGGCGGCGTAGAACCTTTCGGCGACGGCGGCAACGTCCGGTCCGCCCAGTCGTTCGTACATGCGAATCGACGCTTCCGGGTTGATGCGGGCCGCGCAGCTGACGACGATGATCTTTGCGGGACGGTCGGGATTGCGAATGGCGTAGTTCAGGGTGATGTTGCCGCCGAACGAAAAGCCGAACACGACCGGTCGGTCAATCCCTAGTGCGTCACACAGTGCGACTAGGTCGTCCGCCCACTGATTCAGGTTCCAGCGGTCGGGTTCACCGTCGTCACTTCGGCCGTGCCCCCGTTGGTCGTAGTACACGACCTGGGCGAAGTCGCTGAATGCGGCGAAGAATTCCTTGAACGGGGAGTGATCGGCGCCGTTGCCGTGCAGCATCACGATGGTCGGGCGTTCGCGCATCGAATCGCCGTCCGGGACAAACTTCGCGCCGTCAACGTCGACAAACAGTCGAATGTCGCCAACCGACACAAGCATCGTTCAGAAGCTATACCCGCTCGCCAACTTCGGCTTCCGACTGCTCCCGTTGAAGCGTTCGTGTGCCAGCGACCGGCGCAGCTACCGACACGCATCCGACTACCGACTACCGACTACCGGCGACAGGGGACATGCGCCTAGTCCGTCGCTCGAACCTAGTCCTTCCTTTGAGGAGGTTGGTTCTCGGTCGCAACGGCTCGCTCCGTTTCCATCTTGTTTCCAGCAGCGGCGCTTCGACCTCTCAACCCGCTGTCCAAAATTCCCGCAAACCCACGAACCATGCGGAATCCCGCCAAGCCCTCTGACGGACTCGAACCGTCGACCCCCTCCTTACCATGGAAGTTCCGACGGCTGACTGGGGGCGAAAGGAGGCGACATTCCGCTCAACCATGCGCCGCCTGCCTCGTCCGAGGCGACCCGAGATGACACCAGGCGACACGCAAGGCCGACTGAAGGGCTGACTGAGGCTGACGTACCCGTAGTCGGCCCGGATGATCGCCAGGAACCGCTCGATCATGGCGTTCACCTGCTCGGGCACCTCGAGCTGATGGAAGTGACCGGCGCCGACGGTCATCCCGAAGTACACATCGGGCTTTAGCACCTGCAGGCGCGACGGGTCGTTGCACTACATGGCGCAGAAGCTCGACGCGCCGATGGTGTGCGAACCCACCTGAGCGCCCATTCACGCCACGCACAGCCCCCTGAAGAGGGGGGATCGCAGTAGAGCCGGTCGAGGCCGCCCGTCGGATCGGAGACGTGCTCGAGCTGGGCCACGGGCCGATCCTCCTGCTGCGCGTCATCGACCTCAACCCGCGCGAGAACCCGTACGTCGGCTGCGGGATGTCGCACGACCCGTCGACGAAGAGGTTCTTCGTCCGCTTGCCGCTCCGTGGCGGGATGGTGACGCCGGCCGGTCGTCGCCGCCTTCCGCTCGATCGGCTGGGGCTGGGGCGGCTCCTGGACGGGCGACACGCAGGACTACATGCACTTCTCCTTCAACGGGCACTAGCTCGCCGGCGACTCGCCGGCGAGCTAGTGCTTCGACTCCCAGTCGGGCTGATGGAGCTCCGCGTTGCGTGTCGAGATGAACCGCTCCGCCGATCCGTCGGGCTTCATCGTCGCGAGACCCGTTCGGCCACGGCCGCCGAGGACGCGATTGTCGAGGAAGAGGATCGTCTTTCCGTCGGAGGACCACACGGGATCGGCGGAACCGCTCTTCCCGGGCGTGAGGTTCCGGAGATGCCGACCGTTGGTGTCGATGACGTAGATGTGGCCGTACGCACCCGGGTTCGGGTACCCATCGAAGACAATGCGCTTGCCGTCGGGGGACCAGTCCAGGTCGTCGGCGTGAATCGCGTACGTGGTCAGCCGACGGAGATGCGTTCCGTCGAGGCTCACGGTGAATACGGCAGCCTTCTCGGCCAGATCCTTGCCTCGGAACCGCGTGAAGGCGAGCTGCTTTCCGCTCGGCGAGAACCGCGGCTTCCCATCCCCAGAACCGGCGGGTGGAACCGTGACCCGCCGCAGGTTCGTTCCGTCCGCGTTCATGACGTAGATGCCCTCTCCGTGGACTGGGTCACCACGGTCGGCCTCCATGGCGATCAACGCCCCGTCCGGAGACCAAGCTGGCTCTCCGCTCAGTCCCTTCGAGTCGGTCAGCATCGTCACGTCGGTTCCGTCGGGCCGCACGGAAAACACGTCGTTGATGACGTCCGCATCGTTCGGGTCCGGATTGGACCGGTTGCTGTCGAACACGAGCGTTTTTCCGTCCGGAGACCAGACGGCCCAGCCGCTGTCGGCCCGCGACGCGGTGAGCTTCCTGGCGTTCTTCAGGCGCGCATCCGCAACCCAGACCTGCCAGTGGCCTGCGGCGTCCTTGCGCATGTACACGATGCGGCCGTTGGTGCCAGGTGGCGTCGCGCCTCCAAGGGGCGCTATGAGAAGTCCAAGAGCCAAGAACGCGCCCAGCGCGGCTGGCAGCAACGAGCGTGTGGTCGCGGAGCAGCTCATCCCCGATGGCGCGCTAGCGGGTGCTCATTGGACGCCACAGCGGCCAGCCCGGATACTGGGCGCCCCGTGGCGCATCTGTCGCGACGACGGTCGCACGCGATCCGTCGGGGCGGATCGTGCTCACGGTGTTGCCGCGCCCACTGACATACGCAATGCGACTACCGTCCGGCGACCAGGCGATCGACTGACAGGACGCGAAGCGGAGCGTGCACGTGGCACGGGCGATCCGGTGGAGCCCGGTGCCGTCAGAGCGAACGACCGAGACGTCTCCCCACGTCGGCCCCGCCGGGCCCACGATCGCCAGGCGCCTGCTGTCAGGAGACCACGCGAAGTCGTACCCGTCTGCCACCCGGCGGAGCGAGGTGCCGTCCGGGCGGATGACGTAAACGTGCTCTCCGGCGTAGTCGCTGGTCATGAAGGCGATGAGCGACCCGTCGGGAGACCATTGCAGGTGTGCGATCGCCTTCCCGGGGGCTCGCCCGTCGCCGCCGGAGCCGATTCGAATCGGACGCGGCGTTCCGCGACCGTCTGCACTTGCGATGAAGAGCCGCAAGTTGCCCCGACCTGCGTACACGAGTCGCTTTCCGTCAGGCGACCACGAGAACGAGGGGTCCGCTCCGGTGAACTCGCCCCGTGTCGCGACCCATCGGACGTGCCCTCCGTTTCGCGAGACGACGTGGATCACATAGCCCGCCCCGCGCTCGGGACGTACGAACGCGATCCGAGTACCGTCCGGTGACCAGCTTCCGACCGATTCTCCCTTCGCGACCGGCTCGCTGACGTTGCCCGTCCCGTCGACGAGGACGAGGGCGGGGGCTGAGCTCTGCCGGAACGCGAGCAGTGTCGAGCCGTCGGGCGACCACTCGACACCGTACATAGCCGAAACGAAGCGGAGCGAGCCGTCGGATGACGTCGCGGTGACCTGATCGGCGAGGCGCCACCGACTCCCGTCGCGGCGGACGAGCCAGACCCCGCCATTGGCGTTGTATGACAACTCCTCCGGTAGCGCGCTCGTGGGTGCGCCTGCCGTGTACTGCGGCTGTGTGGACACGGCGCTTGGGCCGGTGGCTCCGCCCGCGCCGATGACCGAGTAGAGCCAGAACGCTCCGAGCATCGCCGCGAGGACGCCGACGAGATTGCGCTGACGGCGGCGACGGTGGCGCCGGCGCGCCTCCTCGATGAGCGCCTCGAGATCGACGCCTGGGCGATCGTCGAGGCCGGGTCGGCGTGGGGGAGTCGTGACGCTTACGGTTGCCTCCTCGCGCTAATGAAGCTACTATGACTAACCTCATGCGGGACGTCAAGGTCGACCCATCCGATTCCCTCGACCTCAACGAGCAGGTCGCTGCGGAGATCCGGCGTGCGATCGCCGACGGCGAGGCGAAACCGGGGGAGCGACTTCCTCCGGCGAAGGACCTGGCCGCTGAGCTCGCAGTCAACACGAACACCGTCCTCCGCGCGCTCCGTCAGCTCCGCGACGAGGGTCTCCTCGAGTTTCGGCGCGGGCGAGGCATCACGGTCAGCGGCACGCCCGAACGTGGTGCCGTCGTCCAGCGAGCGCGGGAGCTCGTCGAGTTCGCCCGCCGCCAGGGCTACCGGCTCGACGAGCTGGTCGAGATCATCGAAGACGTCGGCTGAGGAAACAGTCTCGCGCACGCGAGCTGCGGAACCTTCCGCTGGAGGACGCGCTCCATCTCGTCCATCTCTACGCCGAGCGCGGATCGCCGAGTTCGAGCGCGCGGCGATGCGATGGCTTCGCGGCTACGCCCGGGACGGCCGCGACGAAGCGGCGATCGTCGCCGACGTACTCTCCCGCGTCGCCAAGGCTGACTAGAGGCTGACTGCCCCGACTCTCCGTCGCCGACGCGGACAACGCGAGTAACTGATTTGCAGGAACTTCGCGAAGCCCTCTGACGGACTCGAACCGTCGACCCCCTCCTTACCATGGAGGTGCTCTACCGACTGAGCTAAGAGGGCAGGCGAAGGAGTGTAACCGCGCGTCCGCGCCCGGAGCCGGGCTCTGCCCGGCGGGAGGTCAGACGGAACCTGAGACGCGAAGGAGGGGCTCGTTGGGGGAACCATTGGCTCCCCCACGACCATGCAGGGAGGAGGATTCGAACCTCCGAAGGCTGAGCCAGCGGGTTTACAGCCCGCCCCCTTTGGCCACTCGGGAATCCCTGCGGGGCGGGTGATTGTATCGGCGGTCTAGGGAACGACCTCGGCCAGCCAGCCGCGCACGGCGGCGCGGAGACCGTCGAGGTCGCTGCGCAGTGCGTGGTCGCCACGCACTACCGCCACCGTGCGGTGCGCACCGGCGGGCGGGACTCCGAAGCGATCGTTCTCGCCCTGGACGACCAGTGTGGGGACGGAGACCGCGTCGAGCTCGGGCAGGCGGCTCCGGGGAGCGCCCGACCGCCTGGGCGGCACGAGCGGGAAGGCGAGACAGAGAACGCCGGCAGCGCCGGTTGCTGCTGCGGTGCGACAAGCGACCCTCGCGCCCGCGGAGCGGCCGCCGACCAGAAGCGGGAGCCCAGCGAGCCGCCTCTTCGAGAGAGACTCGACGACCGCCGTCCACGCGGCATCGAGCTGCGCTGCCGGCGCCGGAGAGCGCCGGCCGGCGACACGGTACGGCTGTTCGACGAGTACGACAGTCAGGCCGACGTCGAGCGCGACGTCGCGCGCAGCGGACAGGTCTCGCGACTCGACGCCCCCGCCTGCACCGTGCCCGAGCACGAGGGCGCTTCGCGGCTCGGGGACGGGGTAGACGCGTGCTCGTGCGGGTCCGTGTGGTGTCTCGATGTCGACGACGGTCGATCGCATGGCGTCACACTACGATCGCACGATGGAGCGGTTCGACGTCCTCGTGGCCGGGGCAGGGCCTGCAGGCTCCGCGACCGCCATCCACCTCGCTCGCGCCGGCGCGAGTGTCCTGCTCGTCGACAAATCGCGCTTCCCGCGCGACAAGCCCTGCGGCGGTGGCCTGACGGGCCGCGCTCTCCGGCACCTGCCCTGCCCGGTCGATCCGGTGGTCGAGCACGTCGTCGACCACATGGTCGTGCGGGTGGGATACAGGAGGAAACTCGGACGTCGAAGTAGTGAGCCGCTCATCGACATGACGCAGCGACGTCGCCTCGATCTCCATCTCGCCGACCAGGCCGCAGCCGCCGGGACGGAGTTTCGCGACGGTGTCGCCGTCGAGCGGATCGAGATCGACGACGCGGGCGTGACGGCGCGTGTCGACGGGGTGCCCGTTCGCGCCTCGTTCCTCGTGGGCGCCGACGGCGCGAACGGCGTCGTGGCCAAGGCTGCGGGGCTCGGCGACGGCATCGTCCGCGGCGTCGCGCTTGAGGGCAACGTCCCGTGGAGCGCGCTCGAACGTGATCAGTACGACAGGACCGCGTGGGTCGAGCTCGGGGTCGTTCCCGGCGGGTACGGCTGGGTGTTCCCGAAGGGCGACCATGCGAACCTCGGCGTCGGCGGGTGGATGACCGAAGGCCCGAAGCTGCGCGGCCACCTCGACCGGCTCGCGCGAGAGCACGGGCTCGAACCTTCTTCGCTCGAAAGCGTTCGCGGACATCGCCTGCCCATGCGCGAGCTCGGCGCCCCCGCCGCACGTGGACGCGTGCTGCTCGTCGGCGACGCCGCCGGGCTCGTCGACCCGCTGTCGGGAGACGGAATGTACGAGGCCTTCGTCTCGGCGCAACTCGCCTCCGCGGCCATCCTCGACGGCCGCCCGGAGAGCTACGAAGAGGCACTCTCGACCGCGCTCGATCGTCACGCGTCTGCGTCTTGGAAGGCGAAGCGCGCAGCCGACCGCTATCCGCGGGCATGCCTGTGGGCTCTGCGTGCGCCAGGTGTCTTCGACGCGGTCGCGGGGCTCCTGCGCGGCGACCTCGCGCACCCGAACGAGGCCCGCGGGCTCGCCCGTCCGCCGCTGCGTGCGCTGTCGCGCCTCGCCCGTTCGCCCTCGCCGGACTGAGCGCGGCTCAGCCTTGCGCCTGGTCGAAGGTCGAGGCCTCGCAAGTGAGCACGCTGCCGACCATTCCGCTCTTCACTTCATATACGACGACGGTCACCTTCTTGAGCTCCCGCCCCCCGGTCGGCGTCGTCGTGACGACTGCGGCGAGCTGCCCGGCGGGCAGCCTTCCCGTGGTCGCGCTGTCGATGACGATCAACGTCGATCCGGACACCCGTTCCGAGCGCGCCTACAACCTCAGCGACTCGATCGCGCTCCGGAACGCACCCCGCTGCACGTAACGCCTCAAGCGGGACTCGGCGCCTGCCGATGCTCGCCGTGTCGATGGACCTGAACGACGTCCTCACCCACGCCGTCGAGACCGGTGCAACCGACGTGCACTTCAAGCTCGGCCAGCCGCCCGTCCTTCGCTCAGACGCCGCCCTTGCGCCTGCGCGCGTCTTTCCGGCGCTCGACGACGACAACCTCGCGACGATCCTGGACACGGTGACGGCGTCGGCTCCTCGGCGGCGAGAGCCTTCGACGAGACCGGAGAGCTCGACATCGCATACGCGTCGTCGGGGCGACCGCGCTTTAGGGTGAACACACATTCGGCACGAGAACGCTCAGGCGGCGGCAGCGGCGGTGGCGGAGATCGCTGCCGAGGCGACGCCCCCCACGCTGCGTCTTGCCGGCCCGTGATGCGGCCACGTCGATGACCAGTGGTCTCGCGCTCGTCGTTCTCGCCCCGGCCCTCGCGCTCGGCAGCTTCCTGAACGTCGTCGTCGCGCGCGTGCCGGCGCGACGATCGCTCCTTCGCCCGCCGTCATCGTGCGGGAGCTGCGGTACCGAGATCCTCTGGCGCGACAACGTCCCACTCCTGTCGTACGTGACGCTTCGTGGGCGGTGCAGGCGTTGCGACGTGCGGATCTCGCCCGTATACCCCGCCGTGGAGGCGGTCACCGCGCTCCTCGTCGTCATCTGCTTCGCCGTGTACGGGCTGACGGCGTATGCGGCCCTCGCCGCCGGGTTCTGCGCCGTGCTCGTCGCCCTCTCCGCGATCGACGCGAACGAGCGCATCGTCCCGAATCGGATCGTCGTCCCTGCCGCGGGAGTCGCCCTCGTCGTCCACACCGCGATCGACCCGAGCCTCGCGTGGCTCGCCTGGGCGTTGATCGCGGCGGCCGGCCTCTTCCTCGTGGTGCTCGCGTATCCGAGGGGCCTCGGGATGGGTGACGTGAAGCTCGCTTTGCTCCTCGGCGCAATGCTCGGCGCCGCGGTCACGGTCGCCCTCATGCTCGGGCTGTTCGCGGCACTCGTGCCTGCGGCGGCACTCCTGTCGCGGCACGGCGCGTCGGCGAGGAAAATGGGGGTGCCTCTCGTCCCGTTCCTCTCGCTCGGCGCAGTGGTAGCGCTCTTCTTCGGAGATGCGATCCTCGACGCCTACCTCGGCGTCTTCTAGGTGACTCGCGTCAAGACGCTGTCGCCTGCTGGCGATATCGGCACGAGGTCAGGTGGGCTGAAACGAGAAGAGGCGCGGTCTACCGCGCCTCTTCTTCCAAGCGAGTGTCCGGTTGCTAACAGCTCGCGATGGACGTGAAGTCGGACGATGCCGGCCCTGGGCCCACGACCTGCCACGCCTTACCGCTCACCGCGTCGCAGAGGGTGTACGTGGCCGCAGTCGCGTTCGTCACCTTGAGGGTGTCGGATACGCCGGAGTCGACCGCGACCAGGGCAGCCTTGTCCATACCGGCGTACGTGCCGTTGTCGGCATAGAACTCCTCGGCCGACGGCAGCGCCGCGCGGAGGTTGGCCTTTGCCGCGTTGTTCGCAGCACGATCCCGGAACCCGAGGTACGAGGGGACGGCGATCGCGAGCAGGATGCCGATGATGATGATGACGACGAGGAGCTCGATCAGGGTGAAGCCTTGCTCGGTGTTCCCGTCGAGGCGGGTGCGAATCCGCTTGAACATTGCCGCAACTCCTTCCGCAGTCCGCAGTCGTTTGGAGGTAGGGCGGATGCGGACGGAACATCGGCGCGGGCCTGGGGGGGCGCCTACCCCAAATTGGGTGATTCGGTGGGTGAGACGGAGTGACGCGCCGGACGCCGATTGCCGGCCGACGGTAGGACTCGAGCGCGATTGCCTCGCTCACTTCGATCGTCGAGCCGCTCATGATGATGGGCGTCGGAGCGATCATCGGAATCATCGTGATCGCGATGTACCTGCCGATGTTCAAGCTGCTGCAGCACGTCCAATAGCGGAATGCTCGCGGCGCTTCGGTCGTTCCAGATACAGCGCGGAAGAAGAGCCGACTCGTGGCGCCTTGTGCGCCCGACGACGGTAGCGCCGCGTATCTGCAGCTCTTGAAGGGAGAACCGAATGAAGGGGAAGCACCCCGATCTGATAGCGACCCACGTGCGCTGTAGCGCGTGTGGGAACGAATTCACGACACGATCGATGCGAGACGCACTCGTGCTCGACGTGTGCGCGAACTGTCATCCCGCCTACACGGGCGTGGATCGACCGGTCGCGCAGGGAAGTCGGGTCGAGCGCTTCGAGCGCCGGCGGGCGCGCGCAGCCGTCGCCTGAACCAGAAGGAGGAAGACATCAGCACCATCATCGATACGAAGGAACTCACGAGCTTCATCGAGGACGCCGAGAACGACGGCGAGCTCGACGCGGTCGAGCTCGAGGCGAAGGCCACGGAGCTCGATCTCGACGACGACGAGCTGGCGCTGCTTCGCGGCGAGCTCGAGTCGCGCGGGGTCGAGATCACGGCATTCGACGCAGACGAGGACGGACGCCGACGAGGCCGACACCGAGGGCGGCGAGATCGAGGCGGCTCCGTCGGACCTCCGCCTCGAGTCCGATCTGACGGGCGTGACCGATTCGGTGACGCTCTTCATGAACGAGATCGGAAAGCACGATCTGCTGACCGCTGCCGAGGAGGTCGCGCTCGCGAAGCGGATCGAGCGTGGTGACCGCCAGGCGAAGGAGCGGATGATCAACTCCAACCTCCGTCTCGTCGTCTCGATCGCCAAGCGCTATCGGGGGCATGGCGTGTCGTTCGGTGACCTGATCCAGGAAGGGGTCATCGGACTGAACCGGGCGGCCGAGAAGTTCGACTGGCGCAAGGGCTTCAAGTTCTCGACGTATGCGACCTGGTGGATTCGCCAGGCGTGCCAGCGCGCGATCTCGAATCAGGGTCGGACGATCCGCGTACCCGCCCACGTGCACGAGCGCCGGATCAAGCTCGCGCGCCTCGGTCGGCAGTTCGAGATCGAGCACGGTCGTGAGCCGACGGAGTCGAGGAGCTCGCGGAGATGAGCGGCTACGAGGAGCAGCACGTGGTCGAAGCGCTCGGCGCAGTCGAGGCCTCGGTCTCGCTGAACCAGGCCGTGGGCGACGACGGCGACGGGGAGCTCGGAGACCTCTTCGCGGATCCGGATGCACTCGATCCGAGCGAGGAGGCGGGAGACGTCATGCGACGTCTTGCAGTCCGAACTGCGCTGCACGAGCTTCCCGAGCGCGAGCGGCGACTCCTCGAGCTCCGGTTCGGGTTCGAGGGCGAGCAGCAGACGCTGGAGGCCATCGCACGCGAGCTCGGCGTATCGCGGGAGCGCGCGCGTCAGCTCGAACGGCAGGCGCTGGGACGGCTCGAGACGACGCTGCAGGGAGTGGTCGAGGCCGCCGGCGACGAGCTCGCCGAGTCGGCCTAGTGGGCGTCGAGCCGCTCAGGCGGTCAGTCCGGCGAGCTCCTGATCGACGACGAGGACCGTGCGCACGCCCTCACCGCCCCGGAGTCGGTCGAGCGCGTCGTTGACCGCCTCGAGCGGCTCGATCGCCGTCACGACGCCGCCGAGGTCGAGCTCGCCTGCGAGGGCGAGCTCGGCGAGCCGCGGGAGATCGCTCGGCCGCGTCGCCCGAGCCGTAGTACGAGCCGCGGACTCGCCTTGTCGGAGAGGAACTCGATCGCGGGGAGCGCGACGTCGACGCCTTCGCGGTGCGAGCCCGACGACGACCGCAGTTCCACCCGGCCGGAGGCAGTCCCACGCGAGGCGCATCGTCTCGGGGCGCCCGACGACCTCGAACGCGTGGTCGGCGCCGCGGCCGGTCAGCCTCACGACGCGCGCGGCCGTCGTCGCCGACCCCGACTCGACCGCGTGCGTCGCCCCGCGCGTGCAGCGCGAGCTCGAGCTTCGCCGGATCGAGGTCGACCGCGACGATCGGATCGGCGCCTGCGAGGCGGAGCGCCGCGACCACCTGCAGCCCGACGCCGCCGCAGCCGATCGACGACGGCGGACTCGCCCGCTCGGACGCGCGCGGCGTTCCGGACGGCGCCGAACGCGGTCACGACGCCGCAGCCGAGAAGCGATGCCTGCCAGAGCGGAAGCTCGGGCGGAAGCGGGACGGCGCCTGCGGCGGCCACGACCGTGTCGCTCGGCGAAGCAGGCGGTCATCAGCGCGTGCTGGAGCGGTGTCCCGTCCGGAAGCGACAAGCCGCGACGTGCCGTCCATGCAGCGACCCCGCGCGGCCCGTTCTCGCCGGCCGGCAGGCACAGGTGGAAGCGCCCGGCGCGCGCACTCGTCGCACGCGCGGCAGGCGGGCACGATGCAGAAGCCGACGTGGTCGCCCGGCGCGACGTGCGTCGACCGTCGCGCCGACCGCCTCGACGACCCCTGCCCCCTCGTGGCCCAGCACCATCGGCCAGCGACCCTCGCCGAGCTCGCCGTCCGCCAGACGCACGTCCGAGTGGCACACACCCGCCGCGGCGACGCGTACGAGGACCTCGTCGTCTCGCGGCGGCGCGAGCTCGACCTCCTCGACCACGAGTGGCTGCCGGGGCTCGTGGAGGACGGCGGCGCGAATCGCGCATCAGCCGACCCGGTACCGCTCGAGCGCGTCCCAGTCCGGGACGACGCCGAGACCGGGGCCGTCGGGCGGCGCCGATCGTCCCGTCCTCGTCGATCTCGAGCGTGACGGGGAGGAGCCAGTCGCGCCGCTCGGCCGACCACGCGGGCGGGTCGAACGGAACCTCGAGGTACGGGCACGTCGAGAACGCGAGAGCTGCGTGCAGGTTGGCGAGCAGGCCGTATCCGTTCGACCACGTGTGCGGGCTCCACCAGCTCCCCGCCTCCTCGGCGACCGCCACGACGCGCCGCGCGCCTTCGATCCCTCCGACGAGCACGACGTCCGTCTGGACGACGTCGACGCCGCCGCGTCGGACGAGGTCGCGAGCCTCGGCCGTCGAGCGCACGAACTCCCCGGCCGCGATCCTGAGGTCGACCTCTCGACCCAGCGCGCGCGTAGCCCTCGACGTCCTCGGTCGCGAGCGGCTCCTCGAGCCAGTACGCGCCGAGCCGCTCGAGCTCGCGCGCGAACGCGAGCGCCGTCTCGAAGTCCCAGCGCGGCGTGAGGTCGCCCGGCATGCGCCAGCCCTGGTTCGCGTCGACCATGACCTCGAGCTCCGGCACCGCCTCGCGGACGGCCTCGATCACGGGGAGGTCGAGGCGCCAGTCCTGCGAGTGGAGGCGGATCTTCGTCGCCTTGACGCCTGCATCGCGCAGCGCTCGGCAGCGGCGGACACGCTCGTCCGCGTCGACGAGCTCCCCGCTCGACGCGTAGGCGCCGATCCGGTCGCGCTCGCCCCCGAGCAGCTTCCACAGCGGGCTCGCCGGCGGCGCGCGCCACGAGATCCCAGACGGCGACCTCGAGGATCCAGTTGCGCCCGTGGTGCAGGTCGACGGTCTCGACGATCCCGTGGACGGTGCTCGCGTCCGTCGGGTCGACGCCGACGAGGAGCCGCTCGAGGAGCTCGCGGTCGGGAAGCGCGTCGCCGCTCGCGTAGCCCTCGACGCCGTCGTCGGAGCGGACGACGACGATCGTCGCGTCCTGGTGCGTTCGTGGCACCGGATCCCAGGCCGGCGAGAACGGCGGATCGAGCGGGTAGCGGTACCGTCGCGTCTCGACCGCCGCGATCCGCATGGCTACTCGCCCGAGTAGAACGGGCTGCGCAGCGAGTCTCGCCGCTCCACGAGCGCCGCCGCCGCATCCGGGTCTCGACCGTCGACGCAGACGCCGAGCGCCTTGCGCGTTGCGGCCCGGCTCGCCACTCGGAGCGCCGTCTCGTCGGTGCACGCCGGATCGACCCAGAACGCGACGAGGACGAGGAGGTCGCCACTCGCCTCGATCAGCCCGTCGGCGACGGCGTCGAGCACCCCCTGCCCGATCCCGAGCTGCGCCGCTCCCCACGTCAGGGTCTGATGGCGGTCGTCGACGGCAGTCGCCTTGTTCATGATCAGCGTCGGGGGCCAGACGGGCTCGTACTCCTGCTGCGTCTCGCCGACGCAGACGAGGACTGGCGTGTGACCGGGGCTCGGGAGCGCGAGCATCGAGATCGCCGCCGCCGCCGTCGGGCTGCCGCGGTGCGCGAGCACGACGTTGACGTGGGAGCCGTTCGGCGCCTCGCCGCTCCAGCCCTCGCCGATCCGCCCGTCCAGGTCGTCGAGATTCACAGCTCGAGCACCACCCGCAGCGGCGTCCCCGGAGTGCATGAGCTCGAAGCCGCGCTCGGCCTCTTCGAGCGGCAGCCGGTGGGAGATCAGGCGATCGATCGGGAGCCGACCTTCCCGGTACAGATCGAGCGTGTGCGTGAAGTCGCGCTCGGGCTTCGTCGAGCCGTAGATCGAGCCGAGCACCCGCCGCTCCATTCGGGGAATCGTGACCGCGGGGAGGGACAGCACGGCGTTCTCCCGCGGGATACCGATGAGCACGGCGGCTCCGCGTGTGCGGGTCGAGAGGAATGCCGCCTCCATGGCCTCGGGCCGGCCGGTCGCCTCGATCGCGTAGTCGACGCCGCCGCCGGAGGCTTCGCGCACGGCCTCCGCGGTCGCCTCCGCGCTCCCCTGCCACTCGACGCGCATCCGTCGCCCCGAAGGAGCGAGCGACGTCGAGCTTCTGCGGAGCAGCGTCGACGGCGACGATCGGCTCGGCACCTACCGCCACCGCCGCCAGCAGGGCCGAGAGCCCTACGCCGCCGCACCCGACGATCGCGACGCGATCGCCCGCCTGCACGTCGGCGGTGCGCCACACCGCGCCGGCGCCCGTCGAGACGGCGCAGCCGACGAGCGCCGCCACGTCGAAGGGGATGTCCTCGGCGATCGGGACGCAGGAGCGCTCGGGGACGACGCAGGCATCGGCGAACGTCGAGAGGAAGGAGTAGTGGTAGATCGGCTCGCCGTCGCGAGAGAGCCGCGGCGTGCCGTCCATCAGGCCGCCGGTGCCCATGGCCGGCCAGACGGTCGAGCAGAGCTGGGGGAAGCCGCGCGCGCACTCCTCGCACGTTCCGCACCAGGGCGTCCACGAAAGCGCGACGTGATCGCCGACGGCGACGCGCGTGACGTCGGCGCCGATCGCCTCGACGACGCCTGCGCCCTCGTGACCCAGCACGGCCGGGCACACCGTTTCCGAGGTTCCGTCGACGGCGTTGTAGTCGGAGTGGCAGACGCCGCTCGCACGCAGCCGAACGAGCACCTCCTCGCGTCCGGGCGGCGCGAGCTCGAGTTCCGAGACGGTCAGCGGTCCACCGGTCCTCTCCAGGACGACGCCTCGGATGTTCACCCGGTCACGCGCTCCTTGCCCTGCAGCTCCCGAAGCTCCTCGATCGGAATGTGGCAGCGCATCAGGTGGCCGTCCTCGACCTCGACGAGCGGTGGCTCCTGTTCGACGCAGATCGAACCGAGAAAGCGCGGGCAGCGCGTGTGGAACACGCAGCCCGAGGGGGGAGAGGCTGCGCTCGGGATGTCGCCTTCGAGCCTGATCCGGTCACGCCCCCCTCCATCTATGGTCGGCACCGCGGAGAGCAGGGCCTCGGTGTAGGGGTGGTGAGGCCCCTCGAAGACGACCTCCGCCGGGCCGAGCTCCTGCAGCCTGCCGAGGTAGAGGACCGCGATCCGATCGGAGATGTACCGGACGACCCCGAGATCGTGCGAGATGAAGAGGTACGAGACCCTCTTCTCCGCCTGGAGCTCGACGAGCAGGTTGAGGATCGCGGCCTGTACGGAGACGTCGAGTGCGGAGGTCGGCTCGTCGCACACGACGAGTCTGGGATCGCCTACGAAAGCGCGCGCGATGGCTACGCGTTGCTTGAGGCCGCCGGACAGCTGCACCGGCTTCTGCGACAGCGTTCGCTCCGTCACGCGTACTTGATTCGCAAGGTCTGCGAGCTGCCGCTCGGCCTCGGCGCCGGACACACCCGCGAGCTTGCGGAGCGAGCGGAGCAGGATCCTCCGCACCGCATGGCGTCGGTTGAGCGCGGAATCCGGGTTCTGAAAGACGATCTGAAGCGCTCGCAAGTCGCGGCGATCTCGCTTCGTGAAACTCCGGGCCAGCACGCGGCCGTCGAGCTCGACCGTGCCGGTCGTCGGCTCGACGATTCCGAGCAGCGCCCGTCCGAGCGTTGTCTTCCCACTTCCGGACTCCCCGACGAGCCCGAGCGTCTCGCCGGGCCAGACGCTGCTCGAAGCGCCGACGAGGGCGTGAACTTCGTGTCCCTCCTGCTTGAAGACCTTGCCGAGGTCGTTGAACCGCACGAGTGGATCTCCGTCGCGGTCGACGCGGGGCAGGTTGATGTCCCGAGCTTCCTGACGCGGAAGCAAGTTGGCCCGGTCGTGGTACCAGCACCGGCTCTCGTGCTCCTCGCCGAGCGGGATCAGCGGTGGCTCCTCGGCACGGCAGCGATCGTCGGCCAGCGCGCAGCGGTCAGCGAACACGCAGCCGGTGAGCTCGGCGCCGAGGCTTGGAAGAAAGCCGGGGATCGTGTCCAGTCGGCCATGGTCCTTGCGCACGCCTCCGCGAGGGACGCAGCGGAGCAGCCCTACGGTGTACGGGTGGCGAGGATCCTGGAGGACCGTCTCGACTGGTCCCTCCTCGACGAGGCGGCCCGCGTAGAGCACGCCGACGCGCGAACACATCTTGGCGATCACGCCGAGGTTGTGACTGATGAAGAGCACGGACGTCTGGAATTCGGCTTGGAGCCGTACCACGAGATCGAGCACTTCGGCCTCCACGGTCGCGTCGAGCCCGGTGGTGGGCTCGTCGAGGATGAGAAGCGCGGGGTCCTTGGCGAGCGCCATTGCGATAACGACGCGCTGCTGCATTCCGCCCGAGAGCTGGTGGGGAAAGCGGCCGAGCACGCTGTCGGGGTCGGCGATCTGCACTGTCCGGAGCATCTCGAGTGAGCGCGCGCGTGCCTCGTCTCGGTTGGCTCCGCGGACGGTGAAGACCTCGGCGAGCTGTCGTCCTACGCGGAGCGACGGGTTCAATGCAGCGCTCGGGTTCTGGTAGACCATCGACACCGCATTCGCACGGAACTGGCGCAGCTCGCGCTGCCCGAGCGTCCAGACGTTTCGGCCGTCGACCAGCACCGTCCCGGTGCGGACGCGACCGTTGCGAGGCAGGTAGCGCACGACTGCGAGTGCGGCGGTTGACTTGCCGCAGCCCGACTCGCCGACGAGCCCGTAGCTCTCCCCGCGCTCGACGCGCAAACTCAGCTCGCGAAGTACCTGGCGGTCCTGGCCGCGGACACGGTAGGCGACGTCGAGCTCGCGGAGCTCGAGAGCGGCGTCGCTCGCCTTTTCGCGCTCCGAGTTCATGACTCGAGCACGTGCGTGATCGCGTCCGCGATCAGGTTCACCGCGACCACGAGCGAGGCGATGGCGAGGGACGGGAAGAGCACGGTCCACCAGGCGAAGCTGACGACCGAGTAGTGCTCGAAGACCTGAACCGCCCAGTCGGGTGAGGGTGGCTGGAGCCCGTATCCGATGAAACTGAGCGACGCGACGGCGAAGATCGCGTAGCCGAGCCGGACCGTGAACTCGACCAGAATCGGCGCCATCACGTTCGGGAGGATCTCGACGAACATGATGTAGAGGCCCCTTTCGCCCCTGAGCTTCGCAGCCTGGACGTAGTCCAGCTCCCTCTCGGAGAGGACCGTCGCGCGCACCGTCCGTGCGATGAGAGGCGTGAAGACGACGCCGATGACGACGATCACAGTGGCTCGGGACGTCCCGAGCGCGGCGACTACGGTGACGGCGAAGATGATGAGCGGAAGGGCAAGGACAGCGTCGATGACCCGGCTTATGACGTCGTCCACGAGCCCGCGGTAGTAGCCGACGACGAGGCCGAAGATCGTGCCGAGAACGGTGCCGAGCAGCGTGGCGAGCGGCGCGACGATGAGGATGTCGCGGGCGCCGGCGACGACGCGTGCGAAAACGTCGCGCCCGATCTTGTCGGTGCCGAACCAGTTCGTCGCGTCGGGCCCGGTGAGGACGCTCTCGCCGGTCTCGTACGGGTCGTTCGGTGTCAAGCGCTCACCGACGACCGCGCACGCGACCCAAAAGACGAGAATCGCGACCCCGACGAGGAAGGTCCGCGACCGGAGGAGCTGGTGGAGGAGCTCCCGCCGACCGGTGCGGAGGCCGGCATCGAGTGTCCCCGGCGGCGGAACGAGTGGATTCTCGACGGTGCTCACTCGGCGGCGAACCGGATGCGTGGGTTCAGAAAGGCGTACAGGAGATCGGCGATGAGCGTCACCACGAGGTAGACCACGCCGATGACGAGGATGCCGCCCGCCAGCAGCGGAAAGTCCTTTGCCTGCGCTGCGTTGAGGATCAGGAGGCCGATGCCCTGATAGTTGAACAGCGTCTCGATCACGACGAGCCCGCCGATCAGGTAGCCGACCTGGGTCGAGATGACGCTGATCGTCGGGAGCAGCGCGTTCCGGAGCACGTGCCCGCGGACGACCTCCGAGTGGGAGAGACCTTTCAAGGTCGCAGTTCGCGTGTAGTCGGAGTCCAGGGCTTCGATCGTGCCCGCCCGCGCCATGCGCGCGATGTAGCCGAAGAGGACGAAGACGAGAGGAAGCGCGGGGAGGATCAGGTGATGTACCTGGCTGAGCGCGCCGGCTCCCGGGCCTGCGTCCGCAGACAGCGGGAGCACGTCGAGCCAGATCGTGAGCACGAGAATCAACACGATTCCGGAGACGAACTCCGGAACGACCGTCGCCGATAGGCCGCCGATCGAGATCACCCGGTCGCTGAGGCGCCCGTAGCGCAGCGCGGAGATCACGCCGCCGACGATACCGAGCGGCACGACGATCAGAAATGCGACCGCGGCGAGCTTGAGCGAGTTCCAGAGCGCCTCTCCGACCAGCTCCGTCACGGGCCGCTGGAAGGTGTACGACGTGCCGAGGTCGCCTTGCAGCGCGGCGGTCACCCAGCTCCAGTACTGCTCGTACCAGGGCCGGTCGGTGCCGAGCTCGTGGTTCAGCCGATCGACCGACTCCTGGTCTGCAAGCGGCCCGAGGATGGCTCGCCCGACATCGCCCGGGAGACTGCTGCGCGAGGAAGAAGACGAGGAGGCTCAGCAAGAAGAGCGTGACGACCGCAAGCCCGAGGCGCTTGAGGAGGAAGCGCGTAATGGGGATCGACCTCTAGGTGGCGCCGGCGGAGTGTGCTTTTCCCACCGGCGCCTCCTGTTAGCTCTCTAGGCGTACGAGACGCCGCGGAGATTGATCAGGCCCACCGAATCGGCGACGTAACCCCTGATGTTCTTCTTCCCGGCGGCCAGATACACGTAGAAGTACGGGAAGATCACCGGCGTCTCGGTGAGCAGGAATGTTTGAATTTGCCCTGCGAGCTTCCGCTGTGCGCTTGAGCTCCACTGCCGCGGTGAACTGGTCGATCATCCGGTCAAGGTTCCTGTTCGCGATGTGCGAGGCGTTCCAGACGCCGCCGGACTTGAAGGACGAGACGAGGTAGACGTTGGGCACCGCCCGTGGGGCCCAGTCGGTGATCGTCATCGGGGCGTTGAGCCACGGGGTTCCTCCGGGGCCGACGGTCTGCGGCCCTCCGTAGTACGCGTCCGCCGGTCTGGATGTCGAGGGTGAGGTCGATCCCGCCGAGCTTGGCGGCGTTCTTGACGAGAACCGCGAGATCCGGAAGTTCGTATGCGCGGTAGGTCGTGAGCGTCGTGTCGAGGCTCGAGACACCGGCCGCCTGGAGCAGCGCTTTCGCCCTCGCGACATCTTGCTTCCGCTGAGGCACTGACGTGTTCGTCGCCAGCATGTTCGGCGCGAACGGCGAGTCGTTTCCGAGACTTGCAATCCCACCGAACAGCGTCTTGATGATGGACGGTCGGTTGAGGAGGAGCGCCATCGCGACCCGCACTCGCCTGTCCTTCCAGGCGGCGGAGTCGACCGCCATCGGAATCTCGCGATGCACGGACGACTTCTGCCTGAAGACCTGGAGTGCCTTGTTGTTGAACAGCGGGCGGCCCTCCTGGTAGCCGAACTGCGGGATCAGGTCGAGCTGGCCGCCCTGCAGTGCGAGTATCTGCGACTGCGAATCGTTGTAGAACGTCATCACGACTTGGTCGAAGGCCTGTGGGCCGCCCCAGTAGGCGTCGTTGCGCACGAAGGTCGCCCTCACGCCCGGCGTGTAGCTCTGAAGCTTGTACGGCCCCGTGCCCGGGAACTTGGTCTTCTCGTACGAGCCGATCTGGTACCCCTTGGGCAGGATGACCGCCTGATACGTGGTCGAGCTGACGAGGTACGGGAAGCTCGGCGTCGGGGCGTCGAGTATCGAAGACAACGGTGTAGGGTCCGGTCTTTCGTACTCCACCGGGCGACAGCACGCCCTTGTACGCCGACAGCGCTTCCGAGGCATTCTTGGGATCGGTGAGCCGCTTGAAGGTGGCGACCACGTCGTCGGCCGTCATCCGGGCGCCGGTATGGAACTTCACGCCTTTGCGGATCTGGAACGTCCACCGCTTTCCCGTCTTGTCCGTTTTGTAGCTCGTTGCGAGCACGGGCCTGAGCGCGTTGTTGCGGGGATCCGTAAAGAGCAGGTACTCGCCCGTGATGCTCGTCGCCGCGAGCACGGCCTGCGTTGTTGCTCGTGATCGGGTCGATCGCCTTTGAGGGTTTGAGGTTGCCGACGCGCAGCGTGCCGCCCCGCTTCGCCGGAGCGGCCGGGTGCGCCGAACGCCAGGTCGGCCTCGCCTACGAACCGGAGCAGTGCGCCGATCGTCCCTGCCCCAAGGCCGAACATCGCCGCTCGGCGGATGAACTCCTGACGGTCGAGCTCATTCGCCACGAGTTCATCGATGACGTTGTTCTCGATGGGGCCGGCCTCGTGTCCGGCGGTACTCCTCGACCAGCCTCTTGGTCTCGCGATCCATCCCCGAATCTCCCTTCGGTTACGTGCTCTCTACGGCGGGCGCCGCTTCTCGTTCTGACGCAAGATCGACACGGTTGTCTGCCAGGCGTTTATGACACCCCCGGACCGTCCACGTCAAGCGCGCTTAAAGAAGCGGGCTACACGACGCCGCCGAGAAGCTCGTCCGCGTACGTCATGCCGACGCGCCGCATCCCGCGGGGGCCGGGCTCGTAGTGCCCCATCCTCCAGAGCGCGGGTGAGTAGAGGTGGATCGAGGTCGCCGGTGGCGCGTCCGGCGCCGGGGTGGCGCACGCCGTGGATGTCCGAAGCGTCGAAGTCGAATCGTCCGCCCGGGCCGTGCTCGGTCGTCCGCTCCCGCACCCAACCGTCCTCCTCGATCCGGAACCAGTCCTCGTACAGCGCGCCGTCGCACACGCACACCGCGCCGGACGAGCGGTCGTGGTCGTGGTACCCGGTGCTCTGTCCGTCGACCCAGCAGATGAGCCACACGTCGAGATTCGGGTCGCGGTACAGCTGCTGGAAGAAACGCGCGTCCGCGTCGTGGCTGGACGAACGGCCTCCAAAGGTGCTCGGCGGCGACGAGTTCGGCGGCGAGCTCGGACATCGTCGGCCGGTCGAGGTCCGTGTCGGGCGGGACGCGCTCTCGAAGCCAGGCGGCGAGGAGGCCGCCTATGTCAGCGACCTGGCTCACGTCAACAAGCGGGTCGGTGTGTCGGACTGGAGAACGTGTGCCACAGCATCTCCGAAACCGCGGACGGCATCCAGTGTCGGCCGCGAGTCGACGACCGGCGTGTCGCTGCCGTACACGAGCTGTCCGACGCCGAACGTCTCGACGCACAGCTCGATCGCTCGCCGACCGTGGGTCGAGACGTCGAAGAACGTGTTCGGGTCGAGCGCGGAACGGACGTCGATTCCACGGCGAGCGAGTCGTTCGAGCTGGAACGGCCCGCCTCCCGCGAGCATCGCGAACACGACCGCGCAACGTCGGCCAGCGCTGCCTCCCGAATGCGAGCCAGCCGAGGTACGCCTCCTGCATCCGCGCCGGGTAGCCGGTCGACCCATTCCCACCATGTCAGGACGACCCTCTGCCGGACGTGCGGCCGGCGTCCGGGTGCACGAAGACGACACAGGCGGTCGACTCCGCGTCGTCGAGCACTGACGCTGCCGGTCGAGGTCGGCCAGCGCCGACGAGCCGAGCGACACGCCGACGAAGCCCTCGCGGCGCACGCTCGGCGAGAACGCCAGCAGCCGGCCACCGGCCGCGGCGACGACCTCTCGCGTCCCGTCGACCCACGCCTCCTCGAGCGCGCCTCGCTCCGTCTCCGACAGAACCTCGAGCCCCAGGCTCGCCTGCAGCGAAAGCACTGCGACGTCGATCGCGTCGCGGTCGAGTGTCCGGAGCCGCCCTTCGAGGCCATGGTCGGCAAGCGCGATCTCGAACCGGCCCTCCTGGTCGTCAGCTGTTCGCCGTCGAGAAAGGCGAGGGCTCGTCCGCGAGCGGAGCGCCGCGACGAAGCCCTCCGGCCAGAAGTGCTGATGAACGTCGTACGTGCTCACGCAGGCGCCGGCTCGGACCGGATCCACGTCGCGAGCTCTTCGAGCGGCAGCGGCATCTGCTCGGGCGAGTCGAGCGAGGGGATCGCGACTCGCGGACGGCGGCGTGCGCCACCGCCGCTCCCGATCCGAGGACGAGCGGACCGCGGAGATCGACTGCCTGCGCCGCGACCAGGTCAGCTCGATCGCGAGGACGCGCGCGCCGAGGTCGAGCATCTCGGAGACGCGCCGCGCGCCGAGCGAGGTCAGCGCGGTCCGGTCCTCGACGCCCGACTCCTGCATGGTCGACGCGAGCTCGAACGAGACCGGCGCGGCGAGCAGACGCGCCTCCGCCGTGATCGCCTGAGCGGCGACGCCGAGCTCAGAGAGACCGTCCTGCCACGAGCCCTCGGTCGCGACCAGGCCCTCGCTCAGCCCGCTGAAGCGTGGGCTCAGCAGCTTGAGCGTGCGCTCGACCGCCGCGGTGAGCACCGGTGCGAGCGCGATGCGCAGGAAGTCGAGCGCGGCGGCGAGCGGCTGCGAGTCGAAGTTTCCGACCGAGACGAGCTCGTCCCTCGCTCGGCACGACGAGCGGGTTTCCCTGGTGCGCGTTGAGCTCGATCGCAAGCTGTGCCTCGACGAATCGCAGCGCGTCGCGGGCGGCACCGTGTAGCTGCGGGACGCAGCGGAACGTCAGCGGATCCTGCAGGTAGCGCGCGGCGCCCTGGCTCCCAGAGCCCGCTCCCGCGAAGCAGGGCATGCATGCGCTCGATGGTCTGCGCGATTCCGGGGTACGGCCGCGCCGACGCGATCTCGCCGTGCAGCGCTCCCGTGTTCGCGCGGAACGCCTCGAAGTCGAGAGCCGCCGCGACGTCGACCCACTCGAGGAGGGCACGGGCGTCCGCGATCGCGAGTGCTGCCTGGCCGGTCGAGTAGGCGTTGCCTGCGAGGAGCCCGAGAGCCTCACCCGTGTCGAGCTCGAGCTCTCCGAGAGCGCCGCGCGCGAGGTCGGCGTTCTGGGCGAGATCGGCCTGGCCGACCGTCCCGAGCGAGTGGACGTCGAGCGTCGCGTCGCGGTTGAGGGCGCCGACGAGCGCCTCGGCGACCTCGGGCCGAACGCCCTGGTGTCCCGCGACGAGCGCGTTTGCCATTCGCAGCAACGAAGCGCGCACGACGTCCTTCGGCGCCGGTTTGCCCAGCCCGACGAGGTGGCCGAGGATCGCGGAGCGGTTGAACGCCCGCGACTCGGCTGCGCCGACGGTGGCGTCGCGGCGCATCCCGACCCCGGTCGTGACCCCGTACGCGGGCGTGCCGGCCGCCGCCGCCTGCTCGATCACCGCCCGGCGCTCCCGCATGCGCTCCGTGCCGGCGGCCGAGATCTCGACGCTCTCGCCGGTGCGCGCGACCCTCAAGACGTCGTCGAGCGTGAGGCTGGCGCCGGTGAGCTCGACGCTCACGGACCGTTCACGGCGCCCCCGCGAGCGGGTGGCGCGTCTCACGGAGCGGCTGGTGGATCGTCGTGTGCGTCACTGTGCCGGCAATCCTCGCACGCTCCGCGGAGAACCACCTCGTGCGCGGCGACGACGTACCCGCGGCCGTCCGCGACGCGCTCGATCGCCGACTCCAGGGTGGGATCCGCGAACGGCTCGACCTTTCCGCAGTCGTCGCACACGAGGTGGTGGTGATGGTCGCTGTCCGTGTGAGACCGTTCGAAGCGGGCGACGCCGTCGCCGAGGTCGACGCGCTGCACGAGTCCGAGCGTGTCCATCCCCTCGAGCGCGCGATAGACGCTCGCGATTCCGATGCGCGACCCGCGCTCCCGCGCCCGGTCGTGCAGCTCGTGCGCAGAGAGGCAGCAGTCCTGCTCGCCGAGAAGCTCGACGACCACCCGACGCGCCCCTCCGCTTCGCCCGCTCGATTCTCGAAGCTGCGCGAGGGCGTCGTCTGCCCAGACCATAGTGATAATGATACCCGTTCTCAACGACGTGCTACGGTCTCCGCGGTGCGCGCCCTCCTTCTCGTTGCGCTCGCGCTGGCCGTCACCGGCTGCGCCGGCGCGGACTCGCACGCCGAGGGCGCTGTCGTCGCGGGGCTTCTACCCGCTCGCTTGGGCGGCGCAGCGCGTCGCGCCCGACTCCCACGTCGTGAACCTCACGCCGCCGGGCGCCGAGCCTCACGACGTCGAGCTCTCACGCCGGAGACGTCGCGACCGTCCGCGATGCCGTGCTCGTGGTCTACGTCGGCGGCGGCTTCCAGCCTGCGCTCGAGGACGCCGTCGAGGAGCGTGGCGGCGGTCGCAGTCGATCTGCGCGACGGCGACGAGGATCCGCACCTCTGGCTCGATCCCGTGCGGTTCTCGGCCGCGGTCGCCGAGGTCGCCGAGGAGCTCGATGCCGCGGGTTCGGCCGAGCTGCTGGCCGATCTCGAGCAGCTCGACGCCGAGTACCGGCGTGGCCTCGCCGACTGCGAGCGCCGACGTCATCGTCACGACGCATGCCGCGTTCGGCCACCTCGCCCGTCGGCTACGGGCTGACCGAGCTGTCCCTCGCCGGACGCTCGCCCGAGGCCGAGCCGAGCCCACGCGAGCTCGAGGAGCTCGTGGAGGACGTCCGCGCGTCCGGCGCGACGACGGTCTTCGCCGAGCCGCTCGTCTCGGACGAGGTCGCCGAGACGGTCGCTCGCGAGGCGGATCTCGTGGTCGCGGACGCTCGATCCGATCGAAGGGCTGAGCGAGGAGCGTCTCGACGCGGGCGAGGACTACCTCTCCGTCATGCGCGCGAACCTCGCGGCGCTCCGCGAGGCGCTCGGATGCCGCTAGCCGCCGAGCTCCGAGGTGTCTCGTTCGGATACCGGCCCGGGCAGCGCGTGCTCGAGGACGTCGACCTCGCGCTCGGCGAGGGCGAGTTCGTCGCGGTCGCCGGCCCGAACGGAGGCGGCAAGACGACGCTCGTGCGGATCCTCCTCGGGCTCGAGCGACCGAGCGAGGGCGCGGCGCTCCTGTACGGCGAGCCGGCGCACCGCTTCTCGGGCCGGCACGCGCTCGGGTACCTCGCCCAGCGCTCGCAGGTCGGCGGAGACGCGCCGGCGACCGTTCGCGAGGTCGTCTCCGCGGGGCGGCTCGCCTCGGGCCGGCTCGTCGGGCGGCTTCGGCGCTGACGACCGCGCGCTCGTCGCCGAGGCGATCGACGCGCGTCGGGCTGGAGTCGAATCGCGGACACGCCGCTCCGCACGCTCTCCGGCGGGATGCAGCAGCGAGCGTTCATCGCGAAGGCGCTCGCCGGCGCAGCCGTCGCTCCTCGTCCTCGACGAGCCGACGACGGGCGTCGACGCCGAGTCCCAGGAGTCGCTCGCCGAGCTCCTCGCCGGCCTCCACGGCGAGCTCGGCGTGACCATCGTCTACGTCTCGCACGAGTTCGGCGCGGTCGAGCACCACGTCGAGCGCCTCGTCCTCGTCCGCCGGACGATCGTCTTCGACGGCCTGCCGCACGATCTTCCGGGCGTCTGGCACGACCCGGGGCACGTCCATGCTCGAGAGTGAGTTCATGCGCCTCGCGCTCGCCGCGGGCGCGATCGTCGGCGTGCTGGCGCCCGCCGTCGGCTTCTTCCTCGTCCAGCGCCGCCAGTCGCTGATCGGAGACGGCATCGGCCACGTCGCGTTCGCGGGCGTCGCAGCCGGGATCCTGCTCGACGTCTCGCCGGTGCTCACCGCGCTCGTCGCCGCGGTGCTCGGGAGGCATCGCGATCGAGCTCCTCCGCTCGCGCGGCAGGCGCCGCCGGCGACCAGGCGCTCGCGCTCGTCTTCTACACGGGCATCGCGCTCGGCGTCGTCCTCGTCGCGCAGGCCGGCGCGCTGAACGTCGACCTCTTCCAGTACCTCTTCGGCTCGATCCTCACCGTCACGCGCGGCGATCTCGTGACGATCGCGCTGCTCGGCGCGCTTCGGCCTCGGCGACCGTCGCGCTCCTGTACCGCGCGCTTCGCCGCGGTCGTGATCGACGAGGAGGGCGCGCGCGTCGCAGGCGTGCCGATCGGCAGCCTCAACGTCGCGCTCGCCGCGCTCGACCGCCGTGACCGTCGCGCTCTCGATGCGCGTCGTCGGGATCCTCCTCGTCGCCGCGCTCATGGTGCTCCCGGTCAGCGCCGCCGGGCGACTCGCGTGGAGCATGCGCTCGACGCTCGTCCTCGCGACGGCGATCGGGCTCGCCTCGGCGCTCAGCGGCCTCACGATCTCCTACTACGCCGACCTGCCACCCGGCGGCACGATCGTGCTCGTCGCGGCCGCCGCCTACCTCGTCGCGCTCGCCGCGACCGTGCGCGGTCGCTAGGCGGCGACGAGCGCGGCGCCGACGCCGGCCTCGTGGCAGCCGCGGCAGCGCGCCTCGTACTGCTCCGCAGCGCCGACGACGACCGTCTCGCCGGAGTACGGCGCGGGCTGGCCGTCGACGAGGCGCTGGGTCGTCGTCGCCGGGCCGCCGCAGCGATGGCAGACGGCCTGCAGCTTGTCGACGAACTCGGCGTGCGAGAGGAGCTCCGGCATGGGGCCGAAGGGAAGGCGCCGGAAGTCCTGGTCGAGCCCGGCCACGACGACGCGGACGCCGCGATCGGCGAGCTCGAGCGCGCGCGCGACGATCGTCGTCGCCGAGGAACTGCACCTCGTCGATCCCGACGACCTCGAAGCCCTCGGCGCGCTCGAGGACGTCGTCCGCGCGACGAGATCGGGACGGCGCGCATCCGCGCGCCCGCGTGGCTGACGACGTCGGTCGCGTCGTAGCGGTCGTCGATGCTGCGGCTTGAGGATCACGACGCGCTGGCCGGCGATCTCCGCGCGCCGGAGACGGCGGATCATCTCCTCGCTCTTGCCGCTGAACATCGGACCGCAGATGACCTCGAGCCAGCCGCCCCGCTGCGGAGGGATCCGGATCACGGCGGCGATCCTAGTGAGGCGATCGGAGGGCATCGACGATCAGCCAGGAAGCGGCTCCGAAGCCCTGCTACACTCTCGCCCGCGCGGCGGCGTAGCTCAGTTGGTTAGAGCAGCGGAATCATAATCCGCGTGTCGCAGGTTCGAGTCCTGCCGCCGCTACTCGAACACCCCTTTTTCGTCCCACCCGAACCGAGAAGAGAATGGCAACCGGAGTACGAGTCGCGATCACGCTCGCCTGCACGGAGTGCAAGCGGCGCAACTACCAGACGCAGAAGTCCAAGCGGAACTCCCCGGACCGGGTGGAGTTCAAGAAGTACTGCCGCTGGTGCGGTCGGCACACGCCGCATCGGGAGACCAGGTAGGTGGCACGCGAGACCCGCAGGCAGCGGCGAGCCGCCCGCGCGGCAGCCGGTGACGCGGCGCCGAGCTCGCGTCGCGCGACGCGCAGCAGCAGGTCCGGCCGTCCCAGCAGCCCGTCAAGCAGCAGACCGGACGCAAGACCGAGAAGCAGCGCGGGCAGTTCGTCCGCGAGTCCTACGCCGAGCTCCGGAAGGTCGACTGGCCGACGCGCAGCCAGACGTTCCAGGGCGTCGTCGTCGTGATCATCGCCTGCGCGATCGTCGGGCGCGTACCTGTGGGGCCTCGACCAGGTCATCCGTCCCTTCGTCGACCGCGTCCTTCTCTAGGAGAGCACCGCATGTTCCTCTGGTACGTGATCAACACCTATTCCGGGCACGAGAACAAGGTGAAGACCAACCTCGAGCACCGGATCGTCTCGATGAACCAGCAGCCGGCGTTCCGCCGCGTCGTCGTCCCGACCGAGCAGGTCATCGAGACGAAGGACGGGCAGAAGGTGCAGACCGAGAAGCGCGTGCTCCCCGGCTACGTCCTCGTGAACATGAACATGTCCGACGAGGCGTGGACGGTCGTCAAGGGCACGCCCGGCGTCACCGGCTTCGTCGGCGCCGGCACGAAGCCCGTCCCGCTCTCGCAGCCCGAGGTCGACCGGATCCTCCACCACGGCGCGCCGGCCGGCCCGGGCCAGGCCGCCGAAGTCGCAGGTCGAGTTCTCGCTCGGCGAGTCGGTGAAGGTGACCTCCGGCCCGCTCTCCGACTTCGACGGCGAGATCGTCGACGTCAACGCCGACCAGCAGAAGCTGAAGGTGCTCGTGGACATCTTCGAGCGCCAGGTTCCGGTCGAGCTCGAGCTTCGACCAGGTGAAGAAGATCGACTGACGGTGCCGAGACGCTCGGCCCTACGAGGAGACGGATATGGCGAAGAAAGTCCTCACGACTCATCAAGCTCCAGATCCCGGGCGGCCAGGCCAACCCGGCGCCGCCGGTCGGTCCTGCGCTCGGCCAGCACGGCGTCAACATCATGGAGTTCTGCAAGGCCTACAACGCGCAGACCGCGCACGAGAACGGCCGCATCATCCCGGTCGAGATCACCGTCTTCGAGGATCGCTCGTTCACGTTCATCACGAAGACGCCGCCGGCCGCCGTCCTCATCAAGGAGGCGCTCGGGCTCGAGTCGGGCTCCGGCGAGCCGAACCGCAGACAAGGTCGGCCGCCTCACCGAGGCGCAGCTCCGCTCGATCGCCGAGACGAAGATGCCCGACCTGAACGCGCGCGACGTCGACGAGGCGATGAAGGTGATCGCCGGCACGGCGCGCTCGATGGGGGTGGAGACGCCATGAGCGCGCACGGCAAGCGCTACCGCACCGCGCGCGAGGCGATCGACCGCGAGCAGGCGTACACGCCGCTCGCGGCGGTCCGGCTGCTGAAGGAGACGCCGGCCGCGAAGTTCGACGAGACCGTCGAGGCGCACTTCCGGCTCGGGCTCAACGTCCGGCACGCCGACGAGCAGCTCCGCGGCACGATCATGCTCCCGCACGGGATCGGCAAGGACGTGCGCGTCGCCGTCTTCGCCGAGGGCGAGAAGGCGCGCGAGGCCGAGGAGGCCGGCGCCGACGTCGTCGGCTCCGCCGACCTCGCGACGAAGATCGAGGAGGGCTTCCTCGACTTCGACGTCGCGATCGCGACGCCCGACCAGATGAGCGTCGTCGGCAAGCTCGGCCGCGTGCTCGGCCCGCGCGGCCTCATGCCGAACCCGAAGACCGGCACGGTGACGATGGACGTCGGCAAGGCCGTCTCGGACGCGAAGGCCGGCAAGCTCGAGTACCGCACCGACCGCGGCGGCAACGTCCACCTGCCGATCGGCAAGCGGAGCTTCGACGAGCGCGCGCTGCTCGAGAACTACGCGGCGCTCGTCGAGGAGATCGTGCGCGCGAAGCCGTCGGCGGCGAAGGGCCGCTACATCCGCCAGATCACGCTGACGACGACGATGGGCCCGGGCATCCACGTCGACTCGACGCATCACGCGCGACATCGCCGAGGAGCTGGAGGCAGCTACAGTCTCGGCCTAGCAACCAGCGACTCCCGCCGAAGACCGCCGGCAGCTCGCTCACGAGGGCGTAGGTCCGGCCGAGGCAGGTTCCGTCAGCGCGCTCTGCGTCCGACCGAGCCCGCCTTGCGCGGGTTTCGTCATTTCAGGAGGACATCGACGTGCTGAAAACGGACAAGGAACGGATCGTCGCGGAGCTCGCCGCCGACCTGGCGCCGCCGAGACGCTCATCGTCGCCGACTACCGCGGCCTGACGAACAAGCAGCTCGAGGCGCTGCGCGACCAGCTGCATCCCGCACGGCGCGCGCTTCCGCATCGTGAAGAACACGCTGACGCGCCGCGCCGCCGAGCAGGCCGGAGCGGACGCGCTGCTCGTCATGCTCGAGGGGCCGACCGCGATCGCGTTCATCGAGTCGTCGGGCGACCCGGCCGCGGTCGCGAAGGCGCTCGCCGCGACCGCCAAGGAGACGAACGTGCTCACGCTGCGCGGCGGCATCCTCGAGGGCAAGACGCTCTCGGGCGACGAGGTCGACCGGCTCGCGACGCTGCCGCCGGTCGACGTGCTTCGCGGACAGCTCGTCGGCGCGATCGTCGCCCCGCTCACGCAGCTGCTCGGGCTCGTCTCGGCTCCGCTGCGCGACCTGCACGGCCTCATCGAGGCCCGCATCAAGCAGCTCGAGGAGCAGGGCGAGGTCGTCGAGCCGGTCGGCGGAGGCCGCGGTCGAGACCGAGGAGCCGGCCACCGAGGAGCAGCCGCAGACGACGCGGCCGCAGCCGGGACGAGAGGCCCGCGGCGGATCGAGCCTCGCCGAAGCCAGCCGCACCGGACGATTCGGCTGCAGCCGAATCGACGACCCGAGACGAGAACGACGAACCCGACGAAGCAGAAGCTCAGGAAGAGGAGGAGTAGGAGATGGCAACTGATGTGAAGAGCGTGCTCGACTCGCTCGGCAAGATGACCGTGCTCGAGCTCGTCGAGCTCAAGAACGCGATCGAGGAGGAGTGGGGCGTCACCGCCGCCGCTCCGGTCGCGGTCGCCGCGGCTCCGGCCGCGGCGGCGGCGACGGCGCCGCGGCCGAGGAGGAGAAGGACTCCTTCGACGTCGTCCTCACCGGCACCGGCGACAAGAAGATCCAGGTGATCAAGGTCGTCCGCGCGGTGACCGGCCTCGGCCTCAAGGAGGCGAAGGACCTCGTCGACGGCGCCCCCGGCGCCGTCAAGGAGGGCGCCGCCAAGGAGGAGGCCGAGTCGATCAAGGCGCAGCTCGAGGAGGCCGGCGCCGCGGTCGAGCTCAAGTAGCGCGCAGAGTGCGGGATCCGCGACTGCGGATCCCCAGCTCGCGCGAGACCCTGAGGTCGACCGCTTCGCGAGCGCACGGCTGGTCGGCACTCGGCGTGCCGCTCGCCGGTTTGACGCCGTCCGCTATCCTGTTCCGACGCACCTCCACCGCACCGAAATGCGGTTGCGGAGGGGTGTCCTCGTGCGCTACCCTCCGTGGTTCCGCCGAGGCCGTTCGTCTAACCCTGCCCGTACACCTGCACGCTTTTAAGGGAGGCTTTCACACTTGAGCAGCGTTGCTGTCGCGCCGCGCGCGCGCAAGAGCTTTTCGCGCCTGAAGCATGTCCTCGACCTCCCCGACCTCATCGACATCCAGAAGGCGTCCTTCGACTGGTTCATGGAGGGCGGCCTGCGCGAGACGATCGACGACATCTCGCCGATCGAGGACTACACGGGGACGCTCGCAGTCGAGTTCGCCGAGTACGAGTTCGGCGAGCCGCAGTTCACGATCCAGGAGTGCCGCGAGAAGGACCTGACCTACCAGGTCCCGCTCTCGATCACGGTCCGCTTCGTCAACAAGGACACCGGCGAGATCCGCGAGCAGCGGGTCTTCATGGGCGACTTCCCGATGATGACGCCGTGGGGGACGTTCATCATCAACGGCACCGAGCGCGTCATCGTCACGCAGCTCGTCCGCAGCCCGGGCGCCTACCTGATGGAGCCGAAGGACGCCACGAAGCAGGTCTTCATGGCGAACCTCATGCCGTCCCGCGGCTCGTGGCTCGAGGTCGAGATCGACAAGAAGGGCCTGGTCTTCGCCCGCATCGACCGGAAGCGCAAGCTGCCGATCACGACGCTCCTGCGCGCGCTTCCCGCCGAGGACCCGTCGACCGGGTTCCAGCTCGACACGAGCTCGAACGAGAAGATCCTCGAGCTCTTCGGCGGCTCGGTCTACATCGCGAACACGCTCGAGAAGGACCCGACGACGCGTGAGGAAGAGGCGCTCATCGAGGTGTTCAAGAAGCAGCGGCCGGGCGAGCCGCCGACGCTCGACAACGCGCGCAACCTCCTCCGCGCGCTCTTCTTCGATCCCGAAGCGCTACGACCTGACGAAGGTCGGCCGCTACAAGCTCAACCAGCGGCTCGGCGTCCAGGTGCCCGAGGACGTCCGCGTCCTCACGACCGAGGACATCGTCGCGCTCGTCCGCCGGCTCGTCGATCTGCCGACGAAGCTCGGCGTGCCCGAGGACGCGAAGGACTACGCGGCCGAGGCCGCGCAGCTCTCGCGCGACCCGATCCGCGGCGAGCTCGACGAGTACGAGGACTTCGGCAACCGCCGCCTGCGCACGACGGGCGAGCTGATCCAGGAGGCGTTCCGCGTCGGCCTGTACCGGATGGAGCGCGTCGTCCGCGAGCGGATGACGACGGAGGACGTCGACACGATCACGCCGCAGACGATCATCAACATCCGCCCGGTGGTCGCGGCGCTGAAGGAGTTCTTCGGCTCCTCGCAGCTGTCGCAGTTCATGGACCAGACGAACACGCTCTCCGGCCTCACGCACCGCCGTCGCCTGTCGGCGCTCGGCGCGGGTGGCCTGACGCGCGAGCGCGCGCCGATCGAGGTGCGCGACGTGCACCCGACGCACTACGGGCGCATGTGCCCGATCGAGACGCCGGAAGGCCCGAACATCGGCCTCATCGGCTCGCTCGCGTCGTTCGCGACCGTGTCGGAGTTCGGCTTCATCCAGACGCCGTACCGCGTCGTCAAGGGCGGCAAGGTGACGGACGAGATCATCTACCTCGACGCGGCCGAGGAGCGGCAGTTCACGATCGCGCAGGCCTCGGAGCCGGTCGACCCGAAGACGGGCAAGTTCCTGAACGAGCAGGTGCTCTGCCGCTCGCGCGAGGGCGAGGCCGTCGCCGTGCAGCCGAAGGACGTCGAGTACATGGACGTCTCGCCGGCGCAGATCGTCTCGGTCGCGACGGCGCTCATCCCGTTCCTCGAGCACAACGACGCGAACCGCGCGCTCATGGGCGCGAACATGCAGAAGCAGGCGGTGCCGCTGATGATCCCGCAGGCGCCGATCGTCGGCACCGGGCCTCGAGTTCCGCGCCGCGGTCGACACCGGCGACGTCGTCCTCGCGCGCAACGACGGCGCGGTCGTCGACGTCGACGCCGAGCGGATCGTCGTCGAGGGTCGCGGCACGCGCGACGAGTACCCGCTGACGAAGTTCATGCGCTCGAACCAGGGCACGCTCATCCACCAGAAGCCGGTGGTCACCCTCGGCGACAAGGTGAAGAAGGGCGAGGTGATCGCCGACGGCTCGTCGACGGACGGCGGCGAGCTCGCGCTCGGCGCGAACCTGCTCGTGGCGTTCATGCCGTGGGAGGGCTTCAACTTCGAGGACGCGATCGTCATCTCGGAGCGCCTCGTCAAGGACGACGTGCTCAGCTCGATCCACATCCACGAGTACGAGATCGACGCGCGCTCGACGAAGCTCGGCGACGAGGAGATCACGCGCGACATCCCGAACCGCTCGGAGGAGTCGCTCGCGAACCTCGACGAGCGCGGCGTCGTCCGCATCGGCGCCGACGTCGACGCCGGCCACCTGCTCGTCGGCAAGGTCACGCCGAAGGGCGAGACCGAGCTCACGGCCGAGGAGAAGCTGATCCGCGCGATCTTCAAGGAGAAGGCGCGCGAGGTCCGCGACACCTCCCTCAAGGTGCCGAACGGCGAGGGCGGCAAGGTCATCGGCGTCAAGACGTTCTCGCGCGACGCCGGCGACGACCTGCCGCCGGGCGTCAACGAGCTCGTCCGGGTCTACGTCGCGAAGAAGCGCAAGATCGCCGAGGGCGACAAGCTCGCCGGCCGCCACGGGAACAAGGGCGTCATCTCGAAGATCGTCCCCGAGGAGGACATGCCGTTCCTCGAGGACGGTCGCGCGGTCGACGTCGTCCTGAACCCGCTCGGCGTGCCGAGCCGGATGAACATCGGCCAGATCCTCGAGACGCACCTCGGCTGGGCCGCGGCGCACGGCGTGTTCGGCGAGGGCGATCCCGTGAACGCGCGCGCTCCGATCAACGCGCCCGACCCGCGGTCGGTCGCGACGCCCGTCTTCGACGGCGCGACCGAGGGCGACGTCGACGACGCGCTCGTCGAGCTCGCGAAGGCCATGAACGGCGTCGCTCGGGATGCCGGTCGACGAGTCCGCCGAGCGCGGGAACCGCTGCTCGGGCAAGGTCACGCTCTACGACGGCAAGTCCGGCGAGCCGTTCGCCCAGGAGGTCACGGTCGGCTTCATGTACATCCTGAAGCTGCTCCACCTCGTCGACGACAAGATCCACGCGCGCTCGACTGGCCCGTACTCGCTCGTCACGCAGCAGCCGCTGGGCGGCAAGGCGCAGTTCGGCGGCCAGCGCTTCGGCGAGATGGAGGTCTGGGCGCTCGAGGCGTACGGCGCGGCCTACACGCTCCAGGAGATGCTCACGATCAAGTCCGACGACACGATCGGCCGCGTCAAGGCCTACGAGGCGATCGTCAAGGGCGAGAACATCGCCGAGCCGTCGATCCCCGAGTCGTTCAAGGTGCTGCTCAAGGAGATGCAGTCCCTCGCGCTCGACGTGCAGGTCCTCTCCGACGAGGGCCGCGAGGTCGAGGTGCGCGAGGAGGACGACGAGCTGCTCCGCGCCGCCGAGGAGCTCGGCATCGACCTGTCGCCCGGCTCGCTCCGCGCCGCGGCGCGGCAGCCCACGGCCGAGGAGGTCGAGGAGGGCGAGGAGGCGGCGGACGGCGGCGGCGAGCTCCTGG
>CAWDSX010000005.1:0-18687 GCA_963805135.1 uncultured Gaiellaceae bacterium | reverse complement strand
AGAAGTCAGGAGCCTTCGAGCTGCCGGCGCTTCCGCCCGGCGAACACCTTCGCGAGGATGTTCATGACGAGCACGAAGCCGATGAGGACGAGCGCGGCCGCCCACGCTGCCGCCTGCTCGCCCGGATCCGGCGACTCGGAGTTGACGAAGATCAGCACAGGCAGCGTCGGAAGCGCCCCGTGCACGTCGAGCGAGATCTGGTTCGCCGCGATCGAGGTCGTGAAGAGCAGCGGGGCGGTCTCGCCCGCCACGCGGGCGACCGCGATGACGACGCCCGTGAGGATGCCGCCGATCGCCGCGGGCAGGACGATGCTCCACGTCGTCCGCCACTTCGTCACGCCCAGCGCAAAGCTCGCGTCGCGCAGGCTGCGCGGGACGATCTCGAGGATCTCCTGGGTCGCCCGAGCGACCATCGGAAGCATGAGGATCGCGAGCGCGAACGCTCCGTACACGGCGCTCTGGCCGTGCCCGACGACGAGGACCCCGAAGACGAAGATGCCGACCACGATCGCCGGCACGCCGTTCAGGACGTCGAGGACGATCTTCAGCGCCCGCGCGACCCTCGGGCCGGCGTACTCGGACATGTAGATCGCCACCAGCACCGAGATCGGGATCGCGATGAGCATCGCCATGCCGACGATGAGCGCGCTTCCGATGAGTGCATCGGCAATCCCGCCCTTCTCGCCGTAAAGAGGTCTCGGCTTCGTGAAGAAGTCGATGCTCAGCGCGCTGAATCCCTTGTAGACGAGCGTGCCGAGGACGACGAGGAGGATCGCGCACGCGAGAACGGCCGATCCGATCGCGAGAACGCCAAGAACCTTCTCGACGATTCGGCGCCGGCGGAGGCCGTTCGACTTGGCGGTGATGTCGTACGGATCGACCGTCAGCTCGCTCATACCGCCCTCCTGGCCCGCTCGAAGCGCACGACGATGATCTGTGCGACGACATTCGTCGCGAGCGAGATGACCATGAGGATCGCGGCGAGGTAGAGGATCGACGATGCCTGCTGGAGGCTCGTGGCGCCAACGTATTCGGACGCCACCTTGCTGCCGAGGGAGTCTCCCGCCTCGAACCACGATGACGGGATCGCGTTGTGGTTGCCGATCGTCTGATTGACGGCGATCGCTTCGCCGAAGGCGCGGCCGAGCCCGAGGAGGACCGCGGCCGCGATGCCGGGTGCGGCGTAGGCGAACATGACGCCGCGTATCGCCTCCCAGCGCGTCGATCCGAGCGCAAGCGCTCCGTCCGTGAGGTCCTGGGCACGCGTATGAAGAGCTCCCTGCAGATCGCGGACGTGATGGGGATGATCATGATCGTGAGGACGAGCCCCGCAGTGAAGATGCTTCCGCCGGCCGAGGGCGTGCCCGAGAAGACGGGGAGCAGCCCGAGCGGCGTGTCCTGGATCCACGGATCGAGGTGCTGAGTGACCCACGGGCCGAAGACGAGGATGCCCCAGAGGCCGAGCACGACGCTCGGGATCGCGGCGAGGAGCTCCACCATCGTCGCGATCGGCGCAGCGAGTCTTCTCGGCGCGATCTCCGTCAGGAAGAGCGCAATGGCTATCGAGAGCGGGGTCGCGAGGACGAGGGCGATCAGCGACGTGACGACCGTGCCGTAGATGAAGATGAGCGCGCCGAACTGCTGCGTGACGGGGTCCCAGGCCTCGGTCCAGATGAAGCTGAGCCCAAAGTCCTGGATGGCGGGCCACGCGAGATCGAAGACCTTGAACGCGATCCAGCCGAGGAGGATGGTCGCGGCGAGCGCCGCCGCAATCGAGATCCCCTTGAAGAGGAGGTCGCCGACCCGAATGCCGCGGCGCCGGAGATCGGTCTCCGGCGCCGCAGCGTTCTCGTAGGTCGCCGACGTCACGAGTCAGGCGCCCTTAGGAACCGGCCTGGATCTTCTTGATCTCGCGGTAATTGAAGCCGTTCACGGCCTTCGGAAGCGGCACGAAGAAGAGCGGCGGCCCGAACTTCTGGCCCGCCGTCACCGCCCAGTACACGAACTTGCGCAGATCGGCTGCCTTGTCTCCCGAGCTCGCCGGGACGATCACGTACGTGAACGTGGAGATCGGGTACGCCTTCTTGCCGCACTTCGCGGGCGGATCGACGATCTTCAGCTGCGGCAGGGACGTGACCTTCGCCGGCAGGTCGCAGAGCGCCGCCTGCACGCCGCGGACGCCTGGCGTGGCGTTCCCGCCTGCCCTGTTCTTGACGAGCGCGAACTGGAACTTGTTCGTGATCGAGTACGCCGCGTCGACGTAGGTCAGGGCGCCCTCGGTCGATTTGACCACGCCCGCGACCCCGGAACTGCCACGCGCACCGGTGCCTGTCGGGAAGTTGACGCTCGTGTTCACCCCGACCTTGCTCTTCCACTGCGGGCTGACCGTCGCGAGATAGTTCGTGAACGCGTACGTCGACCCGGATCCGTCTGAGCGGTAGACGACCGTGATCTTCGTCGCCGGCAGGTTCACGCCGGTGTTCAACGCTCTGATCGGAGCGGCGTTCCAGGTCGTGATGTTGCCCAGGTAGATGTTCGCGAGGACCGGACCGTTGAGGACGAGGCGCTTGCCGACACCGGGCAGGTTGTACGGGATCGACATGCCCGCGAGCGCCCACGGGATGACGACGCACCCCTTGCAGGCCGTGAGCTGGTCAGGCGAGAGCGGCGCGTCCGAGGCGCCGAAGTCGACCGTGCGCGCGGTGATCTGGGCGATGCCCGCGCCGGAACCGGTCGCCGAGTACGTGATCCTGATCCCGAGCGCGTTGTCCACGGCCGGGATCCACTTCGAGATGAGCGGGAACGGGAACGTCGCCCCCGTGCCCACGAGCGAGCCCGCCGTCGGCTTCGCGGACGCCGTCTGCGTCCGACCCGCGAATGCGGCGAGCGCGACGACCGCGAGCACGACGAGGCACGCGGCGAGGATGCGCTTCATGATCCTGATTCCCCTTTCACTCCGATTCCATAGGAACTGCCTGCCTCACCGACGTGCCCGACGAGTCTCCTCTCGACCGCAGGTGCTGTGTGGTCCTCGAAGGTGAAGGTCTCGTGAGGATCTGGTGTCTCAATGCGACGCGTCGGTGAACTCGCGGAACTCGGCGGTCACGAGGAACGCGGTCTGCTCTCCGATGTCGACCGCGTTGTCGCCGATGCGCTCGAAGCAACGCGCGACCGTGATCTGACGCATGCCCCACTCGAGCGCGGCCGCGTCGTTCACGTAGCCGAGGACCTCGTCGAAGACCTGCCGGTTCGCGCGGTCGACAAGCTCGTCGAGCTCGTGGATCCGTCTGGCCTGCGCGACGTCGCGCGCTGCGAACGCGTCGAGCGACGCCCGCACCATCTCGACGCAGCGCTCGCCCATGTCGACCAGGCTCTCGACGACGTCGTGCTTCGTCTCGAGGTGACTCGAGAGCTTCGTGAGCTTGGCGATGGTGACGCACTGGTCGCCCATCCGCTCGACGTGTATGGCCGAGTGCAGGATGGCGAGGACGAGCCGAAGGTCGGTTGCGACGGGCGTCTGTCGCGCGAGCACGAGCTGGACCTGGTCCTCGAGCGCGTGATAGCGGTCGTCGATCTCGTCGTCGAACGCGATGACCTCGTCGCAGAGCTCGACGTCCTGCGTTCGCAGCGCGTCGACCGCGCCGCGGATCGCACGCGAGACGACCTCCCCGATCTCCTGGAACCCTGCCTCGAGCGCGTCGAGGTCGGACTGCAGCTCGGTCCTCATCCGAACCGTCCCGTGACGTAGTCCTCGGTCCGCTTGTCGGACGGGTTCGTGAAGATCTTCGTCGTCAGGTCGTATTCGACGAGGATGCCGTTGCGGCCCTTGCCGTCGTCACGGACCTCGACGCTGAAGAAGGCGGTCATGTCGGCGACACGCGCGGCCTGCTGCATGTTGTGCGTGACGATCGCGATCGTGTAGTCCCGCTTGAGCTCGTGGATGAGATCCTCGATCCGCGTCGTCGAGATCGGGTCGAGCGCCGAGGCCGGTTCGTCCATGAGGATGACGTCGGGCTCGACGGCGAGCGCACGCGCGATGCAGAGGCGCTGCTGCTGCCCACCGGAAAGACCGAGCGCGTTCTCCTTCAGCCGGTCCTTGACCTCGTCCCACAGCGCGGAGCGCTGAAGCACACGCTCGACGCGGTCGTCGAGGTCCTTCTTCATCCCGAGCATGCGTGGACCGAAGGCGATGTTGTCGTAGATCGACTTCGGGAAGGGGTTCGGCTTCTGGAACACCATCCCGATCCGGCGGCGCACCTCGACCTTGTCGACCTCGGGCGCGTACAGGTTGCGACCGTGGTACAGGACCTCGCCGTCGATCGTCGCGCCGGGGATCTCGTCGTTCATCCGGTTCAGGCAGCGGATGAACGTGCTCTTGCCGCAGCCGGACGGGCCGATGAACGCGGTGACCGCGTTCTTGTGGACCTCGAGCGTCGCCTCGTGAAGCGCGAGCGCGCCGCTGTACCGCACGGACAGCTTGTCGATGTTGAAGACGACGTCACGAGAACGCACGTCGGTGGCCGCCGACCCCGCAAGCTCACCGATCTTGGCGCTGTCGACAGCGGGTGCGGCGGTCGTCTCGTCCACGAGTTGTCACGAGCACGCTCGCGTGCAGGCGTCCATGTCGAGAGTGTCCTCGGCGGACCGATTCGCCCGGGCCACGCGGTGGTGAAGATGTGGTGAGTATCCGGTGAAGCGGCGCTAGGAAGCAGGCAGCTCCGCGCGGATCTCGAGACCGTGCCCACGCGCTCCACGCGCCTCCACCGTGCCACCCGCCTGCGTCACGATGTGCTTCACGATGGCGAGTCCGAGCCCGGTCCCACGCGAGGCCCGAGCGCGGTCCGAGCGGTAGAAGCGCTCGAAGAGACGCGGCAGCTCCGACTCCTCGATCCCGATCCCGTTGTCGCGGCCGACGAGTGTGACGGTGTCGCCCGTCCGCTCGACCGAGAGCGTGAACGTCGCGCCCGGGCCCGCGTAGCGGATGGCGTTCTCCGCGAGATTCCGTGCGATCACTCGCAGCATGCGCGGCCGGATCGCGAGCTCGACGTCGTCGGCGCACTCGACCTGCAGCGCGACCCCGGCGCGCGCCGCGCGCTCCTCGAGCTCCTCGAGCGCCTCGTCGAGCACGGGCCTAACGGGCGTCGGCCCGAGCGCGACGACGCGCGCGCCGGACTCGAGCTCGGAGAGGAACAGCACCTCGTCGATGAGCTCGGTGATCTGGTCGATCTCCGCGCGCGCCTGTTCGACGAGCGCGGGGACGTCCTCGCCGGGGAGGGTCGTCGTCTCGAGCAGAGTGAGGAGACGGGCGAGCGGCGTCCGCAGCTCGTGCGAGACCGCGGCGGTGAATCCCGCCCGGAGCTCCTCGTAGGCGGCAAGGTCCCCCGCGCGCGAGAGATACACGAGTCGCTCGCGCCGGCCGCCCACCTCGTACGGGACGACGAGCGGAATGACGCCGCGCTCGCCGGTGAGGATGTCCGCCGGGAAGTGCTCGCCCTCGATGACGCCGTCCATCGCCTGACGCGCCCGGCGGCTCGCGAGCAGCACGCGATCGTCGTCGTCGAGGACGACGACGGCCTCGCGGCTCTCCTCGACGAGCGCCCTGCCCCTGATCGCGTCGGCCTCGCGCACGTCACACGGTTCTAACAGAACGTTTGCGAACCGCTTGCCGCGACCTCACGGCGCCCGTACTCACATGTCGGTGAATTCGTGCGTCCTCGGAAAGGAGAACGCATGAAGGGCAAGGCATTCGCCGCGTTCGTCGCGGCAGGAACGCTGATCGCGGCCGCCGTGGGTACGGCGGCCGTGGTCGTCGGCACCCCGGGCGACGACGTGCTCCGCGGCACGGAGCAAGCCGACCGCATCTCGGCGTTCGCGGGCAACGACTCCCTGTACGCACGCGGCGGTGGCGACGACATCCGCGCGGGCGCCGGGAACGACGGCGTGCGCGCGGCTGATGGCAACGACCTCGCGTACGGCGGTCTCGGGAGCGACGTGGTCGCTGGCGGGGACGGCAACGACCGCCTCTACGGCGGCTCCGACGCCGACCAGGTCCTCGGCGGCAACGGGAACGACCGGGGTGCCGGCAACAAGGGGCCCGACAACGTTCACGGCGGCGACGGGAACGACTCGCTGTTCGGCGGCTGGGGCGCCGATCGCGTCCTGGGCGGCAGCGGCAACGACGAGCTGCACGCACTCGCCCCGGACGGCGAGCCCGATCTCCTGAACTGCGGACCGGGAAACGACAAGGCGTGGGTCCTCCGCGCAGAACGACCTCGCACCCAGCTCGTGGGCTGCGAGAAGGTCTTCGTCGTCGAGGCGCCTACACCCGACCAGGACCAGGGCGAGAACGCGGACGCCGACACCGAGGCGGACGGGTAAGGACGTCGCAGCCGTTCACCACCGGCTCACAAGACGGTAACCATGTGGCCGCCCCGGGAGGGCCCGGGGGCGGCCACTATGGTGTCGCCGAATGGCGAAGGTCCTGATCATCGAAGACGACGACGTCATCGCCCGCGGGATGGCGCGCCACCTCGAGACGGCCGGATTCGACGCCGTCGGCGTCGCGAACGGCGAGACCGGGCTCGCGCGCCTGCGCTACGAGCGGCCCGACGTGTGCGTTCTCGACCTCATGCTCCCCGGCATCGACGGCTGGCGCGTGATCGAGCAGGCACGCGACGAGGGCATCGGCACGCCGATCGTCGTCGTCTCGGCGCGCGGCACCGAGCACGACCGCGTGCATGCGCTCGAGATCGGCGCCGACGACTACCTCGTGAAGCCGTTCTCGATGAAGGAGCTCGCGGCCCGTGTCCGCGCGGCCGCACGGCGCGGCGTGAGCGAGGCCGAGCCGCGGCGCGGCGACGAGATCGAGATCGAGGAGCTGCGACTCGACCCCGACAACGTGCAGGCGTACGTCGACGGCTCGAGCGCCGAGCTGACGCCGACCGAGTTCCGCCTGCTCTACACGCTCGCCCGGGAACAGGGCCGCGTGCTCACGCGTGACGAGCTCCTCCAGCGCGTCTGGGGCCGGCGCGCGACCCACCGCGACCGCACGGTCGACGTCTTCGTCCGGAAGCTCCGCGAGAAGGTCGACCGGCGCGCTTCGAACCACACCTTCATCCATACGCGCTACGGCGTGGGCTACAAGCTCGAAGCCGAGCCGAAGTAGCCCTCAGGCGGGCGCGGCGCGGCCTCGGTCTCGGCGAGCCGTGCCTGAAGCTCGGTCCTCGGGATTCGGGAGCGCTGTCGCAACGAGCCACGCAATTGCCGCAGCGAGAACCGCGATCGGCGCGACGTCGAATGCCGAGGAACCCATGAGAAGCGTTGCGAGCAGCACGGCGGTGAACGGGACCCGCAACACGGCAGTGGTCCCCGCGGCGATCCCGGCCGCGACCGCGGGCGTGGTGTTCAACCCGGGCAACACGTCGGCGGCGGCGATCGCGGCGGCGACGCCGAGCGCGATCGCCGGGAAGACCGGTCCGCCCCGGAACCCGGCGCCCAGCGACAGGGCATAGGCCAGGCCTTTGGCCACGACGAGGAGGACGAGCACACCGGCGATCCCTCGGCAACGATTGCCGGCAGCTCCGTCTGACCGGAGAAGAGAACGAGATCGACAGGCCGGTCGGTGGTCGCCCGGAAGACGACCGCGAGCAGACCGACGAGGAGCCCGGCGACGATCAGTAGCGCCAACTGGCCCAACCGGCGATTGCGCCGCAATCCGGTGGGCCAGGTGCGCGCGATCGTCGCCGGGCTCCTCGTCGGTCTGCTCGCGGTCGTCTTCCGGGCGGCCACCGACCGGCCTGTCGATCTCGTTCTCTTCTCCGGTCAGACGGAGCTGCCGGCAATCGTTGCCGAGGGATCGGCCGGTGTGCTCGTCCTGCTCGTCGTGGCCAAAGGCCTGGCCTATGCCTTGTCGCTGGGCGCCGGGTTCCGGGGCGGACCGGTCTTCCCGGCGATCGCCCTGGGCGTCGCCGCCGCGATCGCCGCCGCCGACGTGTTGCCCGGGTTGAACACCACGCCCGCGGTCGCGGCCGGGATCGCCGCGGGGACGACTGCCGTGTTGCGAGTCCCGTTCACCGCCGTGCTGCTCGCAACGCTTCTCATGGGTTCCTCGGCATTCGACGTCGCGCCGATCGCGGTTCTCGCTGCGGCAATTGCGTGGCTCGTTGCGACAGCGCTCCCGAATCCCGAGGACCGGCTTCAGGCACGGCTCGCCGAGACCGAGGCACCGGCGCCGCGCCCGCCTGAGGGCCACTTCGGCTCGGCTTCGAGCTTGTAGCCCACGCCGTAGCGCGTGTGGATGAAGGTGTGCTGCGGCGCGCGCCGGTCGACCTTCTCGCGGAGCTTGCGGACGAACACGTCGACCGTGCGATCGCGGTGCGTCGCGCGCCGGCCCCAGACCCGCTGCAGCAGCTCGTCCCGCGTGAGCACTCGGCCCTGCTCTCGCGCGAGCGTGTAGAGCAGGCGGAACTCGGTCGGCGTCAGCTCGGCGCTCGCGCCGTCGACGTACGCCTGCACGTTGTCGGGGTCGAGCCGGAGCTCCTCGATCGCGATCTCGTCGCCGCGACGCGGCTCGGCGTCGCTCACGCCGCGCCGGGCGGCCGCGCGCACGCGCGCGGCGAGCTCCTTCATCGAGAACGGCTTGACGAGGTAGTCGTCCGCGCCGATCTCGAGCGCGTGCACGCGGTCGTGCTCCGTGCCGCGTGCGGAGACGACGACGATCGGCGTGCCGATCCCCTCGTCGCGCGCCTGCTCGATCACGCGCCACCCGTCGATGCCGGGGAGCATGAGGTCGAGGACGCAGACGTCCGGACGCTCGTAGCGGAGGCGTGCGAGCCCGGTCTCGCCGTTCGCGACGCCGACGGCGTCGAATCCGGCCGTCTCGAGGTGGCGCGCCATGCCGCGGGCGATGACGTCGTCGTCCTCGATGATCAAGACCTTCGCCATCCGGCGACACCATAGTGGCCGCCCCCGAGCGTTCCAGGGGCGGCCACATGGTTACCGTCTGGTACCGGATGGTGAACGGCGCGAGGCCTACGCCGTCCGCCTCGGTGTCCGCGTCCGAGTTCTCGCCCTCGTCCTGATCCGGCGTCAAGCCGTCGACGACGTAGACCTTCTCGCAGCCCACGAGCTGCGTGCGCGGCCGCTCCGCGCGAAGCACCCACGCCTTGTCGTTGCCGGGCCCGCAGTTCGAGGAGATCGGGCTCGCCGTCCGGCGCGAGCGCGTGCAGTTCGTCGTTGCCGCTGCCCCCGAAGACGCGGTCGGCCCCCCAGCCGCCGAACAGGGAGTCGTTGCCGTCGCCGCCGTGAACGCGTCCGTCCCTTGTTGCCAGCACCGCGGTCGTTCCCGTCCCCGCCGTGCACCTGGTCGGCGTCGGAGCCGCCGTAGAGGCGGTCGTTGCCGTCGCCGCCGGCGACGATGTCGTTGCCGCGTCCGCCGTACGCGAGGTCGTTGCCGTCGGCCGCCCGCACGCCGTCGTTCCCGGTGCCGCGCGCGAACGTCGTCGCCTCCGCCGCGCGCGTACACGAGGTCGTTGCCCGCGAATGCCGAGATGCGGTCCGCCTGCTCCGTGCCGCGGAGCACGTCGTTGCCCGGGGTGCCGACGATGACCGCGCCGCAGCCACGGCGGCCGCGAGCAGCGCTCCCGCTGCGACGAGCGGCGCGAAGCCTTGAGCTTCATGCGTCTCTCCTTTCCGAGGACGCACGCATTCACCGACATGTGAGTTCGGGCGCCGTGAGGTCGCGGCAAGCGGTCCGCAAACGTTCTGTTAGAACCGCGTGACGTGACGCGACGCCGACGCGATCCGGGGCCGGGCGCTCGTCGAGGAGAGCCGCGAGGCGATCGTCGTCCTCGACGACTACGACCGCGTCCTGCTCGCGAGCCGCCGGGCGCGCCAGGCGATCGACGGCGTGCGCGAGGGCGAGCGACTTCCGTCGGACCTCCTGACCGGCGAGCGCGGAGTCATCCCGCTCGTCGTCCCGTACGAGGTCGCCGGTCGGCGCGAGCGTCTCGTCTACCTCTCGCGCGCAGGGTGACCTCGCTGCGTACGAGGAGCTTCGGGCCGGCTTCACCGCAGCCGTCTCGCACGAGCTGCGCACGCCGCTCGCCAGGCTGCTCACGCTCCTCGAGACGACGACGCTTCCCGGCGAGGACGTCCCGGCGCTCGTCGAGCAGGCGCGCGCGGAGATCGACCAGATCACCGAGCTCATCGACGAGGTGCTGTTCCTCTCCGAGCTCGAGTCCGGCGCGCGTGTCGTCGCGCTCGGGCCGACGCCGGTGCAGCCGGTGCTCGAGGAGGCCGTCGAGGAGCTCGAGGAGCGCGCTGCGCGCGCGGGGGTCGAGCTCCGGGTCGAGTGTGCCGACGACGTCGAGCTCGCGATCCGGCCGCGCATGCTGCGCGTCGTCGCGCGGAACCTCGCCGAGAACGCGATCCGCTACGCAGGCCCGGGCGCGACGTTCACGCTCTCGGTCGAGCGTGACTGGCGACACGGTCACGCTCGTCGGCCGCGACGACGGCATCGGGATCGAGGAGTCGGAGCTGCCGCGTCTCTTCGAGCGCTTCTATCGCGTCGGACCGCGCTCGGGCGTCACGCGGGACCGGGCTCGGACTCGCGATCGTGAAGCACATCGTCACGCAGGCGGGCGGCACGGTCGACGCGCGCGGAGCGCGCGGTCGCGGACTCGAGATCCGCGCGCGAGCTGCCCGCTCCCGTAGCGCGCTTCACCGGATCCTCACCACATCTTCACCACCAGCGTGTCCCGGCAGCCGGTCGCTGCCGGGACACTGGCCGCGATGGACGGCTGCATGCGAAAGCGTGCTCGTGACGGTCGTGGACGAGACGACCGCCGCACCCGGCAGTCGACAGCGCCAGCGCATCGGCGAGCTGGCGGGAGCGGCGGCGACCGACGTCGCTCGCGCGACGTCGTGTTCGACATCGACGAGCTGTCCGTGAGCTACAGCGGCGCGCTCGCGCTTCGCGAGGCGACGCTGGACGTCCACAAGAACGCGGTCACCGCGTTCATCGGCCCGTCGGGCTGCGGCAAGAGCACGTTCATCCGCTGCCTGAACCGCATGAACGACGAGATCGCCGGCGCGAAGGTCGAGGGGCAGGTCCTCTACCACGGCCGCAACCTGTACGCGCCCGAGGTCGACAAGGTGGAGGTTCGCCGGCGGATCGGCATGGTCTTCCAGAAGCCGAACCCGTTTCCGAAGTCGATCTACGACAACATCGCCTTCGGCCCGCGCATGCTCGGGATGAAGAAGGACCTCGACGAGCGGGTCGAGCGCGTGCTCCAGCACTCCGCCCTCTGGGACGAGGTCAAGGACCGGCTGAAGGAGAACGCGCTCGGCCTCTCCGGCGGCCAGCAGCAGCGCCTCTGCATCGCGCGCGCGCTCGCGGTCGAGCCGGACGTGATCCTCATGGACGAGCCGGCGTCCGCGCTCGATCCGATCTCGACGACGCGGATCGAGGATCTCATCCACGAGCTGAAGCGCGACTACACGATCGCGATCGTCACGCACAACATGCAGCAGGCCGCGCGCGTCGCGGACATGACCGCGTTCTTCAGCGTCGAGGTGCGCGAGGACGGCAAGGGCCGACACGGCATCCTGGTCGAGTACGACCTGACGACGAAGATCTTCACGAACCCGTCCGACAAGCGGACGGAGGACTACGTCACGGGGCGGTTCGGATGAGGACCGAGTTCCAGTCCGATCTCGACGCCCTCGAGGCGGGGTTCCAGGAGTCGGGCGAGGTCGTCTCGCGCGCGATTCGCGCGGCGGTCGACGCGCTCCGCACCCAGGACGTCGAGCTCTGCGACGAGGTCATCGCGTACGACGACGAGATCGACGAGCGCTACCGCGCGACTCGAGACCCAGGTGCAGCTCGTGCTCGCCCGGCAGACGCCGGTGGCGACGGACCTGCGCCTCGTGCTCGCGCTCCTGCACGCGTCGATTCACATCGAGCGGATGGGCGACCAGTGCGTGACGATCGCGAAGCTCACGAAGCTTCGAGCCACCTGGAGACGAAGCAGGACGTGATCGAGTCGCTCGTCGACATGGGCGATCGCTGCGTCGAGATGGTGCGCGTCGCTCTCGACGCGTTCGCGGCGCGCGACGCCGATCGCAGGCACGGACGCTCCACGAGCTCGACGATCTCGTCGATCGTGCGAACCGCCAGGTCTTCGACGACGTCCTGCGCTCCGTGAGCGATACCGAGGCGCTCGAGTGGGGGATGCGGCAGATCACGGTCGCGCGCTGCTTCGAGCGCATCGGCGACAACGCCGTCGACATCGGCGAGCAGACGGCGTTCATCGTCACCGGCGAGCTCCGCGAGTTCACCGACGCCTCGCATTGAGTCACCAACTCGCCACCAGACCTTCACCTTCGTGAACCACACACCCGGCGTCGACCGCGGGACACTCGCAGCGGATGCGCTAGGGCAGGCACACCAGAAACGGAGTGAAAGGGGACTGAGGATCATGAAGCGCATTCTCGCGCTGGCGCTCGCGCTGCTCGCGGTGGTCGGGCTCGCCGCCTTCGCGGGACGGACGCAGACGGCGTCCGCGAAGCCGGCCGCAGGCTCGCTCGTGGGCACGGGAGCGACGTTCCCGTTCCCGCTCATCTCGAAATGGATCCCGGCGGTGGACAACGCGCTCGGGATCAAGATCACGTACTCGCGCGACCGGCTCGGGTGCCGGGATCGCGCAGATCACTGCCCGCACGGTCGACTTCGGCGCGTCGGATGCGCCGCTGTCGCCGGATCAGCTGACGGCCTGCAAGGGCTGCGTCGTCATCCCGTGGGCGCTCGCCGGGATGTCGGTCCCGTACAACCTGCCAGGCGTCGAGCAAGCGGCTCGTCCTGAACGGGCCGGTCCTTGCGAACATCTACCTCGGCAACATCACGAACTGGAACGCCGCCGCGATCAAGGCGCTGAACCCGGGCGTCAACCTGCCCGACCAGAAGATCACGGTCGTCTACCGCTCCGACGGCTCGGCTCGACCGTACGCCTTCACGAACTACCTGGCGACCGTCAGCCCGCAGTGGAAGAGCAAGGTCGGCGTCAACACGAGCGTCAACTTCCCGACGGGAACCGGCGCGCGCGGTAGCTCGGGCGTCGCCGGTGTCGTGAAGTCGACCGGGTGCGCTCGACCTACGTGGACGCGGCGTACTCGATCACGAACAAGTTCCAGTTCGCGCTTATCAAGAACAGGGCGGGTGGGAATGCGACGCCGGGCGTCCGCGGCGTGACGGCTGCGCTCTGCGACCTGCCGGCGAAGGTCACGGCCCTGACGCAGCTCAAGATCGTCGACCCGCCGGCGAAGTGCGGCAAGAAGGCATACCCGATCTCGACGTTCACGTACGTGATCGTCCCGACGAGCTCGGGCGACAAGGCCCGACGCTGCGCCAGTTCGTGTACTGGGCGGTCACGGCCGGGCCAGAAGTTCGGACCGCCGCTCTTCTTCGTGCCGCTGCCGAAGGCCGTGAAGGGCTTCAACTACCGCGAGATCAAGAAGATCCAGTCCGGGTCCAAGGGTCGCCGACTCGTGACCTCGACGACCTACGAGAACACTGCGGCGCCGGAGAGCGATCTCCGGCGCCGCGGCATTCGGCGTCGGCGATCTCCTCTTCAAGGGCATCGCCATTGCGGCCGCTCTCGCCGCCACGGTCCTGCTCGGCTGGATCGCCTTCAAGGTCTTCGACCTCGCGTGGCCGGCCATCCAGGACTTCGGCCTCAGCTTCATCTGGACCGACGCCTGGGATCCCGTCACCGCGGACTTCGGCGCGCTCATCTTCATCTACGGCACGGTCGTGACGTCGGCTGATCGCGCTCGTCCTTGCGACGCCGCTCTCGATCGCCATCGCGCTCTTCCTCACGGAGATCGCACCGCGACGCGTCGCGGCGCCGATCGCGACGATGGTGGAGCTCCTCGCGGCAATCCCGAGCGTCGTCCTCGGGCTGTGGGGCATCGTCGTGTTCGGGCCGTGGGTCCACGCGCATCTTGAGCCGTGGATCCAGGCTACGCCGCTCGGCCTCTTGCCGGTGTTCTCGGGGACGTCCTCGTCCGGGGCGAGCATCTTCACGGCGGCGCTCGTGCTGACGATCATGATCATCCCGATCACGTCCGCGATCTGTCGCGAGCTGTTCGTGCGTGTTCCGCAGGACCTGACCGACGGAGCGCTCGCCCTCGGCTCGACGCGCTGGGAGGCGATCCGGGGCGTCATGTTCGCCTACGCAGCGCCGGGGATCGCGGCCGCCGTCCTCCTCGGTCTCGGCCGTGCGTTCGGAGAGGCGATTGCGGTCAACCAGACGATCGGGAACCACAACGCGATACCGACCTCGTGGTTCGAGCCGGGCGACTCGCTCGGGAGCAAGATCGCCTCCGAGTACGTCGGCGCAACGAGCCTCGAGCAGGCCTCGTCGATCCTCTACCTCGCCGCGATCCTCATGGTCATCTCACTCAGCACGAACGTCGTCGCGCAGTTCATCGTCATTCGGTTCGAGAAGGCCAGGAGAGCGGTATGAGCGAGCTGACGGTCGACCCGTACGACATCACCGCCAAGTCGAACGGCCTGCGCCGGAGACGCATCGTCGAGAAGCTCTTCGGCGTCGCCGCGATCGCGTCGGCGGTTCTCGCGTGCGGGATCCTCCTCGTGGTGCTCGGAACCGCTGATCCACAAGGGGTTCAGCGCGCTGAGCCTCGACTTCTTCACGAAGCCGCGGCCGCTGTTCGGCGAGGAGGGCGGGATCGCGGACGCGCTCGTCGGAAGCGCGCTCATCGTCGGCATGGCGATGCTGATAGCGATCCCGATCTCGGTGCTCGTGGCGATCTACATGTCCGAGTACGCAGGCCCGAAGGTCGCGCGGGCGACTGAAGATCGTCCTGGACGTCCTGAACGGTGTGCCGGCGATCGTCGTCGGCATCTTCGTCTTCGGCATCCTCGTCGTCGGGCACGGCCAGAGCGCGATCTACGGAGCGTTCGCGCTGGCCATCCTGATGCTCCCGATGGTCGCCCGCGCGACCCAGGAGATTCTCGAGATCGTCCCGCGCAGCCTGCGCGATGCGAGCTTCGCGCTCGGCGTGACGAAGTGGCGGACGACCTGGAGCATCGTGCTCCCTGCGGCGATCGGCGGCATTCTGACCGGCGTCGTCATCGCGGTCGCGCGCGTCGCCGGCGAGACGGCACCGCTCCTCTTCACGACCTCGATCGCCGCGAACCAGATCTCCACGATGTCACGCATGCGCTGCCGACGCTGCCCGTGCCGATCTTCATCAACTCCGAGTCGCCCGATCCGGGCGAGCAGGCCGCGGCCTGGGCGGCCGCGCTCGTCCTCATCGCGCTTCGTGCTCGTCATGAACATCCTTGCGAAGCTCTTCGCGGCGCGGAAACGGCGCCAGCTCGAGGGCTCCTAGCGGCTCGGAACAAGCTTCTCCCTCTGTCTCCTGCCAGCGAGAGCGGCGACCTCGCCGCTCTCGTCCTTTGCGTCGAACGACTGATCTGCCCGGTCCCCCCTTGACCGGTAAAGCTGTGACTGCAGAAAATCCCGGACGGGCCGGGGGGACCCGAGAACGGAAGGGGCCAGGATGCTGTTGCTGCGACACGTCAGTGCGGGCGAGCGACTTCTCGTCACCGGGGTGGACCGCTTCCGCCGGCTGGACGAGGCGGGCGGATCATGCGCGCCAGCTCGTGTGGGCGTACGCCGACCGCGAGATCACGCAGATCGTCTCGAGCCCGCTTCCCGCGGTGCGTCGAGACGGTCGTCCCGCTCGCAGCGGCCCGGGGCTCGCGTCGATCAGCACTGGGAGCTTGCGCCGGACTCCGCGCTCGACGACGTCATGACCCTGCTCTCGACCTGCCCGAGACGACGCTGGTCGTGCACGCATCGCGAGGTCTTCGAGAAGCTCCTCGGCTGGGACGCGCCGTGCGACAAGGGCGCGTCTGGGTGCTCGAGCGGAACGGTCGCGACTCGTCCCCACGCTCTACCTCGAGCCCCCGGTGGCCGTGCCCTCGGGCCAGCGCCAGGCTGTCTGAGCCACTCTCGACTCGCTCTCCAGGACGTCACCCCACCGACACGGTGCGCGCTCCTACCGTTCGTCGTGACCTAGGACGAAAGGGGGAACGATGCTGTCGGAGTACGTTCACGAGCAGACGCAGAGCATCGATCGTGAGCTGCGAGAGATCGCGCACTCGCGGCCGCGCTACGAGCGACCGGTACCCGACGGCCGCTCGCGTATCAGCACGCTCCTGCGTGGGCTGGCCTTCACGCCTGCGAAGGCGACGCCTGGAGCAGGCGGGCGCCCTGCCGGAGTGGTGATCCGGCCCGCGACGCGGACGGACGCCCGGCGGTCGAGCGCCTCGCCGAGGCGAGCGAGCGGCGTGCGCCGTCGGGCCTCGTGCTGGTGGCCGAGGTCGACGACCACGTCGTCGCGGCCTTGCCGGTGGAGGGCCGCTACGTGCTCACCGATCTCTGGCGGCCGACGGGAGACGTGGCGCAACTCCTCGAGCTCCGCTCCGAGCAGTTGCGCGCCGCGCAGCTCGAGAACGTCGCGTAGGGCGTTGCGCTAGGCGGCGACCGACTCGAGGCGCGCGAGCGCATGGGCGGCTCCCTCGCGGAGCCCACCCCTGCCGATCTCGAGCTTCGTGTCGAGCCGGCGGGCCACCTCGGCGAGGACGACGGTCCCACCGAGGAGCGTCTCGAGTCGCGCCTGCGTGACGTCGAGGCCGGCGCCGATCGATTGGAGACCCTCACGCACGAGCCGGTCTGCGAGCGCGTCCAGTTTCTCCGCGCCGTACCGGGCGCCGACGATCCGTCCGACGGCTCGGGCGGTGCCGCCGACAGCGAGCGTCGCGTGCGGTCGTGGCGGCTGCAGGTCGGCGAGCAGGCGGCGAACGCCCTTCCGCGCTCGCCAGAGGTCCCTGCGAGTCGCTCTCGTGTGCGGGAAGAACGCTCGCGTCACGCGGAGGGCGACTCGCAGGGACCTCTGGCGAGCGCGGAAGGGCGTTCGCCGCCTGCTCGCCGACCTGCAGCCGCCACGACCGCACGCGACGCTCGCTGTCTGCGGCACCGCCCGATCCGATGTCAGCGTTAGTTGCGGCGCGGATTGACTTGAACGCCTGCTGGCAGACCCGGCTCGTGCGTGAGGGTCTCCAATCAATCAGCACCGCCTCCGACGTCACGCAGGCGCGACTTGCGACGCTCCTCGGTGGGACCGTCGTCCTCGCCGAGGTGGCCCGCCGGCTCGACACGAAGCTGCGAGATGGGCGGGGTGGGCTCCGCGAGGGAGCCGCCCGTGCGCTCGCGCGCCTCGAGTCGGTCGCCGCCTAGCGCAACACCCCCTACGCGACGTTCTCGAGCTGCGCGGCGCGCAACTGCTGCCGGAGCGGAGCTCGAGGAGTTGCACCACGTCTCCCGTCGGCCGCCAGAAGATCGGTGAGCCGATGCGGGATTCCACAGGTATATCCTCGCCGTGGTGTCGAACCTCGGCCACCAGCACGAGGCCCGACGGCGCACGCCGCTGGCTCGCCTCGGCGAGGCGCTCGACCGCCGAGTCGCGGGCCGGGATCACCACTCCGGCCGGGCGCCCGGGTGCTCCAGGCGTCCGCCTTCGCAGGCGCAAAGGTTTATCCACGCAGGGAGCGTGCGGTTACGCGATTTGTAGTAGGGTACCGGTCGCTCGTAGCGCGGCCGCGAGTGCGCGATCTCTCGCAGCTCACGAATCGATGCTCTGCGTCTGCTCGTGAACATTGTCCGACAGCATCGTTCCCCCTTTCATCATAGGTCACGACGAACGGTAGGACGCGCACCGAAATTGTCGGTGAGGTGACGTGATTGCCTGGAGAGCGAGTCGAGAGTGGCTCAGAACAGCCTGGGCGTCGGCCCGAGGGCACGGCCACCGGGGGCTCGAGGTAGAACGTGGGGACGAGCTCGCGACCGTTCGCTCGAGCACCCAGATGGCGCCCCCCTCTCTGGCACTAAGCATCCCGACCGAAGAAGTCTTCTGGAAGACTATTCGCGATGCGTGCAGACCAGCGTCCGTAACGGGGAGGTCAACGAGCAGCGTCAGGACGTCGTCGAACTCGGATTCCGGCGCTCCGAGCTCCCAGTGCGTCTCGACGACGAGGCCGCGGGCGGCCGAGATGGGCACGACCGTCTCCCCGCAGCGGGCGAGCGGACTCGACACGATCTGCGTGATCTCCCGGTCGGCGAGCGACCAGACGAGCTGGCGCGCAGCCATCCGACCAGTCCTCGTCCAGTCGTCTGAAGCGGTCCCACCCCGGGAGACGAGAAAAATCACTCCGCCCGCACTGGGCGTATTCTCACAACAGCATTACCAGCCCCTTCTCGTGATTCGGGCCTCTCCCCGGCCCGTGCAGGAGGGGGTTCGGCAGTCAGGAGACGCCGGTCAAGATTTACCGCAGTTCACCCGTTCTTGTTACGCAGATCGGGAACCCGCTAGCGCGGGTTCCCAATACGGCGAGAGTGAGAGACGCTCGCTGCGCAGGCTCGTTCACGGGCGCAGTCCCTATAGGCCGCTTCCGCCGCATTCCAGGAACCGGTATGCAACTCGCTGTAGGACTGCGAAGAGCACGTGGACGCGCAGCGCAAGCGTCTCTGACTGTCGCGCACGGGGATTCGAAGCACAAACGAGCCAGAGGCCGCCTTGCGTCGGCCAGGAGGCGGAGGG
>CAWDSX010000004.1:0-56510 GCA_963805135.1 uncultured Gaiellaceae bacterium | reverse complement strand
GAGATGTTCGGCCGCGACGGCGACGACATCCTGGTCGGCGGTCCCGGCCAAGACGTCCTCGACGGTGGCCCGGGCCTCAACGTTATCGAGCAGGACTGACCGCAGCGCACGAGCGCATCAAGGCTGGGGCCTCCATTCGGGGGCCCCGTCGAATCTGCAACCGCCACAGAAAGGAACTCCCATGAAGCGCAAGGTCACTCTGTTCATCGCCGCGGCCGCACTGTCGGGCACCGTGCTCGTCTCCGCCGTCCTCGGCGACACCAGCTCGGCGTCGTCTCAACAGCCCTCCAAGGCAGCCCTCGTCGGGCTCGGGACGACGACGCTCGGAAAGGCTCTCGTCGACAACCGCGGCCGAACGCTCTATTTGTTCGCGAAGGACAAGGCTGGCAGGAGTGCCTGCAACGGCGCCTGTGCGGCGTACTGGCCGCCGCTCGTCAGCTCCGCGAAGCCGCGGGCAGCGACAGGCGTCCGCCTCCCTGCTCGGTCTGAGCAAGCGAACGGACGGCAAGCGACAGGTGACGTACGCGGGCCACCCGCTCTACACGTTCAGCCTCGACAGGAGGGCGGGCGAGACGAGCGGTCAAGGCCTGACCGACTTCGGCGGGAGCTGGAATGTCGTCGCGGCAAGCGGCCGCGCGGTCAAGTCGACCGCTTCCTCCGGCAGTTCCGGCGGGAGCGACGGCGGTTACGGCGGCTACAGCCCAGGCCGCTGAGCGTGGATCCGGGTCGGGGCATCCTCGCCCCTCCCGGATTCAACCGGCCTTCCGTGAATCCTCACGCAAACCGAAGGCCCGACCACCCACCCAGTCGCTTCGGCGGCAATCAACCCAGAGAAGGAAGGAGTACCGATCCAATGACACCTCGACAAATAATCCGACGCGTGCGGGCATTCCCAGCGCTGGCTGCGGCGACAGCCGTTCTCTTCGGCTCACTCGCCGCCACCGCCAGTGGCGGCCCGACGGCACCGGCACACAAGAGTGCGACTCCACCCGTGAACGTCACTGTGTTCTCACCGCGAGAAGGTGACATCGCAGGACGGGAGAGCAGGGCTTCTTTGTCGACCTCGCCCTCCGCTACCCAAGCGTCGCGTCGAGCGGGGCCAACTTCCAGCTGACGGGACCAGGGACGCATCAGAACCTGGCCCCCTTCCCCGGTGCTTTCGCAGCCGGCGTCGACGAGAAGCTGCCCGGCCTGATCGTGCTCCTCTCGACCAGCACCGTCGGTGCCCGGAGTGCCCAGAACTTGGCAAACCTCTTCAACCTGACCGGGTTCACCAACCAGAAGACGAATGAGATCTGGGATACCTGGCTCGTCGGAGCGGCGTCCTTCGGGAAGAACGTCCACTCGGTGCTACGAGTCGCCGTCGCCTCCGACAAGAACAAGGACGGCGTCTACAACGACGCACCAGCGGTCGTTCCCGACGCGAACCGCGACGGCCGCATCAACGCCGTCGACCTCACGGCCTTCGGGGTCGCTTCCAACATCGCGGTCGTCCCCTTCGAGATCCGCGACTGAACGAGCTCGCCTGGCGATGGGGCTTCCGCCCGGAAGCCCCATCGCAACAGCCACCACCTGAGCTATGGACACGCAAAGACCCCGACGACTCACCTGCCCAACAGGCGGCTCCGGCGTGGGGTGGCGGGCGGTGGAGGCGACCCCATGAAGGTCAAGGTGTGGGGCGCGCGGCTCGGTTCCCACCCCCCGGGGCGCCTCGACGAACCGCTACGGGGGCAACACCTCCTGCCTCCGGGTCACGCTCTCCGATGGGAGGCTCATCGTGCTCGACGCCGGCTCGGGCATCCGCAACCTCGGGCTCAGGCTCGCCGGGCGACCACGGCCCATCGACATCCTGCTAACACCTGTACCTCGGCCCTATCCAGGGGGCTGATGTTCTTCGCGCTTCTGTTCATGCCCGACCGCCGAGATCATTACCTGGGCCCTCGGACACCTCCGTCGTCGAGAGGGCTCTACGCCACGTTTCAACTCGCGAGGCGGCCGAAACTAATCGGCGACAGTCGCGGATTCGGCTCCGTTGTACCGCTCGACCTCGGCCTCGATCGAGCACCCCGCTTCGAGCGGTGAGCGCCCAACTTGGTTAGGGTCGCTGTTACCCAACATGGAGGGCGGCCGGATGAGCATTGTTGTGCGCTTTCACCCGACGAACGCCACGAAGGAGAAGTACGACGAGAGCCTGCGACGCATGGAAGCGGCCGGGATATGGCCTAATCCGCCCGGTCTTGAAGTCCACGTCGCGTTCGGGCCTGACGACGACCTGCGCGCAAGCGAAATATGGAGTTCGCGGGAACAGTTCGAGGCGTACGGTGAGAAGTTGATGCCCATCCTCAGCGACATGGGCATTGAGTTCTCGGCCGAGCCGGAAATCTTCGAGGTTCAGAACCTCATCAAGTAGCCGGCGGTCGCGACGCCCGCTTCGGCGGGCCTTCGCGTGAAAGACTCGCGGGGACAAGGCTGCGGCCCAGACCGAGGAGGCTCACATGGCAGGCGTGGAAGTACGCGATTTCGACTCGCCCGACGAGACTCGGACGCCCGACAAGACCACCATCGAGGTCGTTCGAATGGGTGGCGCGACAGCGGCTCGGATGCGGCTAGAGCCCGGATGGAGATGGTCAGAGTGCATCAAGCCGATCGTCGGGGGCGAGAGGTGTCAGGCACGTCATCTCGGCCTGTTGCAGTCGGGGACGATGCACGTCGTCCACGACGACGGCACGGAGCAGGAGATAGGTCCAGGTCAGACCTACGTCATCGAGCCCGGTCATGACGCGTGGGTCGTCGGCGACGAGCCCATCGTGGGCTTCGAGTTCCAGTCCCAGACTGCCGAGGAATATGCGAGAGGTTGACGGCTGGAATGCGACCCAAGTTGGCGCTTACGAGCGGTTTGAAACTCTAATCTGATGACTAGCTTCGACGACCATCCCACCTCGCGAGCCGCCCGCCGCTCAAGCCGAGAACGAAGATGTCCTCGTCATTGAAGTCGTTGGCCGGCCCCGATCAGAACGGTTGAGCGAGCTTCGGCGGCTGAGGGGACATTTCCTGAACGCTGGCCCAGACGAGAGTCCTCCGTGTGACTACAGAGTTGTCTTTACGCCCGATTGCCTCTCCAGCGTCAGTCGCTCGTGCACGCGACGTGCAACCTCCGCGTCGGCGCGACGCCGCGCCCGTCCCTCGGATCAGCCTGTCGCGCTCGTAACGGCCTGAAGAACGATGGCTGCGATCTCGTCAGGCTTCTGGTTGAGCGCGAAGTGTCCGGTGTCGGCGATCTCGACGAGGGTCACGTTCGGAGCCGCCGTGAGCAATTCGCGCTCGGCGGGTGCGAGGCCGATGTCGTCCTTCTCACCGAAGACGACCCACGCCCGGACGCTCGCGTCGCAGAAACGCTTCGCGAGCGAGCCGTGGCGGTCGAGATACGCAAGGTAGGAGCGGGTCTGGGCGCGGACGAAGCGCGGATCGTTCTTCTTCAACTCGTTCACCAGGAACTCACGTCGAGCCGGGGGCAAGCTGCTCCCGAAGGCCGGCCCGATCAACTTCAGCATGAGCGCGTACGGCAGATGTCCGAAGACGCGGCTCAGGCGATCGAGCGCACGTGGGAAGATCGACTCGTCCTTGCGTGAGAAGCTCGGGGAGAGCAGCACGACAGGTCCCGAGAACTCGCCTGCCGACACCATCTCGAGGGCGACGTTCGCACCCAAGCTGTGCCCGACGACGACGTCGCACGAGAGATCGGCTGCGAGGCGGGATGCGGAGCTCGAGTAGCTCTCCATGCTCAAGTCGGCGGGAGCTGCGGTACCGCCGAATCCGGGCACCGTCGTCGCAATGAAGCTGATGCCGGACTCGCGGATGCTCGGCTCCGCGAGGAGGTCCTCGTAGAACGCCCATGTCGCCAGCGCGCCGGGAAGGAGGAGGACTCTGTGATCGGCGTCCCCAGGCCCCGTCTCGTGCAGCACCCACCCCAGGTGCTCTCGGCTCGTTTCGATCATCTCAAGTCCTGGGTCGGCATCAGGGAGAGCTTGGCAGTCACCGCACACGTTGCCAAGCCTGCGTCTCACCGAATCCCTTCAAGCGACATCCCCTGCACTTGCGCCAGAACCGCGCCTGGCAACCGCCACTTAGGAGACCGGCGCGGGTTAGAGCCCGCTGCCGTGCGGGAACCGTTGTCCCTACGGGTCGGGTGCGCCCGTCCTGACGGCACCGCCGCTCTGAAGGGGGAGCGTCGGCTGCGAGCGCCCCGACCCAGCTCTTATCCGCCGCACGCTACGGCGCGACGGACGCGCACTCTTCGAGGCTTCCGAGGTGACTCCGTGCGAGATTGCTCACGACTTTGCCGAACTCGGGTCCCGCCAGATCGGACACCTCGTCACCGACGAATCCGGGTGGAAGCTCCGTCGCTTCGAAGCTGGTGATTATCCCGGCGCAGCTCGCACTTGGCGGCGGTGCTGCGACGGCACCCGCGCTCCAGAAGGCAGCCACGACAACGGCCGCTAGGAGAACGATTCCTTTCATGACGCACCTCCTCGGTAGACAGACGCTGACGGAGCAGTATTCGCGCAGCCGCAGGGCGTGCGGTAGGGGCGAATCCCCTATTTCCTCCGCGATTCATAAGACGTGGGAGGCCAGGGCGGCTGGGCTCTGTAGACGCGATCCCGGAGCTGCTCACCGCCGCCTGACGAGGTACTGCTGGCCCGTCGCTCAGAGGTCGGCGAGCGCGCTCAGCGCGGATTGCAACTCGTCGCGAACAGCCGGGGACAGGGTCCTAACGACGAGACGGTCGAGCTCGGCGAGCGTCGCCGTCGCCACCGGGCGGAAGTTGCGCGCGCGCTCGCTGAGGTAGACGAGGGATGCGCGGCCGTCCCTCGCGTCGGCCCGACGCTCGACCAGGCCGTCGCGCTCGAGCAGGCGCACCATCGTTGTCATCGTTTGCTTGCTCAGGCGGGCACGAGCGGCGAGTTCGCCCATGCGGAGGCCGTCCTCCTCGAAGAGGGGAAGGAGGATTGACCCATAGGAGGGCCGTACGTCCGGAAAGCCAGCGGCGATGAAGCGCTCGTACAGGAGCTCGTTCCAGTGCTGGCTGGCCTTCGCAAGAAGGAAGCCGAGGTTCTCGCGAGTCGCACGGTCGGTACCGCCCCGCGACTCTCCCCGTTCGGGCTCGTCACCCTTCTGTGCCGGCATCATCGATTTGCTCTTATATAGGACTAAGTAGTACGATATAAGACTACATAGACGTTCGGACGTATAGGAGGAAGCAATGACTGCCAAGCGCCCCGAGGAGGTCATCGAGCTCTTCGCTGTGTCTCTCAATCGCGGCGACGTGGACGCAGCGATCAGGCTTTACGAGCCGGAGGCGGTGTTCGCGCCCCAGCCGGGTGAGGAAGTGACGGGCCGGGAGGCGATCCGAGACGCGCTCCAGCAGTTCGCGGCGCTGAAGCCGCGGCTCCGCGGCGAGATCACCAAGTCTTGACCGCCGGCGACGTTGCCCTCGTTCAGAACCGCTGGCAGCTCGAGGGCACGCAACCGGACGGAGATCCGGTCGAGATGCACGGCCACAGCGCAGATGTGCTCCGCCGCGCGTCGGACGGCAGCTGGCGCATCCTCATCGACGATCCGTGGGGCGGTGGCTAGCGGACGACTGCGGCTGGTACCCCGTGTAAGACCGTGCGACGATCCGACACGTGACGACCGTATCGAGCGAGGTATCCCTCGCCTCGGGGTACGAGGCGCTTGCTGCCGGAAACTGGGAAGCAGCACGAGACGCCTTCCGGGAGGCTGTGGACGCCACCGATGCGTCCGAGGCGCTCGATGGACTCGGACGGGCGCTCTGGTGGCTTCGCGATGCACGAGGGGCAGTCGTCAGCCGCGAGCGCGCGTATGCGGGCTTCCGCCGCGACGGCGAGTTGGCGCGAGCGGCACGAATTGCGCTCTGGCTTTCGCGCGAGTACGCGCTCGTCTTCGGAAACGACGCCGTCGCGAGCGGTTGGCTGGCGCGGGCTGAGCGCCTCCTCCGCGATGTTGCTCCCGGGGCAGAGCAGGGGTGGCTCTCACTCGCTCGCTCTGAGAGGACACGCGATCCGAACGAGTCAGCGCATCTCGCCGAGGAGGCGCTCGCAGTCGCGGAGACCGCAGGTGACACGGATCTCGAACTGAGGGCACTCGCCCAGCTCGGCCTCGCCGAGGTCTCCGTCGGCCGCGTGGACGACGGCCTTGCGCGGCTCGACGAGGCTATGGCGGCGGCGACGGCCGGAGAGCCTACGAGCCTGGAGACGTTCGCCGATGTCTGCTGCACACTCATGCTGGCGTGCGACCTCGCCGGCGACTCGGAGCGTCCCCAGCAGTGGAGCGGGGTGCTGGAGGACTTCGTCCGCAAGTACGACCCGATCACGCTGCTCGCTTTCTGCCGCACGTGCTGCGCGGACGTGTTCGCCGCGAATGGACGGATCGACGCCGCTGAGGGCGAACTCCTCGCGGCGATCCGGGAGCTGACGGACGCGGGCCAGCGTTCGCGCTGCGGACATCCAGCCGCGCGGCTTGCGGAGATCCGTGTCCTTCAGGGCCGCTTCGACGAGGCGGAGCAGTTGCTCGACGGCTTCGAGGACGAACCGGAAGCCGTGGCAGCCGCCGCATCGCTACGCATCGCGCGAGGCGAGCCGAGCGCGGCCGAGGAGCTACTCGGCCGGAGACTGGACGAGGTTGGGAGGTCGAGTCTGCTCGCCGCGCCACTCTACGGACAACTCGTCGAGGCGTCCCTTTCCGCAGGCCGTATCGACGATGCGCGCGCCGCAGCGGCGTGGCTCGCTCGGATCGCCGAGGGATCCGGTCGCGAGCGTGTCGAGGCGCTCGCGCTGCTCGCACGCGCACGCGTCGGGGCGGCCGTGGGCGACCCCGACGCGGTCGACCTCCTCCGTGCCGCACTGAACGCATACGCGGCCCTGGGATTGCGGCTGGACGCTGCCCGTGCCCGACTCGAACTGGCAAGGGCACTCGCCAGCGAATCACCGGACGCCGCAGTGGACCTTGCGAAGCGCGCTCGGAACGAGCTGGACGCTCTAGGAGCGAGCCGAGAGGCCGATGCCGCGGCGGCCCTCATGCGCTCTCTCGGAGCGAAGGGTCGCGCAGGGCCGAAGGCCGTCGGACTTCTTAGTCGGAGGGAGGTGGAGGTGTTGCGGCTCATCGGGGAGGGCCTCTCCAACCGCGAGATCGCAGCGCGGCTTTTCATCAGCCCGAAGACCGCAGAGCACCATGTGAGCCGGATCTACGGGAAGCTGGACCTCTCGACGCGCGCGGAGGCCGCTGCTTACGCCGTAAGGAATCTCGGGGAGGAATAGGGGAATCGCCCCTACCGAGTGCGAGCGGCCGGGTGAATACTCCGCCTCGTCACCGACCGAAAGGAGCGTCATGTCCGACGACAACAAGGCACTCGTTGAGCAGTACTACGCGCAGGTATTGAACGGGCGCGATCTCGACGCTGTGGGCGACTACTTCGCCGACGAGCGCATGGTCGAGGGAGTGCGCCGAGGGTGCTTCTCGTACTTCCAAGCCTTTCCAGACCTGCACGTCGCGCTCGATGAGTTCGTCGCCGAGGGCGACAGGGTCTTCCTCCGCTCGACGATGACCGGAACCCACGATGGCGAGTACAAGGGCATCCCGGCGACTGGCCGTCACGTGGCAGCCGAGGCTGCCGAGGTCTTCCGCATCGCCGACGGCAAGTTCGTGGGCTACTGGTGCATGACGAACGTCGCAGGACTCATGCGCCAGTTGACCGAGGAGCAGGCAGTCGAGGCCGCGGCGCTGACGAACTGAGCGCGACGAAGTTCAGGGCAACGATCCGATCAAGAAGAAAGGAGACGCCATGCCTAAGGCATCGAAGGAGACGGCATCCGAGAGCGCGACGATGGAGGGCTACGAGGGCCACTTCGAGCACTTCGACGGGGGCTACACCGTTGGCTTCGAGACCTACAGCGCCGACGCCGACCTTGCCCCGTTCTTCAAGGGTCTACCCAACGACGAGTGTCAGTGCGAGCACTGGGGCTACGTCGTCAAGGGCAAGGTGAAGTTCACATCCGCCGACGGTACCGAAGAGACCTTCGAGACGGGTGACGCCTATTACGTCCCGCCGGGACACACTCCCAGCATCTACGACGGGACTCAGGTGGTCGAGTTCTCCCCCACCGAGGAGTTGGCGAACACGATGAAGGTCGTCGAGAAGAACATGGAGGCGATGAGCGAGTAGCGGAGCGGCTCGACGATTAGCCCGCAGGCAACGTAAAGCACACGCGGGCGCCGCCGCCCTCACGATCCTCCGCCCAGATCCTGCCCCCTTGAGCTTCGACGAGCCCGCGGGCGATCGCGAGTCCTAGGCCGGCGCCCCGAGAGGAGCGCGACTGATCCCCGCGCCAGAAACGCTCGAACATCCGGTCTCGCGCTTCAGCATCCAACCCGTTGCCGGTGTCCTCCACTGCGACCCTAACTTCCCCGGCCCGCGGCTCGACGCGAACGGCGACCGAGCCATCGGTCGGCGTGTGTCGAAGTGCGTTCGTGAGAAGGTTCATGAGCACGCGCTCCACCTTTTCGGGCGCGAAGCGCGCGGTGACGTCGTCGTCGACCTCCGCCCCGAGCCTGACGTTGCGCGACCGCGCCTCGGCTTCAACGCTGCGGATGCTGCTCGAGATCACCGGGGCCACCCGAAGACGATGTATCTCGAGCGTGAGAGCACCCGCGTCGATGCGCGCGAGCTCGAAGAGGTCGTTGACGAGCAGCGAAAGGAGTCGTACCTGCTCGCGGAGGACAGGTACGTACTCGTCAGGGTCTCCGAGACCGTCCTCGATCGCTTCGAGCATCGCTTGCATGTTGGCGAGCGGAGTGCGCAGGTCGTGGCTCGCCCAAGCTATGAGCTCGCGTCGCGTGTCGAAGAGGCGGCTGAGATTTGCACCCATCTCGTTGAACGACGCGGCCAGCTCTGCGACTTCGGCCGGCCCTCCTTCAGGAGCTCGGGCGTCGAGGTTGCCCGCGGCGAACTCGCCGGATGCCTTGCGAACTCGGTCGATCGAATCGGCGATCGACTGCGCCACGAGGAGCGCTGCAATGAGTGCCGTCAACGCTGACGCGGCGGTAACGGCGAGGATCTTTACGTCGTCGCCCATGTGAAACATCACCCATCCCGACGCGAGCACCGCGCCCAAGGGCAGCAAGACGGCGAGGACCGCGAGGCCCGCCAGCTGCAGCCGAACGGTGGGCAGCAGACGAAGAAGGGCTGCGAGCGCGAGCCCGATCCCCAGAGTTGCGAGAGCGACGATGAGCGCATTCGCGATCATGCAGCGAGCCTGTATCCGATGCCCCAAACCGTCTCCAGGTACCTCGGCTCGGATGGATCGTCCTCGACTTTCTCGCGCAAGCGCCGTACATGGACGGTGACGGTTCCTGTGTCGAGTGCAGCCGTGTACCCCCACACGCGCGTCATGAGCTGGTCTCTTGAGAACACTCGGCGTGGATGACTCGCAAGAAACCAGAGGAGGTCGAACTCCTTCGCCGTGAGGCGCAGTTCGATACCGGCCTTGCGTACCTCACGCGTGGCCCGCTCGAGTTCGACGTCACCGAACTCCAGTCGGTCGGCCGATACGTCGAGTCGATCCGACCGCCGCAGGACGCTCTTTACCCGCGCGGCGAGTTCACGCGGAGAGAACGGCTTCGTCACGTAGTCGTCCGCACCGAGTTCGAGCCCGACGATCCGATCGGCCTCCTCGCCGCGGGCCGTGAGCATGATCACCGGAAGCTGCGACGTCGACCGGATCCAACGGCAGAGCTCGAGTCCGTCCGTTCCCGGGAGCATCACGTCGAGCACCACGAGATCCGGAGAGGTTCGAGCGAGCGCGTCGCGGGCCGCATCGCCGTCACCTGCCTCGAGCGTTCGGTACCCCTCGCGTTCGAGGTAGCGGACGACAACCTCGCGCACGATGGGCTCATCGTCGACGACGAGAACGGTTTTCACCGTCTAAGTGTGCCTCCGGTGCCGTGTCGCACCCATCTAGACGCGGACGACGAACCAGCCGTCGACGTTGTCGCAGAGCACCGTGTTCGGCGGGTCGTTGTGGTACGCGTACAAGGGCAAGCCTCGGAAAGTGACCTGGAGCCGGCCGTCGGCGCGCTTGATCACACCGAACTTCCCCTTCACTCCGCGCATCGTCGGCGCCACCGCCGCGCGCGACTTGACGACGAGCGGCGGCCACGCGACCGCGCATGCACCCGTGCAGCGGATCTTTCCGCCGGCGCGCTTCTCGACGCTCCAGTAGTAGAGCGGGAGCTTGTTCTTGCTCTGGAGGATGTCGCCGAACGAGCGGTTCGTCACCTTGACCGCCGGTGGCTTTGGGTTCGTGTCCGCAAGCGACATCGCCGCAGGAGCGGAGAGCAGGGCGATCAGAGCGATAGGGACGGTTGCGAGCGTCACGCGACGACGATCGTTCATCTGACCTCCTGCGCTGTAGCAATCACGGGTCTCGGCGAGGGTCGCACGCAAACCTTGTGCAGTCCTTACGAGGCGATTGCGCAGGTGTGACGCGAGCCACGTCGCGCCACGAGTTCACGAACCGTTCATCTACCGTGCGAGCAATGCGAAAGACGCGCCTCATATCGTCGCGGAACGCCCATCGAATGGAGGAGTGGCTGCACAATGAAGCGATTCGCCGCGATACTTCGTGGTCCTGGTCTCTGCGGCCGCTGTCGCGCTTCCCGCGCTCGCCGCCGACGGCCCCGTGAAGACGTACTCGCAGGACGTGACGCTCGGCTTCTATCGCGGGCAGGTGGTCTCGTACCTCGACTTCGGACCGGTGAAACTGCGAGCCGGCAACAAGGTCGCGCCGATCTGGGCGTTCACGAACGGCGACGACGGCCAGCGGAACATCATCGACACCGTGCCGGGCCGAAAGGACTACACGCCCCTGTGGGCGGTCAACCTCGTGACCTGGAAGGCGAGCGAGACGCCGCGCGTCCTGCGCTCCGCGGCTGCCGTGCGCGCCGCCCAGCGTTCGGGCGACGTGACCGTCAAAGCGATGCCCATCGTCGTCAACTGTCCCGTCCTCTAGGGCACTCTGAGAGCGAGCGCTGGGACGGCTTCCACACTGCTCCGTAGCGCGGATGCACGAGAGGAAGCGGCGCGCGCGAGCGCGCCGCTCGTCTTCCTTCGGGGATCTCCCTTGTCTGACTCCCGTGCAGTCGCGGATTCGGACGGAAGCGTGATCCGCTCATCAACTCGAGCGAAGGCACGCTCACATTGCCGTTGCGGTGCCGGAGATGTGGTCAGGGATGTGTCCGGAACGATCTGTCCGGGATGTCCCCGGAAATGAACACCCTCGATTGGGCGGAACCTTTGGCCAAGTTTTTGCCCACCTGAGATGACCTCAGCTGACCTCACGTGATCGAGCGTGGCTCAACTGGGCCGCTCTGGCCTCAGTTGACCCGGAAAGCAACGTCTCATAAGACTGAAGTCGACCGAAGACGACCTCAGCCGACCTCGCGGGGAAATAACCCGGAGGTTGCATCTCAGGCGCCTGACGGCAGAGTGGTATCTACGGGGGCCGTGAGTGCCACAAAAATGCGCGTCGTGGCGCTTGTCCTAGAGTCCTGCGCATGAGCTTCCGCGAGTGGGCGAGCACGGCCGTTGGGCGGGCCGCCGCCGTCGGCTCTCTGCCGTCGGACACGCCCGACGAGCGGCTGCGCAAGTCGGCGCTCGTCCTTTCCTCGCTCCTGATCACTGTTCTCTCCTTCGTCTGGGTCGGGACGTATGCGGCGCTCGGGCTCTGGCGCTCGGCGCTCATTCCACTCGCCTACCAGGTCGCGTCGCTGGTCGGGCTCGCTTTCTTCGCGAGGACGAAGCGCTACGCCGCCTATCGCGCGAGCCAGGTCGCAATGTTCCTTGTTCTCCCCTTCCTCCTCCAGTGGAGCCTGGGGGGATTCGTGGAATCGGGCGCCGTCGCGATCTGGGCTTTCGTCGCGCCCCTCGGCGCGCTCGTGTTCTACGGGCCCCGCCAGGCGATCGCCTGGTTCGGGGCCTTCCTCGCCCTAGTCGCTTTCTCCGCGGCCATCGACGGCGTCCTTCCGGAGCCCTCGGAGGACATTCCGTCCTCGGTGGTCGTGGCGTTCTTCGCGCTCAACATCTTCGGCCCGTCGATCACGACGTTCGCCCTCCTCGAACACTTCGTCCGCTCCCGCGACCGTGCGCACGGGCTACTGGCCGCGGAGCAGGAGCGCTCGGAGACCCTTCTACTGAGCATCTTCCCGCACGCCATCGCCGAGCGGCTGAAGATCTCGCAGGACGTCATCGCGGAGCGCAGCGAGGAAGTCTCCGTCCTCTTCGCCGACATCACGGGCTTCACTCCCATCGCGGAACGACTGCCGGCGGAGGAGGTCGTGGTCCTCCTGGACGAGATCTTCTCGGCCTTCGATGAGCTAGTAGCGCACCACGGCCTCGAGAAGATCAAGACGATCGGCGACGGCTACCTGGTCGCCGCCGGGATCCCAACGCCACGGGCCGACCACGCGGAGGCGGCCGCCCGTCTGGCGCTCGCCATGAGGCAGGCGCTTGCCGAGCTACCGGTCGCGTCCGGCCTGAACCTCCGCGTCGGCATCGACTCAGGGCCGGTGGTCGCCGGCGTCATCGGCCGGACCAAGTTCGGCTACGACCTCTGGGGGGACACCGTCAACACGGCGAGCAGGATGGAGTCTCACGCCCCGCCCGGCGCGATCCAGGTGACTGAGCGGACGTATCGCCGGCTCGAGGACGGCTTCGTCCTCGAGCGGCGCACGGGAGTCGTCGTCAAGGGCAAGGGCGAGATGACGACGTACGTTCTGCTCGGGGAGCGGCCGGAGCCCTTGGTCGCCGGGACGCGCTATGAGCCGGCGAGCTCCCGCTAACGGAAAGCAACCCGGCTCCAGCCCGCGAGGAGAGAAGCGCACGGTCAGCGGCGAAGCCGGTGGACGAAGACCTCGCCGCGATAGGTCGCGGCATACAGCAGGCGACCGTTTGAACCGAACTCGAGTGCGCGAAAGTCGAGCCTCGGGAGGCCGTCGCCGAACCGGCGCCACCTCGCGCCGCCGTCGGTCGTCCGGTAGACGGCACCGTTGACCATGGCATAGACCGTCGCACGCCCGACCGGGTCGAGCGACGAAATCGTCGACGTATCGACGACCCCGTGGCAACCCGACGGTCACGAGGCGCCAGCTCTCTCCCCCGTCTGTGCTCTTGATGATCCCACCTCGTCCTTTGGGGTGGTACGCCGCCGCATACAGCGTCGCCGGGGAGCGCGCGTCGACCTCGAGCGTGCCGACGGACGTCCCACCGAGAGGCTGCTGAAGGGCGCGCCACCGGCGACCGCCGTTCGTGGTCTTGTACAGGCGTCCGTTAGGGCCCACGTAGGCGACGACGTAAACGGTCGCCGGTCGAAGCGGGTCGACGGCGATCCATCCGATGCTGACCTCGCCGAGTCCGGAGCTCGCGGGTTTCCAGGTGCGGGCGCCGTCTGTGCTCCTGAAGACGCCCTGGCCATGCGTACCGGCGTACAGCGTCGAGGGCCGGCTGGGAGCGATCGCGACCTCGCTGATCTCAGCCGGCTGGTGATCGACTTACCAACCCGTTCGAAGCGGAGCGCCACGTCCGCCCTCCGTCGCCGCTCTTGAACATGCCGTCCAAGGCGCCCACGTAGACCGTCGAGGGAGTCTTCGGATCGATATCGACGTCCTGCGTAAATGCGTCGCCTACGACGAGTGCCTGCCACGTGCGACCGCCATCCGAGCTCCTGAAAACCCCGTCCCCGTACGTGGCCGCATAGATGCTGGCGTGAGTCCGGTGAACAGCGAACGACACGAGGCGCCTCGCCGCCATTCCGGCGCTCGCGCCGTGCCAGCTACGACCGCCGTCAATGCTCTTGAAGACGCCGTCGACCGGTCCGCCCGAGGACCCGCGCGTGCCCACGTACACGGTCGACGCGCTCCGCGGATCGATCGCGAGCGCGCTGGTGCGGCGATCGAGGGTCCCGCGGATCTCGCTCCATGTCTGAGCGCCGTCCGTCGACTTGAAGACGGACCGTCCTCCGAGCGCGTAGATCGTTGCCGGGTTCTGCTGATCGATCGCGAGCGCGTCGACGTAGACGCCGTCCAGCCCGTTGCTCGCCGGAGCCCAGGTCTCGCCTCCGTCGATGCTCTTGAAGACGCCCCCGTCGAAGTCGTCGCCTCCGTTCATGCCCGCGTAGACCGTCATCGGTGTCGAGGGATCGACGGCGATCGCGAGCGCCCAATCCGACTCCATCCCGGCGCTCACGAAGCGCCAGGCTACGACCACCATCCGTCGTCTTGAAGACGCCGCCTTCGTCGGTTCCGGCGTAGATCGTCTGCGGCGCGCTGGGATCGATCGCCAGTGCCCACACGTCGCGCTGTCCCAGGCCGCTGCTCATCAGCGTCCAGTTGCGGCCGCCGTTCATGCTCTTGAAGACGCCGCCGCCGCGCTCTGTCTCGGCGTCGAGGCTCGTTCCCGCGTAGACGGTCGCGGGCGCCTGGGGATCGATTGCAAGCGCGGATACCGACCGGGCGCCGCCGAGCCCGGCGTTCATCGGGCGCCAGCTTTGCCCGCCGTTCGTCGTCTTGAAGACGCCGCCAGTGGTCGGCGTCCAGGTTCGGACGAGCCCGGCGTACACGGTGTCCGGGTTCCGCGGGTCGATCGCGAGGACCTTCTCGTTGAGCTCCTCGAGGCCCTTGTCTAGAAGACGCCACGTGCGACCGCCGTTCGTGGTCTTGAAGACGCCGGCATCCTCCGTGGCCGCGTAGACGATCCCCGCCCGCTCCGGGTCGACCGCCAGAGACGTGATGCGAGCGCCGTACATGCCGTGCGGCGATCCCCATTTTCCCGCGCCGGCACCGGCGACGCCGACAGCGAGGAGCGCGCTCAGGCCGACGACCGAGAGAGCCAGAGCGGGCGCCGGTTCACTTCGGGCCCGGCCAGGTCCTGTGCCACGAGCGGCCAGCGTTCGTCGACTTGAACACGCCCTGCGGACCACCTGCGTACAGCGTCGCCGGCGAACGAGAGTCGATCGCGAGCGTCGTGACGTACGCGGACCGAAGGCCGCGCTCACAACGCGCCACGTGGTGCCGCCGTCCACGCTCCTGACGACTCGGCCGTCCGCCGCCGCGTACACGTTCGTCGGTCCGCTCGGGCTCGATCGCGAAGGCGGAGACGTCGCCACCGGCGCCTCCACCGGAGAACTGCCAGGTCCGCCCGCGATCGGTGCTCTTCCAGATGCCGTCTCCGGCCGACCCGAGAAAGACCGTGCTCGGGTCCAGCGGGTCGACCGCGAGCGCGAAGACGCGGCGGCCTTCGCTGCGGGCCCAGGTTCGCCCACCGTTCGCGCCCAGAACACGCCGGTCTCGCCCCCGACGTGCACGATCGCCGCGTTCTGCGGATCAACGGCGATTGCGAATACTTCCTCGGTGGACCGATCTCCCGCCACGTGCGGCCGCCGTCGGTGCTCTTCGCGATTGCAGGCTCGCCGCCGGCGTAGACCGTCGTTGGTGCACTAGGGTCGATGCGAGCGCCTGAGGCGCGCTCGCATGCACGTTCTTCCAGATTCGGCCGCCGTTCGTGGTCTTCAGGATCCCGCGGTTCCGCCCACGATGTAGAGACGATTCGCGGCGCGGTTGGGTCAATTGCGATACATCTGGTCCACGCCCGCCTGACGGAACGCCACGAGCGCCCCCCATTCGTCGTCCTGAAGATGCTCTCCGGTGGTCGCCGCATAGAGAGTCGCGGGATTTTCAGATCGATCGCAGCGCTCTGACATCTGCCTCTCGTCCGGGGCCTTGTGAGGCACTCCGGGCCCCGACGCCGGCCCCCGCGACGCCGACTGCGGCCAGCGTCGCAACGGCAACGGCCGCGAATACCGACAAACGACGGCTCGACATGAGACAAGCGTTGCTTGCCACGCTCAAAGGATGCTCAAGCCTGCTCCGCTTACTACCTCCCGCGAAAGACCCCACTGTTGGCGCGCGGGAAGGCAGAGACACGGCTTTCGTGGACTCGAACGCTCTCTACCGAGGCGAAACTTTTGGCTCAACTTTTGCCCACTTGAGCTGACCTCAGCTGGCCTCAACCGGTCGAGCGTGACGGAACCATGCCGTATTGGCCTCGGCTGACCTGGAACGCAACGTCTCATAACCCGGAGGTCGCAGGTTCAAATCCTGCCCCCGCTACTGAAAAGCCCCGGAAACGGGGCTTTTCGTTCTCTGAATTGCCATCGGCGAGGCAGGCTTTTTCCCGGTCTTCGACCCGACCGGTGCGCGTTCTCGCGCGCGCCACATCTACCACGCTGGAAGCGCAGCGCAGAATCGTGTTCGCGCCCTGGTAGTGTGGTGACCTCACAGGAGTTAGAGCGAGTACCGGTTTTGGCGTTTACGCCTCCGCTGCACGTTCATGAGCAGTCGAGGGGAGGTGGAGATATGCCAACCGGAACAGTGAAGTGGTTCAACGACGACAAGGGCTACGGCTTCGTATCGCCGGACGATGGGAGCAAGGACGTCTTTGTCCATCACAGCGCAATCGGCGGCGAGGGATTCAAGAGCCTCGCCGAAGGTGCGAAGGTCGAGTACGAGGTCGAGCAGGGCCCGAAGGGCCCGCAGGCGAAGAGCGTCAGCGTCGTCGCGTCGGTCTGAGCTATGGGGGGCGCACGGCTGTGAGCGGTGCGCCCCCCAACCCATCGGTCCGAGGCTCGGGGAGGCGGAAGGCTCGCTACACGGCTCCGCGCGAACCAAGGGGGAGCCTCCGCCGTGGATCGCCTCGCGTTGACCCGTCCCTGCGGACGTCGAGCCCGGCAAGACGGACGAAACTCGAGGCCCTAGTTGTCTGCCGGCAGAAGGGGACCGCCTGAGCCGAACTTCTTCGCCGCTCGCTTCTCGCTGCGGCGCTGCTTGAGCGTCTTCTGCGGCTTCTGCTTCAGCTGCTTCTTTGGCTTGTCGGAACTCTTGCTCATTACGACCTCCGGGCTACCCAACGTCTGCTCGAGGCAACGAGAGCTGGCCCTGCAGTCGAATCCTGTTCGCCTGGGCTCCTACGTCTCGCGCGCCGTAGCGCGTTGGGAGGTTGCGGGCTTTCGGCCGGGGTTCTGGCAGCAGGGCCAGTCACACGAGTCTACTCCAGTCTCGCGTCGAATCCGGCCCAGTGTCCCCGGGCTGGTCGGCTGCGAGGACTCGCGCGCGGCTACCATTGGCTCTTCCCTAGCCTCTCTTTCCGCGTTGACCTCACGGCCACTGCGCCGAGGGCGGCGGAAGCGAGGTGCTCATGCAGGTCACGCACAGCTTGTCCGCGAGGATCCGGAAGTGGCTGGGTCGACTCGGCAGGAAGCCGGCCAACGTGCCATACGGCGCCGGGGCCTCGGGCCGATGAGACGTGCCTAGATGATCGAGAACCTTCCACAGAACCTCTCACGCCTCGACGACAACGAACTTCGCTCAGCGAGGCGAGATCGTGACGAGCGCATGTCGCTGCTCTTTCGCAGTTGGCCGTCGCTGAGCAAGATCGAGTTGCGGGAACTGAGGAAGCTGAATGACGAGCGTCAACGGCTCGCCAGGCACGTCGGCATCATTCGACGTCTCCACGCACTCCGAACCTCCGTCACGTGGACCGCGTAGGGCTTCACTAGCGCACGGACTTGTTCAGGCGTACCCGCGGCCACTCACGACGTTCCCGCACGCTCGGCAGTGTGCGCCGCTCAGACCCTCAGAGAGGCCACAGATTCAAATCCCGCCCACCGCTACTGAAAAGCCCCGGAAACGGGGCTTTTTGTTCTCCGAGCCGGACGCGCTGTATTCCGGAGTTCGTGGCTGGGGACCGGCCTGTCATGTACCTTGTGCTTCTATGCATGGTACTTCTAGCCATGGAGGGCCGGATGCGCATCGACAAGGACCTTGTGGCGGCTTCGGCGACACCGCTGGTGCTCGCGATCCTGGCCGAGGGTGAGAGCTACGGCTACGCGATCCTGAAGCGCGTGCGCACCCTCTCTGGGGGCGAGCTCGAGTGGACCGACGGGATGCTCTACCCGCTGCTCCATCGTCTCCGTCGGCTCGGGTACGTGACGACGGATTGGCGATCGTCACCGGAGGGGCGTCGCCGCAAGTACTACGTGATCACCGACGAGGGGCGAGGGGCACTCGCTGACCAGTTGCGGCAGTGGTCAACGGTCACTCGTGCGCTGAACGACGTCTGGCGAGGTGGCGGTGGGATGCTCGCGGCGGCGGGGGAGGCCTGAGGGATGGAGACGGTGGAGTCACAGATCGCCGAGTGGCGGGCTTACGTCGCGAACGCGACCGGCGTCAACGGCCGTGACGTCGACGAGCTCGAGGATCATCTCCGCCACCAAATCGCCGAGCTGAGCGCCGTCGGCCTGACGGATGACGAGGCGTTTCTGGTGGCAGTGAAGCGGATGGGCGACCTCGACGACCTGTCCCGAGAGTTCGCACGCGAGCACAGCGGCCGACTGTGGAAGCAGCTGGTCCTGAGCGGTGAGGACGAGCCGGCGCGCGCGCCGACCGGTTGGGTCGAGGCGCTGGCTTTTGCGGTCGCCGCGGCAGTGGTGATTCAGATCGCACGTGTCGCTGCCGGGTTCCCCGACGACGAGCCGACCTGGTTCGAGCGGAACCTCGGCCTCGTGGTGCTGCCGTTCCTCGCCGGGTACTTCGCCCGCCGAAGGCGGCTCGACGTACGGCAGTGCGCGCTGATTGCGGTTCCGTTCGCGCTCGCCGCGCTCGTGGTCAATCTCTATCCCTACGACACCGACTCGGACACCGAGATCCTCGTCGCCCTCTATCTGCCGGTCGCGTTGTGGTTTGCGGTCGCCTACCCGTACATGGGCGGCACGGTCCGCTCGCACGAGCGGCGTATGGACTTCGTGCGCTTCACCGGCGAGTGGTTCATCTACTACGTACTCATCGCGCTCGGGGGTGGCGTACTCATGGGTTTGACCGCGGCGATCCTCGAGCCCACGGGGGTCGACGTCGATCGGGTCGCCGAGTGGGTGTTGCCCTCCGGGGCGGCGGGTGCAGTGGTCGTGGCCGCGTGGCTCGTCGAGTCGAAGCAACGGGTTGTCGAGAACATGGCGCCGGTTCTCACGATGCTCTTCACACCGTTGTTCGCGGTGATGCTGGTCTGCGCTGCCGTCGTCTATGCGGTGACCGGGCCCGGCGGCGCGTTCGATCGCGAGCTCCTCAGCGTGTTCGACGCCCTGCTCGTCGTCGTCCTCGCACTCGTCCTTTACGGGATGTCCGCACGCGAGCCCTCCGCGTCGCCCGAATGGATGGACGGGATCCAGCTGGTCGCCGTCGTCGGAGCCCTCCTGCTCGACCTGATGGTGCTCGGCGAGATGATCGCCCGGATCGGCGATCTCGGGTTCACGCCCAATCGCACGGCAGCGCTCGGCCTCAACTTCGTTCTGCTCGTGAACCTCGCCGGGGCGGCCTGGCTGTCCGCCCGCTTCCTCACACGACGCGGCACGTTCCACCGCCTCGAGCGATGGCAGACGACCTACCTCCCGGTGTTCGCCCTGTGGGCCGCCGCGGTGGTCGTCGTCTTCCCGCCACTGTTCGGGTTCTCGTGATCGCGTCGAGGGGACCGCTCCCGAGGCGCCGTTCGCATCGAGCGCGTGCGGAGCTTCAACCGCACCGTGATGAAGCGGCTCGGGGCGCCCGACGACGAGCACCTTGCGCGAGGCCGTCCCCTCGGAGCCCCCCGCGTCCTCTGGGAGCTCGGCGAGGACGGCAGGTAGCGCGCTTCAACGACGAACCGTACGCCGACTACTGGTCGAAGAAGTCACTCTAGATTCTGGGTCGCGGCAGCTCGAGGTGGTCGAGGGCGCGCTGTGCCTGTGCGCGCATCGAGCGCGTTGGGCGAGAGCCGAAGTAGACGCGCACGATCACCGAGTACGCGGCTTCGGGGCCAAGGCCCGAGAGCGCGTATTCCCCGCCGGGGACATAGGTGCCGTCGCAGCAGAGGAAGCGCCGCGCGCGGTCCAGGCGCAACCGGACTCGTCTCCCCGCGCTCGACCCCGACTCGTAGATCGTCGCGAAGACGAGGATCGCGCCCCGCGGAAGCCGAGAGAGGGTCGCGTCAGGCGGATCTGCGGTTCGACGGTCCCGGTAGCGGACCCCTCTCGTCATCCAGGCAGTCGACTCCTTCGGCGCTGGAGCGTCGGGCGCCGGGCCGTACGAGGAGTCGAACGTGCCGTTCGCTCCTGTGCGCCAGTCGCGCATCGGTAGGAACCGGAGGGGTTGCGACCAGGGAGCGATCGCCAGTGCGGCAAGGATCTCCACCATGCCTCAACGGTACTGCGAGCGCGACGCTATGACGTGCTCTGTCGCGCCCCCGCACATCGGGGGTCGTGGTGGCGCGCGAGCTCCAGAAGCAGCGCGTGCAGCGCCCGGCGCTGCTCGGCATCGAGCGGTGTCAGGAACTCTCTCTCGACCTTCTTGGCGATCGCGCGCAGTGCCGCGAGCTCCTGGCTTCCGGCCGTCGTCAGGCTGACGAGATGGCGGCGCCGGTCCATCGGGTCGCGTCGTCGCTCGATCAAGCCCTTTCCCTCGAGTTCGTCGAGAAGCCCGACGAGATGGCTACGGTCATAACCGAGCGCGTCGGCGATCGTCGCCTGGGTCTCACGCGTGCCTTCGTCGAGCAGGGACAGAACGGCGTGGTGCTGGGGGTTGAGGCCCGTGTGTCCGAACGCCTCGAGCGCCTGCTCCTTGACGGCCATCCCGAGACGCTTCAGGAGAAAGGGCGTGCTCAGCAGGAGCTCGCGGGATGGGCCGACAGGATCCGGTGGCGCCGAAGGTGTCGAAGATCGTTGACATCACGAAGGAAGTGTAGCCGAGCAAAGTGTTTGTGACTGCTATCGTTGCCTAAGTCCACGATTAGGAAGGACGACGATAGATGCAGCAATCCGCTCAAGACGGTCGGCGCTGGAGCGCTCTCGCTCTCATCGTCGTAGCGCAGTTCATGGTGATTCTCGACGTCGCGATCGTGAACGTCGCGCTGCCGTCGATCAAGGTCGATCTCGGCTTCTCCCAGTCCAACCTGCAATGGGTGATCTCTGCGTACGCGATCATGTTCGGCGGGACGCTCCTGCTCGGAGGGCGACTCGGGGATCTCCTCGGCCGCAGGCGGCTGTTCATCGCCGGGCTGTCCATCTTCTCCGTCAGCTCGCTCCTGTGCGGTCTCGCCTGGTCGGAGAGCTCGCTGATCGCGTTTCGAGCGGTGCAGGGCCTCGGTGGTGCACTCCTCGCTCCGGCGGCGCTCGCTCTCTTGATGACGACGTTCGCCGAAGGACGCGAGCGCAACATCGCGCTCGGCGTCTACGGCGCGGCGGCGGGGAGTGGAGCTGCGGCCGGCGTCCTCCTCGGTGGTGTGCTCACGTCGTACTTCAGCTGGCCGTCCATCTTCTTCATCAACGTGCCGGTCGGCATCGCCGCAATCGCGCTGGCGCCGAGGCTCCTGCGGGAGAGTCGCGCCGAGCTGCCTCACCGCCACTTCGACTTCGCAGGGGCGTTCTCGGTGACGGCCGGCCTGATGCTCCTCGTCTACGCGCTGACTCGCGCGACGAGCGACGGATGGGCGACGACGTCGACGCTCGGGCTGCTCGCTGCGGCGCTCGCGCTCGTGCTGGCCTTCGTCGTCATCGAGCTTCGGTCGGCCGCTCCGCTGCTTCCGATGCGCATCTTTCGCCTACGGACGCTGACCGCGGCGAACGCGACCATGGCCCTCGTGGGAGCGGTGGCGTTTTCCGAGTTCTTCCTCCTCACGCTGTACATGCAGGACGTGCTCGAGTACTCCGCGGTGCAGACGGGCGTCGCGTTCGCGGCGTTCGCGCTCACGGTGGTCGTCGCCTCGAACGTCGCACAGGTTGTGGTCGGCCGGATCGGAGTGTCGCGCACGCTCACGGCCGGGCTTCTCGCGTCCGCCGTGTCGGTGGCGTGGCTCACGCGGCTACCCGTCGACGGGCAGTACTTCACGGATCTCTTCCCCGCGTTCGTCCTCGGGGGAGCGGGGATGGGCTTCTCCTTCGTCCCGGTGACCATCGCGAGTCTTTCCGGCGTCGGTCGGGCTGAGGCCGGCGTCGCATCCGGGCTCGTCAACACGAGCCGGCAGATCGGAGGCGCGATCGGGCTGGCCGCCGTGAGTGCGATCGCAGCCGCCTCGACCACCGCATACGCCGACGCTCACGACGTCACGTCGTCGAGCACCGTTGCCCTCGACCACGGGTTCCAGACCGGGCTGTACGTGCTGACGGGTCTCCTCGTCCTCGGGGCCGTGATCGCCGCAGGCTTCGTGAGACCGCAGTCGGCACCGGTCGCCGCGCTGCCGGAACCAGAGCTCGAGACGATTCGAGAGGCGGCGTAGCGCCCGAGGCCGCCGGCGCGAACTCGATCCCTGGACTCCGAGGGCGGAGTCCAGGGATCACCGTCTGCGTGCAGCCCGCCCGACTCACCAGGGCGCGACCGTGATCCCGCCCCATTCCTCGGGTGCGACGTCGCGCACCGTCTGCGTCAGCTCCCAGTGGTGTCCGCCGATGTCCTCGAGCGACGCCTGAGCGCTCACCGTATTCCCACGTCGTCAGCTCCTCTACGACGCGCGCCCCGAACTCGTTGGCACGGGCGAACGCAACGTCGAGGTCCGGTACGCGCACTTTCACGACCTGCGTGACGCTGCCGTCGGTCGGCGCGGAGCGACCGCGACCCGTTTCGGCGACGACGACCGCACCATCCGACCCGACTCGTAGCTGAACGCGGTGGGCGTCACCGATGCGCACCCGTTCCTCGAAGCCAAAAGCTGATTCCAACCATGCGACAGCGGCTCGTACGTCCGGATAGAAAAGGACTGGCGTGACCGTGGCGGGCGGTGCGGAACGATTCGTCAACATGGACGAGACGGTATCGCCCGGTTCCGCTTGTGCGCTCTCGCGTAACGCTGCTCGCAGCGATCTCGTTCTCGCGAATGGGAAGATGGACGCATGCGCCCGGCGTCGATACTGGCCGGGCTCTTCCTCGTCGCGCTGACACTGCGGCCGCAGATCGTCGGCATCGGACCGCTCTTGCCCGAGATGCAGGACGATCTGGACACGACGCACGCGGTCGTCGGCCTACTCGGAACGATTCCGGTCCTCTGCATGGGACTGTTCGCGCCGCCGGCCGCCTTTCTCGGGGCTCGAGTCGGAACACGGACCGCGATCACCTGGTCGCTGGTGCTCATCGGCGTCTTCGGGCTCGGCCGCGCCGTCGTTCCGAGCGCCGCGCTCGTCATCCTCCTCACGTGGCCGATCGGCGCCGGGATGGGTCTCGCCGGGGCGTTGGTGCCGGTCGCGGTCAAGGAGAACTTCCCCGTTCGTCCTGCCGGCCCGACCGGTCTCTACACGACCGGCATCCAGGTCGGCTCCGCGGTAGCGGCCGCTGTGGCGGTGCCCCTCGCCGCCTGGTACGGGGGATGGCGTGCGTCGCTCGCCGTCTTCTCGCTCGCGACGCTCGTCCTGACGGGCGTCTGGCTCGTCCTCACACGGCACGAGCCGGCTCATGAGCGGTCACACGGCCGACCGCCGCGCCTTCCCTGGCGGAGCCGAGTCGCCTGGCTCCTCGTGGTCATGTTCGCCTTGATGGCCTCGACCTACTACGGCATCAATGCGTGGCTGCCCGACTCCTACGCGGAGCGCGGCTGGAGCACCGCTGCGGCCGGGAGTCTGCTCGCCGTGCTCAACCTCGTCGCGATTCCCGCTTCGTTCGTCGTCCCGTGGCTCTCGGATCGTTTCGGCACCCGGCGCGCATGGCTGGTCGGCATGGCGACCACGTTCGTCGTCGGCGTGGCCGGAGTCGTGCTCGTTCCTGCGGCGGCGTACGCCTGGGTCACCGTACTCGGGGTTGCGAGCGGAGGCATGTTCGCGCTCGTCCTGACCGTGCCGCTCGACCTCGAGGACGAGCCGGGTCGCGTCGGGGCGCTCGTGGGGATGATGCTCGGGCTCGGCTACACGATCGGGGCGATCAGCCCGGTTGTTCTCGGCGCCGTGCGCGACGTGACGGGGAGTTTCACGGCATCGCTCTGGCTCCTCGTCGGGTTCTCTGCGCTTCTGATCGGCTCCGTCGCCGCGCTGCCGTCGCGCTCCGACAGTCGGCCGACAACGGGCGGGTAGGCTGGATCGCATGACCGCGAGCACGAGCGTCGACACGCGAATCGGGCTGGTCGGCGTCGAGGCGACGGATGACGGGATCCGCCGGGTGCGGCTTCCCGGAGGCGGCGAGCTGGAGCGCGGCGGCGGCGGCGCCGCGGCCGACAGTGCCGCGTCGGCAGCGGCTCAACTCGAGGAGTACGCGCGCGGCGAACGGGAGGAGTTCGAGCTGACCCTCGACTGGTCGGAGGTCGACCCCGGGCATCGTCGTGTCCTCGAGACGCTCTGCGAGATCGCCCCGTACGGCACGACGGTGACATACGGCGAGCTCGGTGCGCGAGCCGGAGTCGACGATCCTCGCGACGTCGGCGTGATGATGGCCACGAACCCGCTGCCGCTGGTCGTCCCGTGCCATCGCGTGGTCGCGTCCGACGGACTGGGCGGATACGGCGGTGGGCTCGATCTCAAGCGCCGACTCCTCGAGCTCGAGGGCGTCCTTCCGCAGCGTCTCGACCTCGGCGACGTCTGAGCTCGCACGCCGTGGAGCTCGTCGATCTCGGGGGAAGCGGCCTGCGTGTCTCTCGCGTCGGCCTCGGCTGCAACAACTTCGGTGGGCGGATCGACCTCGACGCGACGCGCGCGGTCGTCGATGCTGCGCTCGAGGTCGGCGTCACCTTCTTCGACACCGCCGCGGTCTACGGCAACGGGGGCGACAGCGAGCGCTTCCTCGGCGAGATCCTCGAGGGTACGTCGCGACACGGTGGTGCTCGCGACGAAGTTCGGCTGGGGCCAGGACGGCGGCGACGGCTCGCCGGAGACGGTCAGGCGGTCGCTCGACGAGTCTCTGGAGCGGCTTCGCACCGACTACGTCGACCTCTACTACCTGCACAAGCCGGACCCGACGACGCCAATCGCGGAGACGCTCGGCGCGCTCGACGAGCTCGTCCGCGCGGGCACGGTCCGGGCGATCGGGTGCTCGAACTTCTCGGCGGAGCAGCTCTCGGAGGCGGAGTCCGTTGCCCGGGAGAGCGGCCTCACGCGGTTCACGGTCCTCCAGAACCACTACAGCGTCCTCAGGCGAGGCGACGACGAGGACGTGCTCCCGCTCTGCCGCGAGCTCGGCGTCTCGTACATCCCGTACTTCCCGCTCGCGAGCGGCCTCCTCACCGGGAAATACCAGCGCGGTGAGCCGGCACCCGAGGGGACGCGGCTCGCCGGTCGGGAGATCGAGGACGAGCAGTTCGAGAGGGTCGAGGCGTGCGCGGCGTTCGCCGAGGAGCACGGACACTCCCTCCACGAGCTCGCGATCTGCGCGCTCGCCTCGACACCGGGCGTCGGCTCGATCATCGCCGGGGCGACCAAGCCAGAGCAGGTGCGCGCGAACGTCGCGGCCGCCGGCGCGTGGCGCCTCGACCGCGATGAGCTCGACGCCGTCGCAGATCTCTAGCTCGCCCGAGCTCTCATCGCTGTTTCATCCGCTCCTCGTACAACCGGAACATGACCAGGACGATCGGGCTCGGTGTCGCGCTCGCCGTGCTTGCAGCCGGAGCCGTTGCGGCCGGCGGCCAGGCGAAGATCGGTGCGCGGTGCGAGCTCCCTCGCGGGAGCGAGCGCGTGCGCCTCGATCCCGCCGACTTCACGACGCGGGTCACGAACCCGTGGTGGCCGCTGCGGGTCGGCTCGAGGTGGGTCTATCGCGAGACCGCGCCCGACGGGACGGTGCAGCGGGACGTCGTGACCGTGCTCGCGAAGACGAAGCTGATCGCGAACGGTGTGACGGCGCGGGTCGTCCACGACGTCGCCACCGAGGACGGGACGCCCGTCGAGGTGACGGACGACTGGTACGCGCAGGATCGGTGCGGCAACGTCTGGTACCTCGGCGAGGCGACGACCGAGTACGAGAACGGGAAGCCGGTCTCGACCCACGGGTCGTTCGAGGCCGGCGTCGGCGGTGCGCAGGCCGGCGTGATCGTGCCCGCGCATCCGAAGGCCGGCATGCGCTACCGCCAGGAGTACTCGAAGGGGCAGGCGGAAGACCGCGCAGAGGTGGTCAGCCTGCGCGAGCAGGTCGAGGTGCCGTTCGGGCACTTCCGGCGCGGCACCGTTCTGATGACCCGCGAGCTCAACCCGCTCGAGCCGAAGGTGCTCGAGTACAAGTTCTACGCACGAGGCATCGGTCCGGTGCTCGCAATCGGCGTGTCCGGGACGGCGGACCGTGAGGAGCTCGTGCGCTACGTCAAAGGCAGGTGAGGAGGTCCAGATGAGACGAAAGCGGACGCTCGTCGTCGCTGCGGTCGCAGCGGGCGCGCTGGCGATCGGCGCCGGCGCCGGGATTGCGCGTACGGTGGGAGGCACCGATGAGCACGTGACTGGACCGGCCGCAGGGAAGGCGGCTGCCGCAGCCGTCGAGGCTGCGGGCGGCGGGAAGGCGGTCGAGGTCGAGTACCAGGACGGCGACGGCGCCGGTGTGTACGAGGTCGAGGTGCGGCGTCCCGACGGCTCTCAGCTCGAGGTTCACCTCAATGGGCAGTTCGAGCCGGTCGGCACCGCTGCGGACGACGACTCCGGCTCGGAGTCGGACGACACCGGCAGCTGAAGGGGCGAGAGCGGCGGGACCCTGCGTCCTGCCGCTCTCATCCAATTCTCATCCGAGGGCGGACAATGTGGGCATGCGCATCCTCGTCGTCGAGGACGAGCTCAAGATGGCGGCCCTGCTCCACCGAGGTCTTTCCGAGGAGGGCCATGCGGTGGACGTCGCGCGCACGGGCGACGACGGCGTCTGGATGGCGCAGGCTGTCGAGTACGACGCAATCGTCCTCGACCTCATGCTTCCCGGCGTCGACGGGCTCGGTGTCTGCCGCCGCTGGCGCGAGAGCGGTGTGTGGTCTCCGGTCCTCGTGCTTACGGCCCGTGATGCGGTGGACGACCGGGTGGCAGGGCTCGACGCCGGCGCGGACGACTACCTGACGAAGCCGTTCTCGTTCGCCGAGCTGCTCGCGCGCCTGCGCGCACTCGCGCGACGCGGCACACCCGAGCGACCACTCGTCCTCGAGGTCGACGATCTCCGGCTCGACCCGGCAACGCGCCAGGTCTGGCGTGGCGACAGCGAGATCGCACTCTCGAGCAAGGAGTTCGCGCTCCTCGAGGCGTTCATGCGGCGGCCGGGCGACGTCCTCTCGCGCCTCTACCTCCTCGAGCACGCCTGGGACTACGCCTACGAGAATCGGTCCAACGTCGTCGACGTCTACGTGCGCTACCTGCGCGAGAAGGTCGACCGTCCGTTCGGACGCGGCTCGCTGGAGACGGTCCGCGGCGCGGGATATCGCCTCCGCCGGGACAGCGCATGAGCCGGCTTCCCATCAGGCTGCGGCTGACGCTCGTCTTCGCCGTCGTCATGGCGGTCGTCCTCGCAGGGCTTGGGGTGTTTCTCTACGTGCGCCTCGAGCACAGCCTCGACGAGCGCATCGCGGACACGCTCGAGGCGAGGAGCGCAGGGCTCGCCGACGTCGTGCGGTCGAGTGGCGTCGAGGGCGTCGACCCGTCTCTCCTCACGGGCGAGGAGGGGATCGCCGAGGTCGTCGACGCGCGCGGGACGACGGTCTTCGCGGCGCCGTCGCGGACGACGTTCAGGCTGACGCCCGACGAGGTCGCGGTGGCTCGTCGCCGCGAGCTTGACGATCGACCGGGACGGCTATCGCGTTCGCGCGGAGCCCGTCGGTGACGTCGTGCTAGTCGCCGGCGAGCCGCTCGACGACCGCGACGAGGCGCTGGGCGCACTCACGACGCAGCTCCTCGTCGCGCTGCCGATCGCGCTTCTCGCCTCGTCGCTCGTCGGGTACTTCGTCGCCGGCGGGGCGCTCCGCCCGATGGACGCGATGCGCCGGCGCGCGAGCGAGATCTCGGCGTCGACCTCGTCGCAGCGCCTGCCGCTGCCCGCCGCGCACGATGAGGTGTACCGCCTCGGTGAGACGCTCAACGAGATGCTCGGCCGCCTCGACGCGGGGCTCGAGCGGGAGCGACGATTCGTCGCCGACGCAAGCCACGAGCTCAGGACGCCGCTCGCGATCCTCAAGACCGAGCTCGAGGTTGCACTGCGGCAGCCGCGATCCGGCGACGAGCTCGAGTCCGCGATCCGCTCCGCCGCCGAGGAGACCGATCGCCTCGTCCGGCTCGCCGAAGACCTCCTCCTCGTCGCAAGGTCGGATCAGAGCGAGCTCGAGCTCAAGCCCGTCGCCGTCTCCGCGGACGAGCTGCTCGCTGCCACAGCCGCCCGCTTCGCGGCGCGTGCAGCCTCTGCAGGGCGCGCGATCGAGGTCGCTCCCGCGCCTGATCTCGTCGTCGAGGTCGACCGTACGCATGTCGACCGGGCGCTCGCGAATCTCGTCGAGAACGCGCTCCGCCACGGTGAGGGGTTGGTGCGCCTGCGTGCGGAAGACGCCGACGGACGCGTCGAGCTCCACGTGACCGACGGAGGCACCGGCTTGGATCAGAGCTTCCTGCCCGTCGCGTTCGAGCGGTTCGCGCGGGCGGACGACGCGCGCGCGCGGGGCGGAACGGGACTCGGCCTCGCGATCGTCGACGCGATCGCCCACGCCCACGGCGGCAGCGCGCACGCAGTGAACCTCGCCGGTGGAGGTGCCGACGTGTGGATCGCACTGCCGACCAGCTTGAATGGGGCCGATGCTCCTGGCACGGATCGCGCAGACGTCCGCTGACGTCGCGGCAACGTCCTCGCGGCTGAAGAAGGTCGGCCTGCTCGCCGAGTGTCTTGCCGACGCGACCCCCGACGAGGTCGCGATCGCCGTCGCGTACCTCTCGGGCGAGCTCCCGCAAGGGACGGTCGGGGTCGGCTGGGCAGCGCTCAAGGAGCGGCCGCGCCCGGCCGAGGCGCCGACCCTGGAGCTGCTCGATATCGATGCCGTCGTGACCGAGCTGCAGGCGATCTCGGGTAAGGGCTCGCAGGCGGCGCGGCGCGAGCTGCTCGCCAGCCTCCTGTCGCGAGCGACGGAGCCCGAGCAGCGACTCCTCGTCGGGCTCTTCCTCGGCGAGCTCCGCCAGGGAGCGCTCGAGGGCGTCATGACCGACGCCGTCGCGAAGGCGGCTAGCGTGCCGGTCGCGGACGTCCGCCGGGCGGCGATGCTCGCGGGCGACCTCCGCATAGTCGCGGCGGCGGCCATCCGCGACGGCGCGCCGGGCCTCGAGCCGTTCCGGCTCACGCCGCTGCGACCGATCACGCCGATGCTCGCCCAGACAGCCGCCGACGTCGCGAGCGCGCTCGAGCGGCTCGGCCGTGCGAGCATCGAGTGGAAGCTCGACGGAGCCCGCATCCAGGCCCATCGCGCAGGCGACGACGGTGCGGATCTTCACGCGCAATCTCGCGGACATCACGAGCCGCGTTCCCGAGATCGAAGGCGCGATCCGCTCGCTCGATCTCGACGCGGTCGTGCTCGACGGCGAGGCGACTCGCGCTCCGCGAGGACGGCCGTCCGGAGCCGTTCCAGGTGACCATGAGCCGCTTCGGCACGCGCACGGCCGCGAACGGGACGCCGCTCAGCGCCTTCTTCTTCGACTGCCTGCACCTCGACGGCGAGGACCTCGTCGACGCATCCGCGGCGGAGCGGATCGCTGCGCTCGCGACAGCCCTCCCGGACGAGCTCGTCGTCCCGCGCGTGGAGACCGACGATCCCGCCGTCGCCCAGGAGTTCCTCGACGACGACGCTCGCCCGCGGCCACGAAGGCGTGATGGTGAAGTCGCTCGACGCGCCGTACGAGGCTGGGCGGCGCGGCGCCGGGTGGCTGAAGGTCAAGCCGGCGCACACGCTCGACCTCGTCGTCCTCGCGGCGGAGTGGGGGCACGGCCGCCGGCAGGGAAAGCTCTCGAACCTGCACCTCGGCGCCCGCGACCCGGAAGGCGGCGCGTTCGTCATGCTCGGAAAGACGTTCAAGGGGATGACCGACGAGATGCTCGCCTGGCAGACCGAGCACCTGCTCGGCCTCGAGACGCACTCGGACGGTCACGTCGTGCACGTGCGGCCCGAGCTCGTCGTCGAGATCGCGTTCGACGGCGTGCAGGCGAGCACGCGGTATCCGGGCGGGGTGGCGCTGCGGTTCGCGCGCGTGAAGGGCTACCGACCCGACAAGTCGCCGGCGGAGGCCGACACGATCGAGGCCGTGCGCGCGATCCACTCGCGTGCGGAGTAGTCTCGCGCTCGACGTAGTCGACCCGCCGGGAGGTAGGACATGACGCAGTACGGCACGCTCCGCGCATGGGCATTCATCGCGATGCTCGTGGGGGTTTTCGGGATGATCGCCGCGTTCATCGGCTCGATCGTCTGGGCGTTCGAGGTGGAGGGGTTCTGGCAGACGCTCGGCGTCCTGCTGCGTCGGGTTGCCGGTCTCGATCTTCATCGCGACGATCCCGATCGCGCTGGCGCAGGCGATGCGCGCGATCGCCGACGTCGGGGACACGGTGAGCGCACGGTAGGCATGGCGGACCGAACCATCAAGAACTTCGCCACTCCGGACGACCTACTCAGGCTTCCAAGGATGACCGCTCAGCTCGTGGAGCTCGGCGAGGTGACGCTCAGCAAGCTGGTGACCGAGCCGGGGTGGCGGTGGTCGGAGCACATTCGTCCGAGCGTCGGAGGGGAGTGGTGTCAGGTGCGCCACATGGGATTCGTGCTCTCGGGACGGCTCGGCATTCTCTATCCCGATGGAACCGAGGTCGTGTACGGGCCGGACGACGCCTTCGAGATCCCGCCCGGACACGACGGTTACACGGTCGGCGACGAGCCGTGCGTGCAGATCATGTTCGCCGGCAATCGCCCCTTCTTCGACAGCTTCCTCATCGGAAGCGGGAACCGTGTCCTTGCCACGCTCCTCTTCACGGATCTCGTGGGCTCGACAGCCATGGCTTCCGAGCTCGGAGACACGCGCTGGCGAGCGCTCCTCTCAGACCACTTCGTGGGCGCGCGGGCAGAGCTCGAGCGGTACCGGGGGCGCGAGGTCACCACGACCGGCGACGGACTGCTTGCGACCTTCGACAGCCCGGGGCAGGCGCTACGGTGCGCTGCCGCGATTCGAAACCTCACGCACCGCGACGGCCTGCGGATGCGCGCCGGCGTCCATATCGGCGAGGTCGAGCTCGTCGACCGTGACGTCCGAGGCGTCGCGGTGCATGAGGCCTCGCGAATCATGGACGCCGCGGACGCGGACGAGATCCTCGTGTCCGAGCTCACCCGCACGATCGCCGAGACGAGCGGCCTCCGCTTCCAGGATCGCGGAGCACGCACGCTCAAGGGCCTCGACGGTGAGTGGCACCTTTCCGCCTACATTCCGGAGCGATGAGCGACCTCCCTCTCATCCTGGCGGTCGACGAGGACGCCGAGGCGCTGCACCGGATCACCGCCGAGCTGCAGCGCTACACGCGCGACTACAAGGTCATCTGCGGCCCGTCGACCGAGGCTGCGCTGGCGCAGCTGGAGGCGCTGCGTGAGCACGACGCGGCGGTCGCCGTGGTGCTGGCGGCTCGCGGAACGCAGGAGCTCAAGGGCGAGGAACTCCTCGAGCGCGTGCACCACCTGCACCCGCACGCGAAGCGTGCGCTGCTGATCCCGTGGGGAGGGTGGGCGGACGAGGAGACCGCGGACGCCATCCGCACGGCGATGGCTCTCGGCCACATCGACTACTACGCGCTCAAGCCGTGGAGCACGCCGGACGAGCTGTTCCACCGGCTCGTCTCGGAATTCCTGCAGGAGTGGCGGCGTCAGAACGCTCCCGGCCGGCGCGAGCTCACCGTCGTCGCCGATCCGTGGTCGTCGCGCGGGTACGAGCTACGGAACCTCCTCGCCCGCAACGGCGTGCCGCATGCGTTCCACACGTGCGACTCGACCGAAGGCGCCGAGCTGCTGCGCTCCTGCGGACAGGAGGGCTCCGACGTGCCGGTCGTGATCCTTCCCGACGGCTCGGCTCTCGTCGATCCGAAGGCCGAGGATCTCGCCGCAGCACGGAACGCGGATGCGGACCGAGCTCGACGCGACGCCCGGAACCTTCGACGTCGTGATCGTCGGAGCCGGCCCCGCCGGGCTCGCAGCTGCCGTGTACGCCTCGTCGGAAGGTCTCAATGCGCTCGTCGTCGAGCGGGAGTCGATCGGCGGCCAGGCGGGGTCGAGCACACGGATCCGGAACTACCTCGGCTTCTCGCGCGGCCTCTCCGGCGCCGAGCTCGCGCAGCGCGCGTACCAGCAGGCGTGGGTCTTCGGCGCGACGTTCCTCCTCACCCGCGAGGTGGCGGAGGTCGTGCTCGGCGATCCGACGCACACCGTCTCGATCACCGGCGGGCCGAGCGTCGAGGCCCGGAGTGTCATCCTCGCCATGGGGGTCTCCTATCGCCGGCTCGACGTCCCGGCGCTCTCGGCTCTGGAAGGGAGAGGCGTGTACTACGGGTCCTCACCGTCCGAGGCCCGGCAGTTCACCGGCAAGAGTGTCTACGTGGTGGGCGGCGCGAACTCGGCGGGCCAGGCGGCAGTGCACCTGTCCCGATATGCCAGAAGCGTCACGCTCGCTCTGCCGAAGCGCGATCGAGAAGAGCATGTCCCGATACCTCATCGACGAGATCGACGGCAAGTCGAACATCCACGTGCTGGACGGCGCCGAAGTCGTCGACGCCGGCGGCGAGGACGGGCTCGAGACGCTGACTCTTCGCGCGCGGAACGGCGTCGAGACGGTGCCCGCGGATGCGCTCTTCATCCTCATCGGCGCCGAGCCGCGCACCGAGTGGCTCCCGCCGGAGATCGAGCGGGACGAGCGCGGGTTCGTGAGCACGAAGGACGACTACGCGACGAGTGTCCCGGGCGTCTTCGCGATCGGCGACGTCAGATCGGGCTCGGTGAAGCGCGTCGCGTCGGCGGTCGGCGAGGGCTCGGTCGTCATCCAGCACGTTCACCACTACGTCGACGAGGCGCGTCTCCTTACGAAGCGATGACCGTGACCGGGCAGGTGGACGCGCTCGCGCGGGGCCATTCGGCTCTCGCCTCCGGCGACTGGGCGGAAGCACGCGATGCGTTTGCGGCCGCGGTCGAGGCCACCGACTCCGCGGAGGCGCTCGACGGGCTCGGACGTTCGCTCTGGTGGCTGCGGGACGAGCGCGGCGCGGTCGTTCAGCGAGAGCGCGCGTACGCGGGATTCCGGAGGGACGGCGAGCTCGCCCGCGCTGCCCGCGTCGCGCTCTGGCTCGCACGCGAGTACGCGCTCGCGTTCGGCAACGACGCCGCCTCGCGAGGATGGCTCGCCCGCGCCGAACGTCTCCTGCGGGACGTCTCGCCAGGGGCGGAGCAGGGTTGGCTTGCACTCGTCCGCTCCGAGAGCGCGCAGGATGCCCGCACTGCAGCGAGCCTCGCCGAGACGGCCCTCGAGACGGCGCACACCACGGGCGATGTCGACCTCGAGCTTCGCGCGCTCGCGCAGCTCGGCCTCGCCGAGGTCACCCTCGGCGACGTCGACGGTGGCCTCGCGCGCCTCGACGAGGCGATGGCAGGTGCGACGAGCGGCGAGCCCGCGAACCTCGAGACCTTCGCCGACATCTGCTGCACCCTCATGCTCGCGTGCGAGCGGGCGGGAGACAGCGAACGACCCCAGCAGTGGAGCGCAGTCCTCGACGAGTTCGTCCGTACGCACGACCACGTCACGCTGCTCGCCTTCTGCCGGACGTGCTGCGCCGACGTGTATGCGGCCAACGGGCGGATCGACGCCGCGGAGACCGAGCTCGAGGCGGCCGTGCAGGAACTGGCTGCTGCGGGCCAGCGCTCGCGGTGCATTCCGCCATCGGCACGGCTAGCCGAGATCCGGGTCCAGCAAGGGCGCTTCGACGAGGCAGAGCAGCTGCTGGAGGGTCTCGAGGGTGAGTCCGAAGCCGTTCAGGCGCGAGTGGCGCTCCGGCTCGCTCGCGGCGACACCGAGGCGGCAGCCGCGATCCTGCTTCGCCAACTCGACGAGCTCGGGTGGGACAACCTCGTCGCCGCGCCTCTTCTCGCACAGCTCGTGCAGACGCGGACCGAGCAGGGCCACGTCGACGCGGCACTCGCGGCTGCCGCTGCGCTCGACCGGATCGGGACGGTTCCGGGGCGGGAGCGCGTGGTCGCGCTCGCGGTCGCGGCCAGGGGACGAATCGCACGCGCCGAGGGTCGGGAGGACGCCGCGCAGCTGCTCCAGGAGGCCGTGAACCGCTTCGCGGCGCTCGGGGCGCGAATCGACGCGGCGCGCACCCGACTCGAGCTTGCGCGCGCGCTCGCGCCAGGTGCTCCCGAGGTCGCCGCCGACACCGCGCGCCACGCGCGCGTCGAGCTCGAGGCCCTCGGGGCGGTGCGGGATGCCGATGCGGCTGCTGCGCTCATGCGCTCGCTCGGCGTCCAGGGTCGTGCGGGCCCGAAGGCCGCCGAGCTGCTGAGCCGCCGCGAGACGGAAGTACTGCGCCTGCTCGGCGAGGGGTTGTCGAACCGCGAGATCGCCGAACGACTCTTCATCAGCCCCAAGACGGCCGAGCACCACGTGAGCCGCGTCTACGCGAAGATCGGAGTGAGCACGCGCGCTCAGGCAGCGGCGTATGCCGTTCGCACGCTGCTGGGGCCCGAATAGGGGAGATGCCCCTACCGTCACGCGCCGGACGGCGCAATGCTGCTCTGGCACGCACACGAAAGGAGGACAGGATGTCCGAGCAGCTGAAAGACGTCGTCCGCGACTACTACGCACGCGTCATCAACGGTCGCGACCTCGAGGCCGTGGGCGACTACTTCGTCGACGAGCGCCTCGTCGAGGGAGTCAAGGCCGGATGTTTCAGGTACTTCGAGGCGTTCCCGGATCTCCATGTCTCGCTCGACGAGCTCATCGCCGAGGGCGACCGCGTGTTTCTCCGCTCGACGCTCACGGGAACGCACGACGGCGAGTACAAGGGGATTCCGGCCACCGGGCGCCACGTCGCGACCGAGTGCGCGGAGGTCTTTCGCATCGCAGACGGCACGTTCGCCGGCTACTGGTGCATGACCAACGTCGCCGGGCTCATGCGCCAGCTCACCGAAGAGGTCGCGGTCGCGAGCGCGACCGCGTAGCGACGGGGAAAGGAGAAAGGAGATGCCCAAGGCATCGAAAGCGAGCGCATCCGAGACGTTCGAGCTCGACGGCTACGAAGGGCACTTCGAGGACTTCGGCCCGTACACCGTCGGCTTCGAGCGGTACACCGCGGATGCCGACCTCGCACCGCTCTTCGTCGGTCTCCCCGACGACCGGTGCCAGTGCCCGCACATGGGGTACGTCGTCACCGGGAAGGTGAAGTTCACATTCGCCGGCGGCAGGGAGGAGGTCTACGAGACGGGCGACGCGTACTACGCGCCGCCAGGCCATCTGCCGACGCTCTATGCCGGCTCGGAGATTGTCGAGTTCAGCCCGACGGCCGAGCTCCAGCAGACGTTGGCCGTCGTCGAGAAGAACCTCGCCGCCGTATGAGGATCAGGGGTCGGGCCGATGAGGCCCGGCCCCGAGCTCGTCGTCAGCTCGAGCTGATGTCCGCGCACTCGGGGGAGTCCTCGAGGGCCGTGCGGAGCTCGCCGCTGGCGTCGGTGTTCTCGATCGTCTGAAGCGTCTGCGAGAACGCCGTCCCGAGGGCGCTCAGCGACGACGAGATCTTCGTGATCGCGCTCGGAAGCTCGGTGATGTTCGAGACTCCGTTCGCGGTGTCCTCGATCGCCGCCGACTCGTCCTCGAGCGTGGTCGAGAGGGTGTCGAGGGCGTCCTTGACCTCGTCGCCCGAGTCCGTCTCGGGCGCACCTAGGTCACGGAGCTCGTCGACGAGCGTCTGCGTCGTCGACTGCACGTCGGTGGCGGCCGACTGGAGCCCGTCCTCCGACAGGTTCGACGTGTCCGAGAACTGCGACGTGATCGTCCGCAGCTCGTCCGTCCAGTCGGTCACGGCGCTGCAGAACCCGTCCGCCCAGGCCGCCGTGGGATCGCTCTCGCTCTCGTCGTCGCCGCCGCAACCGGCAGCTACGCCCGCGAGCGCGAGGGCGAGGGCCGCTGCGATCCAGAACCGACGCACGGTCGGAACCTAGCGGGTCCGCGCCGCGACGAGCGCGAGCAGCGGCACGACGGTCCAGGCTGCCAGCTCGCGTACGCCTCGAGCCGGAGTCGCAGTCTCGGCCGTCGCTGCGACGCGCAGCGCTCGCGCCGGAGCCGAGAAGGGCGGCCCGAACGAGGACGCTCGCGCGCCGCGCATGCCAGCCCGACGTGACGAGGAGCACCTCCGTGGCGTCGATTCTCCGCACAGCGCGGCCGGCTGCGATCGCATTCCCCAGCGTCGTTCGTGCGCTGCGGTCGACGATGAGCCGCCGCGTCGGTCCGGACCACGTCGCGGCCATGAGATCCGCTTCGCTCGAAGCACGTCCTCGTCGCGCCCAGCCCGAGAAGAGGACGACGTCACCGGCCGCCGTCTCCTCCTCTGCCCGGGTGACGCGCGCGACGCAGACCGGGTGGAGGGCAGTCGCGCCTCTGCCGTCGGAGTAGCCGAGCACGGCGACGAGCCGCGTCATCGCGAGCGTCGAAGCCGGCGCCAGACGCCGTAGAGAAACAGCGTGGCGACGACGGTGATCACGAGCCGAACGGCCTTCCGACCGCGGAGCTTGGACTCGCCGCTCGCGCGCTCTCGCATGTGGACGGGCACCTCGACCACGCGCAGACCAGCTTCGCGGAGACGGAGGAGCGACTCGACCTCAGGCGCACCGCTCGTGTACGGGACGCCGAGTGCGGGGAGGGCTCTTCTGTTGGCCGCGTACATCCCGCTCGTCGCGTCGTGGAAGGGGCGACCGAGTGCCGCCTTCATCGCTCGACGCAGGACGGACGTCCCGAGCCTCCTGCTCGGCGACGGCTCGTAGCGGTAGGCCCCGTATCCATCACCGGTCGCGAAGCGCGACCCGACCGCGACGTCGGCCTCGTCGGCGCGGACGATCTCGAGCAGGCGCGCCAGCTCGTCGACGGGATGCTGGCCGTCGGCGTCGACTCGGCCGGTGAACGCGTACCCGTGTGACTCGGCGTGTGCGTACCCGGCGGCGATCCCCTCCCGGAGCCCGCGGTTCTCGCCGAACGAGAGGACCCCCGCGCCGTGGGAGCGGGCGACGGACGCCGTCCCGTCGGTCGAGCCGTCGTCGACGACGAGGACATCGGCCTCGGGAAGGCCGGCCCGTAGCTCGGCGAGGACGGCCGGAAGGTTGTCCTCCTCGTTCCACGCGGGGATGAAGACGAGCGTGTCGGTAGCCACCGCCCGAGAGTAGTCGACGCTCAGATCACGTTTCGTTCAGGTCGCGTCTCGGCTCGCGCAAACCGCTCCGCCGAGAGCGCGGCGACGTCCACGAACGGCTCGCGACCGAGGACGAGGTCGCGCACGATCTCGCCCACCGCCGGGCTTTGCAGGAAGCCGTGGCCCGAGAATCCCGTGGCGTACAGGAACCGGCTCGGAGCCGCGGCCTCCCCGACGAGGGCGTTGTGGTCGGGCGTGATCTCGTAGTAGCCCTTCCAGCCGCCCGCAATGCCCATATCCAGCAGCGCAGGGCAGCGCCGCTCCGCCACCTCCATGACCTGCTCGAGCCAGCCAGGGTCCGTCGGCGCGTCGAACCCGGCCGGCTGCTCGCGGTCGGCCATCCCGAAGAGCAGCCCTGGGCCTTCGCGGTGGAAGTAGAAGCCCGTCGAGAAGTCGATCGTGAGCGGGAATCGGTGTGGCAGGTCTGCGGCGGGCCCGGTGAACCCGACCTCGCGCAGGTACGGCTGTACGGGTAGCTCGACCCCGACCGTCCGCGCGAACTCCGGAGACCACACCCCCGCGGCGCAGACCACCGTCCCCGTCGCGATGCGGCCGAGGCTCGTCGCGACGCCGGCGACGGTGTCACCGTCGAGCACGACCCCACTCACTGCGCAGCCCGTCACGACAGCTCCGCCATGTGCGCGGGCGCCCGCGGCGTACCCCTGCGTGACCGCCTCCGGGCTCGCATGCCCGTCAAGCGCGCAGAAGGTCGCGGCGAGGACGCCGTCGAGTGTCGCGAGTGGCGAGAGCTCTTGGATCTCCTCGAGAGAGACGAAGCGGCTCGGGACGCCGAGCTCGTTCTGGAGCGCGACGCTCGCCTCGAATGCGGCGACGTCCTCGGCGCGGTCGAGGAGAAACAGATAGCCGACCTGGTGCAGGTCGATCTCCGCGCCGGGCCGCTCTCCGAAGCGCTCGAACGCCTCGATGCTCCTCCGCCCGATGGCGATGTTGAGCGGGTCGGAGAACTGCGCGCGGACGCCGCCCGCCGCGCGGCTGGTCGATCCGCCCGCGAGCTGATCTCGCTCCAGGAGACAGACGTCGACGTCTGCCTCGGCGAGGTGGAACGCGATGCTCGTGCCGATGACGCCGCCTCCGACGACCACGACGTCGGCAGAGGCAGGGAGGTCGCTCATCGGCGCACGAGGTTCTTGAGGAAGAACCCGAGGTTCGCCGGACGCTCGGCGAGACGGCGCATGAGGTAGGGGTACCAGTCCGGGCCGAACGGCGAGGCGACGAGAACCTTATAGCCCTCCGCCGCGATCGAACGCTGCAACCCCGGCCGGACGCCGTACAGCATCTGGAACTCGAAGCGGTCGCGGGGGATCTCCTCGCGCGCTGCGAACGCCTGCACGCGTCGGATGATCGCCTCGTCGTGCGTGGCGACCGCGATGTACGCGCCGCCGCGAAGCCCACGCTCGACGAGCTCGACGTACTTCCGATCGACGTCCGCCTTGTCGGGATAGGCGATCGATTCGGGCTCGAGGTACGCGCCCTTCACGATGCGGAGGTTCGGCGTCCTTGGAAGCAGGCGCTCGAGGTCGTCCATCGTCCGGTACAGGTACGACTGGAGCACCGTCCCTACAGCGTCGTGAGCGGCGTCGCGGAGTCGCTCGTAGATCTGCAGCGTCACCTCGACGTAGTCCGACTGCTCCATGTCGATGCGGAGGAACGTTCCGAGCGCCTCTGCGCGGGCGACGAGCCGCTCGACGTTCGCGTACGCGAGTTCCTCGTCGAACGAGAGACCGAGGTGGGTCAGCTTGAGCGCGACGTTCGCCCTGAGCTGCTCGGCGACCAGGCGCTCGACGATGGTCTCGTACTCGGCGGTGACGGCGGACGCGCCCTCCGTATCGGGAACCGCCTCGCCGAGCAGCGTCGTGTTGGCGTAGAGGCCCGCATCGTTGAGCTTCCGGAGCACCGCCACGCACGAGTCGAGCGTCTCGCCTGCGACGAACCGAGCGGCGCCGAGCCGCTTCCCGTGGCCCTGCACGAGGCGCTGCAGGCGCGCGCTCTCGGCCGCGTGCAGGATCGCGGATCGCGGCAGCGTCGAGATGGTTGCGCGAACGTCGGCCAAGCGCCGCCGAGCCTACCGCGGGGCGGGATCAGTTCTGACTGGGATCGGGCGGCATCGCGGCCAGCAGGGTGAAGGGGCCGCCCTTGCGCCGGAGCACGTCGCTCCAGAGCGCTTCGGGATCGTTCGTGAAGACGTCGTCCGGCTTCGCGGGCTCGACGATCCAGGAGCCTTCCTCGAGCTCGCCGTCGAGCTGTCCCGGCCCCCAGCCCGCGTATCCGACGTAGACACGAGCCCGCCGGAGCTCGCCGAGCGCGTCGGGTTCGATCTCCGCCGGGAGGAAGCCGACGGATTCCACGACGAGCGACTCCGCGTCGTCGGCCTCTGCGAAGTCCGCGAGCACGACGACCGCCGAGGGCTGCACCGGCCCACCCACGTGCACGGTCCCCATCTCCTCCGCGAGCAGCGCGAGCTCGGGGAGCGCCTCGTCGACGGACGTCTCCGACGAGCGGTTCAGGACGATGCCGAGCGCACCCTCCTCCGTGTGCTCGCCGACGAGCACGACCGTGCGCCAGAAGTTCGGGTCGAGGAGCCTCGGTCCGGCGATGAGGAGGTGCCCTCGCAGCGACTCCACGGTCGTATCATCGCCTCATGGAGGGCGTGGGGCGCGAAATCCGTCTCGTGGCGCGACCTCAGGGCTTCGTGGGCGAGGATCTGTTCGAGGTTGCCGAGACGCCGATTCCCGACCCCGCCGAGGGCCAGGTTCTCATCCGCAACGCGTACTTCTCGGTCGACCCGTACATGCGTCCTCGCATGAACGACGTGCGCTCCTACGTCGCGCCGTTCACGCTCGGCGAGGCGATGACGGGCGGAGCGGTCGGGCAGGTCGCGGCCTCGCGGAACTCGCGCTACGCCGAGGGCGAGTGGGTGGTGCACCAGCTCGGCTGGCGCGAATGGGCGCTGTCGGACGGAGCGGCCCTGCGGAGGCTCGATCCGTCGGCGGCGCCGGTCTCGACGGCGCTCGGAGTTCTCGGCATGCCGGGTCTCACCGCGTGGTACGGCCTCTTCGTCCTCGGCGAGCCGAAGGAGGGCGAGACGGTGTTCGTCTCCGGCGCAGCCGGAGCGGTCGGTAGTGCCGCCGGACAGATGGCGCGGATCGCTGGCTGCCGTGTCGTCGGCAGCGCAGGATCGCCGGAGAAGCTCGAGTGGCTGCGCGAGCTGGGGTTCGACGAGGTGTTCGACTACCGCGAGCAGCATCCTCACGCCGCCCTCGCGGCGCTCGCACCCGAAGGCATCGACATCTACTTCGACAACGTGGGAGGCGAGCATCTCGAGGCGGCGATCGGCGCTCTCCGGACGTACGGAAGGATCGTCGCGTGCGGGTCGATCTCCCGCTACAACGACGCCGCGCCGTCGCCCGGGCCGCGGAACATGTTCATGGTCGTGACAAAGCGGCTACGGATACAGGGCTACATCATCACCGACCACTTCGACCGCTTCGGCGATTTCGCGCGCGAGGCAGCCGAGTGGGTGCGCGACGGGCGGCTCCAGTACCGCGAGACGATCGTCGAGGGAATCGAGAACGCACCGCGTGCCTTCCTCGGACTGTTCCACGGCGACAACATCGGGAAGATGCTCGTCAAGGTCGGCCCGGACGAGTGAAGCTGCGCTGCCGGCTCTTCGGTCATCGGCTGCCCCGCAGTAGGCGACCGTTCTTCCTCACCGAGCGCTATCAGCGCTGCGAGCGCTGCGGCAAGCGCGTTCGGCTGCGCGGCCGCTGACCGCGCGTCAGCGAAAGCCGGGGCACCCGGCCGCAGCCTCTGATACCAAACGCCGACGCCGGGCGGAGGGTGGCGACCTAGGAGGGCTTGGCACCGCCGGTACGCTCCGATCGTGAGCCGCTCGGTGATCGTCTCGGCTGTTCGGACGCCCTTCGGGAGGCTCGGCGGTGGCCTCGCCCCGTACCGGGCCACTGAGCTCGGTGCGATCTCGATCCGTGCTGCGCTCGACCGCGCCGGACTCGAGCCGCGCGAGGTCGAGTACGTGATCCTGGGTCAGGTGCTCCAGGCGGGCGTGGGCCAAGCGCCCGCCCGTCAGGCAGCAGTCGGTGCCGGGATCCCCAAGGAGGTTCCCGCCGACACGATCAACAAGGTATGCGCCTCGTCCATTCGCGCGCTCGAGATCGCGGACCTGATGATCCGCTCCGGCGAGCGCGAGCTCGTCGTGACAGGCGGGATGGAGTCGATGTCGAATGCGCCGTACCTTCTTCCGAAGGCGCGGTTCGGCTATCGGCTCGGGAACGGAGAGCTCGTCGACCACATGGTGTTCGACGGGCTCACGTCGTCCTTCGACGAGATGCACATGGTCGAGCAGGCGTCGTTCGTCTCCCGCGAGCTCGGCATCACCCGCGAGGAGCAGGACGAGTGGGCGCTGCGCTCGCACCAGCGCGCGGCTGCCGCCCAGGACGAGGGGCGCTTCGACGACGAGCTCGTGCCGGTGGGCGACGTCACGGCCGACGAGGGCATCCGCAGGGACACGACCCTCGAGAAGCTCTCCGCGCTGCAGCCCGTATTCGACCCCGACGGCACGACCACGGCGGGCAACGCGCCCGGGGTGAACGACGGCGCCTCCTGCGTCGTCGTCTGCTCCGAGGAGTTCGCCGCCCGTCGCAACCTCGAGCCGCTGGCGCGCATCCTTGCGCAGGGCTACGTCGCCGACGACTACGCGTATCTCGCGCGGACGCCGGCGCGCGCAGGCGAGCAGGCGCTCGCGAAGGTCGGGAAGACGATCGACGACGTCTCGCGTGTCGAGATCAACGAGGCCTTCTCGTCGGTCGCGAAGAACTCGACCCGGATGCTCGGAGCCGACGAGTCGATCGTCAACGTGAACGGCGGCGCCGTCGCGCTCGGGCATCCCATCGGTGCCTCGGGAGGCCGGATCGTCGCGACGATGGTTCACGACCTGCGGCGGAACGGAGGAGGGCTCGGGCTCGCAGCGATCTGCTCCGGCGGCGGGCAGGGCGACGCGCTCCTGATCGAGGCCTGAAGGCGCTCCTCTTCTCGGTCGTGGCGGCGCTCGCGCTCGCGGGGCCTGCAGCCGGCGGCGTCTGTGCCGACACGCCGCTCTCGCAGCGGCTGGACGATGCGGACGCCGCCATCGTGGGACGCGTCGTCGATGCCCGGCCGGCCGAGGTCGAGGGAGCGGCCGTCACGCTCCTCACCGTGGACGTCGACCAGCACGTCAAGGGCGACGTCGGCCGGTCGCTCGTCGTACGGTCGCCACGAGGCTCTGACGTCGACGTGGACGCCGCCACGAACAAGGCGGTCGGATTTCTCCTGTCGCGCTCGCCCGACGGCACATGGCTCGCCTCTGCCTGCAGCGTGGTCGGTCCGGGGTTCCTCGTGGCGGAGGGCGGCGAGCCTCGGGGCGGCGTGATCAAGGTCGGGATCGGGATCGTCATTCTCGCGCTCGTGCTTGGGTGGGCGCTCCTGCGGCTCCGGAAGGGAAAGCGCCCGGACCTGCCGGGCGCCCCGCAGCCCTAGACCTAGACTCCTGCCGTGCAGTTCGAGCACGTGTTGGTCGTCGGCGCCGGCCAGATGGGAGGCGGCATCGCACAGGTCGTCGCCGCCTCGGGTCGCCGCGTCTCCCTGCACGACGAGGTCCCCGGGGCCGTCGACGGCGCGCTCGCGGCCATGGAGAAGAGCCTCGCGAAGCTCGCCGAGAAGGGCGGCGCCGATCCCGCTGACGTCCTCGGGCACATCGCTCCCGTCGAGGAGATCGTCGCGGCCGACCTCATGATCGAGGCGGTCGTCGAGGACGCATCCGTGAAGGAGGCGATCTTTCGGCGCGCGGACGAGGTGCTCCCGGCGGATGCGGTGCTCGCCTCGAACACCTCGTCGATTCCGATCACGTCCCTCGCCGCGGTGACATCGCGGCCCGAGAAGGTGATCGGCATGCACTTCTTCAATCCGGTCCCGGTGCTGAAGCTGGTCGAGGTGATCAGGGCGGTGCAGACCTCGGACGACACTGCCGCGGCGATCGTGGCGCTCGCCGAGGAGCTCGGGAAGACGCCGGCGCAGGCGAACGACTTCCCGGGGTTCGTCTCGAACCGGATCCTCATGCCCTTCGTGAACGAGGCGGCGTACGCGCTCATGGAGGGCGTCGCGGACGCCGAGGCGATCGACACCATCGCGAAGCTCGGTTTCGCGCATCCGATGGGGCCACTCGCTCTCGCCGATCTCATCGGGCTCGACACGTGCGTCTCGATCATGGAGGTGCTGCACGCGGGTCTCGGCGACCCGAAGTACGCTCCCTGCCCGCTCCTGCGGCAGTACGTCGCGGCCGGGAGGCTCGGCCGCAAATCGGGTCGCGGCTTCTACGAGTACGCCTGAGGCGGCGGCCTATAGTCCGCAGCGATGGACTTCGAGCTGAGCGCCGACCAGCATGCGATCCGCACGCTTGCACGTGAGCTGGCCGACGCGGAGATCGCTCCGCATGCCGCCGACTGGGATCGCGAGCACCGCTTCCCGGACGAGCTGATCCCCAAGCTCGCCGAGCTGGGGCTCATGGGCGTGTGCGTTCCCGAGGAGTACGGCGGGGCGGGCGCCGACTTCCTCTCCTACGTCCTCGTGCTCGAGGAGCTCTCCCGCGCCGATGCGGGCGTGGGCGTCACGGTCGCGGTGCACACGAGCGCGGCCACGCTGCCGCTCCTCGCGTTCGGGACGGACGAGCAGCGCGCGCGCTTCGTGCCGCCGCTCGCGCGCGGCGAGCAGCTCGGCGCCTTCGCGCTCACCGAGCCCGGGTCGGGCTCGGACGCGGGCTCGCTCCGGACGACTGCGATGCCCGACGGCGACGGATGGATCCTCAACGGATCGAAGCAGTGGATCACGAACGGCTCGCGCGCCGGCACGTTCATCCTCTTCGCCCGGACCGACCCGGCGACCGCCGGCGCTCGCGGCGTCTCCTGCTTCGTCGTCGACGCCGAGCACGTGCGGATCACGCGCGAGGAGGAGAAGCTCGGCCTCAACTCGTCGACGACGTCGGATCTCGTCCTCGAGGGCGCGCGCGTGAGTCGGGACCGTCTGCTGCACGAGGAAGGGCGCGGCTTCCGCGTCGCGATGGCGACGCTCGACGGCGGCCGCATCGGCATCGCGGCTCAGGCACTCGGGATCGCGCAGGCGGCGTTCGACGTGGCGCGCGCGTACGCGATCGACCGCGAGCAGTTCGGGCGGCGCATCGGCGACTTCCAGGCGATCCAGTGGAAGCTCGCGGACATGGCGACCGAGATCGACGCGGCGCGGCTGCTGACGTACCGCGCCGCATGGCTCAAGCAGGAGGGCCGACCGCATGCGGCCGAAGGCGCGAAGGCGAAGCTCTTCGCGTCGGAGATGGCGCGGCGCCAGACGGCGGAGGCGATCCAGATCCTCGGCGGCTACGGCTACACGCGGGAGTTCCCCGTCGAGCGGTACTACCGGGACGCGAAGATCACGGAGATCTACGAGGGCACGAGCGAGATCCAGCGGCTCGTGATCGCGCGCTCGATCCTCGGGCGGCAGGTGCGCGAGGAGCCGGTCGTGACCGAGGCCCGATCGTAGGGTCGGCCGTGCCGCGCGATCGCGACGAGCCCGTCCGGCTCACGAAGATCTACACGCGCGGCGGCGACGCGGGGGAGACGTCGCTCGGCGACGGGTCGCGGGTCTCGAAGCTCGACGCCCGCATCGCCGCGCTACGGGACCGTCGACGAGCTGAACTCGGCGATCGGCGTCGTGGTCGCGGGCGACTGCCCGGCAGTCGATTCGCGACGTGCTCGGGCGCGTGCAGAACGAGCTCTTCGACCTCGGCGCCGACCTCTCGGTCCCGCTCGAGCACGAGGGCCGGCTCCGGGTCACGCAGGCGCAGGTCGACCGGCTCGAGGAGGACTGCGACCGCTTCAACGCCGAGCTCCCGGAGCTCAAGAGCTTCGTCCTGCCCGGTGGGAGCGAGGCTGCCGCGCGGCTGCACGTCGCCCGCACGATCTGCCGGCGCGCGGAGCGCGAGGCTGCTCGTCGCTGCGGACGCGGAGGACGTCAACCCCCTCGCGCTCGTCTACCTGAACCGCCTCTCCGACCTCCTCTTCATCCTGGCTCGAGCGGCGAACGCGGCCGACGGGCACGAGGAGCCGCTCTGGAGGCCTGGGAGCTCCTCCTAGCGTTCGGGGCCGCATTCGTCGCGGGATACCTCGGCTCGATGCTCGGGCTCGTCCTCGGGACACTGCGGCTGCCGTTCATCGTCCTCGCGACCGGGAGCCCGCTGGCCGCGGCGGGGACGAACATCGCGATCTCGGCGGCCGCCGCCGGTGCGGGCGCGCTTCGGCACGCGCGCGAGGGGCGCGTCGACTGGCGCGTCGTCTCGTGGATCGCGTTCCCGTCGGTGGCCGGCGCCGTCCTCGGCGCGCTCGTGGCCGACGACGTGTCCGAGTCGCTCCTCTACGGACTGATCGCGGCCGTGCTTCTCTGGAGCGGCGTCGATCTTGCGCTGCGCCCGATCGCGGCCCAGCCACGGGCCAGGCTACGACTCGGGCGCGGCGTCGGTCTGTCGTTCCTCATCGGCGGGCTCGGCGGCGCGGTCGGCGTCATCCTCGGGACGCTGCGGATGCCGACGCTCATCCGTGGCGTCGGCATGGACATCCGCCGCGCGGCGGGCACGAACCTCGTCGTCGGCTTCTTTCTCGGCGTCGCCGGCTTCGCGACGCACGCCGCCGAGCAGGGAGTCGACTGGGCGATCCTCGCCGCCGGCCTCGCCGGAGCGATCCCCGGCGGCTGGCTCGGCGCGCGCGCGACCGGACGCGTGCCGGAGAACACGCTCCAGGCTCGCGCTCGGCGTCGTCCTCGTGATCGTCGGGATCGCCTTCGGCGTGCAGGCGCTCGTCGGCTGAGCCGGATCAGGCGACGGCGGGCCAGCGTGCGCCGAGCCAGTCGACGAGCTCGTCGGCGGTGCGCGGGCTCGCGACGTAGAAGCCCTGCGCGTAGTCGCAGCCCCACTCGGTCGAGCACGCTCCACGCATTCCGCGTCTCGACGCCCTCGGCGACGACCTTCAGGCCGAGCGCGTGGCCGATGTCGATGATGCCGCGCACGAGTGCGGCGTCCGCGGTGCTCTTGCCGAGCCCGTGGACGAAGCCGACGTCGATCTTCAGCTCGTCGAGCGGGAGGACACGCAGCGCGGCGAACGACGCCGCCCGGCCGGCGTCGTCGAGCGACAGCCGGACGCCGAGCGCGTCGAAGCGTCCGAGGATCTCCTCGTCGACCTGCTGCGCCGGCGCCCGGCCCGGCCGGCACGACTTCGAGGGTCACCGCCTGCTTGGACAGGTCGTACGAGTCGAGCATCGACGCGAGCCCGTCGGCGAACTGCGGATCGTCGAGGAGGCGGTACGGGATGTTGATCGACACGCCGAGCTGGTGGCCCGCCTTCGCCCACTGCTCGGCCGAGCCCAGCGCGTCGGCGACGACGAGGAAGGTGAGCTCACGGACGAGCGGCGTGCGCTCGACGTGCGGCACGAACTCGGCGGGCGGAACGAGGCCGCCGTCGGGCAGGACGCGCCGGATGAGCGCCTCGGCGGAGTGCGGCGTCCCCGTCGGCGAGGTCGATGATCGGCTGGTACACGACGAGGAGCTCGTTCCGCTCGAGCGCGGTCTCGACGTCGCGGACGACGCCCGCGTCGACGCCGCGTCGCAGGAGCACCGTCTCGTCGCTCGTGTCGCGCTTCGTCGCGTACATCTGGCCGTCCGCGCGGGCGAGGAGCTCCTCGGCCGTCGAGCCGTCGTCGGGGAAGACGGCCCAGCCGATGCTCCCGTCGATCTCGACCGAGGCGCCGTCGACCTTGAACGGCCTTCGCAGCGCGTGCCGAAGCCGACCGACGAGCGCACTCGCCCGCTCGTCGGCACCCGTGCCCATCGACAGCACGACGAACTCGTCGCCGCCGACGCGTGCGACGGTGTCGGCTTCGCGCACGACCGCCTCGAAGCGCCGCGCCAGCGTCTTCAGGACGAGATCGCCGGCGCGGTGCCCGCGGACGTCGTTGACGTCCTTGAAGCCGTCGAGATCGATGGCGATGAGCGTGAAGGGCTCGCCCGAGCGGCGTGAGCGGCGGAAGGCCTGCTCGATGCGGTCGTCGAGGAGCACGCGGTTCGGCAGGCCGGTCAGCGGATCGCGCAGCGCCTCCGAGTGCGCGCTCTCGACCCGCAGGTTGAGGAAGACGCCGACCGCCGCTGCCACGAATGCGCAGACGACGAGCGTGGCGACGATGTAGTCGGGCGTCTCGCGAAGAAGCGCGGTCGCGAAGCTCGCGACGAGCACGAGTGTCGCCAGGCACAACGCCCACACGAAAGTGCTTCGTAGTTGCCGCCGCCTTGATCCAGTTGCCACGTGCCGCCTTCTGCCCCGCCGCGGGGGCCGCCGCAGTTACATCCGACAGTAGTCCCGACGGCCCGACAATCCACCCCAGATCGAGGGACGGCGTTCCCCCGGTCGAGGGATCCGAACCCCGCTCCGGGCCTGCGATCGGCAGGAACGCGTCCCCCGTTCGGGAATCGAGTGGCGTGGACGTCGGTGCCGGTCTCGTCGGCCTGCTCGCGGGGCTTCGTCGTCAGCCCGCTCGCCGACCGCCTCGCGACGAACGCGCCGCTCCATGATCCGCTCCTCGAAGCGGTTCCGCGCTCGCCGCGCCTGTTGCTCGTGGCGCTGGGGACGGCGCTCCTCGGAGGCGCCTGCGGCCTCGTCTTCGGCTTCACCCTCGAGGCGTCTCGCCGCCGTGATCTTCTGCTGGGTGCTCGTCGTCGTCACGCGCACCGACTTCGAGACGCGGCTGATCCCCGACAAGATCATCCTTCCCGGCGCCGTTGCTCGTCCTCGCGCTGCGCACGATCGACGACCCGAGTCGTCGAGTGGATCCTGTGCGCGCTCGGCGCCGGCGCTCGTCCTCTTCCTCATCGTCCTGATCTACCCGCGCGGGCTCGGGATGGGGGACGTCAAGCTCTCCGCGTTCCTCGGAGCGGGCCTCGGAATCTCGGTCGATCGTCGCGATGTTCGTCGGGTTCTTCGTCGCCTTCGTCCCCGCAGTGGTGCTGTTCGTGCGCCACGGAAAGGACGCGCGGAAGCAGGCGATCCCGCTCGGCCCGTTCCTCGCGCTCGGCGGTGTGATCGCACTGTTCTGGGGCGACGCGATCCTCGACTGGTACCGGATCTCGGTCGGCAATAGTCTCGGAGCGACAGCTCGCAGCGCTCAGATCGCGCGGGGAGCCGATATTCGCCTCATGGAGCAGTGCCTCTGCGGCTGCGCGTGTCGTGCGGCCGATCGATGCCGCGCTCGCTCGCGGCTGCCGCGACGGCGGCCGTCGACGCGATCGGTGACGACGAGCGAGCCCGCGCGCGCGATCGAGGCTGCCGTCGACGCGCTTCTACGACGCCGTTGCCGGCGTCATGCCGTCCGTCTTCGTCCTCGAGCACGGTCGGCTCTGGCTCGTCGCGCAACGCGGGTATGCGGTCGTCCCCGACGGCATCACGATCGAGAGCGGCATCACGGGCCGGCCGTCCGGCTCGGCCGCGCGCAGCTCGCGCCCGACGTCAGTCCGATCCGGACTACGTCGTTGCGCTGCCCGGCGTCGTCTCGGAGCTCGCAATCCCGCTGCGCAGCGGACGAGTGTCGTCGGCCTCCTGAATATCGAGGCCGAGCGCGCCCTCCCGGACGGTGCCGTCGACGCCCTCCGCGCCGCTCGCGCGTGCGCTCGCGCCCCTCGCCGAGGCGCTCCGTGCCAGTCGAACTCTCGATCTCGCCGCGCTCGCGCGGCTGTTCGTCCACCTCGGCTAGTCTGCGCGACCCGAAGGACATCGCGGCGCTCGGGGCGGCGTCGCTGCCCAAGGTGCTCCCTGTTCGAGACGAGCCAGATCGTCGTCTGGAACGAGCTCGGGAGGCGTGCGAGCTCGCTGTCTGGCACGCCGAGACGTGGCGGTGCACGCACCGCTCTCCGCAGCGCGAGCTCGACGCGGCGCGGACGCGGTCGGATCCGAGCGTCGTCTGTCACGTCCTCGACCTCGAAGCGCCCGTGCGCCAGGCCGGGTTCGAGTCGATGGTCTGGCTGCCGCTCCGCGCGAACGCGGGCGACATCGGCGCGCTCGTCGGCATCACGCAGGCGGACGACGCGCGTCGACCCGAGCCTGCTCGACACGGCGGCCGTCCTCGCGGCGCACGTCGCCGCCTCCCTCGACGCGGCGTTCGCGCTGCAGCGCGAGCGCCTGAGCGCGGCGACGGATCCGCTCACGCGCATTCTCAACCGCCGCGGCTTCGAGGAGCAGCTCGAGCGCGCGCTCTGCGAGGCGCAGGAGCAGCGGCTTCCGTTGAGCCTGCTCGTCATCGACTGCGACGACTTCAAGGAGATCAACGACCGCGCCGGGCACGAGTTCGGCGACGCGCTCCTCCGGAGGTCGCGGACGTCCTGGTCCGCGCGCTGCCCGAGGGCGCCGAGGCGGCGCGGCTCGGCGGCGACGAGTTCGTCGTCATGCTCCCGGTGCGGGCGCGGACACCGCCGAGGCGCTCGGCGGCCAGATCCGGACGCTGTCTGGCGGACGGGCTCACGGACGCGGGCTTTCCGCTGCGGATCTCGGCCGGCATCTCGACCTATCCGTTCGACGGCGCGAAGCCGACGGCGCTCCTGCGCGCCGGAGACCAGGCGCTGTACGCGGCGAAGGCGGCGCGGCAAGGATCGGGTCGCCTCGTTCCGCGAGCTGACCGGCGCCGCGCCCTCGTTCACGTCCCCGAGGCGACGGGCAGTCTCGAGCGGCCGCCGCGGGCGGAGTGACCGCTCCGGCGCAGTGCTCGCCGATGCGATGGCGGCCGCCAAGTCGATCGAGGCCGAGGAGACCGTCGAAGGTGTCTGCGACCGCCTCTGCAAGGCGCTCGTCTTCGTCGTCGGCGCGACCGCATGCTCCGCCTCCCGGGTCGTCGGCGACTACATCGTCGACGCCACCGAGCACGCGCTCCGCGAGGTCTCGCTGGGGGACGAGGCGGCCTACCGCATCGCGGACTTCCCGCTCACCGCGGAGGTCCTTCGCACGGGCGAGCCGCGGCGGTGTCGTTCGCCGACGGCGACGTCGATCCGGCCGAGGCGTTCATCCTTCGCGATCTCGGCATGAACGCGCTGCTCATGCTCCCGATCCGGGTTGGCGGCCGGAGCTGGGGCCTCGTCGAGCTGTACGAGATGCGGCTACGACGGTTCGGCGCGGACGACATCGCAGTCGCCCAGTTCCTCGTCGCGCAGGCCGAGCGATGCTTCGAGACGGCCGAGCAGGCCGAGCTGCGAGAAGCCGCGCCCGCGCGTCTACGAGCTGCCGGCGGACTCGCCCAAGCCGTCCCGCCCGCGCACGAGGTAGGCGCAGCGCCGGTCGTCTCCCGGCAACGGCGAACGGGCGATCCGCGCGACGGTGTACTCGACGCCCTCGACGTCGAAGGCGTAGCCGCGCGTCAGCTCGACGGGCTCGACGTCGACGAGTCGGTAGCGCTCCCCTGGCATGAATACGAGCTCGACGACCGACCGGGTCGGAGCCGACGATCGGGGCCGTGGCGGCGCGCTCCTCGAGCTCTGCTCCCGCTGCGTCCAGCTCGGTCTCCCGCGCCTCGAGCGCACGCTCACGTCGCTCGACGGCCGCACGCTTGAGCTCGACGGCGCCGAGCTCCTGGCGGCGACGAGCCAGGTCCTCCTCGGCCTCCGACAGCGCAGACTCGCGTTCGGTCAGGCCGGCGAGGAAGTCGGTGAGCTCGGCCTCGCGCGCCTCGAGGTCGGACGTGCCCAGGCGCAGCATCCGTTCGACCGACGCGCGCGAGTCCCGGAGAAGCTCCTCGCGCCGTTCGAGCTCGGCGATCGACTCGCGGAGCCGCGCGGCATGCTCGTCGAGCTCCTCGCGGCGCTGCGCGAGCAGCTCCTCGAGCCGTTCTCTCCGCGCTCGGCCCTGGGCTGAGGACGCGCCGAACCAAGCCGCCGCCGCGGGCCTCGTCGTTCTCGTGTCTGGTCAGGGGTCGTCATGTCGGCCTTCGCCGCTCCTCGGGATGCCGACGGATCGATCCTAAGCCGTCGAGTTCGGAGCGATCCGTCGGCCCGTGGCGACTTCGCCGACCCCGCGACGAGTCCTGCCGTCACTCGGCCGGGGAGGGTAAAGCCCGAGGCCCTCGAAACCGATATCCGCTCGTATGGATACGCAGGGCGCAAGACTTCTCGCAGCACGGATCCGCGCCGGCGTTGCCGTCGGCGCCAGGATCGAGCTCGTCGAGACCCCGCGCGACGACTCCGGACTCTGTGCCGGCGATCGTGGCGTCGTCGACCAGATCGACGAGCAGGGCCGCGTGGTCGTGACCTGGGATCGCGGATTCGCGACCGAGATCGATCCGGGCTCGACGCCGATTCTCACGCTCGCAGCGTAGAGCCGCGAGTCGGTCATGAGGGCGTGACGCGCCCCTCGCGAAGGCCGAAGTCGGCTGTGACGACGATTGTCTCGCTCCCTCCGAACTCCTTCGGCGCGTCTGGTGCGTAGAGCGCGCCGATGCCGGCGTCGCGCCATGTGGGCGAGAGGATGATCGCGCGGTGAGGCGGTGACTCCAGCCACGCCTCGACGATCGCATCCGGCTCGATCGTCGTGCCCGCGCTTGCGAGGAGCGCCTCGCCGACCGACCACGTTCGCCAGCCTCGATTCGTGTAGTGCCGGCGGATGCGCTCGCTGAAGGCCGTGCCGTCGGCGGACTCGTGGCTGAAGAAGCCGAGCTCGAGCATCGCGGCGGAATGGCCGCGCGCGGCCGTTCGGAGACTCGGCGACGACCTGAGCGGCTTGAGCCCGGCATCCGCCCGAACACCGTTCAGCGCCTTGATGACTGCGGCCTCGAGGGGGGCTCGGCGCTCGACGTTCGCCGATGGCGCAGGTGCAGCGGTCGGAGCCGTCGCGAGGACGGTCGCAAGCACGACGGCAAGTGCAGCGAGAGTTCGCATCCCTGGGAACGAAATCGGCCGTTCGCGCGTGCCAACTCTCCCTCGAACGGGGGGTGGTGGTTACGGCGATGGAGGTGTCGAGGCCGGGGGGCGCGCTAGGGCTTGCCGCCGGACTTCTCGTTCGCGGGTTTCGACTCGGTCGAGGCTGTGGTCGAGGCACCGTTGCCGTTGCTCCCGCCGTTCGCCTTGCCCCCACCGTGCACGCCGCTTGACTGAGGCGCGTTCACCGTCTGATCGGAGCTCGAGGTCGTCGGCTGTTCGACGAATTCGGCTTCGGCGCCGGCGACTGGGCGTGTCTTGTCGCTTCGCGCCCGCAACGCGCTTGCCGGATGCGGCAGTCGCCGGCTTGGTGCTCTTCGTGTCGCTTGGCCGCATTGAGCCTCGTGCGTCCTGTGTGCCGAGGCCGCATTGCTCTTCACCTGCCCCGGCGCGGTCGCCTTTCCGCGAGCGACGCCGTTGCCGGGGACGAGGACTCCGCGCGGCGCGACCTGACCGAGGCGCTCCCCGGGCTTCGTCGCTGCCGGAGGCGTCTTCTGCTTGTCGTTCCTCGCGATCTCCGAAGCGCCCGTCACCGCGACGCCGCCGGCGACGGTCACCGCTGCCACCGCGGCGGCCGCCTTGATCGCAACACCGCCCGCGAAGAGCCCACCTCCGGCGGCGCCCGCTCCCGATCCGACGCCCACGCCGGTGGCCACCGCGCCGGCACCGGCGGCGGCCGGAATGGTCGCGGCGCTCGCGGTTCCGGCGCCCTCGAGTCCCTTGAAGATCGACAGCGAGAGCGGGATCGGGATGAGCATGAGCCCGCGCAGCGCGCTGCGATTGCGCTTCTGGAGGCGAGCGAAGTGCGCGCAGTCCGGGCACTCGACGAGGTGATCCTTGAGCCGGCGCCGCTCCTTGCGGCCGAGCCGGCCGTCGACCGCCTTCGAGATCGCGAGCTGCGCGTCGGTGCACGTGAGCTGGTGCTCGAGCTCCTCGGCCAGCGAGCGGCGCGCGCGGAACAGCAGCGTCTCGAGCGCACTCGTCGTCACGCCGAGGATCTCCGCGATCTCGGCATACGAGCGGCCCTCGAACTCGCGCAGGACGATCGCCTGTCGCTGCTGGGGCGGGATCTTCGAGAGCGCGGTGAGGAGCTCGCCGACGCTCGGGCCGTCGTCGTCCTCGGCCTCGTATCCCGCGATCCGCTCGTCGAGCTCGACGAGCCGCGGTCGCGCCTGCTCCTGGCGGAAGCGCTGCTTGATCGCGTTGCTCGCGATCGTCAGGAGCCAGTTCGAGGGCTTCCGGGGCCGAACGCCCTGCTCGAGCGAGCGGTAGGCGTTCAGGAACGTCGTCTGCGTGACGTCCTCCGCGTCGGCGTGATTGCCGAGGACCGCGTACGCGTAGCGATAGACCTCCGCGCCGTGTCGCCGGTAGAGGTCGTCGACCTCGCGCGAGGCGAGGTGGCCGGTCTCCGTGACGGCCATCTCCTGAACCGTCGTTCCGCGGCGCGCTGCGCTCGCAACCCACCTCACGAATTCTTAACACTCTCAGAGCGCAAGATCGCCGCTCGCGATCGCGTCTTCTTTCGTGTCCGAGGACTCTTCCAGCGAAACGAGACCAGACATGATGCGGACACTCATCGTCGTAGCAGCCCTCCTCAGCCTCAGCGTGCCGGCGGCCCTTGCGGCCCCGCCGGCCGACAAGGGCAAGCCGGAGAGCCCCGGCAAGAGCGCGGCGGCGCCCGGGCAGTCGGCGGACAAGAACGCAGCGAAGAAGTGCAAGGCGGAGCGCGGGACGACGAGCCGACCATCGCCGCCTTCAAGGACAAGTACGGCACGAACAAGAACAAGGCGAACGCCTTCGGCAAGTGCGTGTCGGCACGGCGAAGAAGGCCGAGGACGGAGGACGGCCGAGGAGCAGCAGGCCGAGAGAACGCTGCCAAGAAGTGCAAGGCGGAGCGCGGGACGACGGCCGACAGCATCGCCGCCTTCAAGGCCAAGTACGGCACGAACGCCGAACAAGGCGAACGCCTTCGGCAAGTGCGTGTCGAAGCTGGCGAAGGCAGCAGCTCGACATCGTGAGCTGAGCTCACAGATCCGCAACGGGGGCGGCGGCACCGGTTGCGGCGGTAGGGGGAAGAGACGAAGGAGGTCGAGAGGCCTCCTTCGTCGCTCTTCGACCGCTGTCCTGCGCGCGATCGGCCGTGACGCGGCCGCTTATGGTCTTCGCGACCGAGCCGCGCTCGCGGATCTCGATCTGCGGACTAAGCCGGGTTCAGCGGCTCCCAGCGCGGGAGCGTGAGCTTCAGCGTCGTCGGCCCGCCGGGCTGGCTCTGGAGCTCGAACGTGCCGCCGACCATCTGGACGCGCTCGCCGATCCCGACGAGCCCGAGGCGGCCGCGCTGCGCCGCCTTGGCGAGCGCGCGCTCGACCTCGAAGCCCATGCCGTCGTCGACGATCTGGAGCTCGATCGCGCTCCTGCGAGCCCGCACGCGAACTGAGACGTGTGTCGCGCTCGCGTGCTCGCGCACGTTCGCGAGCGCCTCCTGGATCGCGCGGAAGACCGTGATTCGCTGCGCGGAGGAGAGCGATTCCGGGTCGCCGCGGATCTCGAGCTCGGCGCGGATGCCCGCGCGCTCCGCGAACTAGTCGACCTCGCGGTGGAGGATCTCGCCGAGCGGGCGCGAGATGACGCTCTTCGTCTCGAGCGAGTGCGCGATCTCGCGCAGCTGCCGGTCGAGCTCGACGAGGCGGGCCGACAGGTCGTCGAAGCGTCCGTGCGCCTGCTCGCGGTAGTCCTCGAGGATGAACGGGTAGACCTGCTTCTGCAGCAGCTGGACGTCCGCTGCGAGGGCGAGGACGTCCTGGATCGGCCCGTCGTGGAGATCGAAGCCGAGGCGCATCAGGCGGCGCTCGGCCGACGCGATGAGCGTCCGCTCGCGGCTCGCCGAGTGCTCGAGCAGCTGCTCGCGCTCGATGATCGGGCTCAGCGCAGCCGCCGTCTCGCTCAGGTACGCGTCCGCGACTCCCTGCTCGACCGATCCCGAGCCGGCCGACGACCGCGGCGTATGCCTCACCGAACCGAAGTACCGGCGCGGCGCGAAGCTGCGATCCGCCGAGCAGCGAGAGACGGGAGCGACCGCGGAGTGTCGCCTTCGCCTCGGCTCGCACGCGCCGGCTCGGGCGTGCGTCGCCGCCGATCGTGACGATGCACTCGAGCCCGCTTGGCGTCCGCGTCCACAGGGTGACGTCGGCGAGGACGTCGAGCCCGATCAGGAGGCCGAGCTGGAGCTCGATCGCGACGAGTGGAGGGAGCTCGAGCAGCCGCGGGCTTCCTGCGACCTCGCGGAAGAGCACGTACCGCGCCGCGGACAGCGGCAGCGCGCACGCCTCCGCGATCGCTGCCCCCGCGCCGCGAACGTCGGCCTCGTCGAGCTCGAGCGCGGCGCCCAGCTCCACGATCGCCGTCGCCGCGTACCAGACCGAGGCGAGCCCGTCGCCGACCTCGGTCGTCCCCGTAGCCGGCGTGGACACGCCGAGCGTCGGCGAGGACGGACTCGAGGACCGGCCGGATCTCGTCGGTGCAGCCTTCGAGGAAGTAGGCGTGGAGTCGCGCCAGGCGCTCCTCGGGGCCGCGGTACGCGGCGCGCTCGGTGCCCGAGGGCAGGGAGCGGGGGAGGGGTACTGGCCCCCCTGACCCGATGTGCGTGCCTGCCTCGGTCATCCGCGAGCTACCGCCTCATCTTCGTGGGTTCCCGCACGGATGCAACTGTCCTGCCGCCCGGCGACCCCCCTTCGCATCGGATCTAGCTCCGCCTCGGCGGCGCCGCTCCCGCGAGTCGGTCGGACAGGAGCCGCTCCACGTCCTCGAGGAGCTCTTCGGTCTCGTTCCAGCGGTCGAAGACGCGCACGCCGGACGGGCTCTTCCGCCGGTGTCCGCGGCGATGATGATTGGCACCTCCGGGCTCCGGGCGCGCGCCGCATTCGCCGTTCGAAACGCCTCCGCG
>CAWDSX010000003.1:0-8306 GCA_963805135.1 uncultured Gaiellaceae bacterium | reverse complement strand
GCGCAAGCCCGGAATCCGCGAGTTCGGATTCCGGGCGCGCGAACCGCGAAGACGCTCGCCGCGTCGTTCGATATCCCCTGTCGGTCCCGAGAAGGAGCGCTGCCCCATGTCCATGCCGCACTGGAAGTACCGTCCGTACGCGACCGTCGATCTGCCCGACCGCACGTGGCCCGACCGCGTCGTCGACCAGGCGCCGATCTGGTGCTCGACCGATCTGCGCGACGGGAACCAGGCGCTGGTCAACCCCATGGACGCCGCGCGCAAGCGGCGGTTCTTCGATCTCCTCGTCGCGCTTCGCATCCGCGAGATCGAGGTCGGCTTTCCCTCCGCCTCGAAGACGGACTTCGACTTCGCTCGGCTCCTCATCGAGGAGGAGCTCGTTCCGGAGGACACGACCATCGCGGTCCTCACGCAGGCTCGGCCAGAGCTCATCGAGCGGACGTTCGAGGCGATCGCGGGCGCCAAGCGCGCGATCGTCCACCTCTACAACTCGACCTCGGTCACGCAGCGGCGCGTCGTCTTTCGGCTCGACCGGGAGGGCATCACCGAGCTGGCCGTTCGCGGCACGCGCCTGTGCCGCGAGCTTGCGGCCGACGCATCCGGCGAGGTCGTCTTCCAGTACTCGCCCGAGAGCTTCCACCACACGGAGCTCGACTACGCGCTCGAGATCTGCGAGGCGGTCGCCGAGGAGTGGGGGCCGACGCCGGACGAGAAGATGATCGTGAACCTGCCGACGACGGTCGAGCAGTTCCCGCCGAACGTCTACGCGGACCGCATCGAATGGTTCGGGCGCAACTTCTCGAGGCGAGACTCGGCGATCGTCTCGGTGCATCCGCACAACGACCGCGGCACCGCCGTCGCGACCGCGGAGCTGGGCCTGATGGCGGGAGCGGAGCGGGTCGAGGGGACGCTGTTCGGCAACGGTGAGCGCACGGGCAACGTCGACCTGATCACGATCGCGCTCAACCTCCTGACGCAGGGCGTCGACCCCGGGCTCGACCTGTCCCGGATCGACGAGGCGCGCACGATCGTGGAGGAGTGCAACGAGCTGCCCGTCCATCCGCGGCATCCGTATGTCGGCGAGCTCGTGTACACGGCGTTCTCCGGCTCGCACCAGGACGCGATCAAGAAGGGGATGCACGCGCAGGAGCGCTCCGGCTCCGACGTCTGGGACGTTCCCTACCTGCCCATCGACCCGAACGACCTCGGTCGCAGCTACGAGGCGATCATCCGCGTCAACTCGCAGTCGGGGAAGGGCGGCGTCGCGTACCTCATGCAGGTCGAACACCATCTCGACCTCCCGCGTGGCCTTCAGGTGGACTTCGCGCAGAAGGTGCAGGCCATTGCCGACGTCCGTGGAGGCGAACTGACCGCGGACGAGCTCATGGAGTCCTTCCGCGAGCAGTACCTCGACCACGTCACGCCGCTCGAGCTCGTCGGCCATTCGCACTCGAGTGAGGGCGGTGCCGACCGGATCGCCGCGAACCTCCTCGTCGACGGCGAGGAGCGCATCGTCGAGGGCGAGGGCAACGGGCCGATCGACGCGCTCGTCAACGCGCTCGGTCGCGGGCTCGGCATCGGGCTGCACGTGCTCGACTACCACGAGCACGCGATGAGCCGCGGCGAGGACGCGAACGCGGCGGCGTATGTCGAGGCCGACGTCGGCGGCGAGGTCGTCTGGGGCGTCGGCATCCACCCGTCGATCGTCACCGCGTCGCTTCGCGCCGTGCTCAATGCGGTGAATCGCGCGCAGGCCCTGCGTGCGGCGCAGGAGGCGGTCGCGACGGCGTTCGACGCCGCCGGCGGCTCAGGCTGAGTCGAGCGCGAAGGCGGTGCGGAGCGCGGCGACTGCGCGGGTGAGGTCGCCACGGGGGATGAGGCACGAGATCGTGATCGGCGAGGTCGAGATCATGCGGAGGTTGATCCGCTCGTCCGCGAGCGTGCGGAACATCCGCGCGGTTACCGCCGGGTGCGAGCGCATGCCGGCGCCGATCAGCGCGACCTTGCCGAGATCGGAGATCTCGACCACCTCGAACGGGCCGATCGTCCCGTGAACGCGGTCGAGCGCACGACGGGCAGCCTCGACGTCACCGGCGGGAACCGAGAACGACACGGTCGCCGATCCGTGCACGACGTCCTGCAGGATCGTGTCGACGTTGACCTCCTCGGTCGCGATCGCCTCGAAGATCGTCGCAGCGATCCCGGGCCGGTCGGGCAGTCCGCTCAGGTCGAAGACGACCTCGTCCTCCGAGTGCGTGACAGCGCTGACGATCGGCTGCTCGAGACCCTCCGAGCCCTCGATCCAGGACGCGCTCACACTTGCCCCAGGGCTGCGACGACAGCGTCCGAGAAGTCGGACGTCGTCGCACGGCCGCCGAGATCCGGGGTCGGCGTCGCGACGAGGGCACTTTCGACCGCCGCCGCGAGCGCCGCGGCCTCGTCCGGCCGGCCGAGACCATGCTCGAGCATGAGCGCCGTCGAGCGGAGCATTCCCGCGGGATTCGCGATGCCGCGCCCCGCGATGTCTGGCGCCGAGCCGTGGACCGGCTCGAAGATCCCTGGGCCGCCGTCGCCGAGGCTCGCCGACGGCGCGAGCCCGAGTCCCCCGGTCATTGCCGCGGCGAGGTCGGAGAGGATGTCCCCGAACAGGTTCTCGGTGACCACCACGTCGAACTGCTCGGGAGCGCTCGCGAGCTGCATCGCCGCGTTGTCGACGAGCATGTCGTCGACCGCGACGTCCGGGTAGTCGTCCGCGACCTCGTGGACGACGCGGCGCCAGAGCCGTGACGTCTCGAGCACGTTCGCCTTGTCGACCGACGTCACCCTTCCGCCTCGCGTCCGCGCGAGCTCGAAGCCGCGCCGGGCGAGCCGTTCCACCTGGCTCGGGTGGTACTCGCACGTGTCGAAGACCGTCCCGTCGTCGCGCACCCCGCGGGCACCGAAGTAGAGCCCGCCGACGAGCTCGCGGACGATGACGAGGTCGATCTCCCCGTCCCGCGCGGGCCGGAGGTTCGCGTACACGTCGAGCTCGGCGCGCAGCCGGAGCATCCCCTGCTCGGGCCGGATCTCGGCTGCGTCGAACTCGGGATGGCCGATCGGCGCCTTGAGGACGGCATCGGCCGACCTGCAAGCCTCGAGCGTCTCGGGCGGCAGCGAGTCGCCCGTCTGTCGAATCGCGTCCGCTCCGAAGAGGTGGTCCTCGAGTGAGACGTCGGCCGCGAGCACGCCGAGGACGCGCTGCGCGACGGCCATCACCTCCGGCCCGATGCAGTCCCCGGGGAGGCAGACGACTCGCTGGGACATCGTGCGAGCGTACTCAGATCGCGACGCCGAGGTGCTCGAGGAGCGCGTCCGCGTCGGCTTCGACCTCCACCGGTCGTAGACGGTCGGCGACCGGCTGCGGCGTCTTCAGGCCGTCGCCGGTCACGAGGAGGACGACGGTGTCGCGTGCACCGACGGCCCCGGTTTCGACGGCCCGGCGAAGCGCGCCGAGCGTGACGCCTGCGGCGGTCTCGCCGAACACCCCGCTCGTCTCGGCGAGGAGCGCCATGTTCTCGCCGACGTCTTCCTCGGCGACGGCGTGGATCGCACCGCCCGACGCCTTCGCGGTCGCGACCGCGAGGTCGCCGTCGGCCGGGTTGCCGATGGCGAGCGAGCGCGCGACCGTGTCCGGCCGGAGCGGCGTCACCTTGCGGTCCTCGGCGAACGCCGAGGCGACGGGTGCGCAGCCTTCCGCCTGGCCGCCGTAGAGGCGCGGCGGCGTTCCCTCGACGAGGCCGAGCTCGAGGAGCTGGCCGAAGCCCTGATGCACCTTCGAGTACATCGCACCCGACGCGATCGGCGCCACGACGGCGTCGGGGAGGCTCCAGCCGAGCTGCTCCGCGATCTCGAACGCGAGTGTCTTCGAGCCCTCGGCGTAGTAGGACGCGGAGGCCGACGTTGACGAACGCCCAGTCGAGCTCGAAGGAGAGCTCGACGGAGAGCCGGCTGCAGTCGTCGTAGGTGCCGTCGACCGCGTAGATGGTTGCGCCGTACACGGCGGTCGCCGTCAGCTTCTCGGGCTCGAGGGTCGCCGGGCAGAGGACGGCGGCGTCGATTCCCTCGGCAGCCGCGCGCGCGGCGACGGCGTTCGCGAGGTTCCCCGTCGAGGAGCACGCGAGCGTGGTCGCACCGTGCTCGAGCGCCTTCGCGCACGCCACCGCGACGACGCGGTCCTTGAACGAATGCGTGGGGTTCGCAGTGTCGAGCTTGAGGTAGAGCGTCCCGACGCCGAGCTCGGAGGCGAGCCGCGGCGCCTCGACGAGCGGCGTGAGGCCCGGGCGCGAGCCGCGGGTCGGTCGGAGGCGCCACGGGGAGGAGCGGGGCGTAGCGCCAGAGCGACGGCGGGCCGGCCTCGATCGCCTCGCGACTCAGCTCGCGCCGGAGCGCGTCCATGTCGTACACGGGCTCGAGCGGCCCGAAGCAGCGTGCGCAGACGCCGACGGGCTCGAGCGGGTACTCCTGCCCGCACGCGCGGCAGCGGAGGGACAGACAGTACGGAGATGAAGCTGGCACGACGACCTTCCTTTCCTCTCGCTCGACACATCCACCCGGGATTGGCACCGTGCTCGAAAGCCGGTTGCCGAGGCGTCACAGGGCCGGTCCCTCAGCCTCTCTCGATGCGGAGCGAGGCGTGCCTCGCGTCCGGTGGCCAGTATACGAAGTGAAGTGAGCTTGCGCGACGAGATCGAACGCGAGGCGGCGGCGGCCGGCGCAGCCGTCGCGGCGCTTCGCGACGACCGGGTCGCCGACGCCCTGCGGCAGGCGGGCGCGTTCGTCCGCGAGCGGCGGGGCGCCATCCTGGAGGCGAACGCGGCCGACGTCCTGCGCGCGGCGGGAAGCCTCGACGAGGGAACGCTCGACCGACTGCGGCTCGACGAAGCGCGCGTCGAGGCGCTGGCGCGCCAGATCGAGACGATGGCGGAGATCGAGCCCCTCGAGCGCGAGGCGGGCGCGTGGACGCTCGCGAACGGCCTCCGCGTCAGCGAGCGCCGGATCCCCATCGGCGTCGTCGGCGCGAACTTCGAGGCCCGGCCGAACGTCGCGCTCGACGTCGCGGGGCAGCTGCTGAAGAGCCTCAACACCGCCGTGCTGCGCACGGGTGGCGCCGCGCTCGAGACCGTCACCGCGTTGGTCGACGACGTGTTGCGGCCCGCGCTCGAGGCGAACGGGCTTCCGCCCGGCGCCGTCGGGCTCGTCCGCTCGCCGGACCGGGAAGGCGCCCGCCTGCTCGTGTCGCTCCCGCGTCTCATCCCGCTCGTGATCCTGCGCGGGAGCGGGGAGACGACGGCCGCGCTCGCCCGGCTCGCCGCCGAGAACGGCGTCCGGACGCTCGCGCACGCCGAGGGCGGCGGCGTCCTCTACATCCACGCCTCCGCCTCGCGCGAGAAGGCGCTCGCGCTGGCGAAGGCGAGTCTCGACCGGCTCGGGGTCTGCAACCGCCTCAATCTCGCGCTCGTCGACCGCCAGGCGGCGGACGTCGTCCCCGCGCTCCTCGCCCTGTTCGCCGAGAAGGGTCTCGAGGTGCGCGGGACCGTCGACGGCGCCGAGCCGCTCGACCGTCCTCTCGGCCACGAGTGGGCGAGCGACCCGGATCGGGTCTCGACGGTCACGATCGCGCTCGTCGACGGTCTCGACGAGGCCGTGAGCGTCGCGAACGAGCAGACGTCGGGCCTCGCCGCGGGGATCGTCGCCGAGGACGAGGACGCCGCGACCCGCTTCCTCGACGGCTACCGCGGCACGGCGGCGTACTGGCACGCGACGACACGCTTCACGGACGGGTTCGAGCTGACCGGCGCCCCGGAGACCGGGATCAACGTCGACTGGGCGCCGGGACCGCGCGGGCCGGTGACTACCGCGATCTCTGGCTCCGCCAGTACCGGATCGTCGGCGACGGCACGGAGACTCGATGACAGCGACGTGACGGTCGTCGTCAAGCTGGGCTCGAGCCTCTCGCCGGGGCGGGAGGAACCGTTCGGCGCACGGTTCTGCGCCGCCGCGCGACCGAGATCGCCGAGATCGTCCGGGGCGGCGAGTCGGTCGCCGTCGTCTCGTCGGGGGCGATCGCGCTCGGCCTGCCGCAGCTCGGCCTCGAGCGTCGTCCGCGGGCGCTCCCGAAGCTGCAGGCGGCATCGGCCCTCGGACAGGCACGGCTGCAGCAGGCGTGGGAGAGAGCGCTCGAGCGTGAGGAAGTGCCCGCCGCGCAGATCCTGCTGACCGCCGCCGACGTCGGAGATCGCGCCGCGTACGTGAACGCGCGGAACGCCATGGAGGCGCTCTTCGCGCTCGGCGCGGTGCCGATCGTCAACGAGAACGACGCGACGGCGACCGACGAGATCGCGTTCGGCGACAACGACGCGCTCGCGGCGCACGTGGCCATCCTCGTCCGCGCGCGGCTGCTCGTCCTCCTGACCGAGGTCGACGGCGTGTACACGCGGTCGCCCGGGAACGCCGGGCGCGCAGCTCGTGCGCGAGGGCTCCGCGGTCGACGACGTCGCCTTTGGCGGCCGCCTCCGCGCTCGGACGCGGCGGAATGGAGAGCAAGGTCGCTCGCCGCGCGGATGGCGTCGGAGGCCGGCATTCCGACGGTCATCGCCGACGGGACGGGCCAGGACGTCCTCGGGCCGATCGTCGCGGGCGAGCCGCGGGGCACGCGCTTCCACGGCGTCGGACCGCGAGCTCTCCGCCTACAAGCTCTGGCTCCGCTTCGCGAAGGAGTCCGTAGGCACGCTCCACGTCGACGACGGCGCCCGGCGGGCGGTCGCGGAGCAGAGTCGAAGCCTGCTCGCTGTCGGTGTGGTTCGCTGCGAGGGCCGGTTCGAGGCCGGCGACGCGGTCGAGCTCGTCGGCCCGGACGGGGTCGCGTTCGCACGCGGCGTCGCCGGCGCAGCCGCGGCCGAGATCGCCGGACGTCCCGCCGGGCTCGAGGCCGTGCACCGAGATCGGCTCGTCGTGTACTGATTTCGCATGGACGCGAGCGCGACGACCTCAAAGCTCGGCCTCGCCGACAGCCTCGAGCGGCTGGGCACGGAGACCGCGTTCAGCGTGCTCGCCCGAGCGCGGGAGCTCGAGCGGCAGGGTCGCGAGATCATCCACCTCGAGATCGGCGAGCCCGACTTCGACACGCCGCTCCACATCCGCGACGCGGCGCGCCGCCGCGCTGCACGCGGGCGAGACGCACTACTGCCCGTCGGCCGGCATCCCCGAGTTCCGCGAGGAGGCCGCGCGCTACCTCTCGCGCACGCGCGGCGTCGCGATCGATCCGGCGAACGTCCTCGTCGGCACCGGGGCGAAGCCGTTCCTCTTCTTCACGATCCTCGCACGTGCAACCCGGGCGACGAGGTCGTCTACCCCGATCCCGGCTTCCCGATCTACGAGTCCGCGATCCGCTGGGCCGGCGCGACGCCGGTCCCGCTCCCGCTCCTCGAGGAGCGGGACTTCGCCTTCGACCTCGCCGACCTCGAGTCGCGGCTCGGGCCGAGGACGAAGCTCGTGATCCTCAACTCGCCGCAGAACCCGACGGGCGGGGCGCTCTCGCCGGAGGAGACGCGACGGGCGGCCGCGCTCCTCGCGGAGAGCACGGCCTGGGTGCTCTCGGACGAGGTCTACTCGCAGATGCTCTACGACGGCGAGTTCGCGAGCGTCGCGTCGCACCCCGGCATGCTCGAGCGGACGATCCTCCTCGACGGCCTCTCGAAGACGTACGCGATGACCGGCTGGCGCTGCGGCTTCGCGGCGGTGCCCGAGCCGCTCGTCGACCCGCTCGTGCGCTTCTTCGTCAACTCGACGTCGTGCGTGCCGCCGTTCGTCCAGCTCGCCGGCGTGGCGGCGCTCACCGGCCCGCACGACGAGCCGCGCGCGATGGTCGAGGAGTTCCGCCGCGCGCCGCGATCTCGTCGTCGCCGGGCTGAACGCGCTCCCCGGCGTGTCGTGCCGCGTCGCCGCGCGGCGCCTTCTACGCCTTCCCGAACGTCTCCGAGGTTCCGATCGCCGCTGACGAGCTCGCCGACCGGCTGCTCCAGGAAGCCGGCGTCGCCGTCCTCGCCGGCTCGGCGTTCGGGCGTCGGCAAGGACAACCTGCCGGTCGCTACGCGAACTCCGGGAGAACCTCGCGCGCGCGCTCGACCGCATGCGCGACTTCCTCGAGCGTCTCTGAGCCCGCCCGAGCTTCCGTTCGACCCGGTCGCGATCGTCGACGGCTTCGCGTACGTGTCCGGCCAGATCGCGACCGACGCCGAGAGCGAACTGGTTGCGCAGGGCCGCGTGGG
>CAWDSX010000002.1:0-36007 GCA_963805135.1 uncultured Gaiellaceae bacterium | reverse complement strand
GCTGTTCCTCGGCGGCTGGCACGGGCCGGGCTGGGACGGGGCGACCTGGGCCGGGCCGCTGTGGTTCATCGGCAAGCTGGTCATCCTCCTGTTCGTCTTCATCTGGATGCGCACGACGCTCCCGCGCCTGCGCTACGACCAGCTGATGCGCTTCGGCTGGAAGGTGCTCCTCCCGGTCGCGACGATCAACGCCGTCGTGACCGCGATCCTCGTGGTGGCCCTCTGATGGCGCAGCCGTTCTCGACGCTCAAGGGCTTCGGGGTCACGTTCCGGCAGATCTTCCGGAAGCCGATCACGCAGCAGTACCCCGAGTACAAGCGCCCGGTCTACCCGCGCTTCCGCGGCCGCCACCGCCTGCACAAGCACGAGAACGGGCTCGAGAAGTGCGTGGGCTGCTCGCTGTGCGCGGCGGCCTGCCCGGCCGACTGCATCCGCGTCGTCGCCGAGGAGAACACGGCCGAGAACCGCGTCTCCGCGGGCGAGCGCTACGCCCGCATCTACGAGATCAACCTGAGCCGCTGCATCTTCTGCGGCTACTGCGAGCTCGCGTGCCCGTTCGACGCGATCACGCTCGGCAACGAGTTCGAGATCGCCGAGTACTCGCGCGACGACCTCATCTACACGAAGGACATGCTCCTCGCGGAGCCGATCAAGCGCGTGCCGGTCGCCGATCCGAGCCGCTACGACACGCCCGAGCCGGCCTTCAAGACGAGCTGATGCCGAAGCACCGCAGCGGCTCGAAGCGGCCGCCTTCGGGGGTTTTGCGCGAGCAGAATCCTCGCGGATTCTGCTCGCGCCGATGGGCAACGTCCTCGTCTGGTCATCTGGTTCGTCGCGGCGGCGGCTGCCTGGGGACGGGCATCGCCGTCGTGAGCATGACGAACCCCTTCTACTCGGCGCTCTCGCTCATCGGGAACCTCGCCTCGCTCGCGGTGCTGTACCTGCTCCTGTCGGCCGAGTTCCTCGCCGCGGCGCAGGTGCTCGTCTACGCGGGCGCGGTGATGGTGATGTTCCTCTTCGTCGTCGCGTACCTCGGCGGCCGGGCGGACGCTCCCTGGGCCGGCGGGCCGCGCCTGCTGCGCGGGGCGGCGGTCGTCGCCGCTGCCGCGCTCCTGATCGAGATCGTCGTCGTGCTCGGTCTCGCCTGGGGCGACCAGCTGACCGATCCGGCAGAGATCTCCGGCTCGTTCGGCGACCCGGCCCAGATCGGCGAGGCGTTCCTCACCGACCACCTGCTCGCGTTCGAGATCACGTCCATCGTGCTGCTCGTCGCGGCGATCGGCGGCGTCGTGCTCGGCACCACGCCCGAGAAGGAAGACGAGGTCGCGTAGGTGGACGGGCCGGACGTCGGCTGGTACCTGATCGTCGCGGCGATCCTCTTCGGGATCGGCGCGCTCGGCGTCATGCTCCGGCGCAGCCCGCTGATCGTCCTGCTCTCGCTCGAGATCATGCTGAACGCGGCGAACCTCACGCTCATCGCGTTCGCGCGCCAGCAGGGGAACCTCGACGGGCAGATCTTCGCGCTCGCCGTGATGGCCGTCGCCGCCGCCGAGGTCGCCATCGGGCTCGGCCTCATCGTCGCCATGGCACGCCGCCGCGTGCCGCTCGACGTCGACCAGGCGAGCGCGCTCCGCGGATGATCGAGGCCGGCGCGTGGGTCTGTCTGCTCTCGCCGCTCGCGGGTGCGGTCGCGATCACGCTCGCCGGCGGGAGGATCTCCCGGCGCACTGCCGCGTGGATCTCGGTGCTCACGACGTTCGTCGCGTTCGGCGGAGCGCTCGTCGCCTTCATCGGTCTCTGGGCCGCCGACCCGTCCGATCGCGAGCAGGTCTCGACCGCCTACACGTGGCTGTCGTCCGGCAACTTCGACGTCGAGCTGCAGATACTCCTCGACACGCTCTCGAGCACGATGATGCTGATCGTCTCCGGCGTCGGCGGGCTCATCGTCTGGTACTCGATGGGCTACATGGAGGGCGACGAGCAGGAGCGTCGCTACTTCGCCTACATGTCGCTCTTCGTCTTCTCGATGCTCTGCTCGTCCAGGCGGGGAACTTCCTGCTGATGCTCGTGGGCTGGGGGCTCGTCGGCCTCGCCTCGTACCTGCTGATCGGGTTCTGGCACCACAAGCCCGAGGCCGTCGCGGCGGCGAAGAAGGCGTTCGTGATGAACGCGATCGGCGACGCGACGTTCGCGCTCGGCTGCGTGCTGCTCATCTGGTCGACGGCTCGCTCGAGTTCGGCGACGTCTTCGGCCAGGTCGACTCGCTCTCGTCGACGACCGTCAACCTCGTCGCTCTCGGCCTCCTGGGCGGCGCGGTCGCGAAGTCGGCGCAGATCCCGCTCCACACGTGGCTCCCGGACGCGATGGAGGGCCCGACGCCGGTCTCCGCTCTCATCCATGCGGCGACGATGGTCACCGCCGGCGTCTACCTGCTCGTACGGGCGAGCCCGATCTTCGAGGCGGCGCCCGACGTGCAGCACCTCGCCGCGATCATCGGCGCGCTCACGCTCCTCGTCGCCGGCGTCGTCGCCCTCGTCCAGTGGGACATCAAGCGCGTCATCGCGTATTCGACGATGTCGCAGATCGGCTACATGTTCCTCGCGGCCGGGATCGGCGCGTACGGCTACGCGATCTTCCACCTGATGACGCACGCCTTCTTCAAGGCGCTCCTGTTCATGACGGCCGGCCTCGTCATCCATCACCTGGACGGCGAGCAGGACATCCGGAAGATGGGCGGCCTCAAGTCGGTCATGCCGCGCACGCACGTCGCCTTCGCGGTCGGCGGCCTCGCGCTCATGGGGATCCCGATCTTCTCGGGCTTCTGGTCGAAGGACGGCATCGTCTCCGCGGCCTTCGCGAGCGGCGACGCGCTCGGCTACACGCTCTACGTCGCCGGTCTCGTCGGCGCACTGCTGACGGGCCTGTACACCACGCGCCTCTACTTCGCGGTGTTCCGCGGCGAGCCGAGCGAGCTCGTGAAGGAGCACGCGCACGACGGCCACGGCGAAGGTCCGCGCTCGATGACGATCCCGGTCGGCGTCCTCACGGTGCTCGCGACGGTCGGCGGGCTCGTCGTCATCCCAGGAGTCTGGGAGCCGTTCCTGCACTGGATCGACGAGACGGCGGAGCCGCTCGTCCAGGCGACCGTCGCCGAGGACTACGGGACGAGCGCGATCGCCGTGTCGCTCGCCCTTATCGGCTTCTACCTCGCGCGGCGCGCGTTCGAGAAGGGCCGCCAGTTCGTGACGAACCCGGGCATCTGGCGCGTGCTCGAGCACAAGCTCTACTTCGACGAGGCGTACGACGCGCTGTTCTACAGGCCCGCGGCGGCGCTCTCGGTCGCGCTCCGGCGGAATGTCGAGGAGCCGATCGTCGAGCGCTCGCTGGACGAGATCGGCTCCGGGACGATCCAGGTCGGCGGCGAGGTCGGCCGCGTCCAGTCGGGTCTCCTGCGGACCTACGCGGTCGCCGTCGCGTTCGCGGTCGTCGTCCTCGTCGTCGTCTTCGTGGCGGTGCGCTAGAGCGATGCTGACGACCGCGCTCATCGTCTTCCCGATCGCGGCGGCTCTCGTGGTCGCGGTGCTCCCGCTGCCACGCGAGACGACCGCCGGGCTCGCGTTCCTCGCGGCGCTCATGGAGGTCGGGCTGTGGATCGTGGCCGCGACCCAGTACGACTTCGACGAGGGCGGGCTCCAGCTCGACACGACCCGCGAGTGGGTCGAGAGCCTCGGGATCTCGTACTCGGTCGGCTTCTACGGCTTCTCGCTCTGGCTCGCAGGCGCGGCGGTCGTCGTCTTCGCCGCCGCGATCGGGTACGCGATGTGGGTCGGGCGCGACCGCCCGCGCGCGTACCACGCCCTCATGCTCTTCCTCACCGGCGCCGTCGTCGCGACGTTCGCCGCCCAGGACCTGCTCCTCTTCTACGTCTCGTTCGAGGCGATGCTCATCCCGCTCTACGTCCTCGTCGGCGTCTGGGGAGGCGAGCGCCGGCAGGCGGCGACCGTGACGTTCGTCATCTACACGATGGCCGGCTCGCTGCTCATGCTCGCGTCGGTCGTCGCGTTCGGCGTGACGCAGGGGACGTTCTCGCTCACCGAGTCGGGGACGAGCGACAACGTCTGGATCTTCCTCGGGTTCGCGATCGCGTTCGCCGTCAAGGCGCCGCTCTTCCCGTTCCACGGCTGGCTTCCGCTCGCGTACCGCCAGGCGCCGGTCGAGGTCGCCGCGGTCCTCTCCGCCGTCGTGTCGAAGACGGCGATCTACGGCTTCCTGCGGATCGGGATCCCGAAGTTCCCCGACCCGGCCGACGACCTGTCGGGGCTCATCCTCGTGCTCGCGAGCGCGGGTCTGATCTACGGCTCGGTGCTCGCGTTCCGCTCGCCCGACCTCCGCGGCGTCATCGCGTACTCGTCGATGGCGCAGATGGGGCTGATCACGCTCGGGGTCTTCGCGTTCGACGACCTCGGGGTCGACGGCGCGATCCTCCTGTCGGTCGCGCACGGGCTCGTCTCGGCGAGCATGTTCCTCCTCGTCGGCATGGTCGAGCGCCGCTGCGGCACCGGTGAGCTCGACGAGCTCGGCGGGATGGCGCGCGGCCGGCCGACGCTGGCCACGATCGTGCTCCTCGGGGGGATGATCGCCCTCGCGGTACCCGGCTCCGCGACGTTCGCCGGGGAGTTCCTGATCATGGCGGGGGTCTACGACCAGGGCTGGGGCTACTCGGTCGTCGTCGCGCTCGGCGTGGTGCTCGCCGCGATGTACACGCTCCGCGCTGATCTCGGCGATCCTGCACGAGAAGCCGGGACGCGCGGTGCGCGACGAGGCGCTCGACCTGCGCGTGGGCGAGCTCGGGCTCGTCATCCCGCTGCTCCTCATCCTCGTCGGCCTCTCGGTATGGCCCGCGCTCGTCAGCGAGAGCTCCTTCTCGGGCGAGGGCGTCAGCGGGTGGACGGGATACGCCCTGCGGGAGCCGCCGTCGTGATCGACACGCCGTCCGTCGACTGGCTCGCGCTCTCGCCGCCGATCGCGCTGCTCGCAGCGGCCGGCCTCGCACTGCTCTCCGCGCTGCTCCCCGAGTGGATGCGGAAGGGCGTGTCCGCGACCGCCGCGATCGCCGGCTTCGTCGTCGCAACCGGCCTCGCCGTCTACCTGTTCGACGAGAGCGCGACGCCCGAGGTGCTGCTCGACGGCTCCATGGCTCGCGACCAGCTCGCGGCAATGGCGCAGGCGATCCTCGGCGTCACCGGTGCGGCGGTCGTCCTCGCCTCGTGGGGCGAGCGGCGCCGGACGAACCACGCCGAGTACTACGCGTTGCTCGCGACGGCGGGCGCCGGGATGGCGTTCTTCGTGAGCGCGGACAACCTCATGACGCTCTTCCTCGGCCTCGAGTGGTTCTCGCTCTGCCTCTACGTCCTGGTGGCGATCGACTCCGAGCGCGAGACGTCGCTCGAGGCGGGACTCAAGTACCTCGTCGTCGGAGGCTTCGGCTCGGCCGTGCTCCTCTTCGGCTCGGCGCTCGTCTACGGCGCGACGGCCGAGCTCTCGTTCGGTGCGATCGCCTCCGCAGAGCCGTCGAGCGACGCCTTCCTCTTCGCCGGGCTCGCGATGATCCTCGCCGGGCTCGCGTTCAAGGTCTCCGCCGCGCCGTTCCACATGTGGACGCCGGACGTGTACCAGGGCGCGCCGACCTCGGTGACGGCCTTCATGTCGGCCGCGACCAAGACCGCCGCGCTCGTCGTGATGCTGCGCGTGCTCGTCACCGCGTTCCCGGATCAGGCGGACGTGTGGACGGTCGCGGTAGCCGTGCTCTCCGCAGTCTCGCTCGCATGGGGGAACCTCGGCGCGCTCGCGCAGCGCGACCTCAAGCGGATGCTCGCCTACTCGTCGATCTCGCACGCGGGCTTCATGCTCATGGCTATCGCGGCGAACTCGGAGCGCGGCGGCGAGGCGCTTCTCTACTACCTCATCCCCTACTCCGCGATGTCCGTCGGGGCTTTCGCGGTCGTCGCCGCACGCGAGCGCGAGCTGCAGGCGCCGGTGACGCTCGACTCCCTCGCCGGCATGGGCTGGGAGCGGCCGTACCACGGCATCGCGCTGTGGACGTTCATGCTCGGCATGGCCGGCTTCCCGTTGACCGGCGGGATCTTCGGGAAGCTGTTCGTCTTCTCTGCCGCCTACGACGCGGGCGACTGGTGGCTCGTCATCATCGGCGTGATCGCGACGGCGGTCTCGCTCGGGTACTACCTGAACGTCGTCCGCTGGCTCTACATGCGCTCGGGAGCGGAGCTACGGCTCGCCGTCGCCGGCGGCTCGCCTCCACGTGATCCCGCGCTCAGCGTCGCCATCGCCGCGTCGGTCGTCGTCACGGTCGGCTCTTTCTTCGTCGTGCAGCCGATCCTCGACGCGGCCACCGACGCGATGAGCTCACTCCCCTTCTGAGCGCTTGCCTCCGTCCTCCCCATGCGGGAGGATCGCGCGCAGCCTGTCAGAGAAAGGAGCACCACTTGAGAGCACGATTGATCGTCCTGACGATCGTCGCGGGAGGCGTGGTCCTCGCGATCGGGGGAACGATGGCGCTCGCGGGCAAGTCGCCCGCGCCGGACCTGTCGAAGTACCCCGATCTCCGCACCGTCGTCCCGGACCACCTGAACCTCGTCAACCAGCAGCAGAACGAGTACCTGCGCTTCTCGAACGGGATCGCCAACACCGGGCCGGGCCCATGGGCGCTGCGGCCGGATCCGCCGATCGGCACCGCGCCGATCACGAACGCGATCCAGGAGATCCGCTCGTCGAACGCGCAGTTCCTCTGCGGGACCCAGCCGAAGCCGAGTGACCCCTGCTACACGGTCCTCTTCGAGCAGGTCGTGTCGACGTTCGAGTACCACCCGACGCACAACCACTGGCACACCGCCGACGTCGCGCGGTTCGAAGTGCGCAAGGGGAGCCCGACGGGACCGGTCGTCGGCGGGAACTCGATCAAGGTCGGCTTCTGCCTCCTCGACCTCTACAACCTGGACGGCAACGCACCGACGAGCGGGAAGGTGTTCTGGGACTGCTACACGAGCTACCAGGGCATCCAGTCGGGGTGGGTCGACCAGTACCACCACGCCACCGACGGCCAACAGGTCGATCTCACCGGAATCCCGAACGCAACCGACTACTACCTCGTCTCGACGACGAACCCGACGGGTGCGTTCCTCGAGCAGGACAAGACGAACAACACCGCGTGGGTGAAGTTCACGCTGTCGACGGACTCGAGCGGGAACCGGAAGGTCACCGTGACCGACCACTCGCCGTGCGAGAGCCCCGGCATGTGCGGCGAGCTGTCGCCGAACCGCTAGCAGCAGGGATGCGGCCGGACGGGTCACCGTCCGGCCGCATCCGCCTTTCTCTAGATTGCGCTCGTGGCGAGAGAGCTGACCTGGCTCGGGCACGCAGCGTTTCGGGTCGATACGCCGGGCGGGAAGCGCGTCTACCTCGATCCCTTCCTCACCGGGAACCCGAAGTGTCCCGAGTCCGAGCTCGAGCCCGAGCGCTGCGATCTCATCCTCGTCACACACGGCCACGGCGACCACATCGGTGACGCCGTCGCGATCCACGACCGGCACCAATGCCCCGTCATCGCTCAGGTCGAGCTCCGCGCGTGGCTGACACGGCAGGGCGTGGCCGATGACGGCATGAGCCACTCCATCAACAAGGGGGGCCACGTCGTTGTCGAGGGAATCGGCGTGACGCTCATGCACGCGAACCACTCGTCGAGCGCCCCGGACGGGTCGTACACGGGCGAGTCGTGCGGCATGGTCGTCGAGCTCGAAGACGGCTTCAAGATCTACTTCGCCGGCGACACGAACGTCTTCGGCGACATGTCGCTGATCGGCCGGATCTACGCACCGGACGTCGCCGTGCTCCCGATCGGCGATCACTTCACGATGGGGCCGCGTGAGGCAGCCGTCGCCGTCGAGCTCCTCGGCGTCACTCGCGTCGTCCCCTGTCACTACGGGACGTTCGGGCTCCTGACCGGGACGCCTGAAGCGCTCCGCGAGCTCGTGCCGCCCGGTGTCGAGATCCTCGCGCCCGAGCCCGGGGAGACGATCGCGTTCTGATGCGCGAGCGCTGGTTCGGCGCCACCGGGCGCAAGGTGCCCGAGATCGTGCTCGAGGGCACTCTCGACCTCGAGGGAGCGCTCGTCCTCGACGGCGTCTCCGACGTCCGCGCGATCCACGACGCACACCACGCGGGGACACCGGTGGTCGTCAGATGCACGACGGCCGAGCAAGTGCACGCCGCGCTGTCGCTCGGCCCGGTCGCCTGCGCTCTCGTCGCCGACGAGGCGCTCCTCGCGCTCGACCTCGCGGAGATGACCTACGGCTAGTCCGGTCGTCGCGACGAACTCGATCTGCGCGTGCGATCTCGGGGCGCGGCAGTGGGGCGTCGCGGCGCAGTCGAGGTTCCTCGCCGTGGGCTGCGTCGTCCCGTGGGTTACCGTCGACGACGGCCTGGGGAGGGCGCTCGCAGACCGGCTCGCCGTCCTCGGCTACGAGCGCCTCGAAGACTGGGCCGGCGTCGAGAACCTCGAGGAGCAAGTCGACGGAGAGGACGCCGTCGACCCCGTCGTGCTCGACGCGCTGCGGCGCGCATCGAACTGACGCGTCTCAGCAAGCGCGAACGACGACCTGCACATCGGGCGTCGCAACTGCGACGCTGCCGTACAGCGGTCACCTCCGCTTGAACTGCTCGACGAGCCGCTCCGCCTCCGTCTGGCCCACGCCCTCGACGTCGAGCTCGAGCCGGACCGACGTGAAGACGGTCACGTCCTCTCGTACCGGACGCTCGGGATCGATCTCGCCGGAGATCCGAGCAAGGACCGACCCGACGGGCGTCTCGTCGGCCCGTGCGATGACCTGGACGAGCTCGACCCCGCAGCTCGCGATCCCGGCGAGGAACAGCTCGGCGGGCGTCACCGCCTCGCCCGGGCAGCCGTTGTGCACGGGGCCGTCCGCGACGAAGTGCTGCTCCCGGCACGACCACAGAACGCGTCCGAAGACGTCCGTCGAGCGGGCGTCGACCGCGTAGCTGCGCACCGCGCTCATCCCCGGAGTCAACCATCCCCCGGGAGGCGCCGACCCGCTGCGAGCTCGCGGAAGGCCGGAACGGGGTCGTAGTCAGGGCGGGCGACGACGAGGACGGCGCCGTGCTCGGGGCCGGCGAGCGCCGCAACGAGGAGCTCGAGCCCTACCGCAAGAGCCAGCGCCTTGTGGGCCTGTTCACCACCGAACGGGACGAGCTCCTCGGGCGAGGCGACACCCGCGAGGACAGCGCCGTGCGTGACGGCTCCCATGGACACATCCGCGACGACGTGCCTTCCGTCGCTCGACGGGATCGCGATCGCGAGCGGGTTGGTACCGGTGAGCGGCGGACCGCCTTCCGGGTGGAGCAGCCGAGGTGGTGATGTCGCGGTCATGGCGGCGACGAGCCCTCCGTCGGCCAGCCGGGTCACCCAGTAGCCGAGCACGCCCGTCGGGAAGCAGCGGCGTGCCACGATGACGCGCGCCCGCTCGGGCGGATCGGCAAGCGTGGCCCGCACGACCTCCTCGAGGACGAGGTAGCCGAGCGCCCCGTGGCCGTCCCACCGCTCGAAGCCCTCCTCCGACTCGATCAGGAGCGGCCTCGCAGCCGGATCGACGCCGAGCGTCTCGAGCCACGACGCCCGGGTCAGCCCGTGGTACGTCTTCCCGTGCGCGTCGGCGTACTCGAAGTGGGCGAGCAGGGCGTCCACGGCTGGCGGAGCGAAGCCGAGGGCTTCGAGCCGCTTGCGTGCCTCGTCCCGGGTCATCGCGGGAAGGCCTTGGTGGCGAACCGAAGCGACCGCCACTCGGCCTCGGCGGCCAGCCGCCGGAGCGCCCGGTCCGGGTTGACGACCACCGGATGGCCGACCGCCTGGAGCAAGGGCACGTCGGAGTACGAGTCGGAGTACGCCGTCGAGCCCGAGAGGTCGATGCCCTCGGCGGTTGCGAGCTCGACGAGCGCGTCCGCCTTGGCCTGGCCGTACAGCCGGCGGTCGAGCCTCCCCGTGTAGGCGCCGTCCCGCACCTCGGCACGCGACGCGACCGCGCCGTCGAAGCCGAGCCGGCTCGAGATCTCTTCGACCACCTCTTGCAGCGCCGCCGATGCGATGAAGACCCGCTCTCCGCGTGCGCGGTGGTCCTGCGCGAGCTCGAGCGCTTCACGGTAGACGAGCGGCTTCAGCACCGGCTCCCACGCCTCCACCGCGATCTCCCGCATGAGCGTCACCGGAAGGCCTCGGAGGACCGACATGGCGCTGTCCGCCGTTTGCCCGACGCGCGACTGACCGGCCCCGAACCGCGCGAAGACGAGTTGCGCGATCGCTGCCTTCGCCACCTGGCGGCGCCCGATAAGCCCCCTGCTGCGAAACGTCCCCGCGAGGGCGAGCGAGCTCGAGCGGGAGATCAGCGTCCGGTCGAGGTCGAAGAACGCGGCGCCAGATTCTCCCGCGGCCGGCATGCGCGCCTAGCGGATGCCGGTCTTGCGGAAAGCAGAAGTCACGCGCGAGCCTACGAGAGAACGGTGAGCGGCTTGCGGATCGCGCCCGCGCGCGTGGCGGCGACCGACTCTGCGAGAGAGGCGATCGCGACGGCGGCTTCCGAATCGGGTGCGACCTCGGCCACGGGCGAGCCGTCGTCCGCCGCCTCGCGCATGAGCGGGTCGAGCGGAATGCGGGCGAGGAGCGGGACGCCGACCTCGTCGGCGAGCGCCTGGCCTCCACCCGAGCCGAACAGCTCTTGCCCGGTCCCGACCAGGTAGGACATGTTCTCGACCGCGCCGATGACGCGCATCCCCGTCTTCTGCGCCATCTGCGCGGCGCGCACCGCCACCTGCTGCGCTGCCGGCTGCGGCGTGGTCACGACGAGCGCCTCCGCACGGGGCAGGAGCTGGCCGAGCGACATCGCAACGTCACCCGTGCCGGGCGGCATGTCGACGAGAAGCGTGTCGATCTCGCCCCAGTGCACGTCGGACAGGAACTGCTCGAGCGCCTTGTGGAGCATCGGCCCCCGCCACATGATCGGCGCGTTCTCCTCGAGGAAGAACCCGATCGACATGAGCTTGAGGTCGCCGCGAACGGGCGGGACCATCATGTCGTCGACCGCGATCGGCTTCTGGTGGACGCCGAGCATGTGCGGGATCGAGTGCCCGTAGATGTCGCCGTCGAGCACGCCGACCTCCTCGCCGAGCTCCGAGAGCGCATACGCGAGGTTCGCCGTGAGCGTCGACTTGCCGACGCCGCCCTTCCCGGATGCGATCGCGAGCACGCGAGTGCCCGGGGAGAGCGAGATCGTCCGGTCGGCGGCGTGCCCGCCGCGGAGACGCGACACGAGCGCGGACTTCTCCTCCGGCGTCATGACGTCGAAGCCGAGCCGTACGCGCGTGACTCCCGGAACCTCGCCGACGAAGCGCGTCACCTGCTCCTGGAACGAGTCCCGAAGCGGGCAGCCGACGACGGTCAGCGCGATCGTGACCGACACCGAGCCGTCGTCCTCGACGAGGACGTCGCGCACCATGTCGAGCTCGGTCACCGGCCTGCGGAGCTCCGGGTCGATGACGTTCTCGAGCGCCTTCAGGATCGCGTCGCGGTCTGGTCTCATCGCGGCGAGCGTACCAGTGGCCTCCCGGGCCGAGACCGACCGGGTCGCCGGCTCCTACGTGCTCGTCAGCGCAGCAACGAGCTCGCCGACGAGCTCCGGCGTTCCCGCCGCGGCGAGGCGCGAGCGCGTCCCGAGGTCGAGCGGCGCGTTCGCGAACGGCGGATCCTCGAACAGCTCGATCGCGAGCCCGCACTCGCGGACGAGCAGCTGTGCCGCCGCGATGTCGACCGAGCGAGCGGCCTTCAGCGAGACCACGCCGTCGACGCGTCCGGCCGCCAGGTGGCAGAGGGAGAGAGCGAGCGAGCCCATGACGCGAAGTCGCCCCGCGACCCCGCACGGCGTGGACGACGCGGTCGGCGATCGTCGGCGTCGTCGTTCCCTCGAACGACAGGATCTCGATCGTGTCCTTCGGCCGCTGCTCGCCGAGCCTCGCACCGTTCAGGAAGGCGCCGCCGCCGCGCTCCGCCGTCCACTCCTCGCCCGAACCGAAGTCGTAGACGTAGCCGAAGCTCACGTCGCCCATCGTGTCGCCGTCGGCGACCGCGAGCGAGAACGAGAAGAAAGGGATGCCTCGCTTCGCGTTCACCGATCCGTCGATCGGGTCGACGACGACCGTCCGCCGACCGCCCGATCCGAAGGCGCGAACGCCCGAGCTCCTCGGAGACGAGGACGAAGTCCTGACCGAGCGCGGCGAGCCGCTCCACGACCGCGTCCTCCGCCGCCTGGTCGATCGCCGTCGTGTCGTCACCGCCCTCTCCCAGTCGGAGCACGGGCTCGCGCTCGGCGCGCGTCGGCAGACGCTCGAGGACGGCGCGGATGTCCGAGACGCAGAGGCGGCAGGTCTCGAGCCATGGCGTCATCGGTCGAGCGGGTGGAAGACGAGCCCCGACAGCGGCTTGGGGAAGAAGTAGGTGCTCTTCTGCGGCATCCGCTCGCCGCGCCGCGCGACGGCGAACACGTCGTCGATCCGCGGCTCGCGGACGAGGAAGGCGACGTCGGCGGTGCCACCGTCGACCGCGGCAACCGCCTCGTCCATACGCGGCGTGTAAGCGATGCCGTCGAGCCCGTGCCGATCGACGAGCTCGGTGTCGAGCCCGTCCTCTCCTCGCACGACCTCGACGTGGCCGGAGCGGTACGCGACCGCAGCCGGACGTTCGCGCGGCTCCGCGGCGAGAACCCGGAGGGCCTCCTCGAGATCCGCGACCGCCTCTCCCTCGCGCAGGCCTCCGAGATCCGGGCGCCCGGCGAACACGCGGTGCGTCGGGAACACGCGAACGCCGGGGTCGTCCTTCGAAAGGACGAGCGCCATGATCCGAGTCGGTTCACCGGTGTCGCGAGCGAGATCGACGGCCGCCTCATAGCGGTGGTGGCCGTCGGCGATGAGCAGCTGGCCAGAGAGCTCGCCCGGACGCGTCGCTCCGCCAGAGGCTCGTGCCGTCGACCTCGACGTCGGGAGCCCTCGACGGCGCTGCCACGTCAAGCGTGCCGTCGGTCAGCACGAGGATCGACTCGGGCTGCACCCGGGTAGCGCGTAACAGGCGCAGCCGCTCGTCACGGACTTGCGCGTGGGTGCGCTCGTGCGGAAGAACGATCCCGGACTCGTAGGGCTCGGCCGGGAGCGACGCGACCACTCCGCGGCGCTCACGAGCCATCCCGTCGGGACCGACGTAGCGCTCGGCCGAGACCCATGCACACGGCTCGTCGTCGCGCTCGAGAACTCCGGACGCGAGCCAGTCGCGGTAGAGGTGCGCCGCTCCCGCCACCGACTCCGGCAGCGTCATGTGGAGGACGTTGTACGGGCTGCGCGAGTAGAGCTCCGCGCGCTCGTCCTCGTCGACGGCGTCGTACGGGGGAGCGACGAGGTCCGCCAGCGAGCCGGCCGCGCCGGTGTAGCGGACGGCGCGAAACGGCTTCGCATCGGCCATCGCGGCGAGCGTACCAACGCCCAATCTCCATAGACTCGACACGTGACCACGATCGCCGAGCTCGCCGAGGACAGGACCGTCGAAGGCGTGTTCGCGGTCACCAAGAAAGAGCGTCGACGCACTCGGAACGGAGCGCCGTACCTCGCGCTCGAGCTCGCCGACGCGAGCGGTCGCGTCGAAGCTCGCGTGTGGAACGACGTCGAGCTCCTCGACCAACGCTTCGGCGAGGGTGACGCGGTGCATGTCCTCGGGCGGGTCGAGCGCTTCGGAGGACGGCTCCAGGTCCAGGTGCGAGCGGTCGAGCCCGCCGAGGACGCCGACCCTTCGACGCTGACACCGACCCTCCGCCGCGACGCCGACGAGCTCGATGGCTTCTACGACTTCCTCGCGTCGGAGATAACGCATGCGGGTTTGGCCGCGACGGTCGACTCGTTCGTGCGTGACACGCAGATCCGGACCGGACTCCGCGCGCTTCCGGCCGCAGCGGCGGACGGGCACCACGGCTACGCGGGCGGCCTCCTCGAGCACACGGTCGGCGTGACGACGCTGTGCCGCGAGACCGCACAGCTCCACCCGCGACTGCGACACGACCTCCTGCTCGCCGCAGCGCTCCTGCACGACCTTGGCCGGATCCGGGAGCTCGGATCCGGGCCATCGTTCCGGCAGACCGACGAGGGCCGCCTCCTCGGACACGTCCACCTCGGCCTCCGGATGATCGAGGAGCGCTCGCGCGACCTCGACCCCGCCGTCCTCGCCGAGCTCCTCCACGCCGTCGCCTGCCACCACGACCGCCCGGCCGCGCGCACGGCCGAGGCCGCGGTCCTCTACCACGCGAACCAGCTCGACGCGCAAGCCGCCACCCGCCCCGTCGGCGACGACTGACTTCGAGTGGCAGCCGTGCTGGCGATGGCCGGCGCTCTCGGCTGGGGCGTCGGCGACTTCCTCGGAGGCATCGCATCACGTCGCCTCGCCGTCCTCACGGTTCTCGTCGTCTCGCAGGTCGTCGGCTTGCTCGGCGTGTACGCGTGGGTGCTGCTCGCGGGAGACGCCGTTCCCGAGCTTCGGTGATCTCGCAGCGGCGGGCGCCGGCGGCATCGCGGCGCTCGTCGGGCTCGCGGCTCTCTACCGTGGATTCGCGCTCGGGGCGATGGGGATCGTCGCGCCGATCTCGGCGGCGTCGCCGGTCGTACCGCTCGCGGTCGACGCCGGCCGGGGAATCACGCCGTCGGCTGCGCAATGGCTCGGTGTCGCCCTCGTCGTTGCCGGCATCGTGTCCCTGTCCTGGGAGCCGTCGAAGGCGGGGACGGAGCGCATCGCAGCCGGCGCCGGGCTCGCGGTCGTCGCCGCCCTCGGCTTCGGACTCTTCTTCGTCGGGATCGACGCCGGCGCCGACGAGAGCTCGGCCTGGGCGGTCGCCGCCGCTCGCACTGCCTCGGTGCCCGTTGCCGTCGTCGCCGCGCTCATCACGCGTGCTCCGCTCACCGCGCCACGCCGCCTCCTTCCCATGCTCGTCGCGATCGGCGTCTTCGACACGGGCGCGAACGTCCTCGTGGCTGCAGCGGCTACGCGCGGCGCGATCGGCATCGTCGCTGTGCTGAGCAGCCTGTATCCGGTGGTGACGGTGGTGCTGGCGTGGCTCGTCCTCGGGGAGCACCTCCCCCGCGCCAAGCGGGCCGCCGGTCTGGTGGCGCTCGCGGGCGCTGCCTTCGTCGCGGCCGGCTAGTGGACGAACCCTCGGTTTCCGAGCTTTCGCTCGCCGGCCTCGTCGCGGTGGCCTCTCGGTCGACCTGTTCGTGCTGGCGATCTGGCTCGACATCGACAGCAGGTGGTACGGGAAGCTCGTCGGAGTCGCCGGAGCTGGGCGTTCTTCGCTCTGCTGATCCTCGGGCTGACCCTCGCCGCGCAGCCGCAGGACGACACTGCGGTCTAGACGTTGAAGCGGATGTTGAGGACGTCGCCGTCCTCGACCACGTAGGTCTTCCCCTCGAGCCGCTGCAGCCCGCGGCGCGCCGCCTCCGCGTGCGAGCCGCACGCGAGGAGGTCGTCCCAGCGGATCACCTCGCAGCGGATGAAGCCGCGGGCGATGTCGGAGTGGATCGACTCGGCGGCGTCGAGCGCGGTCTGGCCGTACTGGAGTGTCCAGGAACGCGCCTCGGTGTCACCGACGGTGAAGAACGTGACGAGGCCGAGCGCCTCCTTGAGCCGAAGCACGACGTCGTCGAGCGCGGACGCCCCCGACCCGGAACTCGGCGGCTTCCTCGGGCGGGAGCTCCGCGAGCTCCATCTCGAGCGCGCAGTCGATGCCGCCCGGCCCGTTCTCGAGGGGGATGAGCGGCTTCGTCGTCAGCGGCTCCAGCTCCGACGGGAGCTCGCCGTCCCACTCGGAGAGCGGCTTGCCGTCGTCGAGATGTGCGAGCAGGCGCTCCGTGAGCTCGACCTCCTGGCGCTTGGCGCGATCGCCCGACTTCGCCTCCTTGCGAACCCGCTCGAGCCGGCGGTCGACGTGCTCGCGGTCGGCGACGACGAGCTCGAGGCGGAGCGTCTCCAGATCGGCGGCCGGATCTGCACCGTCGGAGAAGCCGTCGAGGACCGCGAGCAGCGCGTCGGCCTGGCGGAGCTCGCCGGGGATCTCGGCGCGGCCGGGAACGTCGACGACCCGGATCGCCGCGGGCGTGACCTTCTTCGATGCGATCACCTCGGCCAGCCGCTCGAGCCGATCGTCGGCGATGACCGCCATCCCGAGGTTCGGCTTCTGCGTCACCTCCGAGTACGCGGTCACCTGCGCGCCGGCGTGCGTCAGCGCGTTGAAGAGCGTGGTCTTCCCCGAGTTGGGAAGGCCGACGATGCCGACCCTCAGTGCCACGACCGTCTACGCGTTGAAGCCCGCCCGCGTCTCGCGGGCGAAGCGCTTCACGTAGAGCACGCGCGGGAGCACGAGCACCATGACGCCGTCCTCGGCCTGGAGCTCGACCGTCGCGCCACCGGAGCGCCGACCGCAGCGCGCCGTCGAGTGCCTCGGCGCTCGCGATGGTGACGAGCGCGCTCAGGATCTGCCCGCCGTCGAGACCGATCTCGATCCGTACGAAGTCGTCAGCCACTCGCAACCACCTCCGTGAGAACGCCGTGGACGGAATCCGGATGGATGAACGACGAACTCGACCCCGAACAGCCCGACGCGCGGCCGGTCGACGAGCTGCGCGCCCGCGGCCTCCAGCCGGTCGAGCGTCGCGCGAAGATCCTCGGTCTCGAGCGCGATGTGGTGCATGCCCGGACCGCGCTCGAGCGAGGAAGCGGCCGACCGGCGTGTCCTCGCCCGGTCGGAGTCAGGAGCTCGACGCGACGTCGCCCGACGAGGATCGACGCGGCCTCGACTCCCTGCTCGACGAGCGGCTCGCGATGCTCGAGACGAGCGGCGAAGAGGCTCTCGTACGTCGCGATCGCCTCGTCGAGGTCGGTCACCGCGACGCCGACGTGATGGATGCCCTCCACGGCGCGATGCTATCCGCGCCGGTCAGTCCCGCATCGGAAGTGCTCGTACCGTTCCGATCGTCTCCGACGAGCGGGACTCGGGAGCGACGTCCGCGAGCAGCTCCTGCGAGCTCGGACGCGATCGAGCGTCTCCTTCTCGAGCAGCGCCTGGGCGACACGGTCGAGTGCGGCGCGGTGCTTCTCCAGGAGCCGCTTCGCCTCACTCGTACGCGTGATCCGTGAGGCGGGCCTGCTCGGAGTCGCGGAGCCTCTTCGTCTCCTCGGAGAGCGCGTAGTTGTCCGCGCGCATCGTGCGAGACGGGCGCGACCTCCGACATGCCGAACTCGAACACCATGGAGCGGGCGATCTCGGTCACGCGCTCGAGGTCGTTGGCAGCACCATTCGTGATGCGGCCGAAGACGATCTCCTCGGCGGCGCGACCCGCGAGGTACACCATCATGAGGTCGAGGAACTCCTCGCGCGTGTGCATGTAGCGATCCTCGGCGGCGTGTTGAGCGTGTACCCGAGCGCCTGACCGCGCGAGACGATGGTCGCCTTCTGCGCCGGGAAGAGGTCGCCGACGAGGTGGGACATCAGCGCGTGACCGCCCTCGTGGTACGCGAGGATCCGCTTCTCCTTCTCGGACACGACCCGCCGCTGCTGGAGGCCGCCGACGATCCTGTCCATCGCCGCGTCGAAGTCCGCCAGGCGGATGTAGCGCTCGTTGGACCGGCCGGCGAAGATCGCCGCCTCGTTGCAGAGGTTCGCGAGATCGGCTCCGGTCAGGCCCGCCGTCTGTCTCGCGATTCCCGCGAGGTCGACGTCCTCGTCGAGCGGCTTGTCCCGCGTGTGCACGCCGAGGATCGCCTCCCGACCGGCGACATCAGGCGAGGAGACGAGCACCTGCCGGTCGAACCTGCCCGGTCGCAGGAGCGCGGAGATCGAGATCCTGGAGCCGGTTCGATGCAGCCATGACCACGACCTCATCGCTCTTGTTGAACCCGTCCAGCTCGACGAGCAGCTGGTTCAGCGTCTGGTCGTGCTCGCGATGGAAGCCGCCGCCCATGCGCGCCGTTCCGACCGCGTCGAGCTCGTCGATGAAGATGATCGCCGGCGCGTGCTTGCGCGCCTCCTCGAAGAGCTTGCGAATCCGCGCCGCGCCGAGGCCGGCGAACATCTCGACGAACGACGAGGCGCTCTGCGAGTAGAAGTTCGCGCCAGAAGCGCTCGCGACCGCCTTCGCGAGCAACGTCTTTCCGGTGCCCGGCGGGCCGTGCAGGAGGATGCCTCGGGGCACGCGCGCGCCCAGGCGCTCGAAGCGCTTCCGGTCGCGGAGGAACTCGACCACCTCCTCGAGCTCCGCCTTCGCCTCGTCCAGGCCCGCGACGTCCGCCCACGAGACCGCCACCTGCGAGCCGCGTACGACGGGTGCCGGCTTCGCGCGCGGCATGAACCTGAGGGTGTACAGGAGCAGGAGAATGACGATCCCGAAGAACACGATCGGGAGCCACGTCAGAAGCGTGTTCTCGAGATCCACCTCAAGGCGTATCGGCACTGGGCGAGAGGCGCTGAAGCCGAGCCGACACGCAGGGCGTCGTGCAGTCGATCGTTTCGCCGCAGAATGCGGCGTCGAGCGCGCGGTGGAAGGCCGCGTCGGCCTCGGGCCTGAGCGGGTACGAGTTCGCCATCAGCACCACGGTCCGCTTCGCGTCGGCATCGACCCTGACGACGCTCACATAGCCCGCAAGGTTCCCGCTATGGCCGATCGCCGTCCCGCACGGAGTCGTGAAGGTCGCCAGCCCGAGCCCGTACCCCTCTGCCGGGATCATCTCCGCGAGCAGCGCCTTCGGAACGACGCGACCGGTCACGAGGCCGTCGACGAAGCGCGCCAGATCGTCCGCGTCCGAGACGATCGCACCGGCGGCCCATGCCCAGGCTGCCGATTCGCCCGCCGTATCCTCGGGCTCGCCGCTGACGATCCCGTCGTGGATCGCCGGCCGGTAGCCCAGCACACGGAGATGGGCGAGGCCCGGCTCGAAGGCCGTACCGTCCAGGCCCATCGGCCGGAAGATCCTCACCCGCAGCTCGACGTTCGAGCTCGTTCCCGGTGATCCGCTCGATGAGCAGACCGAGGACGAGGTAGTTCGTACTCGCGTAGGAGTAGCGCTCCCCGGGCGCGGCGACGGGCGGGCGCGCCAGTGCCGCCTCGACTAGCCGGCGATTGCTCGAGATGTCCGCCGAGACGATCTGACTGTCGTCGACGTAGTCCGCCAGACCCGACCTGTGAGAGAGGAGCTGGCGCACGTGATCCTCCTGTCGACCAGGCCGGGGAGCCACTTTGCGACCGGAGAGTCGAGCGCCAGCCTTCGCTCGGCGGCAAGCTGCAGAACGCTGCAGCGACGAAGGTCTTCGTGATGCTCCCTGCCCTGAACCGGTCGGTCGCGCGAAGCTCGGCACTCGTCTCGCGATTCGCCACGCCTCGCGCCATGCGAACCGTGCGGGATCCGTCGACGACGTAGACAAGCGCGCCTGGTACGCCCGCTGCGACGACGTCGTCCAGACGCGAGCTCAGCGACGGATCGTCATGCTCACCCGCGTCGTCCTCGCGAGCCACAGCGATCAGGAGTGCGGCGCCGAGGGTGACGACCGCAGCGGTGATCACGGCCGCGCGTCCCATCACTTTCGACTCTACTGCCGCGTTCGCGTCGCCACGTGGCGCCGCACGACGCCGAACGCAGGACTGCTCAGGCGGCGGACCGCTCGAGCGCGAGGCAGGCGTCGCGCGCGGCGTTCGCGACCTCGAGCTGATCAGCGGACGGCTCGGCCGTCGAGAGGTGGCGCTGCAGCTCGAACCCCGGACGCGCCAGGGCGCGCGCGAGTGGATGCTCGGGGTTACGGGCGACCCACGAGAACACCTCGACGGAACCGCCGATCGCACCCGCAGTCCCGACGAGCCTCGTGAGCCCCCGGGTGCCGGCAGGCGCTTTCGCGGCCGCGACGTTCACGGCGAGCGACGATGCGACCATCGGGGCGATCAGCTGCGACCCGCAGCGAGGATGCTCCTTCGGCGCGGGCGTGCCATCGTTCTCGTACGTCCCGATCGAAATGTGCTCCGCGCCGTGGTACGCGGCGAGCTCGGGACCACGAAGGGCGAGCGCGGCTGGGAGGAAGGCGACGCCTGCCGCCGCGAGCTCTCGCGTCCCCGGCGACAGTTTCGAGCGGCGCAGCGTCCGTGCCACGACGGCCGTGCCGAGGATAGCCGCGAGCACGCTCGGCTTCTCGAACGGAAACCGGGCCTGCGGCAACGCGCGCCGCACGGTGGGCAGCAGCGCGAACGCCTCGGCGAGGATGATCGGGCCCCGCAGGATCGGCATCCTGCGCCGGGCGACCGGAGCGAGGTGCGGCTTCCGACCAGAGGCGATGTGCAGCGTTCCGTCCGCGTCGCGAACCGCGCATCCCCACGACGTCGGACCGTGGACGAGCACGCCGTTCTGAAGCGCCATGCCTCCGAGCCGGATGGTGTCCTCGGCCACGTTCAGACCTTACCGACGACCCTGTGGAGCGTTCCCTGGAGCGCGTCTGCGGCCGGACCGCGCCCGAGCGCCTTTCCGTCGACCTCGACGACCGGCATCACCTCGCGGACGGACGAGGTCGTGAACGCCTCTTCCGCCTCGAGCAGCTGCGACAGCGGATAGGCACCCTCTTCGACCCGGAACCCGCACTCCGGCGCGAGCTCGATCATCGTCGCGCGGGTCACGCCGGCGAGGATCCCCAGGTCGAGGCTCGGAGTGAAGAGCGTCTCCCGCGTGCGCCACCAGACGTTCGTCACGGTCCCCTCGAGGACGATCCCGTCGCCGTCGACGAAGAGCGCCTCGTCCACACCGCGCCGTCGCGCCTCGGCCTCCGCAGCCATGTTCACGGCGTAGCTCGTCGACTTCACCCCGGGGAGCAGCCACGGCGCCGATGCGCGCACGCCGAGGAGCGAGACGGCGGTCGCGCCGCGCTCGCGGGTGGACTCGATCCAGTCGGGGACGGTGCTCAGGAGCGCGAGCGCCGAGGGAAGACCGCCGGTCGGTCCGGCCGTCCAGACGAGGCGGAGCGACGCATCGCCTCCTTCCGCCTTCGGGAGGACGAGACCGACGAGCACCTGCAGGCGTCTGCGCTCCACCGCCGGCAGCCCGATGCTCGCCGCCGAAGCCGTCAGCCGGTCGAGGTGAGCTTCGAGACCGAAGGGACGGCCGTTGTACACGCGGAGCGTCTCGAACGCGGCCCGGCCGCGCAGGAGGCCCTCGTCGTCGGCGCGGATGACCGGCTCGGTGGGATCGACCAGCCCGCGGCCGGTCACCGCCAGCGCGAGGACCGTCACGAGAGCGCCGCCTCGGGGACGGACGAGCCGACCGCCGCGAGCAGCGGGCCTGCCTTGATCCACGACTCCTCGACCTCGGCGGCGGGATCGGAGTCCCACACCACGCCGCCTCCCACCCACAGGTGGATCGAGCCGTCGGCGATGGCGAACGTCCGGATCGTCAGCGCGAGGTCGAGGTCGCTGTTTCCGTACACACGCCCGAGCGCTCCCATGGACGCGCCTCGACCAACCGGCTCGAGCTCGGCGATCAGATCGACCGCTGCGATCTTCGGTGCGCCCGTCACCGAGCCCCCCGGGAACGTCGCAGCGAGGATCGAGCCGAGCCCGACACCGGGGCGATCTCGAGGAGCTCAGCCACGCACGACCTCGACGAGCTCTCGATACGCGGATCCCGGGTCGTCGCGCCAGAAGATCGCGCTTCCGGCCACGAGCAGGTCGGCCCCGGCTTCGCGGGCCGCTCTCGCCGTCTCCCGGTTGATCCCGCCGTCGACCTGGACGTGGACGCCCCTCGGAAGAGTCCTGCGCACCTCCTCGATGCGGCCGAGGGCATCGGGCATGAAGGCCTGCCCCGAGTAGCCGGGGTGGATCGACATACAGAGGACGAGATCCACGCCGTCGGCCGCCGCGACCGCGTCGCCCACTGTCGTCTCGGGATTGAACGCGAGACCGACGCCGAGCCCGAGCGACCTCGCCGCAGCGACCGCACGTGGGGGGTCGTCGCAGGCCTCGACGTGGAACGTGACGCTGTCTCCGCCGGCGCGCGCGACCGCCTCGAAGTGACGCTCGGGCTCGGCCACCATCAAGTGGCAGTCGAGCCGCGCGCTCCAGCCACGAACGAGCGGCGAGACGGACGCGAGCACGATCGGCCCCAGGGTGATCTCGGGGATGAAGTGCCCGTCGCCCACGTCGAAGTGGAAGACCTTCGCGCCCGCCGACCACAGCGCCTCGAGCTGCGCGCCCAGGCGCGAGAAGTCGGACGCGTAGATGGAAGGCTCGATCTCGACGTCGTCTGCCCAGTCACTCCAGCTCATCGAGCGCAACCTAGCGAGCGGGAGGACGTCTACTGCGGCTCGCGCCAGCCGCCGTGGCGTCGCGGGAGGTTGGCCACGCGCCGAGGCCCCCACGTGCCGCGGCGGTACTTCTCGACGCCGGGCGGCTGATCGAGGAGCGGCTGCACGATCCGCCAGGTCTCCTCGATGACGTCCCAGCGGGGGAAGAGCGACGTGTCGCCGTGCAACGCGTCGGTGAGGAGACGCTCGTACGGTCCGGGCGGCGTGCCGAGCTCCTCGAGGAAGGAGACGTCGAGCGAGACCTCTCGCGTGTCCTCCTTGCCGGGCGTCTTGGCGAAGAGCGCGATCGTCATCCCCGCATCGCGTCCGATCCGGAAGACGACGTCGTCGAATCCGGGGCACGCGAGACGATGCGTGCCGTAGCGGAGCTCGGGCACCTGCTGCAGTCGTACGACGATCTCGGTCGCGGTCACGGGCATGCTCTTCCCGGCGCGCACGAAGATCGGAACGCCCGACCAGCGCCAGTTCTCGATCGAGAGCCTGAGGCCGACGAACGTCTCGGTGTCGGAGCCGGGCTGGACGCCTTCGATCTTGTCGTACCCCTGATACTGGCCCCGCACGGCGTGCGTCGGGTCCACGGAGGGCATTGCGCGGAACACGTCCAGTCGGTGACGAGAGACCGCGTCGTCGTCGCCGGCGGGTGGCTCCATGGCCACGAGCGCGAGCACCTGCAGGAGGTGGTTCTGGACCACGTCCCGCAGTGCCCCGACGCGGTCGAAGAACGCCCCACGCCCTTCGACCCCGAAGTCTTCCGCCATCGTGACCTGGATCGAGTCGACGTGCTCTCTGCTCCACACCGGCTCGAACAGGGCGTTCGAGAACCGCAGGTACATGATGTCCTGGACCGGCTCCTTGCCGAGGAAGTGATCGATGCGGTACAGGCGCTCCTCGGGTACGAGCGCCGTGAGGCGTCGGTTCAACTCGCGGGCGGAGACGAGATCCGTCCCGAACGGCTTCTCGACCACGAGCCGCGCGTTGTCCAGGAGCCCCGCGCGCGCGAGGTGCTCGGAGCTCTCGAGAAAGCTCACGGGCGGAATCGCGAGATAGAAGACGGGAAGACGCGAGCCCTCGAGCGCGGCGGAGAGCTGCTCGTAGAGCGCGTCGTCCATCGCGTCCCCGCCCACATACGAGAGCCGCGAGAGGAAACCGTCGAGGACGCTCCGGTCGAGCCTGTCCCCCTTCGCGGCCTCGATCGCCGCGCGTGCGTGCTCGCGCATCTCGTCGTTGCGAAGCGGGCGTCGACCGACGCCGATGACCGGGAAGGTGAGGATCCCCTGCTCCACGAGGTCGTACAGCGCGGGCAGTGTCTTCGTGCGCGCGAGGTCGCCCGTGATCCCGAAGACGACGAGTGCGTCGGCGGTCTCGCTCATGACGCGAGGAGCGACCGAGCGACGGACCGGAGCATGTCGACACCGAGCTCGAGGTCGTCCACGCGAATCCGCTCGTTCGCCGAGTGCACGAGCTTGGTCGCCTGCTCGGGATCCATGTGCCGGATCGGGAAGAAGCCGTACGCAACAGTCCCGAACGCCTGCCGGAGGTAGTGGCTGTCGGTGAACCCCGGGCACGCGACCGGCGCGAGCCGAGCGCCGGGCTCGATCCCCGCGGTGAACGTCTCGAGCGTGCTCCAGAGCGGCGTCTGCATCGACGAGCGCGTGCCGCCGACCGCCTCCTCGAACTCGAGGTCGTATGCGCCGTTCCCGAGCGCAGCGCGGATGAGCGGCTCGACGTCGTCCGGCGTCGTCTCGGGGAGCAGTCGGCAGTCGACCGTGATCTCGCACTGCGCCGGAATCACGTTTCGCTGATGCGAGGCGTCGATCATCGTCGGCGAGAGCGTGAAGGCGAGGAGCGGCTCGACGAGCGCAGGGAGCATCGGATGCAGGGCGCGGGCGCGGTCGAGCGCCTCCTCGAGCGGAGGCGCCTCTCCGAGGAGCGCCTCCAGCAAGCCCTTCGCCTCCGGAATCAGCTCGCGGGGAGGCTCGTAGGCGCCGAGTGCCTCGAGGTAGCGGGCCGACTTGACGAGCGCGTTGTCGGCGATTCCCGGCATCGATGCGTGCCCGCTCCGGCCGTGGATGCGAACGACGAACGGGGCCGACATCTTCTCCGCGGTCGCGCACAGGTAGACGGGCGTCTCGCCGACGAGGAGCCGGTCGCCCGCGCCCTCGTTGACCGCGTAGTCGCAGCGGACGGCGTCCGGGTGCTCACGACACAGCCAGACGAGCCCGTACCCGTCGTCGCCGCCGACCTCCTCGTCCGCGGTCGCGATGAAGAGCAGGTCTCCACCCGGCTCGAACCCCTCGCGTGCGAGCGACGCGAACGCAACGGCGCTCGCGGCGACCTGGTCCTTCATGTCGAGTGCGCCGCGCCCCCACACCTCGCCGTCGACGAGATCGCCCGACCACGGGCTCCGGTCCCATTCGCCCGGGTCGGCGAGCACGGTGTCCGTGTGGCACAGAAATGCCAGCGTCGGCCCGTCGCCGCCCTCGATCCGGGCAACGAGATTTGCGCGCGCGGGCACGCGCGCGTACAGCTCGACAGCGACGCCGCTCTCCGCGAGGTACGCGCCCAGCACATCGGCCGCCTGCGTCTCGTTCCCCGGCGGATTGACCGTGTCGAGCCGGAGGAGCGCCTGTAGGAGCGCCGTGACCTCGTCACGTAGCGTCATCGGGGCGGCAGCATACTTCTCGCGTGTCCGACCTCTTCTCCGAAGCCGCGCAGGCGCGCCAGGCCGAGAACGCGCCGCTCGCGGTGCGGCTACGGCCCTCGCAGCTCGAGGAGCTCGTCGGCCAGCAGCACGTCCTCGCACCCGGCTCGGCGCTCCGGCGCGCCATCGAGGAGGACCGGCCGCCCTCGATGATCCTCTTCGGTCCGCCCGGGACCGGGAAGACGACGATCGCACGGATCGTCGCGGAGCGGACGGGAGCAGCGTTCGAGGAGATCTCCGCGGTCTCGGCTCGCGTCGACGACGTGCGAGCCGTGATCGCACGGGCGCGCGACCGGCTTGGAGGGAACGACGTCCGGACGATCCTCTTCATCGACGAGATCCACCGCTTCAACAAGGCGCAGCAGGACTCCGTGCTGCACGCGGTGGAGGACGGCCTCGTCACGCTGATAGGGGCGACCACCGAGAACCCGTACTTCGAGGTCAACTCGGCGCTCCTGTCCCGCTGCACAGTGATCGAGCTCACGGCGCTCACGGAGGAGGAGCTCGTCGTGATCCTCGAGCGCGGCGTCGCGACACTCGACGTCGAGGTGCCGCGCGAGGCGCTCGACCTCCTCGCGAAGCGGGCGGGAGGGGACGCCAGGGCAGCGCTCCAGATTCTCGAGCTGGCGACGGCAACAGCCGCGGCCGAGGGCGGCGCGCTCTCCGAGGAACACGTAGTGGACGCCTCTCGCAAGCGCCCGCTGCTCTACGACCGCAAGGGCGACCAGCACTACGACTTCGCCTCGGCGTTCATCAAGTCGATGCGCGGGGGCGACGTCGACGCCTCGGTCTACTACCTCGCCGCGATGCTCGAAGCGGGTGAGGATCCCCGCTTCATCGCACGGCGCATGGTGATCCTCGCTTCCGAGGACGTCGGCAACGCCGATCCGAACGCGATGGTCGTCGCCGTCGCGGCCGCGCAGGCACTCGAGCACGTCGGCCTTCCCGAGGCGCAGCTCAACCTGGCGCAGGCGGCCATCTACCTCGCCCGGGCTCCGAAGTCGAACGCCTCGGCTGTCGCCATCTGGGAGGCACGGCAGGACGTCCGAGAGCACGGAAACGCCCGCCCGCCCGCGATGCTGCGCTCGACCGGCCACAAGGCCGCCGCGAAGGCGCGGGGCCACGGCCAGGACTACGTCTATCCGCACGACGATCCGCGCGGGTTCGACGTCTCGTACCTGCCGGAGGAACTTCGCGGACGGCGGTACTATCGGCCGTCCGGAGCGGGAGAGGAGCAGGTGGATGGCGGTGAGGACAGGTGACGCGGCGCCCGAGTTCGACCTCGCGGTGAGCCACGACGAGCGCGTGCGGCTGTCCGCCTTCCGCGGCCGCTCGAACGTCCTGTTGGTGTTCCACCCCTTCGCGTTCACCCAGGTCTGCGAGGACGAGGCGCGCGACCTGCAGGAGAACCTCGCGTCGTTCCAAGACGCGGGCACCGAGATCGTCTTCGTCTCATGCGACCCGTGGGCCGCCCGGCAGGCCTGGAAGGAGCAGATCGGCGCGGAGTACACCTTCGCTTCCGACTTCTGGCCGCACGGCACCGCCGCCAAGGCCTACGGCGTCTTCAACGAGGCGATCGGAGCGCCGCACCGGGGCACGTTCCTGATCGACCGCGAGGGCACGATCGTCTGGTCGCTGGTGAAGGAAGGCGACGAGTACAGGGCCGAGATGGTCCCGGACTCGCTCGACACGCTCCGCGCCACCGCGTGACGCTCGCGACCTACGAGTGGGGCGAGCCGGGCGCTCCCCGCGTGGTGTGTCTCCACGGCGTACGCAACCACGGCCGCCACTTCGCGCCCCTCGCCGCCGAGCTCGGTGGTCACCACGTCGTCGCCGTCGACCTGCTCGGCCACGGCCACTCGCCCTGGCAGCCGCCATGGGACATCGAGGCGCACGTGGACGCGATCGTCGAGACCCTGGGCGCACGGGAGTCCGCGCTCGTCGGACACTCGTTCGGCGGTCGCCTCGCGTTCGAGCTGGCGGCGCGCGCGCCGAAGCTCGTGCCGAAGCTCGTCCTCCTCGACCCGGCGATCCTACTGCCCGGACACGTCGCGCTCGCCGCAGCGGAGAACGCCCGCAACGACAAGTCGTACGTCTCCTTCGACGAGCTGATCGATCGTCGCTTCGACGAGAGTCAGCTCCAGTCCTCGCCGCGCGAGCTCGTCGTGGAGGATCTCGCACCCCACGTCGAGACCGGGGAGGACGGTCGCGTCCGCTATCGCTACTGCCAGTCCGCCGTCGTCGCCGCGTACGGGGAGCTGGCCTCGCAACCCCCGCCCTTCGACGACGTCCGTGTCCCGACGATGCTGGTCCTCGGCGAGCGCTCGTACCTCCCCTACGACCATCTCCTCGACGCCCACCGGGCGGCTCTCGGGGACCTCCTCGAGGTCGTCGTCGTACCCGGCGGGCACTCCGTCCTCTGGGATGCGTTCGAGGTGACCGCGGAGGCGATCGCCGACTTCCTCGAGCGCTAGCTACTGGCAGATCTCGGCCGCCACCGCCGCGTAGATCTCGACGCACTGCTCGAGCGACTCGACGTCGACCCACTCCACCTCGGCGTGCGCACCTTCGCCTCGCGGTCCGAACAGAACGGTGGGGATACCGGCCGCGGCGAGGAGTGCAGAGTCGGCCCAGAAGGACACGCCGACGACCTCCGGATCCGAGCCGATGACCGGCGCGGCGCAGCGGCGAACGGCCTCGACGACGTCGGCGTCCTCCTCCACCTCGAACGGCTCCCGTGACGCGAGAGAGCGAACGCTTCCCGCGAAGTCGGAGTCCGCAGCGGCGGCGCCGTCGATGATCGCCCGGATCTCGTCGACCGCCAGCTCGGCCGTTTCGCCCGGGATCGTCCGGCGCTCGGCCTGGAGCACGCAGCGTGCCGGATAGCTCGAGTACTCCTGCCCGCCCTCGACCAGGGACGCGTGCAGGCTGCCGCTCCCGACGTACGGATGGGTCGGATTGGCGCGAAGGCGCCGATCGAGCTCCTCGATTCCGGTGAGGACGCGGCCCATCTTCGCGATGGCGTCGATGCCCAGGTGCGGACGCGACCCGTGCGCAGCGCGTCCGATCGTCTCGATCTCGAGATGGACGAATCCACGATGTGCGACGGCGACCTGCAGCTCTGTGGGCTCGGTCACGATCGCGGCATCCGCCCGCAGCGAGGCGGCGATCGCCTCCGTCCCGACGCTCGCGACCTCCTCGTCCGACACGGCGGTGACGATCACATCCCCGCGGAGCCCGCGCCGCTTCACAGCGGCGGCAGCAAGCATGCACGCCGCGAGACTCCCCTTCATGTCGTACGCGCCCCGCCCGTAGAGCCGACCGTCCTCCGCCTTTGCGACGAGCGGATCGGTCATGCCCGCGAGGCCGACCGTGTCCATGTGCGCGTTGAGCATCAGCGAGCGCCCGCCCCCGGTCCCGCGCGCGATCGCCACCACGTTCGGCCGGCCCGGCGCGGCCTCCGACAGCGTCGTCTCGAGCCCGGCGCGCTCACACCACTCGGCGACGAAGCGCGCGAGCTCCGTCTCCCCCGAGCCGCCGACGCCGAGCTCGGGATTGATCGACTCGATCGCGACGAGCTGACTCGTCAGCTCGACGACGGCGCTCACCGGCTAGACGACGTATTCGTCGGCGATCGCGAGGGTCTCGTCGAGGATCGCGAGGCCCTCGTCGACCTCGTCGCGCGTGATCGTCAGCGGTGGCACGACCATGATCACGTTCCAGTGCGTCATGAGGTAGAGGCCGCGCTCGAGCGACGCTTTCGCAAGCCGGGAGACCGGAGCGGCGGCCTCACCCGCAGCGTTGAACGGGACGAGCATCTCGCGCGTGTCGCGGTTCTTGACGAGCTCGACCCCCCAGAAGCATCCGAGCCCTCGCACGTCGCCGATCGACGGATGCCGCGCCGCAAGGGCGCGCAGGCCGTCGCCGAGGTACGCACCGACCTCCGCCGAGTTCTCCACGACTCCTTCCTCCTGGAAGGCCTCGATCGACGCCACCGCCGACGCGCACGCGAGCGGATGGCCTGCGTACGTGAGCCCCCCAGGGAAGTAGCGGCTCCGCACCCACTCCTTCAGGTGCTCACGGATGATCATCGCGCCGAGCGGGACGTAGCCAGAGTTGATTCCCTTGGCGACGGTGATGATGTCCGGGACGACGTCCCAGTTCTCGCACGCGAACCAGCGTCCCGTGCGCCCGAACCCGGCCATCACCTCGTCGAGGATCAGCAGGATCCCGTACCGGTCGCAGACCTCTCTGACCGCCTGGAGATAGCCGGGCGGCGGCGGGATGATCCCGTTCGTGCCCGTGACCGTCTCGAGGATCACCGCGGCGACCGTGTGTGCGCCCTCGTACTCGAGGATCTCCTCGAGGTGCGGCGCGCCCGTGCAGACCGGGCACGGATCCGGATGACCCGCCGGACAGCGGTACGTGTACGGATCGAGCATGCGTACGACGCCGCCCATGCCCGGCTCGTTCGGCCACCGGCGCGGATCGCCCGTGAGCAGGATCGAGCCGTGGGTCGCTCCGTGGTACGAGCGGTAGCGCGCGATGATCTTGTGACGGCCCGTCGAGAGGCGCGCGAGCCTGATCGCGTTCTCGTTCGCCTCGGCGCCGGAGTTCGTGAAGAACGACATGCAGAGGTCGCCGGGCGTGACCTCCTCGAGCAGCCGGCCGAGACGCGAGCGCGACTCCGAGGCCATGGGCGGGCCGATGGTGCAGAGCCGGTCGGCCTGCTCCTTGATCGCTGCGATGATCTTCGGGTGCTGGTGGCCGATGTTGACGTTGACGAGCTGCGACGCGAAGTCCAGGTACCGCTTTCCGTCGTAGTCCCAGAAATGTCGTCCCTCGGCACCTGCCACCGCGATCGGGTTGATCGCATCCTGCGTCGACCACGAGTAGAGGACGTACTCCTTCGCGTCCTCGACGATCTGCGCCCCGAGGTTCGGGTTCGTCTCGATCACGGCCATCGGCTCGCTCCTCCTTCTCTCGGTCGCGATCCTAGCTCGGCAGAGTTGCGGCAGGCCCCGAGAAGGAGGACGATCAGCCGGTGACCATCGCACCTCAGGCACGCGCGGCGACGACGGTTCTTCTCGAGCGCGACGACGCTCTCCGCGCGCTGCTCGGAGCGCACACCGAAGCGAGGCGCGGGACCGGACGGCTCGTGCTCGTCTCCGGCGAGGCCGGGATCGGCAAGACGTCGCTCGTCCGCGCGTTCACGGAGGGCCTCGGATCCTCGACGCGCGTTCTCGAGGGCCGCTGCGACCCGCTGGTGATGCCTCGCCCGCTCGCCCCGTTCGTCGACGTTGCACGCGAGACGAACGGGGCGTTCGCGGAAATCCTCGAGCGCGCGGGCGCGCACGAGGTGTTCGACATCCTGCGCGACGAGCTGGCGTCGGCTGACACGGTGCTCGTGCTCGAAGACCTGCATTGGGCCGACGAGGCCACGCTCGACGTCGTACGTCTGCTCGGGCGTCGGATGGAGGCACTCGGTGCCCTGGCAATCCTCACGTACCGCGACGACGAGCTCGATCGTGCGCATCCACTTCGGAGCGTGCTCGGCGAGATCGCCTCACACACCGAGTCGGAGTACATTCGGCTCGAGACGCTCTCCGCAGAGGCCGTCGCAGAACTCGCCCGAGGCCACGACTTCGACGCAGCCGAGCTTCATCGCCGAACGTCGGGCAACCCCTTCTTCGTGCACGAGGTGCTTCGTGGTGACGGCGACATCCCCGAGACGGCCCGCGCCGCGGTCCTGTCCCGGCTCGCAGGACTTGGCGCGGAAGCGACGGAGGTCGTCGACACTGTCGCGCTCGCGCCTCCCGAGGCACCCGTGTGGCTCCTCGAGCGCGTTTGCGACTGCGATCTCACGTACCTCGAGGAGGCGCTCTCGACGGGCGTGCTCGTGGCACTCGGGGACGACATCACGTTCCGGCACGAGCTCGCACGGGAGGCCGTCGTCGAGACCCTGGCTCCGTCACGTCGACTTGCGATCCATCGCCGACTTCTCGAAGCGCTCGTCCAGCCCCCTGTGGGCGCACCCGACGCGGCTCGCCTCGCAAACCATTCCGAGGCTGCGCTCGACCGCGACGCCGTGCTGCAATGGGCGCCGGCAGCCGCGCGAGAGGCCACGGCTGCACGCGCCTATCGAGAGGCTGCCGCGCAGTACGCGCGCGCGCTCCGCTTCGCCGATGAACTCTCGCCCAGCGAGCGGGCGGAACTGCTCGAAGGCCGCTCGAGGGCGTGTTACCTCGCCGACGACCAGGTCGAGGCGATCGCCGTGATCAAGGAGGCGATCGCGTGTCGTCGGGAAGCAGGATCGCCCCAGGAACAAGCGCGAGCGATCTCCGAGCTCACGTCCTACCTGCTCTGTCGAGGCCTGATCGCTGAAGCGGAGCGCGCCGTGTCCGAGGCGGAGCGGCTCGTCGCCGATCAGCCGGAGAGCGTAGGCACCGCGAGCGTGCTCTCGTCCCGGGCGCAGTTGGTCTGGACTGACGACATCGACCGAACGATCGAGCTCTGCCTGAGGGCAGAGGCCATTGCGACGGCACACGGGGACACGCGCACTGCGGCGGACGCCCGCGTGACGATAGGGACCGTCGAGCTGCGACGCGACCCGGCAACCTCGGCCGCCAGATTCTCGAGGAAGCTGCCACCGAATATCGGGAGGCTGGGCTCAAGGAGCAGGCGGCACGAGCACTGAACAATGTCGGCGGCTACGGGGCAATCGTCCACGACCACGACCTGGCGAACCAGTTCCTCCCCGCTGCGCTCGAGTACTGCGTCGACCACACGCTCGATCTCTGGCGCATCAACGTCCTCGCGCTCCTGTCGCGTTCGCTTCTCGACCAGGGCCGCTGGACCGAGGCCACTGACGCCGCGAAGTGGCTGCTCGATGATCCGCGCGAGTCTCCGTGGCCGCAGCACGAGGCGCTCGTGGTGCTGGCTCTCGTTCGCGCGAGACGAGGCGACCCGGGCGCTCGGGAGGCCCTCGACGCAACCGGAAACGTCGGTCTCTCCCCGGAGGACACGTTCGCGCTGGTCGATCTCGCCGCCGCCCGAGCAGAGCTCGGCTGGCTCGCGTCGCGACCAGACGAGGTCGACCGGGCGACGAGCGCCGAGCTCGAGCTCGCAGTCGCGCGAGGGTCGGCCGAGGATGCCGCACGGCTCTCGTATTGGCGGCGACTCACCGGTCTCGAGCCGGTCGTTCTTGACGATGCGCAGCGGTCCATACGCGCTCGGAGCGAGCGGTGACTGGCACGCCGCCGCCGCGGAGTGGTCTCGCCGCGGCTGCCCGTACGAGACCGCCATCGCACTCGCCGAGACCGGAGACGTCGAGACACTGACGAATGCATACCGCGGCCTGCGCGATCTCGGCGCAAGGCCCGCGGCGGAACGGGTCGCCCAGCTGCTGCGCAAGCGCGGAGTTCGCGGGCTTCCCCGAGGCCCTCGACGCACGACCCGCGAGAGTCCCGTCGGCCTCACGGCTCGCGAGACGGAGGTCCTGAGCCTCGTCGCCGACGGTCTCCGAAACGGGGATATCGCCGAGCGCCTGTTCCTCTCGCGCCGAACGGTCGATCACCACGTCTCCACGATCCTCCGCAAGCTCGACGCGAAGACTCGCGGCGAGGCCGTCGCCAGCGCGCGCCGCGCAGACCTGCTCCAAGACCGGTAGCGAAACTCGCAATCTAGGCACTCCTTCCGATGTCGGGGGAGGAGCGCCACCCGTACCCTCGAGCGTGGTTGCTTGTCGACCTCAGGAGGTGCGTGTGGAGACGTACGTAGTCGTGCGACGGCGTGCATGGCGGACACACACGGATGCTTGGGAAGCGGTAGCGCGCGCATCCCTCGAGGCCACGCGGCTGTCCGGAATTGTCACCTGGGCACAGAGCTATGTCGTCGAGGAGACCGACGGCACCGTCGGCTCCATCTGCGTATACGACGCCGTGAGCCCCGAGGCGGTTCGGCACCACTCGGACGCAGCCGAGATTCCCGTCGACGAGATCGTGAAGGTCGGCGACACCATCGTCGTGCGACCGGACCCAGCCGCGACCGCGGCATGACAGAGGGGAGAAGAAGCATGAGTACTCGAAGAAGACTGCTCGTTGCCGGGGCGGCCTTGGTGGCGATGATCGTGCCACTCGCCGCCAGCGCCGCACCATCCGCGAGCGCGCCTGGAGATCCCGAGTTGCTCGCAACGCTCCAGGGTGGGGCTGCTTCGGGCAGCGCGATCGGCCCGGGCGGAGCGCTGTATGTGCCCCAGCCGGCTACCGGGGAGATCTGGCGGATCGACGCCAAGAGCGGAAACCAGACGCTCTTCGCGAGCGGCCTGCCGCGACGCTTCGCCGAGCTGCCGTTCGGCGGCGTCATGGACGTCGCGTTCTACGGCTCGACCGCATACGCCCTCGTCAGCGTCGTAGGATCAACCTTCCCGGCGGACCTGGTCGCCTGCCACCCGGGCACAATCGGGATCTACCGCATCGACGGGCTCTCCAGTTCAACCCTCGTTGCGGACATCGGCTCGTTTGCATGCGACAACCCGCCGACCGGATTCCCCTTCGTCGTTCCGACGGGAGTGGAGTACGCGTTGGAGCCGTTCCGCGGCGGATTCCTCGTCACCGATGGCCATCACAATCGCGTGTATCGGGTTGCTCCGGACGGAGCGGTTTCCCAGCTCATCGCGTTCGGCGATGTCGTCCCGACGGGGCTCGAAGTACACGGGAACACGATCTATCTCGCTGAGGCCGGCCCTGTGCCGCATGAGCCGCAGAACGGAAAGATCGTGTCCTTCGAACCGGGATCGTCGACAGCGGCGACAGTCGCCTCCGGCGCTCGGCTCGCCGTGGACGTAGAGATGGGCCGCGGGCAGACGCTGTTCGCCCTCTCGCAGGGTCTCTTCCCCTGCGGCGGCAGATCCGGCCTGCGCCGGCTCTCCGGCGTCACACGACACCGGAGCCCTCATGCGGGCGAACCCGAACGGCACCATGACGACGATCGCGGACGAGCTCGATCAGCCGTCCTCGCTCGAGATCATCGGCAACACCGCGTATGTCGTCACCCTCGGTGGAGAAGTGTGGACGATCGAAGACATCGCAGGCCCGCCGTACGGCTAAGGCGAGCACTGCGCGGAGGCGCCGGACAAGGGGGAAGGTGTCCGGCGCGCCTCCGCGCAGTCTGACGTCTAGCGGGCTGCCGCGGGCAGGAGCTCCTGCCCGAATGCGGCCCGCTCGACGAACTCACCGACACCAGGCTCGGCGACGAGCTCTCCGCCCTCGACGAGCACGTTCCCGCGGAGGAAGACGACCTCCGGCGAACCGGTCACCTCCGTCCCCTCGTAGAGGTTGTAGTCGGTCTTCGAGTGCTGCGTCGCGGCCGTGATCAAGTGTCGCCTGTCCGGGTCGAAGACCACGATGTCGGCGTCCGAACCGGGCGCGATCGTGCCCTTGCGCGGGTAGAGGCCGAAGAGCTTCGCCGGGTTGGTGGCGAGGAGCTCGACCATACGGTTCAGCGACAGCCGGCCGGCACGCACGCCGAACTCGTGGATCATGTGCAGCCGGTTCTCGAGGCCGGGCCCGCCGTTCGGGATCTTCGAGAAGTCGTCCCTCCCCATCGTCTTCTGGCCGTCCCACAGGAACGCGCAGTGGTCGGTGGAGACGGCCGAGAGGATGTCCGACCGCACGGCGTGCCAGAGGACCTCCTGGTTCTCTATCGGCCTCGGCGGCGGCGTGTACACGTACTTCGCACCCTCGAAGTCGGGCCGCTCGAGGTACGTGTAGTCGATGAAGAAGTACTGCGTGCAGGTCTCACCCCAGACGTCCCAGCCCTGCTCCCGCGCGCGCGCGATCGGCTCGACCGCCTCGCGGCACGAGACGTGCACGACGTACAGCGGCGCGCCGGCGACCCGTGCGAGCTGGATCGCGCGGTTCGTCGCCTCGCCCTCCGTCTCGGGCGGACGCGTGAGCGCGTGGAAGTGGGGCGCGGTGTTCCCCGCCGCGAGCGCCTGCTTGACGAGGACGTCGATCGCGTCTCCGTTCTCGGCGTGCACCATCACGAGCGCGCCGGTCTCGGCGGCGACCTCCATCGTCCGGAAGAGCGTCTCGTCGTCGACCATGAGCGCACCCTTGTAGGCCATGAACAGCTTGTACGACGTGACCCCCTGCGCCGGAAGCTCTGCGAGCTCCTCGAGGGAGCCGCCTTCGCGCAGGTCGGTGACGGCGATGTGGTAGCCCATGTCGATCAGCTGCTTGCCCTCGCGCTTCCCATGCCAGTCGGACAGCGCCTCCGCGAACGACTGCCCGGGCGTCTGGATGCAGAAGTCGACGTGGCAGGTAGTTCCGCCGAAGGCGGCGGCCGTCTGCCCCGAGGTCACGTCGTCGATCGTCACCGTCCCGCCGAAGGGCATGTCGAGATGGGTGTGCGGGTCGACACAGCCCGGGAGGACGTACTTGCCCGAGGCGTCGACGACCCGATCAGCATCGACGTCGAGCGACTCCCCGATCATCGAGATGCGCTCCCTTTCGACGTAGACGTCGCCGACGTAGTCGTCGGCGGCCGTGATGATCCGTCCGCCCTTGATCAGTGTCGACACGTCATCTCACCTCCGTCAGCGAGGAGAGCCCCGGACCGGCCGCAACCGATCCGGAGCCCATGTCTCTCGTTACTTTCCGCCTTCCCTCAGGACGACCGACCTTCCTCTTGAAGCTCTTTCCGAATACATCGAGCCCCTGCTTCTTGAGGTTCGCGACGGCCTTCTTCGCAAGATCAGTCCGATACGACGCCTTCGAGGCCGGCTTCTTGATGACCTTGAAGTCGAGGGAGATCT
>CAWDSX010000001.1:0-13928 GCA_963805135.1 uncultured Gaiellaceae bacterium | reverse complement strand
TTATGTCGTCTACCTGGTTCAGTCTCGTATTGCTCTCGTCGCGAAGGCGCTTCGGATAGGCAAGACGAGTGTGACGGTGTCGAGCGGTCTCACGGCGCGGGACAAGACGCTGACGATTGACGGTCTGAGCGCGGCAGAGGTGGCCGATGCGCTGGCGTCCTGATCGCGCCCTGCTGACGGCCGCGGCGGTCGTCGCGTTCGACCAGTGGACCAAGTGGCTGGCCTTCAATCAGCTCTCGCCGGGAGACAGTGAATCGGTTTTCCCCCGGCGTGAGCCTGGGGCAGACTCGAAACGAGGGAATCGCGTTCGGCTTCTTTGCCGGTAAGCCGTGGCTGGTTTTCGCCTTGATGGCCGTCGCGCTGACCGTCTTGATCTGGTTCTACGTGCGCCATCGTGGTCGGCCGGGCCTGTGGTTACGTTCTTCCTGGCGGCGATCCTCGTCCTACCGCGCCAGGCACCGGTCGGAGACGCCGTTATCTACGGGCTAGCGCTCTGCTCGCCGGCGGTCATGTTCGGAGTCGAGCGGGGCAACGTCGACCTTGCCTTGTTCTGCATGGTCGCGGCAGCCGGCCTCGTCATGCGACGCTCGCGCTACGGCCCGCCCGCAGCGTCGTCGCTGATCCTCCTTGCCGCCGTCCTGAAGCTCTTCCCCATCGCCGCGGTTGGGATGCTTGCGCAGCTTCCTCGGCGAGCAGCCGTCATCTGCGTTTCGGTAGTCATCGGCATCTTTGCCGTCTATGCGGCGGCGACATTCCGCGATATCCAGACAATCGAACGGGTGCTCCCACAGGGGGACGAGTACGCGTTCGGTCTTCACATCTTTGGCGGCTGGCTCGGGCGCCTCCTCGGGCCGGGACGGATGTGGGACGCTGCTCTCGTCGCGCTGGCAATCGTTGTCGCGATTGCGCTCCGCCGAACGCTGCGTAGCCAGCTCACCCCCGGTCCATCGCGAGAACTCGACCTCTTCTGGGCTGGTGCCGGAATCTACGTCGCAACCTTTGTGCTCGGGCGCACTTCCGACTACCGGCTGGTCTTTCTCCTCCTGACCATCCCGCAACTCGACCGGTTGGGCATCGGCTCGCCAGGCGCTCCCAATCGCCACGCTCTCCGGCGTCTTCCTCGCTCTCTGGCTGCCGAGTCCTTGGAGCAACGTGCCGGTTCTCAACGACCTGATCCGCAGCTGGGACGACTTGACCCTCGCCGGCGGCAGCCCGTTGCCCATTGCGGCGCCCGCTCAGGTCATCGCGTTCGTAGGGCTCACGTGCCTCCTCGCCGCCACGTTCCCACTCACGGGAGAGGGACGATCGACGGTGCCACGGGCTGAACCTCAGGCTGCGGGGAGCCGGAAAGGCTCACCAGGGATTCGAACCCGTGCCGCCGCCGTGAGGAGGCGGTGTCCTCAGAGCGTCGAGGTGGCTGTTCTGCCGATAAAGGAGTCTTTGCTGCGCTTGAACGTCGTTACTGGCGTGCCGGAGGTGTGATCGCGTGCGTAAGGATCGACGCCCGGTGCCGCCAAGACGAAGCTAGGGCCTCGGGCGGTAGACGAAACGGTTGAAGTGGGCGCCGAGCACGCGTGGATCCGCGTTCGTGCCTGCCGTTATCTTGGCCGGTACGGCCGTGGGCGTCACCGTGTAAGTGACTCGGCAGTCGCTCGAACCGGCAGGCGGTGAAACCGGAACGCTCAGAACCGCGTGTCCCTCAGGTTGAAATCGCACACGTCCCACGACCGCTCCGTTCGATCGTGCGACGACACGCGTCGGCTCGATGAAGAGGCCCGCGTCGCCCGAGAGCGAGACGGAGAGCCGACCCGCTCGCAGAGATGCCGCACATACGTCACCGTCCTCCCAGACCAGGTGTCGTTCGGGTAGAGGCCGCTGACGCGAGCCGCGGACACCTCGGCAGGTCGCACGCCAGTGGTTATACCGAGTCGGTCGTGGCTGCGTCCGACCCACCGTCACCGCCGCAACCGGCGAGCGTCACGGCGATCACGACCACGACGAACGTTGCCGCGCAGGCTTTGACCACGGGACGACCCGGCAATTCGCGCTGCATTGGCCGCGGCAATCTAACCGAGGGTCGCCGCGGACGCGTAGCCGAAGCGCTACTCGACGGACTTGCCGCATCCGGCTCGGGGCCCAGCGCAGCCCGTGTGTGCCCCATCACGGCGCCGGAAGGCATGTGCTGAGCACGCCGAACGAGCGAAGCTCTGGCCGGCGCATTGAAGGGGCCGCGCATCGTGAAAGCCGTCGCGGACAGTCACGAGCGGTGCAGCGCCGAGCGGCGCATCCAGGTCGCCGGTGACGAGGAAGTCGATTACGGGCTCGTCCGCCCGGAGCCCGCGTGCTTGCAGGACGCTGGCGAGCTCGGCCTTGTCCCGATACACGACGCCGTAGTCGCCGGCTGTGCCGCCGAATATCGTCGAGGAATCGATGGAAGGAGAGCGTGAACGCCGTATACCCCGCCGCAGACCACCACGAGGACGGCGATGGCTCCGATCGTGGCTGGTGTCGGACGCGCGGTACCGCACCTACGAGATCCGAGAGGGCGAGCGCCTGCACTGCGAAGATCGACCGGAAACGTGACGATCAGATAGTGGGGGTAGAGGCGGTCGGCGGCGGGGATCGCTGAGCCAGACGCCTGCGAGCCAGACGAGTAAGAGCGCTCGCGAAGCACCGCCGGGGGTGAGCGCCAGCCAGGGCCAGCGCCGGCTGGTGCGGACGCCACGGACGACGCAGAGCGCGCACGTGACGAGCCCGAGCACGAACAGTGTGGCCGCGACCATGCTCGCACCCCTCGCCACTCTCCACGCCGGTCCGGCATCGGTCACGAACGCCGGCAAGCTGCCGGCCGCCACATACCCCCAGTCTCCGATCCCGACCAGCCGGACGGACTCGCGAACCGCCTCGACTGGTCCTGGCCTCTCCCCGCCGTCGGGCGCTCCCGAGAGCCAGCTCAGAGACGTCCGTCGAACCCGTTCGTCACCTGGTGGTACAGCCAGGGAGCGAGCAGCAGCACCGCGACGCCGACACCCGAGCGCGAACGCCGGCCAGTGCACCTCGCGTGCGCGGTAGAGCAGGAGGACCGTGGCGGGGATGACGAGCGCGAGCGCCGAGAAGTTGAGCTGGAAGGCCAGACAGAGGAGGACGGGGATGAAGACGACCGCGCGACTACGCGGGCGCTCGAGCACCGTGAACATGCTCCAGAGGAACGCGGCGGCGACGACCGGAAGCACGCTCTGTCCCCAGAGCTTGCGGCCATAGAGCACTGCCCACGGGGCGGTGGCGAAGAGCGCCGCCGCGCCGAGTGCGACGAGGGCGCCGAACCGCGGCCGCAGGACGATGTACGTGAGGATCACGGCCGCAACAGCGAGCACGCCGACGAACGCTGTAGCAGCGAGTGGGTCGTCCCGCAGGGCCAAGGGCACAGCCGTCAGGTAGACGAAGAGCGGCGGGTTGTACGCCCCCACGCTCGATCTCAGTCCGACCGTGAGGAAGTCGCCGTCGAGCAGCCGCCGCGCCAGGTTGACCGCGGTTGCCTCGTCGAGCTTGAATTCGACGAGGTCGAGATCACGCAGCCGCAGCCAGCCTGCGAGCGCGCCGATGCCGAGCATGGCCGGGATCTCCCACGGTCGACGTCCACCCGCCCGTGATATCGGCTCCCCAGCTGACACGACCTCGTCCGAGGATACGACCTACTTCCCCCTGGTGGACGGTCAAGGATGCTGGACGCGGAATTGCGCAAGATGTGGTGCGTATTGTCGGACGGCTCTGCCTCGAGAAGTCCCCACCCCCCACTGCGGTAGGAGTCGAGTTCCCCGACGCTGGCACCGCCGGCCAAGGGCGCGGGTTTCGGAGGGCTCTTGTTGTCCTGTCTGTAGCCCCACTCGCGCCAGTGTGTTGGGGCGAGGAGTACGAATGCCCGTGCTTGCAGGCATTCCGCTGATGGGCCGTGAAGGATTCGAACCTTCGACCTTGGGATTAAGAGTCCCCTGCTCTACCAACTGAGCTAACGGCCCGGGACGCGCAAGTGTAGCCCCGGTATCAAGGCTTCAGGCCGGTGCAGCCGCGGAGCGAGCGCCAGTTCGCGAGCTCCCGCCCGCGCTCCGCGCCCGTGAGCGGGCGGGGCACCCCGTCGACGATCCGCGCGGGCACCCAGCGATACCCGAGGACGTGTCGTTGCTCGATCGTGACCACAAGAACGCCCGTCTGTGTCGACAGCTCGCTCGTCCCGTACCAGACGAAGTTCCCGAGGCCGTAGCCGACCAGCGCTCGACCCATTCGACCGGCTCCCTGGACGCGGTGCGCGTGGCCGCCGACGACGATGTCCGCTCCAGCGGCGACGAGCTGCTTCGCGAGCGCGCGCTGGTCGGGCGAAGGGCACTGCCGGAGCTCGACGCCCCAGTGGAGGAAGACGACGACGGTGTCGGAGGTCGCGCGAGCCGCGCGCACAGCCCGGACGAGCCGCGGCACGTCCTTCGCGGAGGCGAGCCCGGGCTTTGCCGGTCCCGCGGTCCAGGCCGAGATCAGCTCGTCGTCCAGCACCTGCGTCGCTCCGATGATCGCGACCCGCTGACCGTTCACGGTGCGTCGGAACGGCCGGTAGGCCACGGTATCGTCGAGCCCGATCCCGATGACCGGGAAGTGGTAGCGCTTCGCAGCCGTGAGCGAGTCGCGCAAGCCCACGAGGCCGTAGTCGAGGCCGTGGTTGTTGGCCATCGACGCCACGTCGACACCCGCGCCGCGAAGCGCGGCGAATGCCGTCGTCGGCGCCCGAAACGTGAAGTCCTTCGACGTCGGCGTTCCGCCGTTGGTCACCGCCGTCTCGAGGTTCACGACCGCGATGTCCGCACTCGACAGGACCGGGGCGATGGGGTCGAGCGCATGTCGGGCGTCGACGACGAGCCTCCGCTCGAGCGGGCCTTCGAAGTGGACGTCGCCGCCGAAAGCGAGGACGACGGGCCGCCGGGAGACGCCTCCGGTCGCGGCCGATCCGACGATGAGAAGGGCTGCCGAGACGATGACGAGGAGCGCGAGGTTCACACCGACGGCTCGGCGCATGGTGGCCACGATAGCCACGTCGGTTCGATCCCCTGACCGTCAGCGGTTGGAGTAGGCTCGGCTCTGGTGCGCAAGGGGATCGTGCAGCTGGTCGCGATCGGCGTCGTGATCGGCATCGCCGTGACGCTGGTCGCTGTCCTCTTCCAGTGGTTGCCGACCTCCAACAGCGAGGAATTCGACCGCATCCAGGACATCTACTGGTTCGCGACGATCATGTCGATCGTCATCTTCTCGCTGGTCGCCGCGGTGGTCGTCTACTCGGTGTGGAAGTGGCGCGTGCCGCCGGACGACGACGCCGACGGCCCGCCCATTCACGGGCACACGGGCCTCGAGATCGTCTGGACCGCCGTGCCCGCGATCCTCGTTATCGCGCTCGGCATCGTGAGCGCGTTCGTCCTCTCGGAGAACGGCAAGGCGAGCGACAACTCGCTGCAGGTGACGGCGATCGGCCAGCAGTTCGCGTGGAAGTTCCAGTATCCGGATCACGGGAACGTCGAGTCCGGCGAGCTCGTGCTCCCGGTGGGCAAGCAGGCGCAGTTCACGATGGAAGCGGTCGACGTGCTGCACTCCTTTTGGGTGCCGCAATTTGGTCAGAAGATGGATGCCGTGCCAGGCATCGAGACGCACATCAACGTCACCCCGAAGCACACGGGTGAGTTCGCCGTGGTCTGCGCCGAGCTCTGCGGGCTCGGGCACGCCACGATGCGCGCGATAGCCCGCGTCGTGACCCAGGCCGAGTTCGACAAATGGATCGAGGAGCAGCGCGCGTGACCGCCACCCATCCGGAGCAGGAGGTCCACCAGTACCCGTCTCACTTCGAGCCGCCGCACGGCTCGACGTGGCGCCTGATCTTCGGTCCGGGCCTGGTCCGCGGCGTGTGGATGTCCGCCCTCGGCTTCCTGCTCGGAGCGGCGCTCGTCTGCCTCCTCCGCGCCTGGTGGGGCTGGGATCCCGTCTGGAACACGGAGGTCGTGCTCGTGGTCGGCGCGATGGTCATGGCGCCGATCTTCTTCCTCGCGGGCATCGGGTCGTTCGACTACTGGCTCTATTACATCGCCGGCCGCCCGACGCGGCCCGAGGACCACTCGGGCCACGGCGCGCACTCCTGGCGGGACTACTTCCGGGTGAACACCGATCACAAGGTGATCGGGATCCAGTACCTCGTCACGACGTTCGTCTTCTTCACCGTCGGCGGGCTCATGGCGATGTTCTTCCGCGCCGAGCTCGCGCAGCCGGGGCTCCAGTTCGTCGACTCGCAGACCTTCAACGGGCTCGTCTCCGTGCACGCGACGCTGATGATCTTCCTCTTCATCATCCCGGCGTTCGCGGGTCTCGCGAACTTCGCCGTCCCGCTCATGCTCGGCGCGCCCGACATGGCATTCCCGCGCCTGAATGCGCTCTCGTTCTGGCTCCTGCCCATCGCGGGGATCATGTTCGTCGCGAGCTTCCTCGCCCCTGGAGGGGCATTCGGCGCCGGCTGGACGGGCTACTCGCCGCTGTCCGAGGGACAGCCGCTCGGCCAGACGTTCTTCAACATGGGCGTCCAGTGGGCTGGGGCGTCGTCGATCATGACGGCCCTCAACTTCCTCGTGACCATCATCACCATGCGCGCTCCGGGGATGACCTTCTGGCGCATGCCGCTCCTCGTGTGGGCGAACTTCACGACGTCACTGCTCGTCGTGCTCGCGACGCCGTTCATCGCCGGCTCGCAGTTCTTCGTGATGTTCGACCGGATTCTGCACACGAGCTTCTTCGTCCCCGAGGGCGGCGGCTACGTGCTCGGCTACCAGCACATCTTCTGGTTCTACAGTCACCCGGCCGTCTACATCATGATGCTGCCCGGCTTCGGGATCGTCTCCGAGGTCATCTCCTCGATGTCCCGGAAGCCGATCTTCGGCTACCGCCTGATGGCGCTCTCGCTGCTCGGGATCCTTGTGCTCGGGTTCTCCGTGTGGGCGCACCACATGTTCGTGGCGGGCATGGCCGACTGGCTGCGCGTCCCGATGATGATCACGACGCTGCTCATCGCGATCCCCACCGGCATCAAGGTGTTCTCCTGGATCGCGACCCTCTGGCGCGGTCGCATCCATCTGACGACGCCGATGCTCTTCGCGCTCGGGTTCGTGACGATGTTCGTGATCGGCGGCCTCTCGGGCATCTACCTCGGGTCGGTGCCGATCGACATCGCCGCCTCGGACACGTACTTCATCGTCGCGCACATCCACTACGTGCTCTTCGGGGGGTCCGTCTTCACGATCTACGCCGGGGTCTACTACTGGTTCCCGAAGATGACCGGGCGGATGTACTCCGAGAAGCTCGGCAAATGGCACTTCTGGCTGACGTTCGTGAGCTTCAACGCGACGTTCTTCCCGATGCACTACATCGGGCTGCGTGGGATGCCGCGACGCGTGTTCGACTACGACGAGGCGTTCGGCGACATGAACCTCTTCATCTCAGCGGCGTCCTTCGTGCTCGGCGCGTCGTTCGTGGTCTTCGTCTACAACATGATCACGAGCTGGGTTCGCGGTCCGATCGCCGAGGCGAACCCCTGGCACGCGCGCACGCTCGAGTGGCAGGTCTCGTCGCCGCCGCCGATCTTCAACTTCGACGAGATTCCGCAGGTCGTCGGCGGGCCGTACGAGTACGGCGTCCCCGGCGCGCAGCACGCCATCCTCAGCCCGACGAAGCAGGCCCAGGAAGTGCACGCATGACGGAGACGACCTCGGTGCTCGTGGTGGCGAACGAGACGCTCGTCGGCGACGAGCTCGTCGACTCGCTCCGGAACCGGGCGGAGCACGGGCCCGTCCGCGTTGCGGTCGTCGCGCCGGTGAACCCCCCACGAGAGGGCTACGTCGTCTACCGCGACTCGCGGCGGGCCTCTGCCAGCCGCCGGCTCGACCGGGTTCTCGCGTGGCTGCGGCTCGCGGGTATCGCCGCGCACGGAGCTGTCTACGACGACGATCCGCTCACGGCCGTGAAGGACGTGCTCGCGTCAGAGGACGTCGACGAGATCGTCGTATGCACGCATCCCGAGACGAAGTCGGGTTGGCTCCGCAAGAACCTCGTCGCGGAGATCCGGAAGGCGGCCGGCGACCGACCGGTCCAGCACATCGTCTCGGACGTGAGCGGTCGCACCGGCGCGAACGTCCTCGTCGTCGCGAACGAGACCGTGCTCGGCGAGCCGCTGCTCGACCGCATCCGGGCCCGTGCCGAGGAGGGCATGGCGAGCTTCCTCATCGTTTGCCCGCAGAGCGACCCCTCGCGGGGCGAGCATCCCGAGGCCGAGCGCAGGCTCCGCGCCGCGCTGTCGATCCTCCGCTCCGAGGGGCTCGACGTCCACGGTCAGATCGCCCACCCCGATCCGTTCGTCGCGGCCATGGAGGCCGTCGAGGACGAGCGCATCGACGAGATCATCGTGTCGACGTTTCCGGGCGAGCGCTCGGGCTGGCTACGGCGCGACCTCGTCGGCCGCCTTCGTGCGCAGACGGACGTGCCGGTCCAGCACGTCGTCGTCGAAGACCTCGTAGGTGCCGCCACATGAGCGCGCACGCCGAAGCGCTCGGCCACGACGACGAGCACCACGGGCCGCCACCGGCGAACCAGAGCTCGCGCGTCGACGCGCGGACGCTCGGGATGCTCCTGTTCATCGGGTCGGAGATCATGCTCTTCGGCTCGTTCTTCGCGGCGTACTTCTTCATCCGCGTCGTCAACCCCGACTCGTCGACGATCACGCCCGAGGCGTGGCAGTTCTGGCCACCCTGCAAGGCGCCGCCGGTCGGAGGCGAGTGCACGGCCGGCCAGTACGAGTTCCCCGTCTTCGTCGCCGGCGTGAACACGGCGATCCTCGTCACTTCGAGCTTCACGATGCACTGGGCGCTGCAGTCGATCAAGCGCGGTCAACGCGCCGGCTTCCTCGCAGGCATGGTGCTCACGTTCCTCATGGGCCTCGCGTTCCTCTGCACCCAGGTCATCGAGTACCTGAACGTCGGCTTCAACACGGGCGACGGCGCGTTCGCATCCGTGTTCTTCGGGCTCACCGGCCTCCACGGCGCCCACGTCGCGGTCGGGCTGAGCCTCCTGCTGATGGTGATCGTTCGCGGCTTCCGCGGACACTTCTCGCCCGAGCACCACCACGGCGTCGAGCTTCCCGGCATCTACTGGCACTTCGTCGACGTGATGTGGATCGTCGTGTACACGACGGTCTATCTTCTCTAGTCAGGGAGGATCTGCCCATGGAGAGCCCGTTCCGAAGCGAGGAAGCGGCTTTCCGGTTCCTGCTGATCACGATCGGGGCGTTTGCGCTCATCGTCATCGCATCCTGGATCTCGCCGGTGCTCGGGTTCCTCACGTTCATCGGGGTGTCGGCCGCGGCCATCGCCGTCTACCTGCGCCAGCGCGGCCCGGCACCGGAGCGCACGCACGTCGAGCCGGCCGCGGGAGCAGGCGAACGCCGCGTTCTCGTCGTTGCCAATGAGACGCTCGGCGGTGAGGAGCTCCTGAGCGCGATCAGCACCCTCGCCCTCGGTCAGACGACGCACTTCCGTGTCGTCTGTCCGGCGCTGAACTCGAGGCTGAAGACGTTCACGTCCGACGAGGACCCCGCGCGCGAAGCCGCTCAGGCGAGGCTCGACACGACGCTGGCCCGCCTCGCGTCGGTCGGAATCGACGCGAACGGCGAGGTCGGCGACGGCGATCCGCTCGTGGCCGTCGACGATGCGGTCAGGACGTTCAGTCCGAACGAGATCGTGATTTCGACGCACCCGCCGGGACGCTCGAACTGGCTCGAGCGTGGCGTCGTCGACTCGGTCCGGGCTCGCTACGACGTGCCGGTCACGCACGTCGTCGTCGACCTCGCAGCAAGCGCGTCGTCGAAGGAGTAGTTACGAGGCGGTCGCGCAGCGACCGGCTTTAGGGATGTCGCGCGACTGGACTCGGCGCTAGCCGGATTCCGGTCTTGCGCAACTATGGGCGTTACTTGCCGGCGGCGGACGAGACGTAGTCCGCGACCGCCTGGATCTGCTGCTCGTCGAGCGAGTCCTTGAACGACGGCATCACGCCTTGACCGTTCGTCACGCGCTGGATGACCAGCTCTTTCGGGGGCTTCGCGTCGTCGAGGTTCGGCCCGACCTTCCCTGACGTGCCGGCGTCCGCGAGTGTGTGGCAGGAGCCGCAGTTCGCTGTGAAGATCGACTTCCCGTCGGTCGGCTTCTCCGCCGTGACGCCGGTGCCCGCGACCGACCCGACGTAGACGGCGACGTCCCCTACCGCCTGATCCTGGTCCTCGACGCAGAAGGTGTCGCCTTCGACGTCGTCGCAGGACGGGAGGGTCTGGTCCACGGCGGGCATCCCCGGCGCGCCCGTCACGGGATGCTCGATCGGGAACTTGATCTGCGTCGCGATGACCTGCGTAAAGGTGTCTGACGTCATTCCAGCCTGCCGTGCCTGCGCGAACGCGTCGTCGAGGTTCGGCCCGACCTTCCCGTTCGTGCCGGCATCGGCGAGGGTGTGGCAGCCGCCACAGGCCTGGACGAAGAGCTGCTTGCCGGTCCCTTGGCTGCCCTTGCTCGTGTAGCCGCCCGTTCCGCAGCCCGAGAGCGCGAACGCCAGGCCGGCCGTGCACAGAGCTGCGACGAGGACGACTGGCCTCACGGAAGGCGAGTCTAATGAGTCCCGCGTTGCGTGAGGGTCCGTACCGACCCGGTCGCGAAGCGGCCCGCTGCAGGGGGTCTTCTCGGTGCTCTAACCCGTTGAGCCGGACCGCTGCAGCTGCTTCAGGAGCCGGCGGACCTCGGGAGCGGTCGGGTCGGTGGGCGCGAGCTTCAGGAAGGTCTTGTACGCGGCGATCGCCGTCCCGAGGTCGTATGCCGACTGCGCGGCCTGGGCCAGCTCGAGCTGGACGCTCGGATCCTTCGGTTGTGCAGCGGCGATCTTGCGGTACTGGTCGACCGCCTGCGCGGACGCCGTTTGGATCTCCGACGCGGCCGCCGAGATCTGCTGCTCGTACGTCGTGCTCACGGCGCTCGTGATCGGGTCGGGCACGAGCGGGCTCCCGCCGATCTGGAAGAGCGTGTCGCGGATGCCGCCGGGCGCGAAGTAGTCGGAGCGAGCCTGGTAGATCTGTGCGCGCTCCTGGGCCGTCGAGGCCTTCTGCAGGTAGAGGGCAGCGAGCTCGCGAAGGGCGTCCGTGTCCTTGGGACGGAGCTGTGTGTAGCCCTGGAGGGCCTCGATCGCTCCGTCTGTGTTCCCGGCCGCCTGCTGCGCGGTGGACAGCTCGCGGAAGGCCTTCGCGTCCTTCGGGTTGTCGAGGACCTTTGCCTCGGCGTCCTCGACCGAGGGCTGTCCGCCGCCTCCGGCAGCGTCGCGGATGACGTCGCCGAAGCCGATCCCACCCGCGCCTACTCCGAAGCCGACGAAGCCGAGCCCGAAGACGAGCGCGAGGAACAGGAACATCCACTTCGCATGCCTGCGAAGCCTCGGGAAGAACATGGTGTCCTCGATTACGACGTCGGATCTGCGGACTGCAGCAGCCGGCCGCGTGCGCTGCGCGCGGCGTCGATCAGCTCGAGCCATGCCTTCCCTCCCTTCTCATACCGCGGTTTGCCGGACACGAGAGTAGCGATGACGTGCTGAGGGGCTCCACCGAGAACTGCCCCCGTAACGGGATCTTCCCATGGGATGAACGCCGTGTCGGCGAGCGAGAGCACCGTCAGATCGGCCTGCTTGCCGGAGACGATCGAGCCGAGAGTCTCCTCCAGCCCGAGCGCGCGGGCGCCGCCGAGCGTCGCGAGCTCCAGCGCGTCCGCAGTGGTCAGTGCATCGGGTCGCCCTTCGCGCGCGCGGGCTCCGACGATCGCGGCGCGCATCTCGTCGAACATGTCGAACGACGGCGTCGACGCGGGGCTGTCGGTGGCGATGCAGACGCGGATCCCGGCGTCCCGAAGCGCGGTGATCGGCGCCACGCCACAGCCGAGGATCCCGTTCGAGCGCGGACAGTGCGCGACGGCGACGTCATGCTCCGCCAGCAGCGCGATCTCCTCGTCGTCGGCTTTGACGCAGTGGGCGGCGATGACGTCCGAGCCGAGAAGCCCTGCCTCCGCGAGCGCCCGGATTCCGGTCGTCCCGAGCGGGGGCACGAGCATGTCGGCGAAGGACGCCCAGGCCCCGTGCCCCGTGCGCAGGAACTCCGTCTCGTCGTCGCTCTCCGCGAGGTGCGTCGCGACGGGGAGGCCGAGCTCGGTGCACGCCGCATAGAGGTCGAGCGTGCACGTGTATGGCGCATGTGGCGAGATCCCCACCCGCACCGCGTCAGAGAGCGAGCCTTCGATGCGCTCGCGCATCGGCTCGAAGCGCTCGGCGATCGGCCCGTCGGTCTCGCCGAAGACCTCGAGGTAGATCGTCCCGCGCAGCCCGAGATCGGCGCAGGCAATCGCTGCGGCGCCGCTGAAGCTGCAGTCCCCGACGGTCGTGATCCCCGAGCGCAGGCAGTCGAACACCCCCAACCTGGCGATCGCCTCCATGTCCTCGAGCCCGATCCGAGCCTTTCGCCGAACGTGCATGCCGATCCAGTCGGCGAAGCGCAGGCCGTCGCCGAACCCCACGTACACGTCGTACTCGAGGTGGGTGTGCGCGTTGACGAACCCGGGAAGGATCATCGCGTCCTCGTAGTGAACGGAGTCGCCGAGCTCCTCGCGTGGCCCGACGGCGGCGATCGAGCCGGTCAGGTCGTCGATCTCGACGGCGCCGTCACGGATCGGCGGTCCCTCGACGGGCACAACCCAGTCGGCGGAGAGGACCGTCACAGACCGGCTTCGGCGTAGTCCTCGTCCCAGCCGCGGTCCCAGCGGCGCTCCATGAACACGGAGAGCCAGATGGACAGCTCGAACAGGACCAGCAGCGGGATCGTCTCGAACGCGAGCGAGATCGGGTCGACCGTCGGGAGCAGGATCGCGAACACGAGGAGCAGCACGTATGCGATCCGCCGGTTCTTGCGGAGGCGGTCGGAGGTCAGGACGCGCAGCCGCACGAGCGCGAGGATGAAGATCGGCATGAGGAACGCCAGGCCGCCGGCGAAGAGCGTCAGCGCCGCGAAGCTGTAGTAGTAGCTCGCGCGAAGCTGATTGTCGTACAGGTTGTCGTCGTAGTTGACGAGGAAGTCGAGCGCCCTCGGCAGGACGACGTAGTACATGAAGAGGACCCCGAGCACGAAGAGCGTCATGGCCAGCAGGACGAACGCGAGGACGACCCGCTCGAAGTGCGGCTCGACAGCCGGGGCGAGGAATGCCCACGCCTGCCAGAGCAGGACCGGGAGGGCGAGTGCGATCGCCGCGATGAAGCTCACCTTGACCGACGTCGTGAACGGCTCGGTCACGCCGAGCGTCACGAGCTTCCTGTCTCCCGGAAGTGGCGCGATCAGCCACTCCATGATCCGCTCGTGGAACGCGAAGGTAACGATGAAGATCGGGATCAGCGCGAAGAGGGAGACGATCAGCCGCGACCGGAACTCGTCGAGGTGCTCGACGAGCGTGGCCTCCTCACCGTGGCCGAGACGGCGTGGGAGCCACCGGCGGACCATCGCGATGGTCTCCTAGCTGACGGGCTGGCGCTCCGACTCCGGCTCGCTGACGCTCGTGGAGCTCTGCGGGCTCGCGTCGGAGGCGGGAGGCGTAAGCTCGACCGACGTCGGTGTCGGGGTCGTCGTGGCCGACTCCTCGACTCCGCTCACACCGTCCTTGAACTCGCGCATCCCCTTGCCGAGCGAGCGCCCCATCTCGGGCAGCCGCTTGGCGCCGAACACCAGCAGGAGGACGACGAGCAGGATGAGCAGCTCAGGTAGTGAGATGCCGAAAGGCATGTGTTCACCTTAGCATCGT